>JAZRBB010000001.1:0-22455 GCA_045634865.1 Candidatus Enterousia sp.
GGTTGTTAAGTGCAGAAGTTGAAAAGGCCGAGCGTATTAAACGTGACGTTGATTCAAAGAAATATGAAAGCTTGAAAGACAGTTACACAGCCAGGGGTTGGAAGCGCAAAAAATGGGATCTACGCAAGGATCTGACGTTTGGTGTGATTAATCAAATGACACAAGATGCATTGGATCAGTTGGCGTTACACAAATTTGATTTGGATGACATGCCGACATTGTATAAAGCAAATCAGCTGATTCATGAAGCAGTGGAAAAAGAAACAGATGATGGTTGTGATGTATTGGAAGCTGGTGACGCACCCCAACTTCCAATGCCCGAAGACACTAGGTTCAACGTCGTGTACGGTGATCTTGCTTATAAATTCAACGTGGAAGAAATTCGAAATTACATCCACGAAGATGCGGTTGGGTTCTTTTGGGTTGATGATTTGAACATCCAGGCATCAATCACGATATTGCAGATGCTGAATTTTAAAATTCAAGAATTCGCTTATTGGGATATCGATAAGAAACTTCCCGGTACGTTTACCACAAGACAGTGTCGTAGCATGGTTGTTGCGACCAAGGGTAATGCACCGAAGCCCGCTGACTTTAAGTTGGATTCTATTGTTCACGAACATGAAATCGAGAAGTCAGCACAAAAACCGCAATATTACGCGGAAAGGATACAGTTGATGTATTCAGAGTACCCAGTGTTGGAAATTCATGACACGAAATTCAAATATCTGGGAAACAATTATTTAATTAATGAAATTAAAGGTGAAGCAGATGGCGAAAAATAAAGAAAAAGCACCAACCAAAAAGACGTGTGACCCAAGAAGGTCACACGTCCAGATTAACAAATTAAGAATAGATACACCACGTCGGATGAAAGCTACAGTATTATTTGCAAGTGGGGGAATTTGTGAATATTACCTGCCAGACATTGGTGTGGATGTTGTTCTGGCAAATGAATTGGAATCAGATCGTGCGAAACTGCACCATGCCTTATATCCAAATTGTACAATGGTAATCGGGGATATAACAAAAACCAGTACTCAGGATAAATTGGCAGAAATCGCAAGTCGTGAGAAACCAGAAATACTGATGGCATCGGTTTGTTGTCAGCAGTTCACGAAGGCCAATTGTCAGAAAGATTTAAATAGTCCGGAATTGTTCTTGTTCGAAGATGTGTTTAGACATCTTGATCGGTGTCCGTCATATAAATTCGTTGAATTCGAAAATGCAGAAGAATTCAAAGAACGCAAACTTGAAAAACTTGGCGATACACCAGTTGGTCAACATATCATTAACGAATTTGAAAAACGTGGATTCATTTTTCATGATATTGGCATTCAAAATGCTAAAAATTTTAATACGGCTATGAACCGCGACAGAACGATCATTGTTGCGTCAAGGGTTAAACCGGTGCATCTGCCGAAGCATTTGAATGAAAATCCTTTGACATTGGAAAATGTGATTGACGATCTGCCGACACTGGAATCTGGTCAGCGCGGTCCACATTGGGCAGATGTAACAGAATACGTTTCACCGGCACAAGCTGCACAGATACGTGTAACACCAACAGGGGAACGTGTGGATAAACCGTTGACGTTATCTGGTAAAGTCAGTGGTGCAATACATCATGGTGCTTTTTGTCGTGCCAGGTGGGATGAAGTGATGCATTCAACTTTAACCAATAACGGTGAATTGTCGGCATATCACATGATTCATCCTGGCCGTTTAATCGTTGATTCTGATGGTCAACCGATTTTGGACAAAGACGGTAATGAACAATTTACTGATTGTCGCACGTTCACACCGCATGAATTGTTTCGTGCTTTGCGGTTACCTGATGACATAAATATACCACTTTGGGCCAGACAGGATATGTCGTTGCTTAGAACATGTATAGGGGAATGCTGGGCCCCGTGTCATGCAGCTGCTGTAATTGCTGAATTTGTAAAAGCAGAATTTAATCTTGATAACGATGATAAAGGGGGTGATTAAAATGGCAACAAATGTATTTCCTTTTAAAGAAGCAGCTGAATTTGCAAAGATGTACATGGAAGATATATGTCCTGGTCATACATTTGATGCACAGTCCTTTGAATTGTTATTCAGAAGCAAAGGTGCAAAATTTACTGGTGATTTTTTGGATGAAATTGCAAATATGTTTTATGCAAAATTGTGCAGTTCAGATAAATGATCCTTAGGGTGCATTTGATAAGTCCGGTGTTAAAACCGGGCTTTTTTTATGTTTTGGAAATTTTTTTGGACACTTATTTTGAATTTTTGACGTTCTATTAAATATCGACGGTTCATCATCAAGATACTTGTTATGGCGGTTTTGGATTGTGGATGGCAAAGGAAAGATTGTGATCTGCCTTTGTCCGGACTATACAAAAAAATCAAATAACAGAAAAGGTGAAGAAAATGTCGTACACAAGATTTAGTTACAATAAAGACAAAACGAAAGACGTAAGAAATGAAATCGCATCATGGATAACGTCATTGAATGCGAACTACGTGTTGACTATTCAATTTCCCGTAGAAAAAAGAAGCACCAACTACGAACGTTCCAAAAACATGTTAAGATCTGTCATGGCAAATTTGGAATTTTACTTGCTTGGTAATGACTGGATACATCATCATATTCCGTTCATCGCATTTTGTGAAAAAGGTAAATTTCAAACGTATCACTACCATGTTTTTCTATACAATAACGATGTCAAGTTGAACAGAATGAGAAAAGCTATGCACAAAGTATTTCACAAAACTGGATTTGATACTGGCATATTGTATTTGGATCCATTTTTTACTGCTAATACCCCAAGTTACTGCACAAAAGAAATATACGCAGATAAGAATAAGCATTTTGATACGAACAACATAATAATTTCACAAGAACTATTCGGAATCTGATTATGGTAGTCCAATTTGTGATCCAGACGAGCCAGAATTAAGCCGAAACGTCAAAGGTGGTAAATTATAAGCCAAAAGAAAAGGTGCAAGCCACGCGTCAAATATGGATCAAATATAAAAACCTGCTAATTTTAACATCAGCAGGTTTCTTTTTTTACCTTCCAAAGAGACATCGACCTTCGTGATTATACGTCCAGACAGTACCGGTATTACTTTTTATACTGACTGTTGCGCTGGTATATCCGATTAATTCGCCACATTTATTGAATAATGGTTTGCCTGTTTCGTCATACAGCCAGACACTATTTCCTTTTTGTTTAGCGTATCCAATCATAGTTTTTCCTTTTTTTATGCGGCCTGTGATTCTAATAACCAGCGTTGGCAAGTCACGATACTAGCTTTAATCGCACGACTTTTAAGACGTCCGCGTGCTGAGTGTTCGCCTATGGTGTATTGTTGTAATGTGTCAGATATATTTTTAATCAATTCTTCTGCGGTTTTATTTTCCCATCGACATACCCGTTTTATACAAGACACATAATCCACGATAGTAGTTTTTGCATATCCTTTTGAGATAAGCCAAGATTTATAGTTGTGTAACATATTTATATCCTTTTTGTTGTTAATGGTCAGCGTTATTGCTTTAACCTTATGTCATTATTATAAGCTGTTTGAAATCAAATGTACAATAAAAAGTGGCGGAATTCTGCGGGGTTGCGAGTTTTAAGCTGTTGAATTCATATAGTATAAAAATTGTTAAAATAGCATAGCGATAAACGGTCTTTATGCCAATATGGTAACCAAATGCACCATAGGGTTCATTATATGTTTTAAAACAAGCACAAAGATGCCAAATTCAAGCCGTGGTCTCAGTTAAAACCTATAATTGACCCCACCTTTGAAGTTTGCATAGTTAGCGTTGTCCATAAAGTATTGTGCATCGCCGTATACATGTAAACGACCAGTGCTGTAATCAAACCCTATGCTTGCTGCACCGCGATATTCATAGTCGTTGTTATACAAGCTGAATGTACCATCCATACCACGCATTCCAAGTTTAATATCGTAAGTATCACCAAATTCACGATACACCATCAGGCCAGAATTCAACTTGAATCTGCCGCCGTCTTGTAATGTCTTTTCGTATTTAGTGTATAACCCAAGACCTGTTTCAACTGATACAGTTCTGTCATCAGGTATAATCAAACTAAATTCCTGTTCATCTTCGTGTCCACTTTGGTCATATACAATCGCATTGAATGCTAAATCAGGTGCGATTGTCCAATTACCAAAGTTCAATGGATAACGCAAATCATTCATCAAACCAAATATACGCTTTTCAATATAACCTTCATAGTTCATATTGTTATATCCACGACGATTATATTCACTGCGTGCGAATCCAGCCTTTGGTGCAACAACCAATTCATAACCATCATTTGTGTATGTAGCAGGCATATAGAACAACCACATTTTATTCTGACGATGCATACCATTATCATCACCAGTATTGATATTAGCCATTGCCATACCATAACCCAGTTTCAGATTATCTGTTATTTTGTTACTGGATATACCATATTGTCCAGAACCACCATTGCGTGAATTACTGAACGAGAAATACCCAGTACTGTCAGATATATCAAAACTATCACGACTTGAATTTTCAAACAGTTTATTATTCATTGAAAAACTGATTTCACGCATAGCAGACAAATCTTCGTGTGCAAACTGTGTGAAAGTATTCAATCCAGTCAATCCAGCCAAAGCACCATTGAATGCAGACATATTTTCCAAAGATTTCAATGCAGCGAACAGGTCATTACCATTACCCTTGGTATAGTTATCAGCCAAGAATTGTGCCAAAGATGCGTTTTCAGTCAATTCATTGAAATCTTTCATCTGCATAACAATATCGTGTTTGTTATCTGCGATTGTTGCATTAAACATAGCAGACGCAGAACGAACATTCAGTTTAGATATATCACCTGCATCAATCATATTGTTTGCGACATAGGTTGTTTGATTGCCATCCATAACAATATCGCTGGAAATATTCAAATCACCAGACAATTCATTATCAATAACAAATTGAGAACCCAGACCAGCAACAACTTTACCACCCATAGAATTCAGATTCATTTGTGGTACAGACACCATACCAGAATTATACAGAGTTGAACCATTTAAAACTATGTAATTACCAGTATCACAATCATTACCTGAACAACTATTACCGTTTATTGATATTGTTCCTGTGTTTGTTACAGTTGAACCAGATTCTACATAAATACCATATGCATTATCAATATTATTTGTTGTAATATTAATTGTACCCGAGTTGTAAACAGTACTACCTGATTTACCGTATATACCTATTACATTACCAGATGGAACGTCATAAGGTTCATATACCGTGTTGTCGTCGTCAATATAAGAATTTCTTGTGATATTAATTGTGCCAGAATTGTAAATGTGTGAATCTGCATCACCAAACATACCGACAGCGCTTCCAGAATAAATATTATTTATGTTAATAACACCAAAATTATCGGCTCGGCCGTTTATATACTCGCCTCCTGTATTGTAAGAGCCAATATTTGTGTAAGTTCCTGTTACTATCCCATTGGATAAATTTTGAATATTTATTTCAGATTGTACTTGTTGCTGAGGACTAAGAGATGATACATACCGGCCACCATCTTGGAGTCCATATATAGTATGGGCTCGCATACCAAAAGCATTACCACTAGAATAATTTATAATATTTATAGTACCGTACGAATTGCTATTGTATGTGCTACCAAAATTTCCATTAATCAAACGCCCACCCAAATTTCTAGCACTAAACATTCCATAAGCGTTACCTGTGTACTTATTACGTATTGTTATTATGGCAACATCTCCATAAGCATTGCTAACATGGGCCACATAATTGTTGTATATCCCATACGAATTCCCTGAACCATTATTTGTAATAGTAATATTGCCATTGTTTTTAATATATCCATCATAGGTGTATCTTTTGCCGATAACATCCCCACTCCCCGTGTTAATTATTTCAATATTTCCGCCCACGTTTTGATCGCCCGTTATAGCAATTATGTTCCCATTACCCGTATTATCAATTACGATATTATGGTTGCTACCAAAAGTACTAGCCGAAGATTGATTTTCTATTTTTATTCCCGTAATATCCCCATTGCCAATATTGGTAATATTTACGTTGCTTTTATCTACGTTAAGGATACTGTATGTCCCAGCTACAACACCATAAACACCATATACATTGCCATTACCTGTGTTATTAATATTGATTTGTCTGTTTCCTGTCCCAACTGACAACCTATCACACTGGGATTCCGTGACGACCGCACTTGTAGTAGGTGTATAAATTTTTCCATATAAACCATAAATATCCCCATCTCCAAAATTATCAATTGTAATATCATCAGAATCATAATAGGCATGGAACCCATGACCATAGTTTGTTGGTGAAAATAGAACATGGTTTCCATACACATCGCTATCACTGTGATTTGTTATATTAATGTCATAATGTGTCGAAACATCCCCTGATGTTTTTCTGCCATAAAGAGTCGCATATTGGTTGTTATCAATATTATGATTTATAACATCTGTACCTTTAATTACACAATTACCAGACGAATTCTTCCCGTACCCTGCATCACATTTACAGGATGTTCCAACTTGGGTTGCGTGCGGACCACAATATAGTGTTACAAGTGAACATCCCTGGCCAGGTACATAGTTTTGATAACCACTATTACATACGCATCCAGATTCTGTCCATGAAGCATTAGCTCCGCAATTAACCATTTCAACACAACCAATACCAAGTATATAGTTTTGATAACCACCATTACATGCGCATCCAGATTCCGTCCAAATTACATTTGTTCCGTCACATTGTATTTGTTCGCACTCTTTATACAATATTTCACCGGATTTACACGTGTTTCCTGTTTCAACATATCCACCTGAACATTCTGTTGTGTTATATGGACATTGAATTTCTTCATTACAGGCATATTTCATTGTTGTTCCAGACAAACAGGAATCTCCCGCGTTATATCCAGACGGACATTGACTAGCGTCGGTATAGTTATAACCAGAACAAGTATTTTCTGCACATTCTATATATTCGTTTTCGCCTTCTTGGCAAGTTTGCCCTGTTTGATGATAACCACTTTCGCAACTGGTTGTATGATAAGAGCATGTATTGATAACGCACTCCACATACAGTGTTTCGCCGGATTGACATGTATTGCCAGTTTGGTGATATCCAGCGCTACAACTTGTTGTATCATAAGAACATTGTCTTAATACGCATATATTATTTTCTAAAACATAGCCTGGATGACACGAATGACACACCCATCTGAACTCATCCCCACCTGGTGTTGTCGCCATTTTTCCTATTGAAGAACAATGTTCAGGTTCTGAAAAAAGCGGGTATTGAGCTAATTGTGCATAATAATCTGCATGGGTATCGGTACCAGATGAACCGCCACCGGATGAACCGCCGCTACCCATAGCTGCAGCTGCCCCACCAGCAACAACACCTGCACCTATGGCTGTCCAAGCCCATTTACCCATTCCTAAAAAAGACCAAGATTTATTTGTTGCTACTAATTTTTGTGTAAATGCTTGATATTGTTTTGTTGGTATTTTTTTAACACATTTATGTTCTGTGTTTGCACCTGCTTTTTTTAATAAATTATATGCATCTATATTATTATCTTTTATTGCTGAACACAAAGCAGTATTACCATCAGCATCAATAACATCTATATTTTCAACTTTGTTTAATTCTGTTGCGCTTTTTGTCTGGGCAAGTAAATAAACATCTGTTGCATTATTCGCTGCAAAACAATAAGGGGTGATTCCAAATATAATAAACAAATACAAAATAATCTTTTTCATGAGTCTCTCCGACAAAAGTTAAACCGCCAAAAAGATTGGCGGTCAGGGAGTTAGAAAATCAGCTTACAAGTGATTCTGCGGTCTTTCGGATTACCGTATTTTATAACCAACAGCTCCCCAACCATAAGTCAGGGATTATAACGATGCAAAAGACACCATTACATCAAGATAACGATGCTTGTTTTTGCACCGTGTAAGCGAGGCTTTCTACAGCCCTGAACCCAATCTCTTGGATTCAATTGACAGTATAATATATGGGATATTGAATGTAAATAAAAAAACTTTAATAAAAAATCACTGCCAAAACCATCAGTATCAATTCCCAAAAATATAACTATTTTTCATATTTAATATAAGTAACATTAGTTAAAAATCTTGAAAAAACACAATTTCATGTCTATTATTGAATAAAAGATATGGAGCATTTGGTTTGAAGATTTTAAAGTTTGAAAAAATAAAAAACATCGGTCAAATAAAAGACTATTCAGCTAGTGGAGATGTCTCATTTAAAAATGTCAATTTAATTTATGGTGAGAACGCTGTCGGAAAGAGTACATTGTCAGCAATTTTTCGTGCATTAAAAACCGGTGATACCACAGCAATAAATTTAAAAAAAACAATAGGGATTTCTGAACCTGTTGAACAATACATCAAACTCAAAGTAAATTTGGAACAAGGAGAAGAAGATAGAACATTTGAATATGTTACCGGTCAAGGGCAGTCGTTTGAAACGCACCTTATTCCTGATATTGAGATATTTGACGCATATTTTGTTGAAAAAAATATTTTATCTGGATGGCAATGTAGTACAGAGCAACAAAAAAATCTTCCAAATCTTATTCTTGGAGAAGATGGGATTTCACAAGTTTTGCAATTAGAAAAATACAAAACAGAGTTAACCGAAACAATTCCTGCCGCAGAAAATAAATTAAAGAACAAAATTATAAATGATTATCCGATTTTTGCAAATCTGGCTTTAAAACCCGAAGATTTTTTACAGAAATTTTACATCATTCCGAAACCCGCGGATGATTACGATTATGATCAAGAAATTCAAATCATAGAAAACCGCATAAAAATATTGCAATCTTTGGCAAATAATCCTGAACGTAAGCCATTCAGGTTGTTACCAATACCGGATTTTAACAAGGATTATTTTATAAACAATATTTTGCATAAAACACTGGACTCATTATCGTCAGAAGCGGAGCAAAGGGTCAAAGAACATGCGGCAAACTTTAATATGCCAAATGCAGCATGGCTGGTTCAAGGCAACAACTTTTTGGGCGATAAAACGACTTGCCCATTTTGTGGTCAATCGATATCAGAAGTTGATCTAATTCATGCCTATAAAGCATATTTTTCAGAAGAATACAAAAACTTTAATGCCACATTAAAAACATATGATGGCATATCTGTGCTTGGGGAAAGTAAAATAGCAGAGATAGCAAATATAATTTTGTTAAACGATACAACAAGAAAAGCCTTTAACGGTGGTATAGTGGACGAATGGCCGACAATAGACGTGGATGAATTTAGAAATATTAGCGCTAAACTTTACGGTATTTTGCAATCGACACACGAAAAAAAGAAATCTTTGGTTTTGGATTCTGTTGACTTGCCACCAGAATTTGAACCATTGTTTGCAAAATTCTGTTTATTTGTGCAAAAAATTAAAAATTATAATGATGCTATTAATACAACAAACACTAAGTTATCGGAATTAAATGCCGCTGATTTGCCAAATCAAACCCAAAAACTTTCAAATATCAAAATGCGGAAAGCAAGATGGTGTGAATTAAATTCTTTGGCAGAAAGCGAAGTTAAACCATTAATTGAAAAACGATTGGAAGTTACTAGAAATAACAGGAGTCTACAAGAAACGTTTCGAACAAATGCGACAGAATTTAAGAATAAATATGAAAATTCTATAAACGCTTTTTTGGATAGTTTCTGTGTAAATTTCAGAGTACAAATTACCCCGCCTAATTTTCGTACAGCAAAACCAAGCTATGATTTTGGCGTGATAATAGACGGTTATACAGAAAATGTTATTTCTGCCAGACCACGGATATCAATTGATTCAGAACAATGTGTTGGAAATGCTTTAAGTGAGGGTGATAAGTCGACACTCGCCTTTGCGTTCTTTTTAGCAAAATTAACACAGGATGAAATGCTTGGTAAAAAGATTATTGTTATTGACGACCCGATTTCATCTTTGGGTGATTTCAGAAAAAGAAAAACCGTGTTCGAAATACAAAAATTATCGAAACATGTATCGCAATTATTTGTACTATCTCATGATCCTATGTTTTTAAATAATGTAATGAAACACATACGTAACCATCCTCTAAAAACTTTAATCATTAGCAAAAACGATAAGGTTGGTAGTGCAATAGAAGAATGCAATCTAAGTGAAATTGTTAAAGAACGCCATCTTCGTGCATATGGTTTAGTGAAAAAATATTATGAAACAAGCACGCATAATGTGGATGAAAAAGTAAATGTTATAGCGGCAATTCGTGTATATTTAGAAGGTTTATTACAAAGTTTGTATCCAAGTGAATTTAAACCGGAAGGGTATCTTGGTGTATATTGCGGTATAATTGAAAGCAATCCAAATCATAAACTTAGAGATATAAAAGATCAATTGTCTTATTTGAATGATTTCTCTAGTCCAGAACATCATAATAGTTTGGAAAATTTGCCAACCGATGCAGAAACAATAAAAGCAGTGCGTGAAACATTAAATTTAGTTGATTTTTTGTTGTCGGCACCGCTACAAAAAGTACCCGTTGTTGCATCTACTATAATGGACGAACCACTAAAAATGTGATATTTTCAATATGTATATTTGATACTCATAATATGCAGATTCTTATTATCAAGGTTCTGCATTTTTTTGTTTTGGAAATTTTCTTAAAAAATCGTGATCTTGGCCGACGTTCTAATACGTATCAATAACACGAAAGTGATGTTGTTGAAACACATAGGTATTAGAAATGTCAGATAAAACTGAATTACAGCGGCTTATTCAGGATTTGTATCCAGAAGAGCAGTTTTCTAACAAAGAATTAGTCAAAATGGAAAGAGATGTAATCAATTTCTTCTCGCTTTTGGTTAATGAATACATGAAACAAGAATACAAAAAGGATCTATTGAAAGAACCGGATGTCCCTTAGGGTGCAGACCGGTTTTATGATGCTAAATTTTTTCCAAATCGGGCATTTTGAAGCATCTTTTTCAAAAGATACACGTAATAATATAAAGATAGGAGTTTAAAATGGCAGTAAAAAAATTTGATCCGTATGCAAAATGTGAAAAAGCAGTTATTTTCGCAAGGGTCTCGACTCAACATCAACAAGATGAGGGGTATTCCATAGATGCGCAGTTAGAAATCATTCGTGATTACTGTAAAAAGAATGGTTTCGAGATTATTAAAGAATATGTTTTGGCAGAATCTTCAACTCGTGGTGACAGAAAACAGTATCATGAAATGTTGAATTTTGTCCAAAACTATAAAGATAAAATAGCTATCGTTGTTAACTGTGTTGATAGATTACAAAGAAGTTATAAAGATACACCTGCATTAGATGAAATGAGAAAAGATGGTAAAATAGAAGTTCATTTCTTAAAAGAAAACCTAATATTAACAAGAGATAGTACAGGTATGGAAATTATGTTCTGGAACATGTCTGTATTAATGGCTAGCGCTTATATTTTGAGTATGGTTGATAACGTAAAACGCAGTCAAAAATATAACAGATCCAGGGGATTTTTTCAAAATTACGCGCCGATAGGCTATATGAATTGCAGAGATGAAAATAATAAACCAACTATCAAAATAGATCCAGAACGCGGACCATTAGTTAGAGCAATTTTTGAAGAATATGCAAAAGGTACAGAAACATTGGGTAGTCTGACTAAATTGGCCAAAGATATGAATCTAAGAAGCAGACAGAATAAAAATGGTAAAACAATAAGCAGGGAACATATACGTGATATCTTAAACAATCCATTTTATTACGGTATGATGAAAAACGGTAATGATTGGGTGCCACATCAATATAAACCACTGATAGATAAGACATTGTTTGATATTGTTCAAGATGTTTTGAAAGGTAAAAAGAAACAGAATTTCACTATGGGTGGTCCAGATAAGGATTTTATATTCCGTGGCTTGTTAAGATGCGGCCATTGTGGTGGTTGTATTACATCTGAATACCATATATCCAAAAGCGGTAAAAGACATAACTATCTTAAATGTAACAATCACGGTGCTAGTAAATCAAATTGTCCACAATGCGTAGTCAGAGAAGAAGATATATTACAGCAACTAAATGATCAGGTGTTTTCTCAAATCCATGTAAATGAAGATTTTATAAATGCGGTTAAATCTGGTGTAAAGGAACAGATTTTACAAGAGAATAGAGTTAATCGTGCATCTAAACAATCGATAGCATTACAAATACAAAGCATAAGGAATAGAGAATCAAAGTTAATGGATTTGTATTTGAATGGTAAATGTACACAGGCATTATATGATAGAAAGTCTGTAGAGTTTGAAGAAGAGATAAAAAAACTGGAAGCTGGACTCGAACAAAATGACGATGTGTCAAAAGACGTTGTAAGTGCCTTAAATCACATAATAGACATAGCAGGACAGGCAGCAACAATAATGAATAGTTCGATAAATTCAAAAAAACGTGAATTTTTGAAAACTATATTATCGAACGGTGTGTTAACAGACAAAAGTGCTTGTTTTTACTTGAAAAAACCCTTCGACAAATTGCTTTTTGCGAAGGGTTGTAAGATGTGGCTCGGGCAGCTGGACTCGAACCAGCGACATACGGATTAACAGTCCGTTGTTCTACCGACTGAACTATGCCCGAATAACAGCGCTTATAATATACCTAACAACCGCACAAGTCAAGGACTTTATGAACATTTTGCAAAGAAAGTTCACAGGCCCCAAGAATCTGCCATTCTGGTGCTTGTGGGTCTTGTTTTTGACTGCATTTTTTGATATAATTGCGAAGATAACAAAGGTAACATGGAGATATTATGTGCCAAACATGACTGATGACAAACGTATCAAAATAATTAAAAAAATATTAAATATTTTGCATAATTATAAACCAAATACATCTTTGCAAAAAATGATGGATGTACATAAAGGAAGTTATAACGACAAATTGTTTGCAATAACAGGCAAAGAAATACACGATGCACAACACGCAGTCACTTGTGGACATTGGGCCAAAGCATTCGCTTATGAAAATTCTTTATTACCAAAAGACGAGCAATTAGATATTAAAACTATGGTCAGCACCCATCCAGATCATTTAATAGACAGTTTGTCTAATCATACTTTGCCGTGTGTTAAAATGGACGATAGTAGTTATTATGCAATTGATCCCCAGGTCAGAGATGTTGATTTACCAATGATTCAGACTCCTATTAAGGTCGGGGCAACAATCAAACATATTATTGGTGGGTTGAAAAATGAACCAGAATATAAAATAATGGCATTAATTGACTGGACTGATAAACGGTTATATAACTTCGACACATTTACAAAAATGGCATCTGAGCGCAACGAAAAAACAAAAGAGATAGTTGCGGAAATTGAAGATGTGTTGAAAAGCATTTTATCTAGCAAACGACAAGAATACATTTTTCGTGAAGAAGCATTAAAACGAATCCCGAACATAGCAAAGAAAATGAAAGTTGCAGTTATTGAATCAGACGAGCGCCAAGAGCATATCATAGAACCAGTACACAGAATTGTTTTGGAACTTGAAAACAAAGACGGAAGAAAACAACAATGTGCTTTTGCGCCATGCGGAAATTATGTGATGTTCAAAAACATAGATGATAGACATAAAATCCTTTGGCAAAAACCTTTGGCAGAATATGTCAAATTATACGACAGCATTGATGATATGGAAAAAAGATTATTGAAAAATTCAACTGTTGAAGATTTAAACACAAAGAAACCTGAACACAAAATACAAAATGACAACATATTATCTAGGATATTATCAAAAATATTATCAAAAAAACCAAATAACAAACTATTATCAAAAATATTATCCAAAGAACAAATCAAAAAAGATATCTCTGTGTTGGCACGAATATTGATACGTGCGTATGTTGGATGGCCAAAACATGATGAAGAAACTAAAGTTGCTGTGTTGGATACATTATTACAAATTTATAATACACCGACAGAAATGACCGTCAAAGAATTCTGGGATAAAATAAAACAAATTCCAAGTTTAATCCCAGACAATCATTTGCAAATAGTAAATGGCCGTCCAAGATATAATCAAAATTTTGTTGGCAAAAATATCGCAAGCGAAAACAAAGTAAATGTTTTATTAACAAAGGCGTCCAAAGATAACATAGCGATTGCTGGGATACAAACGCTTAACTATGAAAAGTTATCACAAGATGAACGACATGCTTTGGATGGATTACCAATTTGGGCCAAAGATTATCTTCCAAAATCCAGTGCGCTGATTGTTGATTTGCGTGGTAATAGTGGTGGTAACGATACACCAACAAATGCGCTCGCAACATATTTGTGTGGGGATGTAACAAACTCCCCAGCAGAAACCGAATATGTTCGTACAACCAAAGATTCTATTAAAATTACCCCCAAAAACAAATTAAAGGGAATTATCAGATTACCACAAATAGAAGAATACCTTGTTGCTTATTCAGTTGGAAAAACACCTGGTATAAACAAAGCCAAAGCATATATGAAACCGATTTATATTTTGATTGACAAAAGAACTGGTTCCAGTGCGGAAAGATTTGTTTTGGCTATGCGTCATCATCCTATGGTCAAATTTGTCGGCGATAATTCTGGTGGAACAGAGGTTTTTGGTAATATGTCATCGACGGTTTATTTGCCAAACAGCCAGGCAAATATCAGGGTGGGGACACATTATCGTGATTTAGCCAAAGAATTGGGACATGACAAATATGAATTACATGGCTTTTGTCCAGATATAAAATGTAAGGAAGGGGAAGATGCGTTGGAAGTTGCATTGAAAGATTTAGAAAAATATAAACGGCGACACACAGAAAAAATTAAATCAGCAACAAAAAAGTTGAAAATCAGACAAATGGCAATTGCGCCTAAAAAATATCTCAAAAAACACGAGAAGACATTATAAATATGATAGATTAAAAATACCCCAGAGATTTAATCGCTGGGGTGTTTTTTGTTGTTCATACATTTCTAGAACCGTTGATGCATGGTGAATTCTGTTGTGTATTTTTCATATTCGCGATTTGGAATATTAGAATCGCGTTTTGTATAACTGAATGTAAGTGTCGGAACAAAACCCCAGATATCCACTTTGTTATTTGATAAAGATACAGAATAGCGTTGTGTAAAATCACGTTCTGCCAGTTGCGTAAATGTTTTGTTTTTCACAATCCATCTTTCGCCATCATAATTCGACCAAGTAAATGATGGTTCCAGATAAATATGAAATCCCAATGGCAATTCTGAACCAAAGCCCAGACCCGTTGAATAGCGCCAGTTTGCATATATATCTTCTTTGGCTGTATCACGTTCCAGACCACCACGCAATACAATATATTTTGTAGCATCCAAAGAATATGATGTTCGTACATTTGTTGAATAAGACTGACCATTCATCCAGCCAGCATATTCATCATATATATTATCCATAAATCTGAATGATAAACCAGCCGACAGTTTACGCGTAAAATCATAATTGATATCCAGTTTTCCACCATACGACCAATTATATTTTTCCCATCCGTACCAACGTCGTGATGCAACCCCGGCCAGCCATATATCGCCATTTTTCCACAGATATCTTGGGCCTGTGCTGGCGGACAGGTATAAATCGTCATAATCATGTTTGTCATAAATGTTTGTATATATGTTGGCATCGCTTTTCCAGCGCCAATTATCAGCAAGTTTGAATTCATAATTGCCACCCAGCATAAAATTATATCCAACCGCAGATACAGGGTCTGGCAATTGTCTGCAAAAAGTTCCCCATTCATTTGTGACGCATTCTTCGCCACCGGCAACTTGGTTTATATTATTATCTGGGGCAGCACCAAAATTAAACCATACATTCCAGTTTTTATTCTGGCGTGCAACATAACGATAATACATCATTCTTTGTTTTATTTCGTCAGGAATATCTTTACCGGCCATAGCAAGACGTAAATGATAATCCGCACGATACCATTGTTTTTTATGCATATAGCACAGCGCTAATTCATATCTGATTTTTGTTAAGTCAGGCTGGTCATCCAGTATTTTGCGATAAATTTTGATGGCTTCGTCAATATTTCCCTTGCGTTGTTCGATTTGAGCAATTAAATACCAACGTTCTATTTCTACGGGTAAATTATTGGTTTGGGGCATCATTGTTAAAATTCTGATGGCTTGGTCATAATCACCCACAGCAACCAGATTGCCCGCTAATTTAACAGCGTCTGTTGCAGACATAGTAATAGTTTTATTTTTGTTCTGTTCAGATTTTGTTGGTTTTGCAACGTGTTCTTTGGTAATTGGTTTTGTATCAGGTTTCACATCCTGGGCAAGTGCAGGGCATATCAACAGCGATAAAAATAAAACAAATTTCTTCATAAACTATATAATGGCAAAAAATTCCCCGTATGATGCGGGGAATTTTTGTTTCAGAACAATATTAGTCTTTTTTCAGACCGTATGCGGCCTGGACTTCCCATTCACGAGTAACGTCGTCAGAACCAGTCCCAATGGCCTGTTCAGTATAATAACGGGCGGTACCAGCAGCCTCGACAGCAGCGTTAACACCGTAATATCCTGGTGTGAAATCGCCCTCTATGCTGTTTAGGTCTGGATCGTTGTTCATACGATATTGCTGGTCACTTGGTGTACCATCAAATGCAACGTTTATTTCATTTTCTGCATTTTTCGTAATTGTCACATCATAGAATTTATCGGCAGTATCACTATGTGTATTAAATGGCATATTCAATGTCTGGGTTCCATTTGTGCCAATTGTCATAGTTGCCCCTGATGTAGTGTATACATTGGCTATCTTGTGTCCAGCATTTTCAGAATAAGAATCTGCAATACCGTCATCATTTGTATCACGGTCATATGGTACATTCCAAGCGGTTAAGTATGCGGTTCTGTCAACGCCGTCGCTTTGGATAGAGGTATAGACGCGACCAACTGCTTTGCCTGAGTATGTATTGGTGCCTGATGTTGGAACAGGTACAGGTAAGGTATCCAATCTTTCGGTTCCAGAAATTGCATATCCACCAGCAAATAATTGATAATCCTGTTTTGCCAATGCGGCATTAAATTCTTCGTCTCCGCGGTATTTATCTAACTCTGCGCTACGATTCAATGTACGATTTCTTGCGGCAGCAATGTCTTCATCAGAGGTTAGATTTTTGTTTTTTGATCTGTATATCGGATTAAAATGCCCAAAGTCTGAATATTGCAAATCGGCCCCGGCACCATTTGTACCAAATACCATTCTTTCGTCTATTCGATTCCAATGTCCGCCAGACAAATTATTTGCTGTGGCTAATGCATTCAATGCAGCCATATTTTGACCAGAATCTACAACACGGAATTGTGCTTTATCGTCGCCGTCCAATACATATTCAAATATCGGGCCTGCAAAAGCGGTTGTATCTGTTGTATCCCTAAATATGAGGTCGCTTGCTTCGCCACCAACCATCATTTTTACAGCGTCTATTTCGCCAGTATTTTCATTCAATTGCAAATTGATATATGAATGGTCTGTGGTATCTAAATTTTCAGCAGTGAACAATTTAACATCGTCCAATCTATAAGACGTATATGTAACTCCGCCATTGGTTGTGGATGCAGAACGCACAACTGATACAGGGCTGGTACTATTTGATGCAACCACAATCTCAGATGACATATTTGTAATTTGCGCGTTGCTCGCAGCAACCCCGGATGTAACTGCTGCACGTGGTGCAACATAACCGCCACTTGGTGCAACTGAACCACCGCCAGAGCCACCACCGGAACCGCCACCACATGCGGCCAATGCCAAGATAGACGTTAAAAGTAAAGATTTTTTCATATGAATACTCCCTTTGTGTTTGGCTATTTAATCCATAACAAGAAATCGGTTGTCTGGACCGCATCCTTTCACTTGGGAATTTTACCACAATTTCGATAGACTTGCAATTAAATAAAATATCGACATGTATACAATATAAGCACTGGTTTTATAGGTTTGTTTTCTTGTTGTGGTTGTATTTATTGACAATATTCTTGTTGTGCGGTATTGTGTTCCCAGTATATAAGCAAAAGGAGAATGTATGACGCATGATGAATTATGGCTTGCAATAAACAATCTTGCAAAGAATATGAATATATCTTGTTCCAGATTGGCAAAAATATCTGGTTTGGATTCAACGACTTTCAACCAAAGCCGACATAAAAGCAAGTATGGCCAAGATCGCTGGATAAGCACTTATACCTTGTCGCGCGTGATGGATGCAACTGGTTTGACTTTGGCGGAGTTTGCACGTTTTTTACCGTCTGATACACATGTGTACCCAAGATGTTCTTCGTTGCAAAAGTGTCGCGCAAGCGATAAAAGTAGTTCGATGTAGCAAGTATTTCCCAAAACAAAAAATTAGACTGCGCTTTAATGGTTGTTATTGTTGTATTTGCATAAATTAAAAAAGAGGTAAATATGACACAGAAAAAATCAATCATTGAAAGGGAGGTCGAACTTTGTGAGAGAGAAAAACAAATTATAACACTGGAACAACATTTGTTCCAACAGCAACAACTCCTTGCTAAACTGATAAAGCAATTATCAAAAGACAAGTCAACAAAATGTCACACCAGGCAAACGATAGAGCAGGTCTTAGGACGTTTTATGACCAAGATTGGTAAAGATGGCGAAGAATCAAAACGCAAATATAAAGCCATAGTTAAATATATACATTCAGTTGGTTTAAGTATCCAAGATAAATATTGCAAATTACATAACGAACAAACATTGTTGAAAATAATAGATGCGATTTCAGGGCGAACTGATATCCAAGGAGACCAGAAAATTCGCCATGTGCGCTGGATAAATGAATTGATAAAATTTGCGATTTTTGCATATCCAGATATTTACAAGACAGATGTTTTAATTGGATTGCCGTCGATAAAACGAACACCAAAAAGTGCTAAACGCCCACATATTCCATATTCTGATGAACAATTACAAAACATATTTAATCCGACCAGAAAATTTTTTCATAAATTCCCAGAAATGTTTTGGGTGTGTATGATTGCTCTGTTCACTGGTTCGCGCAAGAATGCAGTTTTTACTTTGCAGTACAAAGATATTGTTCAACGTGATGGTATTTGGTGCATAAATTTCATAGAAGATTGTCCAGGAGTAAAAAAATTGAAAACAGAAGATTCACAACGTATTGTGCCAATTCATTCTGTGTTGGTGAAAATGGGTTTCTTGGATTATATATGGCGACAAACGCATGTTGCACCAACAGATTTTATATTCCAAAGATTTTGTTTAACTGCAAGTGGTAAATTGAATTCGCATATGACAAGAAAGCTGTTTGATTATTTGCAGATAATAGGTGTCAAAGATGCAAGTTTGGGTCAGTATGATTTTCATTCATTCCGAAAAAACGCAAATATAACAATGGAACGTTGCGGAATTATACGTGCATACATAGATAAAATTATCGGCTGGCAATGCAGGGGCAGCGAAGGCGAACGTTCGTATTCTAATTACACAATAAAACAACTATCTGAACAGTTAGAGTTATTGCATTATGATTGTCTGGAAAACGCATTTAATCAATGGACAAAGATAATGGCAAAAATCAATTTGTTGAATTGATATGATAAATATTCCCCTTTGGCGTTTTTGCGCCAAAGGGGGAATGTATTAAGCAGATTGTAATGTTTTATTTATCATGTCTTGTGTCTTTTTGATACCGTAAATCAGTATGAAATTCGGCAAACGTGGACCAGTTTCCTGACCCAGCAAGACGTTATAAAACATACCAAAGAAATCTTTCAATTTATCTTCGCTATAATATTTTTTGCCAATGTCATAGCAATATGTTTCCAAATCTTTTTCAATACCTGTTTTTCCAATGAATTGATTCAGACCATTTGCCAAATCTTGCAAGACAATTTTTTCTTGGTCTGTCGGTGTGCGATAATTTTTATTTGGCTTTACAAAGTCATGATAATATTGCACAGCATGTTCTGCCATCATATTCAAATCTGGATTGTTTGTTGGTGTCAGACCCGGATTATACGCTGTTATATAGCCCCACATATCGTTAATGCTTTCAGTATTTGCAGCGCTGGCCAGATTTAACAACAAATTATACGATATTGGCATGCGACCACTTGGAACGCCATGCTCACGGTGTATATAAACAACGGGATTAGACATCTTGGCCAAATCATCTTGCTTATCATACGCATTCAAATATTGATAGTATTCATCAACATTACGTGGAATTACATCAAAATATAAACGTTTGCTGGTCAAAGGTTTTACATACATGAACAGCGACAAACTTTCTGGATTTGCGTATGTCAGCCATTGTTCAATGCTGATACCATTACCTTTGGTCTTGGAAATCTTTTGACCGTTTTTATCAACGAATAATTGGTATGTCAGATTTTCAGGCGCTTTGCCACCCAAAACTTTTACAATTTGCCCGGACAGTTTATATGAATCGGTTAAGTCTGCACCGCACATTTCGTAATCAACATCCAATGCCAACCAACGCATAGCCCAATCTGCTTTCCATTGTAATTTTGCCATACCGTTTAATACAGACTGTTCAACGCGTGTACCATCTTCGTCTTCGAATACGATTGTGCCGGCTTCTGGATTTACTGATAAAATAGGCACCTCTAAAACATGACCGGTTGACGGAGATATTGGCATAATAGGGCTGTATGTTTTGCGTCTTTCTTCGCGTAAAGACGGCAACATAATATCCATAATTTTATCATAGTTTTTCAGTACTTTCATCAATGCGTCATTAAATGCGCCAGATTTGTACATTTGTGTAGAACTTCTGAATTCATAATCAAAACCATATCTGTCCAAAAATTCACACATCATAACATTGTTGTGTTCTGCAAAACTGTCGAATTTTCCAAAAGGATCTGGAACCTTGGTCAACGGACAGCCAAGATATTTTGCAGTTTCTTCCTGGTTTGGAATATTGGTTGGAACCTTGCGCAGACCGTCCATATCATCTGAAAACGCAATTAAACGTGTTGGAATATCAGACAATTTGGAAAAAGCCCAACGAACCATACTGGTCTTTGCAACTTCGCCAAAAGTCCCAATATGTGGCAATCCTGATGCACCATAGCCAGTTTCAAATAAAACATAACCTTTGTCTGGAACTTTGTTCCCAATGCGCGCCAATATCTTGCGAGCCTCTTGGAAAGGCCATGTGTTCACTTGACTGTAATCTATGTTTGTTGCCATTTTATAATCCTTTGATGTTGTAGATAAGTGTTATTTTATGATATATTTTGTAAAAATCAATAAAATACGATATTTTTATTTGACTTTAATTAAATAAATGTATAAAATATGCTGGCTTTCAACAAAACACCAATGTTGTTGAAAGAGTATTGTAAAGAGATTGTGGGGTTGTAGCTCAGTTGGTAGAGCACCTGCTTTGCAAGCAGGGGGTCGTCAGTTCGAGTCTGATCAGCTCCACCACAAATTTTAGTTATCGCGCGCAAAGCGCACGATTACGAAAATTTAGTGTCGCGCCGTAGCACAGCAAATTCTTGGAAACGTTTTTCAGATTTTAAGAACAGCGAAGGCGGACAGAAAGCACACAAAGTCGTGCAGTCGCGCCGTAGCGCTTGTTACACGAAGTTTTAACGAAGTGTAATAGCGAAGGCGGACAGATATTAAGTGGAAAAGTTTATTGCATGCGTGCATGTGTCCCGTTGAAAAAGACGGAAAGTTTAACAAGATAAAAAACGATAAAGGAGGTGTAAAAGATGGTAAAAGTATTAGTTCGTGATAACAACGTAGAACAAGCTTTGCGTGTCGCGAAACGTAAATCACAAAAAGAAGGCCTCTATCGTGAAATGAAAGAACGTCAGCGTTATGAAAAGCCAACAACTAAACGCAAACGGTTGAAAGAAGAAGCGGTTCGTAACGAAAAGAAACGTCAATCAAAACAACGTATGGTTTTCGGGTTCTAAGTTTAAACGAAATTGCAAAAACCACCCAATCGGGTGGTTTTTTTAACCTCCCTCCCGTTCGCTTTCGCTTTGCTACAATAAGACGTACTCCCCCCGAGGGGAGAATTTTTATTTTTTCTACGAGAGTCAATTCTCCCTTTGGAGGGAGTACCGGCATAGCCGGGGAGGGAGGGGAGTCTGGTGTATTCGTTATAATGAACTTATTCCAGAGTGTGGTCATTGCGAGCGTTAGCGTGGCAATCCAGGTATATTAGCATTCAGCGCAAAGCGCTGATACAAATTTGTTGAAAAAAATCGATACACCTGGATGCTCACGCTCGCTTTTGCTCGCT
>JAZRBB010000002.1:0-266433 GCA_045634865.1 Candidatus Enterousia sp.
CAGGTATATTAGCATTCAGCGCAAAGCGCTGATACAAATTTGTTGAAAAAAATCGATACACCTGGATGCTCACGCTCGCTTTTGCTCGCTCAGCATGACACAGCCCTTTGGGCTGTTTCCCCGTCTTGCTGTCGCAATCCATCCCGCCCCGGGCGGGGAATTGCGAGAGAAAATCACAATAAAAATAACACCTAAATTGGTGGTTTTTTAGTTGTTTTATTTTTGGAAATGTTTTAATCTGTGTCTGTTAAAAATGGAAGCAGATTATGAGAAAAGCAGAAAATACAGTTGAAAATATATCTGGACAGCAGTTGTCAGAGGCATTATCTGAACGCTATTTGTCTTATGCGGTTTCTACGATTGTTGCGCGCGCTTTGCCTGATGTTCGTGATGGGTTAAAGCCTGTGCATCGTCGTATTTTGTTTTCTATGTTGCGTCAGAAATTATCGCCCAGTGCCGCTTTCCGTAAATGCGCAACTGTGGTTGGCGATGTGTTGGGGCATTATCATCCGCATGGTGATTCTTCGGTATATGATGCTATGGTGCGTCTGGCCCAGGATTTTTCTGTGCGTTATCCTTTGATTGATGGCCAGGGTAATTTTGGTAATATCGATGGTGACCCCCAGGCTGCATATCGTTATACTGAATCAAAAATGACCCAGGCGGCTATGCTGATTATGGAAGGTATCGATGAAGACAGTGTCGATATGATGCCGAACTTTGACGGAACAACTGTGGAACCAACTGTGATGCCGGGGGCGTTTCCAAATTTGCTTGCAAATGGTGGTATGGGAATTGCGGTTGGTATGGCGACTAATATTCCAACGCACAATGTTTCTGAAATTATGGATGCGTTGAATTTGGTTGTTGATAAGCCAGATGCGACAACACCACAAATTATGAAAAAACTGATTGGACCTGATTTTCCAACTGGTGGTGTTTTAATTGATGATTTCGATACGATTTGCAAAAACTATGATACAGGTCGTGGCGCGTTTCGTATTCGTGCAAAATGGGAAGTTGAAAAACTTGAGCGCGGGGCCGAGCAGGTTGTTATAACTGAAATTCCATACGGCATAATAAAATCTAAACTGGTTGAACAAATCGCAGATTTAATTGATGCTAAAAAATTGCCTTTGGTCGAAGATATTGTCGATGAATCTACAACTGATGTTCGTATTATTATAACACCAAAGAATCGCAATGTGCCGGCTGATAAAATGATGGCGCATTTGTTTGCGATGACTGATTTAGAATATAAATTCAATATGAATTTTAACGTGGTTGATTCACATGGCGCACCACGTGTTATGCCAATCGGCGATGTGTTGCGTGAATTTATTGCACACCAGAAAAACGTTTTAATACGCAGAACAAAATGGCGTCTGGGTAATATTGAAAGACGTTTAGAAATATTGGGCGGATTGCTGATAGTATATCTGAATCTGGACAGGGTAATTGAAATTATCCGTAATGAAGATGATCCAAAGGCTGTATTGATGGCGGAATTCAATCTGACCGAGGTTCAGGTTGAATCTATATTAAATACACGTCTGCGTTCTTTGCGTAAATTGGAAGAAATGGAAATCAAGCGCGAAGATAAAGAACTGCGCGCTGAAAAAGAAAAATTACAGGCATTGTTGGACAGCGAAGAAATACAAAACGAACAATTGCATGCTTGGTTTAATGATATTAAAAAACAGTATGCGAAAAACACAGCGCTTGGTCGTCGTCGTACAGAATGGACGCAATTGACCGAAGAAATCGTTGTGAATACTGATGACTTTATCGAAAAAGAACCAATTACGGTTGTCTTGTCAACTATGGGCTGGATACGCGCAGCCAAAGGGCATTTGGATTTGAATAACTTGGATATGAAGTTCAAGGAAGGCGATGAATTGCAATTTGCTTTCCATGCATTGACGACAGATAAAATCAATTTGTTTGCATCAGGCGGTAAAATGTTCACATTGTCTGGAAATGATTTGCCGTCTGCACGTGGATTTGGTGAATCTGTGCGTATGATGGCTGATATTGGTGCCGAAGAGACGATTGTCAAGGCATTCGTGTTGGATACAAATGCAAAGTATTTGGTTGTTGGTCGTCATGGCGTTGGTTTCATAGTCAGCGGTGAAAACTGTGTTGCACAAACAAAATCTGGAAAACAGGTTATGAATGTTGATGAACATGATCCTGCGGTTTTATGTGTTCGTGTTGATGGTGATATGGTTGCGTTGTCTGGATCAAATGATAAATTGTTGATATTTGAAACAGAACAAATTCCAGAAATGGTTCGTGGCAAGGGTGTTATATTACAGAAATATAATGCAGAACGCACATATACTATTGATGCGATGTTCTTTAATAAAACAGATGGATTTGGTTGGACAACTGGACGTGGCACAACAAAATTAGACGATATATCACCATGGGTTGCAAAACGTGCATCCCAGGGACATACGATACCAGTTGGTTTCCCCAGAAGTGGAAAATTTGGAAAATAAAAATCGCCATTTGGCGATTTTTATTTTACGTTATGACATTGTGTTATATATGCCAGTATATCTGGGCTTAATACATTATCACGTGGAATTGATTTGTAAATAATACCTGCTTCGTCAAACATAATGAAAGATATGTCCAATGTATCGCGCCAGCCAGGAATCTGCTTTTGTATTTCAGGTTCCAAATAAATGACTTCTTTGATGCCTGATTGAATTATAGAACCTGCGCATCTGGTGCATGGTGGCATAGTCACATATAAAATACCACCTTCCAATCGTGTTCCGTTTCTGCAGCCATTCAAAATAGCGTTTTCTTCTGCATGAACAACGAATTCGTATTTTGTAGGTCTTTCTTGGCGTGCTGGGATTTCATCGTTTACCCCACGTGGAAAGCCATTATACCCCATAGATAAAATTTCTTTTTGTGAGCTTGCAATTACACAGCCAACCTTGGTACTTTTATCTTTTGAATATGTAGATATTACTTGGGCTTGAATCATGAAACGTGTGTTCCATTTATCGTCAAAAGTGAAGTTTTGTTTTGATTTATTTTTTTGTGTCATATTAAAATCCTTATGCTTTCATGAATATAGCATAGAATATTTATCAGATTTTGCAATATTTTTATTCACTTTTCTAAATCGTGTGCTATGGTAAAAAGCATGAAGAAAACATATTCAGGTTTTATTGCAATTATTGGTCCGACAAATGCCGGCAAATCTACTTTGTTAAACCAAATTATGGGACGCAAAGTTTCCATAGTTTCGCACAAGGTACAAACCACACGTACGCGTCTGCGTGCAATAAAAATGGTTGGTGACAAACAACTGATTTTTGTTGATACCCCCGGTGTGTTCAAGCCGAACCGTAGACTGGACAGGGCGATGGTTGGCGCTGCTATGTCAGCGATTGATGATGCAGATGCAGTATTATTATTGATTGATGCACAAAAGGGTATAACCCAGACGGTGCGTGATTTATGCGAAAAAATCAAAGGGCATAATAATCTGTTTGTTGCATTGAACAAGGTTGATTCTGTGCAAAAAACAACATTATTACCAATGGTGGCAGAATTAACAAATTTGGCGGATTTTCGTGAAATATTCATGATTTCTGCATTGAAAAATGATGGTGTGCAACAGATGCTACAATCGCTTGCCATGGTTATGCCGGAATCACCATATTTGTTTGAAGCCAAAGATGCCTCTGATGTTCCAGATACTTTATATTTGGCAGAATTGACGCGCGAAAAGGTTTATAAATTTATTCATCAGGAATTGCCGTATCATATAAACGTTGTGACTGAACATGTTGAGACTGATGATGCAGGCGTTCTGGAAATATATCAAAAAATAGTCGTGCAAAATGAAGCGCATAAAAAGATTGTTGTTGGTCGTGGTGGCGAACAGTTAAAGAAAATTGGAACTGCTGCGCGTCATGATATCCAAGACCAATGGGGCGTAAATGCGCGCTTGCATTTGTTCGTTCGTGTTGAACCAAATTGGGAAGAAACTGCTGAAAATTATACTGACCAAGGGCTTGAATTCAAATAAAGCAAAAAAATGTTGCATACATCTGACTTTGATTTTGATTTGCCGACTGAATTGATTGCATCGCATCCTTTGCATGACAGAGATGCATCACGCATGTTGGTTGTGCAAGATGGGGTGCAAGATAAACATATTCGTGATTTTATTGATTTTTTACAGCCTGGTGATGTTGTTGTTTTTAATAATTCACGTGTGATACCTGCGCGATTTATGGCTGAAAATCACGAAATAACTTTGCATACCGCTGTCGATGATAAAAATTGGTGGGGACTTTGCAAGAAATTTAATAAAATCAATGTTGGCGATGTCTTGACTATGCAGGACGGTACAAAAATAACCGTCGCAGATAAGGATGAAGAAAGTGGTCTGCTGTTGCGTTTTGATTGCGAAAACGTTTTTGATTTATTGAATAAGTATGGGAAAATGCCGTTGCCACCATATATGAAACGTGAAGAAGAAACTGAAGATCGTGAACGTTATCAAACTGTATACGCGCAACCGTTGGGGTCTATGGCTGCACCAACCGCAGGATTACACTTCACAGAAGATTTATTAAAACAAATAGAAGCCAAAGGTGCCAAGATTGTAAAAATTACTTTGCATGTTGGTGCTGGAACATGGATGCCTGTGAAAACAGACAATCTGAATGAACATAAAATGCACAGCGAATGGTGCTGTATCACTCCGGAACAGGCAGAGATAATAAATAATGCCAAACGCGTAATCGCTGTTGGTACGACATCGTTACGAACATTGGAATCGGCATATCAAAAGGCAGTGGCAGCGGGTAAAGCAGGGCGTGTTTTACCAATATGTCAAACTACAGATATTTTCATAACTCCAGGCTATAAATTTGGTGCAGTAGATGTGTTGCTAACCAATTTCCATTTACCAAAATCAACTTTGTTTATGTTGGTGTCTGCTTTTGCAGGATTAGAAAATATGAAAAATGCATACAAACACGCCATAGCAGAAAAATATAGATTCTTCAGTTATGGCGATTGCTGTTTGTTGTTCAGAAATGATAAAGGAAACGCATAAAATGTCATTAAAATTTAATTTGATTGCAACAGATGGTAATGCAAGACGCGGAACTGTTGAAACTGCGCATGGGACATTTGACACGCCTGCGTTTATGGCTGTTGGAACGGCTGCCACAGTAAAGGCATTGACTATGGATCAGGTTGCTGCAACAGGGACCCAGGTTATTTTAGGGAATACATATCATTTAATGATGCGCCCAGGTGGTGATTTAGTTGAAAAAATGGGCGGTTTGCATAAATTTGGTGGTTGGCATGGCCCGATTTTGACAGATAGTGGCGGTTTTCAGGTTATGTCTTTGTCGAATTTGGTGAAGATGAAAGAAGAGGGTGTAGAGTTCACATCGCACATAGATGGCGGAATAAAACATTTTCTGCGTCCCGAAGATTCTGTGCATATCCAGCATCAATTGGATTCCAATATCACTATGGTTTTAGATGAATGTTTACACTTGCCGACAACGCGTGAACGCGCTGAAAAAAATGTCGATATGGTTACGCGTTGGGCAAAGCGAAGCAAGGACGCATTCATAGACAGAAAGGGCTATGGAATATTCGGCATTGTCCAAGGTGCTGATTACAAAGATTTGCGTGAAAAGTCTGCCAAAGATTTGACGGCAATTGGTTTTGATGGTTATGCAATTGGCGGGCTGGCTGTTGGTGAGCCCCAGGAAGTTATGTTTGATATGATTGCGCATACAACACCATTATTACCAAATGATAAACCAAGATATTTAATGGGGGTTGGAACGCCACTTGATATATTGGGTGCTGTGGAACGTGGCGTTGATATGTTTGATTGCGTTATGCCTACGCGTGCAGGTCGTACAGCCCAGGCTTTTACGCGTCATGGTACAATGAATATGCGTAATGCTAAATTCACAGATGACGAAAGACCTTTGGATGATAAATGTGGTTGTCCTGCGTGTAAATTATCGCGTGCATATATTCACCATTTAGTTAAATGTGGGGAAATATTGGGCGCAACACTTTTGACACAACATAATTTGTGGTTCTATCAAGATTTAATGCGTGATATTCGTGAAAGTATTGAACAAGGTCGCTTTCAAGAATTCAAAAACGAATTTATCAAAAATTACACAAGCAAACAAGATTAAACCAAGGAGGAAAATAAAATGCCAAAAAAACAAATAGAAGTAATTGATATGGGTGGCAAAAAAACTGTCGCCAAAAAAACATCTGTGGTAACAACAACTAAACGTATATTTGCAATCGTCACAGTAATTTGGTTTGCGTTTATTGCGTGGTTTCCTTTGCATGTAAAAAACAATTATTCTGGACCAATTAAAAAGTCTTTGGTTGTGTCGATGTTTTTTGATTTGCAACGCAGTATTGCGGAACAATATGAAAAACTATTGAGCGGAATTAAAAAATCTATCAATCTGGAAAAACCAATTGGTGTTGCAATCGAAAAAGTCAAAATAGTAGAAGGAACTGTGGACAAGGCTTCCAATGCAACAGCCAAGGCAAAATCACAAACGAACAAAGTCAAACAGGAAACCAGCAAAGTTTCCGCATTGACTGGAATCGCAAACAAATTCGGTGTCAAAACAGACGGTGTTGATAAAGCTGTTCAGAATGCGAACAATACTGTTGCCAAGGCTGATAAAGGCATTGCCAAGGTTGATGATGTCACACAAATGGTGAATAAAAAATTAGATACTGTAAAAACAGAATTGGTAAAGGTTTCACAAACAGAAGTTGATAAAATGATTGATGAAGCAATTAAAAAACAACTGGATAAAAATTCTGGTGGTTTGGGAACAACATTGTTAACTAATTATGGAATCAAGCATGTTTATCCATGGCGTCCATCTTCATGGCCTGTGGCAACCAAAATTTATAACGATTTGGAAAAATCTAATGTCGGTGTTGTTCAGATTTTAACAAACACAGTGAATAAGTATTTTGGTTATGTTGCATGGGGTTTGGTAATTGCAACATGGGTTGTTGGTTTGATAGTTTGGTTTATTGCCAAAGGCAAAGTAAAACAAGTCGTATCACCATGGTTGGTATGTCCAAGATGTGGTCATACGTTTGCAGACAAACGGACTGCAATGGGATTATTAAAGATTTTCCAACCATGGAAATGGTTTTAACGAATAAAATTCAACAAATAAAAATCCGCCGTTGTGGCGGATTTTTTGTTGTATAAATTTTTTAATGAACGTTCTGGTTTGCTTTCTGCAATCTGGCATCTATTTTCTTAAATACATTAAATGCGAATTCAGATTTTATTCCATGTTTGATATGTACAACCCCGACACCATAATTTATTGTATCCAATTGGTTGTGCAATAAATTTTGTTCCTGTTCATCTGTTGTGTTGATTAAATTTTCTTGAATTCTGTTCACTGTTGGAATCAATAAAAAATCAGGCTTGCGCAAAACGATAATGCTGGCTACATCATTATAAAATTTGTTTCTGCATTCTTTAAGTTCGTGTAAAACAACAGAATTCAGATATTCAACATTGTCCAACAAACATTTTGATGCATCATAAACTTGTTTGAACAATTCTACATTTTTGTTGCGCGCAGCATTTGACATCAAACCATAAGCAATATCATAGCCTTCTTCTATGATGCTGGCAATTTTTTTAGATTCTTTTTCAGATGCGACTTTTTTGCGACTTGTTGATAGTTTGCTGATAATATTATCCAATTGTGTTATATTTTGCACTGGTTCAATCATAATTTTGTCCTTTTTGTTAAAAGCAATGAATAATACGAGCAAAACAGCGCATTTGTCAATGATTTTGTTATATAAGGAATTACGCTTGACGTTGTGCGTTTTTTGGCTATGCTTATAAAAAGTGAAAAATAAAATAAAAAGTGATAAAATATATAAAATAAAGACAGGAGGAATATATGCCAGTTTTTATGAAATTGGGTTTAATATCTAAGATACACAATGTTATAGAATCAAATCCAAAAGTGCACAAAAATATCGGTAATTTAGTGTTTACACCAAAGGCTGATGTGCAAAATGTCGATTGGTCCAAAGCCAAAGTTTTTGTACCAGGTGATCCGACCGCGGTACCTTGGATTAAACAAGCACTTTCAGAATTGCCAAAAGATGTTAAATTCACAACTGCATTTTTAGGTGGCAACAACAAGAAATATGATAAAAATTCTTTAGAAACAAAATTGGCAAGGCTGATGGCTATTTTCAACGGATATGAATTGAAACCATTTGAAAAAGGGATTGAATCTGAAATAATTTCAGAGATGGTAAAAGATGTTCTGCATGGCCCAATTGAGTTGGAAAAAGAGTCTTCTAATTCCAAAGCAAACTGGGAAAAAGCATTTGCACAAGGCATGTTGAATGATGTCCAAACAATTATAATTGTATATTCTAATGAAGGTGTAACACGTCACATAGGAATATTAAAAGCAACTTTGACAAGACATGGTTTGGATACAAACAAATATAACATAATTGCGTGGCCATATACCGCAACAATTTCGTCTGAGAATCTGAATTTATATCAACAATCCTTGGGGGTAGATTTTCCTGTGCCAAAGGGTTTGATTGCATGCGATAAAGATACTTTTAATAAATCTGCATGGGGAATATATCGCACATTTATGGAACTGTTGGCTATTAACAGATGGTCCAAGAAAGGGGATGTTTATTTAACAGCCGAACAAAAACAATTGTTGAACAATATATTCAGCGTCAAGACATTGGCTTTTGCTTTGGGCAAGACTGTGGTCACAGAAATGAAAAAAACACCAAAGAAATTGGCTAACTTGTTCAACAAAGAACGCTAATCAAAATAAAACATCAAATAATAAAACCCGCAATTTGCGGGTTTTTACAAATCTTAGTGAGGCATTTTCGCTTCTGTAAACTTGACATGCTTGCGCAGTTTTGGATCATACTTGCGGAAAGACATTTTGCCCTGAGTATTTTCAGATTTAGTATTTTTTGTAGTCACATAGAAAAAACCGGTTTCTTTGTTTTCCAGTTTTACGACTTCTTTGCTACCTTTTTTAGATGCCATTTTTATTACCTTTTTTAATTACTGTGCGTCATTGTATGCTATATTTTACGTAAAATCAAGTTTTTTTTTATAGTGCTTATTAACGAAAAACAATCATGAAAAACAAAAAGATTGACAATTATAATGTTTTGTGCTATTATTGGGGCAATAAAAGGATGTTTATATGCAACCAGAATTGTCGATAATTATTCCGGTATATAACTGCGAAAAATATATTATTCGCTGTCTGGGGTCTGTATTGCGTCAGCAAGGTTCGGATAAATACGAAATAATTGTTGTAAATGATGGTTCGACTGATAACACTGCACAAAAATTAAATCAATTCACACCAAAGTATAAAAATATAAATGTTATTCATCAGAAAAATGCAGGTGTGTCTGCGGCTCGGAATGTTGGGATTTCCGCTTCACATGGTAAATATATAACTTTTATTGATGGCGATGATATGGTTGGGTTTAATGCATTGGCGTTTGATAAGCACCTACAAGATTTTAAATGCAAAAACTGGTGTGATATAATGTGTGTTGGTACTCACAAGGATGTTCCAAAAAAATTGACCGCAGAATACTTTGATAATGGATATTTTGTGAATATGTTAAATGTTGCATATAAAACCAAAGCAGATATTGTTTTGGGGGGCTATGTTGGTATAGATTATGAGGGTGATTTTAATGGACCGCATTTATGGTGCAATGTTTACGACGCACAATATGTTTATAAAGATACGCCCAAAGATAAACAAATTGCGATGGGGGTTGTTGATTTGCGCCAAAGTGCAAATTTTGCTTTATATAGTCGCGAATTCCTGGATAAACATGATTTGCGTTTTGTTGCTAATATGCAATTAGATGAAGATATATTGTTTGGTATGTTGGCTGTGTTATATGCCCAAAAAATTGCTACAGCACCAGACGTCACATATTTTTACAACAGACATTCTGGTAGCTTATCCAATATGGATAGTTTATTAAAATATGACATTGCATACATTCAAAGATTTGCTGTGCTGTTAAATGAAATCGCAAAGATGCCGAAATATGAAAGTTTGTTTACACAATATACACAAGAATATGTGCAATATGTCACCCGATATATTATGCAATCTGATAGAGAGATAAATTTCCCCAAAAGTATGTATAATTGTAAAGATTGTAAACGAACAAGTTGCACAGGTTTTGTAGAATGTCAAATTGTAAATGATGTGTTGGAACATTGCAGACAAAATATAATAAAATATCTTCCAAATTCAAACGTTCGGATGTAATGACGATTTACGACGCGATATATAAAACAAATATTATTTGTTAGTCCGCCTTCGCAGTTCTTAAAATGTGAAAATGTATTCAAGAATTTGTTGTGCTACGCCGCGACACTCGATTTTCAACCCTTGCTTCGCTGCGGTGAAAATCGGTGGTGCGGGTAAAGAGACTTGAACTCTTACGGGTTGCCCCACTGGAACCTAAATCCAGCGCGTCTGCCAATTCCGCCATACCCGCAGTAAATCAATAAACCGGATAATTGCGTGGATAACCTTCGCTGCGAACCAGGTCAGATTTGACCCCACAGCCAGCCAACACGATTAAACAAATTATCACGATTATTTTTTTCATGCCCAGATTATAAAGAACTTTATCGCCAATGTCAATTTATGAAATGATTATTCCGACCACACCGAATTTGTCTTGGGCAGATTTATCATAAAAAAGTTCCATAATTTTCAGCGCGTTTTCTTTGTCACCCAGTCCCGTTTTTGATATATCGATTATATCAAATAGAGAATCAAAGTTTTGTGCCAATATTAATCCTTTGATAGTAACTGGAAAACATTCGTTTCCATGGTCAAAAACTATCGTATCGCCAGGTTGAACTTTTCGCCTTTTTTCATCCCATAAGCGTAGTTCAATAGTTTTTGCACCGTTTTTAATCAAATCAAAATAAGGCTGTTTCAAATTCATATTGTGTGTCGCCATAACAAAACCTCTGTGTTCTACATGTGACATATAATAACATAAAAATACCAAATGCAAAATATTTGAAAAAATACTTGCAATTTGTCCGCAGTTATTATAATATAACAGGGCTTTGTGATAACAAAGAACAGTTTTGGGGTGTTAGCTCAGCTGGTTTAGAGCGTCTGCCTGTCACGCAGAAGGTCGAGGGTTCGAGCCCCTTACATCCCGCCACCATTTTCAATTGGCCCCATCGTCTAATGGTTAGGACACCGCCCTTTCAAGGCGAGAATCCCGGTTCAAATCCGAGTGGGGCTGCCAAAATAAAAAGAGCACCGTTATGGTGGTCGTTTTATTTTGCTTGGTATCTCACTGGATTGGAACCGCTTAGGTTCACTATGAGTGCTAACGAGTGAGGTCAGGGCATCACGGCACGTTATGTGCCGTACAAAAACGCAGTTTTTGTGGGCGAAGCCCAAGGTGTGCATGACCAAATCCGAGTGGGGCAATTAAGAAAATCTTAAAAAATCGACAAACGGAGATTTTTTTGATTTTCGTTATTGGTGTGAGTTCGAAAGTTAGGTGGTAAAACCCATACCTGTTTTACACATTTACGAACTGTATTATCTGCCAGCATATGTCATAGAGTTTGAATTGAGACGATTATTTTTTTCAAAATGTATAACGTTAACTTGTTTTGTGGTTGGTATGTATTTCTTGCTTTTTGTGCCGTCGGCATTATAGACAATCACACCGTCAGACAAATTAGGGGGAACTTCGATATTATCAAAACGTTCTTGTAAAAATAACGCAGGGTCTATTATTCCGGAAATCCCCATTCTTTCTAAATAAGTCTGAATTGCTTGTATCGGTGTGGTTCTGTTTGTCGATGTTTTTAATGTTCTCATAACTAATAAATCATGACAAGCTTGTTCTATATATGTATCATTCCACCAATTGATAGAGTGATAAAATAATTTTTGAAGTCTTTTTGCCGGTAATTTCCATAGTTCAGTCAAATTGGAAAAAATATGATTGTTAATATTTATTTCATCATTATTGAATATGTTTTTCCAATGAGCCAAAACAAAATCGCGTTTCGCCAGTTTTTCATAAAAACTTGCTTTTGTTAACATATATTTATAAACCAAATAACCATCATAAACGGCACATTTTTCAAATTCTGGTAATTTTATCAGTTCTTGTTCAAGTGTTATTTCTAGTAACCAGGTTTCCATTTCTGCCATTTTTGAAATGCGAAAAGTTTGACCATCTGATGGGGTTATAATGTCGTCAATATTCAGCCCTGATTTTTTCTGATTTGCGTGACATAATTCATGTGCAAACACCGTTAAAAAATTCATCTTTCCTTGGGGGGTATCATAATCTAATTTTTTTATATTAATCATTATTCGGTTGGTGCCAGGCGAATAAGCTGCTTTATTATCATGAATATTCGTTGAAAAAACAATCTGCAAACCATCTGGTAAATTGTTCAAGATATTTTGCATTTGCGGGATATCACGCAAATAATTCATCGCATCGTTTATGATGCTTCTTTTATTCATTTTTTGTCGAATGAGTCGTGTTTTTTCTTTATATATTTTTTTGATTGCATCAATATACGTCTGTGGCTTTGTCATAAGAGTACTCGTTTATTCTGTGAATGCCTGTTTATACATTTACGAACTTTTTATTTTGATTAACTTATAAAATCTGCAAGTTCCAAAGCGATTTCAAAATGTTTCGCATCGTGTTGGGTTCCTTCAACCTGGCCTTCAAAAGCGTGCCTTTCATCCCATTCCGGTGCATCAAGCAAATCCCCACTTGTAAAAAATACATAAAAATCAAGTCCGCGAAAATCACACATTGCTTGAACGGCTGCACTTTCCATTTCAACACTTATACAACCAGCTGCTTTTCTTTTTTCAAAATTACCTCGTGTTTCACGATAGAAAGAATCTGTTGTCCAAGTTTTTCCACGAACAAACGGCAGTTTGTTTTGTTCCATAAATTCACATACTTTTTCACAATTAAGAACTTCAACCCAGTCACTTGCTGGCATATAATGGTAAGAAGTTCCTTCATCTCTCCAAGCAGCATCTGGAACCATTATTTTACCACGAGCAATTTCTTTATTTAAGCAACCAGCACCACCAAAAAGAACATATTTCTTGGTATTAATTTTACCCAAAGCATCTTCAATAGAACCTACACAAGCTGGAGCACCAACATAAGTTTTAAAGAAAGCAAATTTTTTACCATTATGTTCAATTAACCATATCGGTGTGATACCTGTTGCAAAATGAAACTCACCGATTTTAGTGGGTTTAAAATGAGATAATACATATTCTTCTATTTTGTAGGAAAAAGTGATAATACATGCGTCAACAACGACTGCGTCTGGGTTTTCTTCTGGATTTATAATTGCAGGTGTAGCATTATCAAAAGCGTCTGTTATCATTTTATAATCCTTTCATTATTCAAAAGTAATTATATCACAAAATTTGCAAAAATGTTTTTATTTCTTTCCCGAACTGCAACAAATCTTGGATAAAATCAGTTCGTGAATTGCACAGATGGCCATGCCAAAATAAAAGACCACCGTTTTGGTGGTCTTTTTATTTTTTCCATCTTTTTAATGTCGGATATATTTTTTGACAATATTCACGCATTTGATCACCAGTCATGTTTGCCTGATGTGCGAACGGAACCATCATTTCGATGTATTCTTCCATAGTTGCTTGTTGAAGAAATTGACCATCTTTATAGCAATAAATACAATAATCTGAATTTTTAGAACCGTCTTTGTTTGTTCCAAATACAGATTCATCGTTCATCGGCATAGCACAGCTTTGACATATTTTTTGCATGAAACTTCCTTTGTTTATACAGACATTATATCAAGACTTATATGCAGTTGCAAGTTGTAACAACATCTTAACATCTTTCCCGAATGACAACAATTCATGAATAAAATCAACTCGTGAATTGCACGGTAAAATTATTTGATTTTATTCCTGAATACCTTTAAGATATGTGCATGGAAATACGCAGAAATATACTTTTATTTAAATTATATTATTTGTTTTCGGCAGTGTGGCCGTTGGCGGCGTTGGCTATTGTGTTTTTTCATAAAATAACCGGTTCGTATGCTTTCGCATTGGGTGTATTTTCAATTGTGAATATAGTACAAAGTATTGCAGAGGTTCCAACAGGTGTCATTTCTGATAAAATCGGGCGCAAAAAGACCATGGCTTTATCGTCTGTTTTGACAGCTTTGGCATACATAATATTTGCTTTGGCGGGCACTTTTGCATACAAATATTTATTGATTTTGGGTGCTGTAATATGGGCAATTGCTGATGCGTTTGCATCAGGAACAGATGATGCATTAATGTATGAGACTATGGAAGAATTACGCAAGGCAGATAAATACGATATAATATATGCGCGCAGTAAAACCTTTGATCAAATTGGGATGGGAATGGGGGCATTGATTGCTGCAATTGTGACATATTTTTATTCATTAAATGTTTTAGCATGGGTTTCTGTGGCTTTCAGTATTATACCAATATTTGTTTGTTTGCGTTTTGTGGAACCCAAAAAACATACTGTGGAAGATTGTGCATCTGTGAAACATTTTATGTCTGCAATCAAAGCCTTTGTGCAAAACAAAAAGTTACGTATATTGGCAACAATACAAATGTTAAATCGTGGTATCAGTTTTTCTGGTCATCAGTTTGAAGCGGCATATTTTAATATGCTGATACCAACTTGGGCGGTAAATATAGCACGTTTGGTGAAACAAACTTGCGGAACAATAAGTTTTGCAATTGCTCCATATTTTCGCAAATTTGGTTTTTACAGAATTTTAATTGCTTCTAGTATTGGTATGACGATAATCAAAGGAACTGCGGTTATCTTGAATAATTTTGCGACACCTTTTATACAATCTTGTGTGAATCTTTTGTGGGGAACGTCATCTACTGCTGAATCTGCATTGTTGCAACAAGAATTGTCATCAAAACAGCGCGCAACAATGGGATCAATCGTTTCTCTGTTGGGTGGAATATTATCAGCCGTAATTTATTGGTTGGTTGGTTTTGTTGCAGACGTTTCATCTGTTTATTTCGCAATTATTATGCTGATTTGTAGTAATTTGTTCATCAGTGCTGGTTATTATTGGATGTTAAAAAAGTATAAATGATATTATTAAAAATCCCTTAACATCTTTCCCAAACGATAATGAATTGCACAGTATGTTTTAACATTGCTTTTTTATGCTGATTACAGAAAAAACAGGATTTATTTACCTAGGGTTATCATATATCGATTGGATTCTAAGCAACCATACGTTTTTTATTATCGCCATCTAACATATATTCCACAGCAGAAGACACAAATGCGGAACGGTTTTTAGATATTCTATCTATTCTGGCAACCAATCTACTGTCCATAGAAATTAAGATTTTCTGTGTTCCAAATCCTGGAATGGCAGGAATAATAGCAGTTATATAATCAGGTGCCTCTTTAATCCAGTTTTTCCACTCAGACCAAGTTTTTTTGATTTTCTCAAAAGTAGAAGGTTCTGGAATATCCTCACCTAATTCTTTCATAACTTCTATATGACTGGCTAAACCTTCTGTTGCAGATTGAACAGCTTCTTCAAAAGAATCGCCAACAGAAGAGAATCCAGGAAAATCAGGGACAACAACACCATATTTTCCAGTTTCTTTATCTTGTTCAAATAAAGCGATATAATTATTGTTTTTCATCTCTTGCCCCCATTTCGTTTTATTTATTTTAATCCAGCCTGACGAAGAACGCTGTTAGCAGTTCCCATAGGCATATCTTTTTCAGGATGTTTCACTGTAACAATTCCTGATTTGGTTGGGTGTCTAAAATGATGATGCGAGCCTTTGCATCTGACTTCATACCAACCATCTTTTGTTATTAACGCAATTAAATCAGCACTTGAATATCTTATCGGCATAATATGTTACCTTTCTTTTTCTTATCGTCCCTATTATATATCTTTATGTATATCTTGTCAAGTGTTTTTTCAAGTGATGATTTAAACAAAAAATCGCCAGTGGGAGATTTTTTTGGTTTTCATTATTATGTCAGTTCGTAAGTCGGATGAAAATCTTTGTTTATAATTCATATTTACTTTTTATGTATAATTGGTTATACTAGGCATTGAATCCAATGGGTATTGGGTTCGGGCTGTGGTAAGCCTTCAAAAATCCGATGCAAAAGCATCGTAATCCGATGTTTGCGGTGCTTTTTGCATCGTTATCATCCCTGATCATTATGGTCGGGGAACAGACTTGATTTTTGGTCTTTACCACTCCCCGACCGCCAATTCTGTTGGCGGTTTAATTTTTTTATAACAAAGGAGTTGTTTATGAAAAAAATTGCTTTTTATGGAATTTGCGGAATGGCTATTTCTCAGGCCGCTCTTGCTTCTAATTTTGTTGATGTTGTACATCCTTTTATAGAAGGGGGCATAGGAATAACGGTTAATAGCCAAAAGACGGATGTGGTAGAAAAATATGGTGTCCCATACAGTACTTTTGCAGCAAACAATCCAAATTTCACTTATGGGGTTAATGCTGGTGTGCGTTTGTTGGACGATTCTTATATTTATCATCCTGGTTTCCAAATGTTTTATAATGGAATAACAGGTTCTGCAAATTTAAACGTGGCTAGTGCTTATGGCAGTACTGATTTTGATATAGATGCATCCCACAATTTATATGGTGGCGAATTTGATAATTATATCAGAGTGGAACACAATGAAAAAAGTGATATCTTTGGTGATAGGTGGAATGGATATATTGTGCTTGGGCTTGATTTGGGCAAAATAAAATCTAAATATTCCATCAGTTTATCTGGTACAGACTTTAACATAAAAGACGATGGGAGTTTTTATGGTGCAAAAATAGAGTATCTTACAGAGAATAGACAAGGACTTGGTATTACGATTAGCATGAAGTTGTTAAAAACAGATACAGAAGCATTATCAACAATGTTAATAACCCGGTGGGGGGTGAGATATACTTTTTAATCGATAAAAGTGTTCTGTTTTAACATTGCTTTTTTATGCAAATTATGGTATAATCTTGGCAATCGGACAGACGGCATTTTGCCGTCTGTTTTTTATTATAAACAATCAAAGGAGTTATAAATGGAACCAACTTATATATCAGCATTTCCAGGCATTGGCACAACCAGAATGTATGTTGGAAACGATGGAAATATTTATGAGTTTAGTGGTGGTAGCAGGGCATGGCGTAATAATAACCCTGGAAATCTGGAAGACGGAAAATTTGCACGTAATAATGGTGCTATTGGAACGGACGGCAGATTTGCAATATTTCCGGATACAACTACTGGTTTTAATGCTATGGCTGGTTTGTTAGCAACAAGTTCATATCAAAATCTAACAATCGAAGGTGCAATAAACAGATATGCACCATCAAACGAAAATAATGTTGAAAATTACTTGAAATCCATAGAACGACAGACTGGTTTTACGCGTTCAACACCAATGAATAACCTTTCCAAAGATAATTTGCTGAATTTAGCCAAGGCGATGACTAAACATGAAGGAAATATACCTGGCAAAAAACGTTTGGTTTCTAAGCATGAAAAATATGTTTGGACAACGGTTGGTGATGACAGAGTTCAACCAGAACATGAAATACTGGACGGCAAAGTTAGAACATGGTATGATTATCCTCGGCCAGGGGAAGAATGCGGATGCAGATGCCATGCAGAAAGTTTTGATTAATTTTTTCTTTTTATTGTTATGTGCGGCGTGTTCAAGACAGGTTGAATATACTGCTGTTTTTTCTGACGGCTTGCCCAAGCCAGATAAAACAGAGGTTTTTGATTTATCAGAAGATTACGGAACAAAACAAATAGATACTTTTTATTTGGATATAAATAATGATGGTAAGAAAGACATCATCAAACGTGGACGTTTTGTGACAGGGACGGCACATTCATACACTTTTTATGATTTATATCTAGATAATGGTGAATTGCTTGCACATTTAACGACACTGGAAGGTGCAGATTGCGTATTGCGCGCTTATAAATTTCAAACGCAACCGTTTGTAATAACAAGCGCATCTAGACCTGTGGGCAAAGATTACGCTGAACCAACAAAAGCAAACCTAGAAACATTGAAAATCAAAAACAATAAAATAGAATCTGTATCAGACAAAGAACATGGCGCAATTTGTGATGTCAGATATTTATTATAACAAGGTATAATTTTGCCAGATTATCTGCATACTGCTGTATACGGGAATACTGACTTTTCAGTGTCTATTTCGCGGTCGCCACAATCCATACAGTTAAACATACGATTTTGGCTGTGGTTGCGGTCCAGTATAATTGTTGCGTTTTGCAATCCAGGTATGCCATCAATGCGTGATTTTTGTGTAAAACCAAAATATATTCCATGCATTGAATCTGAACAATCATCAACGCTGCCAGCATAGCAATTTTCGTCATTTAATTTTGATGGGTCAGGTATGCAGTATGTTTCGCATGTTTCTTCGTCAACATATACCTGTTCGCAATCTGTGCAAGATATACTGCGAACACGCAAAGTCGCACCGCCACCACGTCGTCCCTGGGCCCTGTGTGCAACACCTTCGCATTTCTTTACGGTTTTGGTCGTATTTGGGTCATCGATACATTCCCATTCAAGTTCGTTATAATTCAATCTGGCAATCATACCCGGGGGACATGTTTTATCAGCAAAAGGATCAACGCATTCCCAGACGTCATCAACCATAACTGCAGTCTGATTGTTTGCACACAATGGCTTTCTGGTTTCGTCTGCAACGCAGTCCATCAATGCGGAATCCCAAATTGTATCCCCAGTACAAGATATTTTATAGTTATAATTTATACATTGCCACCGTCCAAAACGATATGTTTTCATCGTTCCGCCCGGACACACCAAATCAGAACCGTCAACCAAAGGATAATCTATGTTTTCATCAGGTATGGTATATTGCATAATATATACCAATTGGCCGTTTGTAAGTTTGGCTGTATTTGTTATTTTATCAGGTATTGTGCGTCTGCTGATAGAACCGGCAGAAATCAAATCAGGTTTTGCGAATATGCCAAATGTGCCAGCATCAGGATAATATTGTTCCAATATTTCCAGCATATTGTTGTATTTTGATTCTGGTAAAGGGGTGCTGGCGGTTATTATAAAGTTATAAACAGGTGGTTTTCCAGTATAAGAATCACAAGACATAATATTGTATTTATCGTTCATACAGATATATTGGCTTGTGATTTCATAGCGTTCTATGCATGGGTCTATAAAGTTTTCGCCATACATAACGGCATTCTGTTGTGATACAACACATTCTGCCATGGACCGTAATTCAGCCTTTTTTAACGCATATTCTGTTTCTTGTTTGACGACACGCTGAGACGGGCTGGATATCAAATAGTACCCCGCCATAAACATTACGGATAACAGGATTAAAAAAATATTCACCTTTCCCTCTTGCGATTTATGAAAAGTGTAGCTAATATATAATCAAAGTTCAACAGGAAAAAGATATGAAAAAAATACTTTTATGTTTAATGCTTGCAGGATGTAGTTTTCAACCTGTGTTTTCGGGTGGCAGTACAGACGTTTATGTTGCGCCAATCAACGGTATTAACGGAATTGAATTGCGTAATTCTTTGAACGCAAAATTTGGTGGTGCACACGAAGAATCTGCAGAAAACGCTAAATATAATTTAACTGTCAATTTGCGTGACCCAAATACACATTATATGGCATTGAATCGTGCAGGTGGTGCAACATGGCAAGAGGTTAAATTAAATGCTTCTTATGTTTTGAAAGAGGGTAACAAAGAAATCGCGCGTGGCAATGAATCTGCGGCAGAAAGTTACGCGATTGTTGGTTATTTGGTGGCTGCGAATGCATCTTATAATGATGCGGTATTAAATACGATTAATGTTTTGTCTGAAAAAATCAGTATGCATGTTATGGCTGAAATACGAAAACTTGAAAATTAGTTGAATAATGAAGTGGAAAGAATCTGATTTTAATAATGGTATATTGAAAATCAAATCTGTTTTGATATATGGGCCAGATGCGGGTTTGGTTGATGAATTGTGCGACAAAGCAATTGATAAATTGGAAATTGAAAAAGATAATTTGTTGGCAATCGATGCAAATGAATTACGTGAAAAACAAGACGCTTTGTTTGCAGAAAGTTGCAGTCCGTCTATGTTCGGTGGCCAGAAGGCAGTCATAATTGCAGGTGCCGGGGATAGCGATACAAAAATTATATCTGATTTGGTTACGTCATCTTCTTTGTGTGCAACGGTTATAATTACTGCGGGTGATTTGCGTGTTGGTTCGTTGCGAAAGTTGTTCGAAGACGGTAAAGATATTGCCGCAATCGCTTGTTATGCTGATGATACAAAAACTCTGGAAGCATTGATACATAAAGAATTGTCGGCTGATGCCGGTATTCGTCAGGTGACCCCAGACGCGATGTCTTATATGTTATCGCATCTTGGTGGTGACAGGGGAATTACACGCAGTTTTTTACAAAAAATCGCGATATATGTTTCAGATAAACATGTTGTTGATTTGGAAGATGTTGAAAAATGTTTGCCTGATACATCTGCGTCCAGTGCTGATGATTACATGTATTCTTTGACTGCGGGACACATCAATCAAACGATGGTTGCGCTGGACAGATTGATGTATGCAGGTGCAGATGCAAATATGTTGGTTCGTATGCTTTATAACCATTTTACGCGGCTTTTAACAGCGGTTGTTGATGGACAATTACCAAAACTGTTTTGGAAAGTTGCAGATAAATTTAATATGGCTGTGAAAATATGGCCCGAAGCAGAAATTGTAAATGTGTTATCAAAATTAAACGAATTGGAAAAACAGTTCCGAACAAATGGTATGCAACCAGAAATTTTAATTCGCGATTTTTCATTAAAATTATCTGTGCGTGCTGCAAAATTGGCTCTAAAACGAAGGAAATAAAAATGTTAGCATCAGTATATGCACCAAAAGATTTTAAGCGTTTACGTGTTTCTGGTGATTTAGTTGCCAGATGTTTTGATTTTATAACACCGCATGTTGTTGCTGGAACTTCCACAGGCGAAATAGACAGATTGGTTGCGCAGTTTTTGCGTGAAAATGGCGCACGTTCTTCTGATTTAGGCTATATGGGATATCCAAAAAGTATATGTACATCTGTGAACGATGTTATCGTGCATGGCATACCAAGTGATGATGTAATATTGAAAGATGGCGATATTGTAAATGTAGATTTAACTGCTGAATATCATGGTTTTCATGCAGATGCTTCGCGTATGTTTATGATTGGCAAAGTGTCTAATCAGGCGCGCGAATTGGTCCAAACGTGTCAAGATGCTTTGAATGCGGCTATTTCCATTTGTGCACCTGGTGTTCCATTGTCAGAGATTGGCAAAACCATAGAGGCTGTTGTAAAACCACATGGTTTTTCGATATCGCGTGATTTTGTTGGACATGGCATTGGCAAAGTTATGCACGATGATCCGCAGATATTCCATTTTTATGATAAAATGTGGGACAAAGTAAAAATGGTTCCAGGATTGGTATTTACGATTGAACCAATGGTAAATACTGGTAAACCAGATTGCAAAATTGACCCAGACGGATGGACAGCCAGAACAGTTGATGGTGGCTTGTCTGCCCAATGGGAACATACTTTGGGAATCACAGAAGACGGTGTAATAATATTCACTGAAAAAATGTTGCATGAATAAGTTGGAGGATAAAGCATCTTTATCACTTGGTCACAGACAGCGACTTCGTCAGAAGTTTCTGGCAGGACAGTTGTCAGATAGTGAAATCGTTGAATTGCTGTTGGCTTATGCAATACCGCGATGTGATGTCAGACCTTTGTCGCGATTATTGTTGAAGAAATATGGAAGTATACATCGTTTATTGAATGCACCGATTGATTCATTGATGGGTAATAGTGGCGTCAAAGAAAATACTGCGGTTTTGTTGAAACTTATTCATTTGATAACAAAATTGGATTACAAGGAAGTATTGGAATCAGAACCAATATTTCACGATATAAAAACTTTGGAAAACTATTGCAGGTGTGCGCTTGGTGGTAAAAGCATAGAAGAGTTTCATATTTTATTTTTAGATGCCCAGTTCAGATTGATAAAAGACCAATTACACAGTTCTGGCACGATTGATTGGGCGGCTGTTTATGTGCGTGAAATTGTTAAAACCGCGTTAGACCTGAATGCACATAGTATTTTATTGTTACATAACCACCCGACACCAAATACTTGTTTTTCAATGCAAGATATAGATATAACACGTAAAGTTGAAGATGCACTGGCCCAGGTTGATATTTGTTTGTATGATCATTTTGTTGTTTCGGGTGATGTTGTATATTCTGCACGTAATTTACATTTTTTGGATAAAAAACATTAAAATAAATTTATTCTACTTCTGGCATTGTAATCGGTCCAGAATCAATAACATCAAAAGTTTCGTTTAAAAGATATTCGTCAGAACTACCAAGGTTTTTATTTCGCAGGTTTAATAATTCATCAACTTGGGCGCGTGATACTTGTTTTATTTCACATTGTTGCGAAAACAAGTTATCGCCATATACAACATTCACAATAGGTTTTACCAAAGCTAACACCGCAAAAATCAAAAACAAAGATTTTGCATTATGGGATATAGTATCCAGTTTAACGCCCTTGAATATGTATAATACTGCCCAACCAAATAGCATTATACCAGTCAAAAACACAATAACAAACCATGCATAATTTAACACTGTATCAAACGCAGGAAATATACAAGCAGGATCTTCGAAAGAAATAAAACTGTCATCTATGTTGATAACTTTCAGACCTGCGTTTGTAAGTAAAGTTTTAATAGTTGCTGTGTTCATATTTTATTTCTTTGATGATGCATTTGTAAAAAATCCAGGCACAGAAAAATCTTCATCATTTGCTGCAACACCGGCCCAGCCAAACAAATCGCCCAACCCTTGATCTTTGTGTTTAGATTGTTTGAACGGCAATATGTTGCGCAATTTGCCAATTTTACTGCGTCCCGAAGACTTTGTCTCAGATGCAATTTTATCTTGGGTTTCTGCGAATTCTGTTGCCAGTTGTTGTAATGTTGCATCAACATCTTCTGAAACATCGTCATCTGAATCAGATTCGTCTTGGACAACTGGCGCGACATTTTCTTCCAATACATCTTCCTGCAAAGGTGTCATCGCAGATAGCAATTTTTCCAAATCTGGTTCGCCTTCGTTTTCTGTTTCAGGGTTTTCATCTATTTCAGTTATAATATCATCAGACTTGGTTTCTTCGATAATTTCTTCGTCTGTGGTAACATCTTCTATAATTTCTGTTTCTTGTGTTTTTTCCGTTTCTGAATCATCTGTTTGTTGTTCGCTGGACAATACAGACAGAATAGGCGCAACAGTTTCGACAGGTTCATCAACTTGTGTTTCCTGTGTTGGTTCATCGTCATCAGGTTCTTGCACTTTTGTTGATTTGCGTGCACGTTTTGCTTTTGGTTTTGGTTCTGTTGGTATTTCTTCAATAACAGTTTCCACAGATTCTATAATCTCTACTGGTTCGTCTGGATTTTCGGGTTCAATAACAGTATCTTGAACGATTTCTTTGTCGGCATCTGTCGTGGCAGTTGTTGTGCCAAGACCTGCATCTTCCTGGTCCACAGGAACACCGAACAAAACAGTATCGGAATCAAGTTGCAAAGCATTACGAACTTCATCAAAAGCGGCGCGTATATCTGTAATGTTGAAAATCTCACTGCCTGAAATATAGATAATTTTCGTTTTCATAAAACACATCCCTTACTTAATGACACCATTATATCACATTTTAGTGTTGAACGCATATAAAAAATGTCTTAAAATGCAATTATGTCGGATATAAAACAGCAAATTTTTCAAGAATTGGATTCTTTGGAATCATTGGCTTTGCATTTGCGTGCAGATGCCACCTGTGCCAGCAAGCAAACAGACCTGGAAGTTGCGATTTTAAGCAAACAGGTCAAAACTTTGCGGGAAAAAAATGAACGCGCCAAAGATTTAATCGAAAAATCTGTATCTATCTTAGAGAAATTGAAAAAATGAGTGTCGTATCAATACCTATTGTCAATAAAAACTACCCAATGGGCTGTGAAGATGGCCAGGAAGGGCGTCTGATAGAGTTGGGGCGTTTGGTTGATGCGCGCGCGCGTCAGATTTTGGATAAAATTGGTCCATTACAGGAAAGTTCTTTGTTGGCAACATTGTGTATTGTTTTGGCCGATGAAATTCAGAATAAATCGCAAAAGCCGGCTGTTTCTGATGAAGATTTACACGAAATCTTGGCCCGAATTCGTGAAATAAAACATAAACTATCATAAAAACCGCCTGTTTGGCGGTTGTTTTATATCAGTTTTCCCATTGCTACGGCGGTATCGCACATACGGTTGGAAAAGCCCCATTCGTTATCATACCATGCTGTCACATGCAAAACATCGTTATCAACAACACGTGTCAGCGCTGTATCAACAATCGCGCTGTGTGAATCGTGTGTATAGTCTGTGGACACCAAAGGTTTGTCTGAAATCCCAAAAATACTTGATTGCGATGCAGTAAATAATTTATTTACAGATTCAACAGATACTTTCTTTTTCATATTCAGCATTAATTCAATCAGTGAAACATCAGGTGTTGGAACGCGAACAGAGATGCCGTCCATTTTGCCAGCCAATTTAGGCAATATTAAACCGATTGTTTTTGCAGCGCCAGTGCTGGTCGGAACAATTGACAGATTCGCGGCACGTGCACGTCGAAAATCTTTGTGGTTTTTATCCAATAATTGTTGGTCGCCTGTATAAGAATGAACAGTCGTCATCCAGCCGTTTTTTACACCAAACTTTTTATCCAATATATTTAATACCGGCGCCAAACAATTTGTAGTACATGATGCATTTGACACGATAATATCTTTACGGGTCAATTTATTATCGTTCACACCAAAAACTATTGTTTTGTCTGCGCCCACAGATGGTGCGGATATTAAAACACGCTTTGCCCCACAATCGATATGAACGCGCGCTTTGTCTGCGTTTGTGAATAATCCAGTGCATTCCATAACGATATCAACATTTAACTTTTTCCATGGTAATTTTGACGGATCGCGTTCAGATAAACATTTTATTTTATTTTTGCCGATAATGATATATTCGCCACTTTGTTTAACAGTCATTGGCAATTTGCCATGTACAGAATCATATTCCAATAAATAAGCATTTTGTTCAATTGGTGTAATGTCGTTAATTGCGACAAATTCAATATCTTTGCGACCAGATTCCAATGCTGCACGCAAAACCAATCGACCGATACGGCCGAACCCATTTATAGCAACGCGAATTTTTTTCATCTTGAAAGCCTTCCTTGTTATAATCTGTATTGTATCGTATTTATAGCAAAAATACAATTTGATTTTTTTCAATGAATTACTTGAAATTGATAGCTAGGCTTTTATAATTCATTGTATGAAAACAAAATCTTTGATTATCACAGGCCCCACAGCATCAGGCAAATCAGACTTTGCACATAAATTGGCGTTGAAAATAAATGGTGCGATTATAAATTGCGATAGTGTCCAGATTTATCGTGGTATTGAAACTGTATCAGCGTCGCCTTTTGCAGGGGTACGAACCGATAGTTTTGATGAACTAGATGGTGTGCCTTATAAACTGTTTTCAATTCTACCTTTGTCAGAGCATCTTAGCGTGGCTGACTATTTGCGTTTGGCGACCGATGCGTTTAATGAAGTTATGGCTATGGGCAAAACACCAATTTTTGTTGGTGGGACAGGATACTATATAAATGTTTTAATCAATGGCATATCTTCGATTCCAGAGGTCAGCGAAGAAACCAGAAAACGTGCGCGCGATATGGTTAAAAACAATATTGACGAAGTGTATAAGTTGTTGCCCGCAGATTTTGTCAGGACAGACCCACAACGTACAGCGCGTGCTTTGGAAGTTTTTTTGGAAACAGGCAAACCATTATCTGATTGGCAAAAATTGCCACGCAGCGGTGCGCTGGTGCCTGATGCTTGTAAAATACTGATAAACCCAAAACGCGAAATATTGCTGGAACGTATCGCAAAACGCGTGCCAGAGATGGTGTCCGGTGATGCTTTGATAGAGGCGAAAAATATAATCGCAAATAATATGGAAGAAAATCGCGCCATTGGCACAGAACAATTATGCAAAATGTTGCGTGGCGAAATATCAAGGTCAGAAGCAATAAATAACTGGATTACAAAAACAAATCAATACGCAAAAAGACAGCGTACTTGGTTCAAGACGCAATATGTTCCGGACTATCAGATTTTGCGTGTGCCGACAGACGATGATTTGGAAAAAGTGATTGAAAAAATATCATAAAACCAGTATGTTGAAAGTATGTTCAAATCTGGTGACATTGTCAAAGTTCTTATCCCAAATGTAATAAATACAGGCTATGATTATCGTCTGACTGCGCCTGCTGATATTGGTGCTTTTGTTCGTTGCACAGTAATGAACAGGCAGTATGTTGGTGTCATTGTTGGTGTTGGGGACAGCAATCTGGAACAATCAAAAATAAAACCAATAATTGAAGTTTGCGATTTGGGTAAATTATCAAGGGCCGATATAGATTGGATATATAAAATGTCTGATTGGACTTTGATGACGCCTGGCGCGGTATTGCGTTTGATTATAAATGTCCCAGATGCTTTTAATCCACCTGCTACCGAACAACTTTATTCATTTAATTTTGATAAAAATATCAAAATGACAGATGCACGATTGGCTGTGTCTGATGCTTTTCAGTCGAATGATAATGATGCTATGTCCGTCAATGATATTAAGAATATTGCGCATGTCAGTTCGGCTGTCATAAAAACAATGATAAAAAATGGCGGTTTAATTCCGGTGGACCAGCGGGTAAAAAATAAAGCAACATTTGACTATAAATATCGCGATATGGGGACTGTCGTTTTGAATGATGAACAACAGTCGGCTGCAAACGAAATTGCCGATGCATTAAAACAAAATAACTTTTCTGTGCATTTGTTGGACGGAATAACGGGTTCAGGCAAGACCCAGGTTTATTTTGATTCTGCTTTGCATGCATATAATGCGGGTAAATCAGTTTTGTTGATGATGCCTGAAATTGCATTGACCGCCCAGTTTATGTCCCGATTTGAAAAGCGTTTTGGTGCGCCACCTGTGGTTTGGCACAGCAATCTGACGGCTGCGCGTCGACGTGATATTTGGCGTGGTGTTGCAGACGGGGCTATTAAAATGGTTGTTGGAACACGTAGCGCTTTGTTTCTGCCATGGCAAAATTTGGGATTGATAGTTGTTGATGAAGAACACGATACTTCATATAAACAGGAAGATATGGGAAATTATCACGCGCGTGACATGGCGATTTTGCGTGCAAAAATTGCGAATTTTCCGGTTGTGTTGGCCAGTGCTACACCGTCAGTTGAAACTTTGCATAATGTTGCGCTGGGAAAATACAAGCGTCTGCGTTTAATGTCGCGTTTTGGTGGGGCCCAGTTGCCAAAGATTGAAACCATAGATATGCGTGTGCAAAGACCTGAATCATACAAAGTTGATAAAGATTCAGAAAATGAAACATCTGGTAATTTATCACCACAACTATGCGAAGCAATATCAGATACTTTGGCACAGCACAGACAGGTTATGTTGTTTATAAATCGTCGTGGTTTTGCACCGATTGTCCAGTGCAAAAAATGCGGTTGGGTTGCAGAGTGTCCTGATTGTTCTGTGGGTATGAATTATCATAAACGTATTGGAAAATTGCTTTGTCATATGTGTGGTAAAACTGTCGCGTTGCCTGATAAGTGCCCACAATGTGGTAATGATGTTTCTATGCGTGGTGTTGGATTGGAAAAAATTCAAGAAGAAGTATCAGCAAAGTTTCCAAACGCGCGCACAGCATTGGTGTCCAGCGATACGATTATGTCGCGTGAAGCATTGGAAAGATTAGTTCACAAAATGGAAAGCGGTGAAATAGACATCGTAATTGGAACCCAGATTTTAGCCAAAGGACACCATTTCCCAAATCTAACTTTGGTTGGTGTGGTTGATGCAGATATGGGCTTGTTTGGCACAGACTTTCGCGCTGGCGAACATACTTTCCAACAATTATTTCAGGTTGCGGGTCGGGCAGGGCGTGGTGAATTCCCAGGCCACGTATTGTTGCAAACGTATCAGCCCGAACATCCTGTGATAACGGCAATATGTAAAGGTAATCGTGATGATTTTATGGCATCCGATATGGAATCGCGCAAAAGCGCAAAAATGCCACCGTATGGCCAACTGATTGCTGTGGTGGTAGAGGCGGACAAAGAAACAACATTGAAAAAGTATTGCGAACAATTGGCAAATGCAGCACCAAAATTAAACGGTGGAAAAATTATGGGACCAATCGCAGCACAAATTTATCAAATTCGCAATTGGTACCGTATGCGTTTTTTGGTCGCAGGCGAAGCCAAAGCAAACTTGCAACCGATTGTTCGTGATTGGCTGAACAAAGTAAAACAGCCTGCCAATGTTCGTGTTAAAATCGACGTCAACCCACAGAATTTTATGTAGAAAAGTACACACTAAGGAAACTTTTTTAATTCTACATTTTTTTGCAGAATGGTCACTTTATCTTGATGACATACAACCAACAGAAACCGTAGGTTTCTGTCATTGCGAGCGTAAGCGTGGCAATCCAGGTTAATGAACTCCCATCGCGAAGCGATGATACAAATTTGTTAAAAGAATTGATATACCTGGATGCTCACGCTCGCTTGTCGCTCGCTCAGCATGACACAGCCCTTTGGGCCGTTATATTAATCCACAGAAGGAAAACACGTTTATAAGGGCGGGGAATTGATAGTTATCACTAAACAAAATAAAAAGCCCTGAATTACAGGGCTTTTGATTAACGCCCATTTTGGTTGTTTTTAAGGTTTTCAGCGCGTTTGGCTTTTATGTTTTGTATTTGATTGTATATGAAATTTACCGATACACCCAACGCATAACATGTGCTAAGAAATTCGAACGTTTCAGACATTATATCTATCCATTGAACTGGTTGACCGAGTTTGGAACCAACAACCAGCCCCAGAAAATATGGACACGTTAATTTTATAGAGGTATTAAATATCTTGTCCCATTGTATAGATGGTGTTTCAGATTGTGACATTTTGTTCGCTCCTTTGTTCTATCACTGATAATATAGCACAAAAAATTACAATGTCAAGTTTTGATATAAAAACTATACAACTTCTGTCACAGCACGCAGTGCGCCATCACGCGATAATTGAACCACGCGGATTTTCTTTTTCATTTCTGCGATTAAGTCTGTGCGGTTATATGCCGGTTGGGTATGCAAAATACGGTCTGCAAATGCTGCGTATGCAGCCTCTGCCGACTCTGCATGAATTGTCGTATAGAAATGGTCGTGTCCTGTGCCTAACATTTCCCACAGCACAGACGCATTGTCTGTTGATATTTCACCACCGATAATTACGTCAGGTGTCATACGAACAACCAAGTCCAGCAATCTGGCATAATTAAAATCGTTTGTTTGTTCTGTTCTGGATAATACAAAATGTACGCGATTTTTTTGTGGAACTTTGATTTCACGCGCGTCTTCCACAGTAATAACACGACTGTTCTGGTCGATAAGTGTCAACATATGATTCAGAAATGTTGTTTTACCAGTTGCGGTTGCACCGCTTATTAAAATAGGACTGCCGTCATTGATTGCAGACATCAATCTGTCATATGGGTCGTCTGGGCGAATCGATTTACGGGGTTTGACTTTCAATAACTTTTTGCCCCGTTCCAAATGATAATTCTTGAAATCAACATCTGGGGCACCACCACCACGAATATTCAGTGCAACACCGCCAGTCACATCACGTTCATCATATTGGACGTTTGGACCAGCAATCGCAGAAAAACGATGATTGCCGGGCAGGGTAGCGTAAACCACAGGCATACCACGAATCGGATCAAACGGGCGTTCGTAAATGTTGGCAACAGTGTGAATCAAATCAACCAGATATTGTTTTGACAAGATATCTGAATTATACGCCACCCATGGAACGCGCGCACCATGCAGACGCATCCATACTTCGCCAGCGTGGTTTATTGCGATTTCTTCCACGAAAGACGGAGTATAAAAATCTTCCAATGGTTTCAATAAAGATTCCAGAACTACATTTCCCATAATTACTATTTTATCATAAATCGTTGCTTGAATCAAAATGCTTTATTTGATAAAATGAAAAAAAAGAGAGAAAGAAAAATGAAAAAATCTGTATTTTGTCTTTTGGGTTTGGCTTTGATTGTGGGGGCTTGTGGGGCTGGCAATCGTGAATATTATGGAGATGATTCTGGTGGCTTGGCATACAGCGAACGAACAAACGAATATATTTCTGATAAAAACGAATTTGCAGAAATCGATTCGTATCGCCCGCGGACTATGGCTGAACGCGAAGCGACATCAAATCATTGGGATACTGCACGCAAAGAAACCAGATGGCAGGAATACAAGGGGACGATGGTTCGCGTTGAAATCTTGTTGGGTGATACCGATGTTCGTGAAATGCGTTTACGCTTGATACAAAATGCTTCGGGTACAGATGTTGATGCAGATTCCAGAACAATATTGGCGCGTGTCGCAGACTATGAAATGAAACGTGTTTGTGGCCGTAATGCTGAAAGTATTGTAAAGGTTTATGATGAACCGTCATTCGAAGTGATGCGTCCAACCTCTTTCTTTGATTATAGGATAGAGGCAGAAGGTGTCACAATGCGCGAATATGGATTCAGATGTGTCTATAACAAACAATAAAAAAACAAAAGGAAAATGATATGAAGAAAGTTTTATCTTTGGCCGCTTTGTGTGGTGTTGTTGCTTTGGCAGGATGTGAAAAAATCGCAAAAAATGGCGATACTGTTATAATTGATTATGCTGGATTTTTAGGCGAAGAACAATTCGAAGGTGGCACCGCATTTAATCAACCATTAAAATTGGGCAGCGGTCAATTTGTACCTGGATTCGAAGAACAATTGGTTGGTGCAAAGATTGGCGAAGAACGTGATGTGAAAATCACTTTCCCACAACAATATGTGCCACACTTGGCTGGCAAAGACGTTGTGTTCAAGGTCACAATCAAAGATATCAAAAGAAAATAATAGTTTTGATATACAAAACGGACAAGTAATAAATGCTCTCGGTACTGTGTTGAGGGCATTTTTTTAGTTCCCATAGTGTGTAATATTCTGTATCCTTATAACATTTTTATTACATTTGGGCAAGAATTCAATATAATCAACATACAGAAAGGCGTTTATAATGACGGATATAAATAATCAAATTGCTATATATGTTGCAGAAAATGGTCAAGCCAAAATAGATGTTCGGGTTCAAGATGATACTGTTTGGCTGACGCAAAATGCTATATCTAAATTATTTGGAACAACAACACCCAATATAAATATGCATATTAAAAATGTTTTGTCCGAAGGCGAATTAGACGCAAATTCAACTATTAAGGATTTCTTAATAGTTCGAACCGAAGGAAAACGGCAGATTTCTCGTAATATAACACACTATAATTTGGATATGATTTTGTCTGTTGGATATCGGGTTAAATCTAAAACCGCAACTCAATTTCGTATCTGGGCAACAAAAACATTAAAAGATTATTTATTGCAAGGTTATGTTGTAAATCAACAAATGTTGTCTGAACAGAAATCTAAGATGCTGATGCTACAAAAAACTATGGATTTAATGACGCGCAGTATTGAAAATCAGGCTGAAAACCTGGATGCAGCACAACAAGTGTCGCGTGTATTAAATGATTTTGTAAAAGGACTGAATTTATTGGACGATTTTGACCATAAAACATTAGACACCAAAGGCAAGACCAAGGCAAAAGCAGTTGTTATAAAGCCAGATGAATTTTTATCTGTGGTTGATAAAATGAAAGGCTGTTTTGCAAGCGATGTATTCGCTAAACCAAAAGACGCAAGTTTTTACAGTTCTGTATCCCAGATATATCAAACATTTGATAGCAAAGACCTGTATCCAACATTGGAAGAAAAGGCTGCAACATTACTTTATTTAATTGTTAAAAATCACAGTTTTGTTGATGGAAACAAACGTATTGGTGCCAGTTGTTTTCTGTATTTCTTGGATAAAAACAATATGCTTTATGACGATATAGGGCAAAATTTAATTGATGATTCGACATTGTTTGCATTGACATTGTTGATAGCAGAAAGCAATCCAGCAGAAATTGATACTGTGAAACAGGTTGTTATCAGCATATTAAATCGCAGAATGTAATTTATATTGCTTTGATAAATATTTTTGCTTTGTTTGCGGCATCTAATACAGCCTGTTTATCAATTATAAAACATGTTTTTGTGTTCACAATAATTCCATGTAATTTTGCAGCAGCAACTGCTTTTATTGTATCAACACCAATCGCAGGAATATCAATGCGCAAATCTTGGCCAGGTTTAGTCATCTTTGCAAATACACCACCAGTCTTTCTTCTGTTTTTGCGCATTTCAACAACACGTTCAAGCATTCTGGCAGTACCTTCTGCCGCTTCAACTGCGATAACCTGCTTGTCAACAACGACCGAAGCACCAATATCTTCGCGACCAATTGTGTGTGATACCTGAATCGCACGTTCAATATCGTGTTCATCAGATTTAGATGGCTTGGTTTTTGTCTGAATGCCAGGTTTTTCAAATGTCAATTCTGGTGCTAAATCTTGGGCGGCAACAACCTCATACCCACGTTTTTCCAATGCTTTTGTAAATGCGACAGCCATAGAATCATACCCCCGTTGATTTTTCCAAACACTTATCAATACAGACAAAGACCATAAATCAGGCCGTATATCTGACAAGTTCACATGACCCAGTGCGCCAACAAACATCAGTTTGCGAATACCGCGCTTTTTGCATTCGCGCGCAGCGGTTCCGGCACCACCCAGACGAATAACCAAATCTGGATTTAATTTTGGGTCATAAAAGTTTTTCAGCCCAATCACATATACTTCCCATCCATTTTTGCGCAACGCGTCGCGCGTCAAAAATGGCAAGGATAAAGCACCTGCGAATAAAGCAACTTTTTTATCTGTATTTTTCATAATACTTATATAATAATTATAAAATGAATTGTAATCAAGACAGATTTTAATATTCAAGGTGTTGCATATGGCTCGGTGTCCTTTCTTTGATTTGTGTGGTGGTTGCGAGTATGATTTTACTGATGCAAAATATCGCAAAGATAAAACAGCATTATTGCCACAAATTCAGTTTACAGATGCGCCAATGTGGGGTAAGCCTGGCACGCGTCGCAGGGCAGATTTTGCTTTTACAGATGGGCATTTTGGTTTTTTCAGAAAGCATTCCAAAGATATTGTTGATATAAACAAATGCCAAAATGTTGTCGATGAAATAAATGATGTGTTACCGAATATTTCCAAATTACCATGGGCTGGTTCAGGCAGTGTTCTAATTACAAAATGTGAAAATGGTATTGATGTTTTAATTACATCGGGTGTGCCGTATTTTGGAACAGATTTCAGAAATGCGGTTGAAAAATTGCCTGCATCAATAATACGTGTTATGTGGAATGATAAAGAAATCAGAAAATACGCAAACCCTGAAATTAAATTTAATGATAAAATTATAAATTATATGCCTGGTGCTTTTCTTCAGCCAACTGTGGAAACAGAACAGGCTCTGCGTGATTTGGTTGTTAGACATACGGATAACGCAAAGAAAGTTGCTGATTTGTTTTGCGGTTTGGGTAATTTTACATTTGTGACAAATGCAACAGGTTTTGATATTGTTGGTAATGGTGTAAAGCGTGATTTGTTCAAGAAACCATTAAGTGCAAAGAATCTGAATCAGTATGATGTTGTTATTATGGATCCGCCACGTGCAGGCGCAGCCGAGCAGGTCAAAGAATTATCAAAATCAAACGTAAAAAAAATAATATATGTGTCTTGTAATCCAGCCAGTTTTATTCGTGATGCTAAACAATTAGCCAAGGGCGGATATAAAATGACAACAGCGATTCCCGTGGATCAGTTTGTCGGCTCTGCACATTGGGAAATATTCTGCGTTTTTGTAAAATAATTTTTATGGGATAATAAATAAAAAAATACCGCTGTTTCCAGCGGTATTTTCCGGATGCCTTGAAAGGAAGGAAAGGAGAAAAAGAAATAGGCATCCTAAACTGATTTTGGGCCCAAAGTCCAGAGGAGAGAGAATGTAGGAGGGAGTCTGAAAACCCTGGGCCCCAACAGACATTTTGTGTCTGGTTAATGGAATTGCTTCCTTTAACGAATCGAAATATAATACACAAACAAGGGTTTGTCAAGTGGTTTGTCAAAAAAAAGTTTGGTATTTTCATTTTGGGGTATTTTTCACAGGAAAACAAACCAGTATATGCAGATTGAATTTATTCGCAAAATCAATTATTATTAGATTGTTGGATTGGAAAACCAAAGAAAAATAGGAGAATAGTCATGACGCATGAAGATGTGTGGAGCGCAATAGAAAAATTTGCTACTGAACATAATATGTCGTGTTCTGGTTTAGCAAAATGTAGTGGTCTGGACCCGACAACATTCAACAAAAGTAAACGTTGGTCAAAAGAAGGGCAACCCAGATGGCCATCGACAAACAGTATTTCCAAGATTTTATCTTCTACGGGTGCATCTTTGGAAGATTTTACTAAATTCATCCCATCACAAAACGTTGATAGATAAAAATATGCCTGTATGTTTTTCAATGTGCAGGCATATAATTATGTTTTTCATCATCCTCAATCAATTTTATATCATTAATAATATGTTGCACAAAGCCGTTTTATTGGATATCGTGTAAGTATGATAGAGAACATAAAAGTTTATACATCTGATAAATATTGGCGCCAAATTTTCACTGATTTGGGCATGGGTGTTGTGGCAACACCAAATCTGGCAGATGTTGTCTTTGACGATATCAATATCAAAACACCAATTTCAATTATGGATTTGCAAGCGCTGATACTGAATCATTTTGATAATTCAGATATCATACATAAAATTTTTGGTAAAGATGTTGTGTTGTCCAATTTGCAACGTAAATTGATAGTGTTCTTGTATAAAAACCCAGATATTACAATGCGTGAATTAAAGGTTGCTTTGGGTTTGTCGCCCGATATAACAACGCATGCGGTGGAAACTGCGGTCTATCAGTTGCGTAAAAAATACGGACATAACTTTATAATAAACGAAAATGGGAAATATAAAATTGGACGGTTATAAACTGATGTCTTTCGGAAAAATATCCAGCACCCAAGATTTGGCGCTTGATTTGATTGTTCGGAATGAAGCATCTGATAAAACCGTTATCGTTGCAGAATCCCAAACTGCTGGGCGTGGTCGATACAAGCGTAAGTGGGTATCAAACACCGGTAATTTATATGCCAGTTTTATATATAAAATATCCGAACGTGATCCAAAGTTATCTTATGCGATTGCCGTGGCTGTGGCTGAAACAATGATTCATTTTGGTATTAGCCCGCAAATTAAATGGCCAAACGATGTTTTAATAGATGGTAAAAAGATAAGCGGTATTTTGATTGAATATGCTGGCAACTTTGTAATTATTGGTATTGGAATAAATGTTGAAAGTTGTCCAACCAAAAATGAATATAAAACAACCAAAGTAAATGATTATGTAAATGTATCTGTCCAAGATGTACTGAATATTTTGATAAAGAAAATAAATAAATGGCGCGATGCAGATTTTGCACTTGTTCGTGAACATTGGATGAATATGGCGATGGCTATAAACAAAACGATAAAATATCAGGGCAAAGTCGCAGAATTAATAGGCTTGAACGAAAGTGGCGCATTGGTTTTGCGCTGTGGCGAGAAATATATTTTAACCTATGGCGATGAAATCTTTGTTTAATTGTCTTGACTTTTATGTCAATTTGTGATATTATATGAAACATCAAGAATAGAAATATTGTCCGCGTTGTGCGGATTTTTTTATTCTTTATTTGTGCCCATGCATTTTTATGCGTGGGCTTTTTTCAACTAAAACAGGTCAAACATGCAACTAACATTGATTGAAAACCCAGATAATACAAAATCTGTATTATATAAATTGGCACGCATAGTTTATGCGGAAACATTGGCGTCATCTTTGCAAATCACAGAAGCAATGGCTTCAATGATTTATAATATTCATATTAAATATAATAAATCGTTTGAAGATATAGCAAACGATTCAGATTTATTTGAATCGCTGAACGAAACATCTGCGCGTCATGAATATCTGAATGTTCCGGTGCCGGACAGAAAGTTTCAAATGTGTTTACGTGTCGTGCAAAAAATGATGCATGGTCATTTACGCGATTGTGTTTTTGGTGCAACAAATTTTCATCATTCAGATGTGATGCCACAATGGGCTGTTTCACGTGGTTATATTGCAGAGTTTGATGATGTTCTGTTTTATCTTTGATATAAAAAGGATTTCAATATGAATAAAATAATCAAAGGCGGATATTTAGCAGGACGTAAAACATACGTGATTTCTGCGGTTGGCATAATGTCTGCGATTGGCGCTTATTTAATAGGCGAAGGCGATATATTTACAACATTGCAAACGATTTTCACGTTGGGCGGTATTTATTTTCTGAAACAAGAATCTTCAACACAAAGGAAAAAATAATGGAACAGATACCAGAAAAATTTCTTGATGAAAACGGTGAATTAAATACATCTGCTTTGGTTAAATCATATTGTGAACTGGAAAAGAAGATGGGAACAATGGTTTCTGTGCCAAATGAAAACAGTGATGATACAACAAAACAAAAATTTAATCATGCAATTGGTGTGCCTGATAATGCATCTGAATATCCAACCAATTCATTACTTGATGACGAATCGGTTCGCGAAAAATTTCATGAAATTGGATTGACTTCTAAACAAGTTGAACAAATTTATAACATCGCTGAAGAATTTTTACAACCAACAATAAATAATTTGTTTGCATTACAAACACAAACAAATGCAATAAATGAATTGAAAAATTTTTTTGGTGGAACAGAAAAAATGAACGAAGCAATGAAAGCAATAAATGCATTCGGTGAAAAATTTTTGCCGACTGATGCGTTTGATGCATTGTGCTCTACACCCCAGGGAATCCAAGGGGTATACAAGATGATGCAATCTTTAGAACCAGAAGTTTTGATGAATAAAAATGCAACAGAAAATCTTACTGATGATGATTTAAGAATGATGATGCGTGATCCAAAATATTGGCGTGATCATGATGAAGAGTATGTAAGAAAAATAGAAAATGGTTTCAAGAAATTATATTCACAAAAATGATTTTTATTCTTTACTATTTTATTTTATTCATATAAAATATAAATTAAGAACAAAATAATTTTGTTCTATCCAAAAACTTAAAAGGAGAGAATTATGTTCTTTGGTTCTAAGAAAAAATGCACAGCTGCAAAACCAGCTGCAAAAAAAGTAGCAGTTAAAAAAGTTGCTGCTAAAAAACCAGCTGCAAAAAAAGTTGCTGCAAAGAAACCAGTTGCTAAGAAAGTAGCAGTTAAAAAACCTGTTGCAAAAAAAGTAGTTGCTAAAAAAGCACCTACAAAAAAAGTAGCAGTTAAAAAAGTTGCTGCTAAAAAACCAGCTGCAAAAAAAGTAGTTGCTAAAAAAGCACCTGCAAAAAAGGCTGTTAAAAAAGTTGCAAAGAAAAAATAATAAATCAACGCATGTATGTGCGTAATGTTATTTTATCCCCGAAAATGTAGGTTTCGGGGATTTTTTTATGATGAATTATTCAGTTAGATTTCGTATCTAACTGAATTTTTTATTGGATAATCCGTTTGTGGACCCGTTTTATTTTGTTTGTGTGGCGCAATTTATTTGCATAACCATCAATCAAGATTTTATTGTCGCCCAATTGGGCAAACATAAACTTAAACAAAAGGATTTTATATGTCTATGTCTGTAGATCAAGTGTTTATAAAACAATTTGAAGCAGATGTTCATTTGGCTTATCAACAAATGGGCACAAAATTGCGTTCCACAATTCGCAGTAAAACTGGTGTTGTTGGAACATCAACAACTTTTCAGAAAGTTGGCAAAGGTATCGCCAGCACAAAATCGCGTCATGGTATTGTGCCAGTTATGAATCTAAATCACACACCAGTAGAATGTACATTGCAAGATTACTATGCAGGTGATTGGATTGATGCATTGGATGAATTGAAAACAAACGTTGATGAACGTCGTGTTGTTGCGTCTGCTGGTGCATATGCTTTGGGTCGTAAAACAGATGAATTAATTATTGCGGCGATGAATACAGCAACTCAATACGTTGGTGATTATTCTACGGGCTTAACCAAAGCATTGATAATGTCAGCAATTGAAAAACTGAATACAAACGATGTTCCAGATGATGGTCGCAGATATGCAGTTGTTGGTGTTCATCAATGGAATGAATTGTTGGCTTTGGATGAATTTGTTTCTGCTGACTATGTTGGCGGTTCTACACCATTAATCGACGGCTGTGAATCCAGAAAATGGTTGGGTGTGAATTGGATTTTGTGCAACGCATTGCCTTTGGCAAGCGGTGATGATCGTGATTGCTTTATTTATCACGCTTCCAGCATTGGTCATGCATGTGGTCAAGAAGTTAAAACAGATATTACATGGCATGGTGAACGTGCTGCACACTTTATCAGCAACAGCATGTCCCAGGGTGCTGTATTGATTGATGCAGAAGGAATTGTCCGTATTAAATGTGACGATGATGCTGCTTAACATATAACCAAAAGGAAAATCAAATGGCATTTCAAAACAAAAATTTATCTGTAATTGCGTATGCAAATGGTTTTACTCTGTGGCATTACAAAGCAAATGAAACATTGGCGACAATAACCGCATCGGGATACTTTTCCAGCGTGAACAGTTTGATGAATACTGGCGATATTATTTTAATCAATGGTTCTAACGGAACAACAATGAAATCTATCGCTGTTTCAGATGGTGTTGTCACAGTTGCTTCGTTATCTTAATAAAATTGCAACAGAATAATTTGTAACGGGTCGATAATCGGCCCGTTTTATATTAAATAGGTAGAAAAATGTTTACGAAAATAGATTTATGTTCTATGGCTTTGTTGAAATTAGGTGAAACACCAATTCAATCTTTGCGTGAAGAGTCTGTCAAAGCACAATTGGCCAGAACTTTGTTTGATTCCACAGTAGATACTTTGTTATCTATGTTTCCATGGCGATTTGCGACTCAATCAATAGTGTTGAATAAAAATTCTGATGGCGATTTTATTATTCCATCTAATGTTTTAAGAATCATTAAATGTGATGGTAAAATTATTGGTAATAAAATCATAAATTCATCAGAAATAACAGAAATTATAGCGATTGTCCGCACAGAACCAGAATCTTTCCCTGGATATTTTGCAACTTTGGTCGCAACAAAATTAGCAGTAGAATTCAGCATTCCATTGATTGGTGATACAAATATATTCAATATGATGATGGCTTTGTATGAATCAGAATATCAATCTGCAAAATTCATAGACAGCACAACATCGAACCAAACAAATATTGATAACTTTTCTTTGATAAATTCCAGATTTTAATCAAAAGGATTTGATATGGGAAACTTTCTTAGTACACAAAATATGTTTTCTTGTGGAGAAGTATCGCCAGAATTTTATGCAACACACAATATGCATGGACTGACAAAACTAGAAAATATGGATGTATTGCAATCTGGCGGATTAAAACGTAGACCCGGACTGAAATCCGTAAAAACAATATCTGGCGAGTCAATTTTAATTCCGTTTATTGTTAACGATACGGAAAAATATCTGGTTTTGGTACGTGATTCAGCGATAGATATATACAGTAATGATGTAAAAATAAAATCTTTACCAGCCCCATGGGGAGTATCTGATTTCAAGAAGTTGCAATATGCACAGCGATTTAACAAATTATTTTTTGTGCACCCAAATTACAAGCCACGTGTGCTAACCAGAACAGACAACAATTTTAATATTGCTACATTTGTTTTCAAGGCCAATTCAGATGCCAGTGCCAATATGCCGTTTACACGCTTTGAAGACACAGAAGGTATGTCAATTACAATCAGTCATAGTGATATTGATAACAGTCATGCAGTATTTACTACAAGTGCAGATTTTTTTACAAATGCATCTGTGGGGCAAGTTTTATTGGTATTATCAAAACAATGGATTGTTCAGAGTGTTCAGAGTGCGCGTGTTGCAACGGTTTATACTAATGGTGGTTATACACTTCCGAATGCCCCGGTTTATGACTGGTACGAATGTGTTTTTTCTGATAAACGTGGTTGGCCATCTTGTGTATCATTTCATCAGAATCGACTGGTTTTTGCGGGGACTCCATCGGCTCCAAATGGAATATGGATGTCCAAGACTGGTGATTATTATAACTTTGATACAGGAACTGGTTTAGATGACGATGCAATTTATACATCTTTGTTATCAGCGCAACATCATCAAATTTGCACAGTTGTAAGCAGTGATAAATTACAAATTTTGACATCACTAGGCGAATGGGCTATATCCAGTTCACCGTTAACCCCATCTTCTGTATCTATTAAACAACATACTTCTGTGGGGACTAATGCGGATATATATTTGCCACCCCAACAAATAGAAGGAAGTACTGTGTTCGTTGCAAAGTCGGGTAAAGATATACGCGAACTAGATTTAGACGCATTGGGCGAAAACTATAATGCAACAGATTTATGTGCCTTGTCTAAACATTTGATGAATACACCTATCAGTATGGCATATAGCCAGCAAAAACATCGGTTATTCGTTGTTATGGATAGTGGTATTATGGCTGTATTAAATAAATATTCGGGAACAGATATTTCTGCATGGGGGACATACACCACAGACGGTAAATTCAAATATGTTTGTGTTTTTGATGATGTTGTGTATGTGATAGTAAGCAGAAATGGTACTTATTCATTGGAAAAATTTGATGATACTTGCCTGTCAGATGCAGGGACATACGGTTTTTCGTATCGAATATCTGCATTTCCAATGATAGTAAATGGGCATTGTCCAAAGAAAATTCGTATTCGGAAAGTGTCTTTGCGTGTAATGAATACAAAAACGTTATTTATAAATGAACAACGTATTGAAATACCTAATCTTGTTTATACAGACGATAACCCTGGATACAGTGGAGATTTGTCTGTAAATATGTTGGGAACCCAAAACGAAACCATGAAAGCATTGTGGTCTTTATCAAGCAGTGAACAATTACCAGCAACCATATTATCTATCAGTGTTGATGGCTGGTATTCAATATAATTTTCAATTTAGTCCAAAGGAGATTTTAACATGGGACAGTTAGTGTCAGATGTGACAAAAGTGTTAGATTACAAAGAATCTAAGAAAAATGCAGAAAGCGAACGTCAAAAAATTTTGGCAGCAATGGCAGAAGACGAAAAAGCAAAGAATAATCTAATAAAAAAAGTTTTAGCGCAGCAACGTGCTGTATATGGTGCGTCTGGTAATTCGGGTACCAGTTTTTCTGAAAATGCAGTATTAAAACGTTTGCGTTCAGAAACAGCGGAATCTTATGATGAAAAATGTAAAAATAATTTGGATAAAATAAATAATCTGAAAGTCAAAAGACCAAATTTATTAAAAAGTTGGTTGGCAAAAATAGATAAAATAGCAGGATAGGGGGCACATATGTATAAAATATCATATACCTCTGATGGTGTAAGTACAGAATATACTTTTTCTTTTCCTTTTTTCCAAAACGCAGATATCAAAGTATCTGTTGATGATGTTGTATTAGATGACAATGATTACACAGTGACCCCAAATAGCAATTTTATTGGCGGAACAATTTGTTTAGCAAATGCACCACAATCTGGCAAACAAATAGATGTTTTCAGGCATGTGTCATTGAATAGGGTGATTGATTATCAGCCAACGCTGAAAATAGATCCAGAAGATTTAAATTCAGATTTCAATTTTTTGTTGGCGGTATGTCAAGATTTGCAAGATATTGATATCGATGTTTCAGAGTGGGCAAATTTGCGTGACAACATTTTACCAAAAATTAATTATGTTATTGATACTATATCAGATAAAATGTCTGGTGGTGCGGTATTGGGACTTTATAACAATTTGTTGAATGTTTTGGACGGCGCTTTGCCTCTGTTGATAAATGATTATGGATTAGTTTCTGAAGAAGCAGACAATGCAACCAGTGACGATTACGGCAGCATATAATTTTCTGGATGCTTGGAATAATGTGTTGGGATTCCAGACACCAAAACACCATCGACAGATAATGGAATTTTTGACCGATGTATTAAATAATGAACCACATCGTGGATTATTAAATGCTTTTCGGCATTCTGGGAAATCTACGGTTGTTGGGGTGTTTGCGGCATGTGTTTTATATCACAGACCTGAAACCAGAATATTAATATTATCTGCAGAATCAAATTTAGCGTCGCGCATGGTTGCACATATTCGCAATATTTTGGAAAACCATCCTTGGTGCACAGATATTTTACCAAAGGTAAAAAAAGAGTGGGGAACACATAAAATTACAATTAAACGTCCCATAGGAATTCGAGAACCGTCTGTTATATGCCAAGGAATTTCCGGAAATATAACAGGTATGCGTTCTGATTTGATAATATGTGATGATGTAGAGGTGCCAAATACTTGTAATACCCGGCAGAAACGCGACAATTTGAGAGAAAGGCTACGTGAATTGGATTTTATTTTATCACCAAACGGAACAATGATTTACATAGGCACACCACATACCAAAGATACAATATACAAAACAGATCAAGATATATCAGATAATTGACATAAATGTACGTAATTTAGTCAGCAGTTCTTCACCTGCTTCACCGAACATGGGCAGGTATGTTTCGAATTCAAGCATATCTGCCTGAATTTGAGCGCGACTGCGGTCCGTCAAAGGTTCTGATGTTAGTCGTTTTGCGGTATCCCAAGTGCGATATGCCTTGTCAGTACGAGAAACCAAATCCCATTTTGCCAGTAATTCATTATTATTTGCTAGCATTGGTTTAATACTATCAACCCAATCATGGCCGAACTTTTTTACAAAAGGTAATTGATTGATTTTGCTTAATCCTTCGGGGGTTGTTTCGAAATTATCCAAAGCAATTTGTAGTTGTTTGATTTCGTCTGGTGTCAAAGATGTTTCGGTTTCATGACCAAACATCATGCCACCGTATGGTAATAAATCAACCTCTATAGAATCCATAGGTGTTTTGCCACTGCGCAGATTTTCAATATGTTTAACTAGTTTTGCACCGGTTGGCAGAGATGCCAAAGCGGTAATAACATTTTCATCATTGGATTCGCGCAAAAACACTTCGTTGACAGCCGCCCAACCGCCTTCTATGACATGTTCTTGGCGATACAGATTCAGTAACCTTTGGGCTGTCACTAATGTGTGTTGTTGCATTTGTCCCTCCCTCTCTTATAGGATGTGGCTATTTCGTCAAAACCATTATAACCTTGTGCATGGTTTTGCCTGTCACTTTTTCATCTGGATTTGAAATATGGCCGTACAATTTGCCAGATGAATCTTTGCGGACAACTGCAATCTGGGCAGAAACAGTATCATTTTCAGTCAAAGAACTAAAATCAGCATCCACAATCACAGCCAAATCACCAACAGCAGGAGTAAGACTTGCATCTGCAAATACATAAGAATTTTCGGGTATAAAACCGCCCAGACGTTTAGAATTTGGTTCTATTGCGTAAACACAACAACAGCCCTCCAAAGAAACGGGGGCAACAATCATAGTTTCATCAGATTTCTTGAATTTGATTGATTTTTCAGATGGTGTGCCGAACACAGGAACCAATTTTTTACGCGCATTATCATACAATTGTGCACCATATAAACCGCAGTTCATATTCAAGCCAGATGCAGGATTGCAAGGTTCCAAAACCGCTTTGACACGTTCTTTAACTTTGTTCATTTGTTTATTTAATTCCCCAGAATTATACAATCTGGCAATTTCATCAAACAATTGAGATGCGGTATAACCAAAAACATTTGCCAAAGGCTCAATTTCATTTTCATAAACTTCACGTTGACCAACTTCAAGTTTATGATAAACAGACAGAGTCATATTTGCTGCCTTCGCAGTTTCCGCAATGGTTTTATCTGCACGCTGACGGATTTTACGTAGACCGCTACCAAAAACTTTCAGACCGCTGTCTTCATTATCTGTTAAACGGCGTTTGATTTCATTTTGCCATTTATCTGCATACTTATCTGTTTCATGTATAAACAGGTCAGATAATTTGCAACCCAATATAGAGCACACATTTAACAATTGCTTTTGATTCAGGCGACGAACGCCTTTTTCAATTTTTGACACAGCAGACAAAGATAAATTTGCGCGTCTTGCTAATTCGGTCATACGCATCCCTTTGGATGCACGAATATTACGAATATTATTTGGAAAAATGATTTCTTCTTGGGCCATGATAAACTCCTTAAAGTACTTTGACAAAATAATAGTCAATTTTTATAAAATTAGCAAGGAAAAATTTATTAAATGAAATCATCTGGTGCATCAATAACGTCAGGAACCACAGAAGTATCAGCAACATTTTGTTGTTGATACTGAGTATCAAATTCATCTGTTGCAGGTTGTGGACCAAATTGGTTAAGATTGTCAAACAAATAGTATTCGCCAAAGAAACTTAAATGCACTGTTTCAGGTTTTCCATGACGGTTTTTTGCGATAATTAAATCAGCCTTGTTTCTGGCATTGTCCAGACGATTCTGCCAATGCTGGGTCGCATTTTCAGATGCATTACCAGACAGTCGTTGTTCAGGTGAACGTCCGCTTAGATAATATTCTTCGCGGTATGTGAACATAACAATATCAGCATCTTGCTCAATAGAACCGGATTCACGCAAATCTGATAACACAGGGCGTTTATCATCGCGTTGTTCGACACTACGTGACAATTGTGATAGGGCGATTACGGGGACGTCCAGCTCTTTTGCTAAGATTTTCAATCCACGAGTAATTTCAGATAATTCTTGGACACGATTATCGCTGTGTTTGCCCCCAGGCGAAGTCATCAACTGCAAATAATCGATAACGATTAAAGCAATGCCGCCAGATTGACGGGCAATTCTGCGTGCACGTGTTTTTATCATAGCCACAGACATATTTGCGGTGTCATCAATAACCAATGGCAATTTCGATAATGCATTGGCATATTCAGACATTTTCATAATGTCTTCGTCAGTTAAATTACCATCGCGCATACGTGCCGCAGGAATTTTTGATTGGGAAGATAATATACGTGCTGCTAATTGTTGATTTGACATTTCAAGACTGAAAAACACGACTGCGCCATGGTATTTATCATTTGCGCGCTTGTTAAATATAGCATTTGCAGCATTGAATGCGATATTCATTGCAACAGTAGTTTTACCCATACCAGGACGACCAGCAATAATCAGCAAATCAGAATGATGCAGGCCACTGATAGATTTATCCAAATCATCAAGACCAGTGGTCAAACCAGACAATTTACCATCGGCTTTATAAGCAATTTCTGCTTCTTCCAAAGCACCTTTTAATGCGTCTGCCAATGAAACAATATTATGTTCAGACTTACCGGTTGAAGCCAAGTTAAACAATTTTTGTTCAGCAGATTCAATTTGTACGCTGACAGGATTATCCAAATCTTCGGTATATGCGTTGTCCATAACGCTTTGCCCCAGACCGATTAAATCGCGACGTCTGGCATTATCAAAAACGATTTGTGCATAATGGTCGACATTTACAACAGTTGAACCAGCAGATGCCAGTTTAGAAAGGTATTCTACACCGCCAACGTTTTCCAAAACACCTTGTTGTTCAAGATATGTTTTTGCGGTGATTATATCAAACGGTATCCCCGCAGAAAATTGACGTAATGCCAGTTTATAAATTTCTTGGTGAGCGGGATGCGAAAAATGCTCTGGCAACAGAAAATCAGAGATGTTTTCCAATGCACGATTGTTCATCAAGACCGCGGCCAGAACGGCTTGTTCGGCTTCTAGATTCACAGGTAAGGTTTTCGGAGTAAAGTCCATGTCTTTTAGATTAAACGAAAATTTTAATAATTCAATACCTTTTTTGGTGGGGTATAAACATTTGAAAATACCAATAGTCGACAGTGCCGGAAATCCAGCATGGCCAGAGTTATTTCCAATTGAAAAAATCAACGATTTACAACGAATTGTGGGCCCAAGACATTTTTCTGCCCAAATGATGTTGGAATATATATCAGAAGAAAAAGCATATCTGGACCCTGGGGCATTAAAGTTTTACGTCGACGATTTTGATTACCGTAATTCACATATCGGGGAACATTTAATCACAGGTGTTTCGTTGTATTGGGATCCATCATCTGGACATCACGTATCAGATGGTAGTGTTTGTGCCTTGGTTTATCGTGATGATAAAAATAAAACCGCTTTTATTCACGACATTATGTACATGAATGTCGAGGACGAAGATTTGCATCCGCTGGCGACACAATGCGAACAGGTGCTGGCTTTTATGCAAAGACACAAAATAAGCAGAATAGGGGTTGAAATCAATGGTATTGGTAATGCATTACCCGAAATATTGCGACGCATATCGGATGCAGAGCAAATGTCTATCAATATTATTCAGATAGCAAATCACACCAAAAAAGAAACCAGAATTTTGAATGCTATTGAACCGATGTTGACTACGGGTCGCTTGTTTGCCAGAAACACAATTCAGCAAACAATGTTGCTGTCTGAAATGTTGGCGTGGTCGCCAATTGGTTCCAAAGAACATGATGATGGTTTGGATGCTGTTGCAGGTGCACTTGCAATGACACCGATTCCAACCAGAACTTTGATAAATCACTCTGGTTTAATCAAGGCAAATACTGAATTCAACATATAACAAAAACAAAAGGATAAAATAAATGCAAAAAAATCTTATGCAATTATATAAACGTGCGCTAGATGAACGCAGTGTATGGCTTAATCGCTGGAAAACGGCTATGCGATATACAATTCCAACAGACGATTCAGATGTCGCAACACTATTTGATGCTACTGCATCTGATGCCGTTGATAATTTGGCAGCATCTATGTATTCTTTGCTGACACCACCAGAATCTTTGTGGATAAATTTAGTTCGTGAAAGCGAATTGTCACCAAATGCAGAATTTGCAACAGATATGTTGCGTGCGCATTTGAACGATTCTAATTTTTATACAACAATACATCAATGTTATACAGATTTGGTTGTTTTGGGTACAGCGTGTTTATTTATGGCAGAAAATCCAATCGGTGCAGATTCTGCATTTTCATTTACTGCAATTCCAATGTCTGACATAGCGATATTACCAGGCGCAGTTTTTCATGCGACTTCTATGCCAGCCTGTGATTTGATGGACAAATATCCAGATTTTGTAATGCCGTCGCATATGCGCGATACCGTTAAAAATAATCCGCAAACCCAAATCAGATTGGTTCAATCTTTGATAGGTAAAGATTTTACAGCATGGGTTGATGTCGGTGGGGATATTGAAAATAATATTGTTTCGCGTGGCACATTTGAAACAAATCCATATATTATATTCCGTTGGTCTGTGGTTAGTGGTGAATTATATGGACGGGGGCCGGTATTGCGTGCTTTGCCAGATATAAAAACTGTAAATAAAGTTGTAGAATTAGTCTTGAAAAATGCAACTATCGCAGTCAGTGGTATATGGCAGGCTGATGATGATGGAGTTATCAATTTATCAAATATAAATTTAACACCTGGGGCAATTATACCAAAAGCTGTGGGCAGTTCGGGTTTAACCCCGTTATCCAGTGGTGCAGATTTTGATATATCGCAAATTGTACTACGTGATTTACGCGACAGAATCAGACATACTTTATTGGCAGACAGACTTGGGTTATTATCAGATAAAGAAATGACCGCCACAGAAATATTAGCGCGTAATTCGGATATGGTGCGCATATTGGGCGCAACCTATGGCCGTTTGTTGCACGAATTTATCAGGCCACTTTGTGAACGTGGTTTGCAGATATTATCACGTCGTGGATTGATAGATAAAATATCTTTGCACAGCGATGCAGAATTGAAATATATTGCGCCAATCGCACAAATGGCACGTGAAGAAATGGCTATATAGGATTGAAAAATGCAAGATATAGAAAAACAATATGCACGAACATTTGCTACACCATCTGGAAAACAAGTGCTGATTCATTTGCGTTCCATAACATTGGAACGCATTGTCGGACCAAATGCTTCAAATGAAGATTTGCGCTGGTGGGCTGCACAAAATGCTTTGGTACATCAAATTGAAAATTTAATAAACAAAGGGAAAAATCCAACATGACAAAGCAAAATACAATGAATGACATATTAGAAATTCTGCGCAACAGTTGGTTTTTAATTGCTTTTGTCGCAGGCATTATTTATTGGGTTGCGCGTCAGGATTCGTCATTGTCTGAATTGGAACGCCAAGAACAACGGATAACATCTTTGGAAAACAGAACCACAATTCTTGAATCTGGTATCGGTCAATTGCAATTGAAAATAGACGGAATCAAAGAAGATGTGACAATGATTAAAAGCGCAGTTATTAAAAACTAGATTGCATTTTTTGCCCAATATATTTTATGACCACAGACAACGATTACATCAAATCTGGCATCGCCAGTCCAATGCGTGTTCATCAGATATGTTTCTGCTGCGCGTCGTAATCGTGCAGATTGATTTGGTGTAATCGCATTCCACGCCGCATCAATACTTTGACGACATTTTACTTCTATGAAAACAATAGTATTTTTGTGGCGTGCGATTATATCTATTTCTGCACGATTGGTATTTTTACCAGTTATATATCTGCTTTTTAATATTTTATAACCATGAAAGCGTAAATACCATCTGGCCAGAAATTCAGAATATAAACCAATTGTGTAAGAAGTTTTTTTAGAATGCATACGGTTTAGCCTGGAAATTTTCACGTGCAGATTGAATGTTGTTTGCAGAATCAGTCGCGTTTAATCCCTTGTCAGATAATACCAGTTGGCCATAATAAGCCTGCATCATTGGGCCATAAGCATTTTCAGATGAAATCCATTTGTCTTCATCAGAATTCGGGGTACCGTATTTATCCAAAACCCCTTGCCAGAAAGCCAGAATCTTTTTTTCACGTTGATTGGCAAATTTTTCACTTTCCCCGTCCATATCATTGACATCATTGTTATATACAACTTTCCAAACAAGATTGTCTGTAGCATTACTCGTAAAATATATATCAATAGTTTCGCCAGTAAACTGTCTTTCCAAATGAATTTCAGAAACATATAATAAACCGCGATTGCGTGCCAAAGAATAAATACATTTTTCCAATTTTTCAGGCACATAAATTTTGTTCTGGCGACATTCATAATCCAGATTATATTTCCAATCTTTATTGATAGTATATATCACACTGTTTTTTTTGCGCGGTGCATACAGGCCAGAGCCATTAAAAAACAAATTATTTACCTCGTCATAAGACATCCCAAGCATTATTCCAGCAATATCAAAATGTTGAACATCAACAACGTCTGCATCAGAATTCAATGAAACACTTTCTGTTTCGACATCTTCGCCAGAGTCATCAACAATTGCGAAATCATCAAAAGACGTTTCATCTTCGGCACGAATGGCTGATATATTAAAAGCCGTTACACATATGGATATCAAAAGTAAAAGTTTTTTTATCATTAATGTGCCTCAGATTTTTTGTATATTTTCCACCCTGAACCTGAACAGTGTAGCAGGATTACCACCATTTTTCAACAGTTCTCTTATGCTTTTCATATCTACACTTTGTTTTAATCCTGGTTCAAATGTTATTTGTAATAACACGGTTCCAAAATAATCAACCACAGGCGCAGCCATATTGTTAGATTCTTGCCATGTTCTGGTTGCATAATGAACCTCAAATAAATCAGGGTCTTTGGTGGGCAGTATGTTCACAGGATCAACCCACACATTACGAAACATTTTGTGTTGAGCCATATCTTTTATTGTGTTGGCTTCACCAGTCATCCATTGTGAATAAACTTCTTTGCTGGATAATTTTTCAATATTAGTTTCTTGATTTATATTGTTTTCCACTGGGATAACCTTGAAATATTCTGCAACATATTTTTGTATAAGTTTGTTGCGCACGGCTTCTGGGGACATCTTGTTCATGTTTTCCAATGGGCCAGGTCTTTGTAATGAACTGTCATCCATCTGGAAAATATAAGTTTTTATGGATATTTGCTTGTTCGCATTATAAATCAAAACCGTCAAGAAGATTGTCGCAAAAGTGATTGCGAATAGCAAAATTCCCATAAAAAACGATTTCAGTTTATTCATTTTTTATTCCTAAATCGCCAGACATTCTGTATGCATTAAAATCTTGGACATAATAGCCAGAATTTGCAGGATATTTCCCTTTTTTATCTTGTCCTAATTCTAAAAACACTAATACTTCAACTATACCATGTTGAGCCGACATTATTGTTGCGAAAGATTGCCAGATGTTTGACGCGCTTTCAGCTTGGGCCGGTGGTGTGATTAATTGTGCCACAACATGCATGGTTTCGAATTCTTGTTCTATTCTGTCGCGATATTCAGGTATAATTTTTTCTGTAAATTGCTGGAATAATTCTGAGCTGGATGAACAATATAGCGCGCATTGTGTGTCCATCGGATCATAGCGTTCCAATGAATTACAATCGCGGTTATTACACGTTTTCCACAAAGATTCGTTTACGGAGTTATCTTCATTTATGCTGAACCAGTATTCCACATACTTCCGAACCAGATTTTCCTGGATAATTTGATTTGTTGTGATTTTAGATGTGTCTTCTGGATATGCGGCTATGCTCCAATCAGATGTTAATGGATCGGCAGAAATCAACAATGGAAAATTATTTTTAGATTTTATCAATAATAACATCAACCCACAAGAACAAATAATCAGAAAGAAAACAATCATAATCCAAATAGAAGCACTACGGGAAAGTGCTATCGTTTTCCCAGCAGGAAAAGTTGGTGTGTTAAAATCGTTTGGGTAATTCAATCAATCCCCCCAATGATATAACCCTGTTATGCTTGATATACCAAAACACAAGCACAAGGACTTAATTTCAATTCATTATTGTCATAGCCGATACCAACTGGTTCACGATCATAAATCTGACCACAGCCAGCAATTCCAAGGCCGATAACAAGCAATACAAAAACCATCAGAATTTTTTTCATGTTCAATCTCCTTTCCTTTCTAAAAGTATAAGAAAAATTCATCCCCCGCGTCAAGACAAAACAATCAGAATTGTGTTGCAAATGAAAGCAAGAAACGTTGTTCCTGATCGTATTTATTCATCTTTAATGGCCAGCCCCAAGAAAAGTTCATCGGTCCCATTGGGGTGTTCCAATAAATACCAACACCAGCAGATGTTCGCCAATCTTCATCAATATGAATATTTGGGTTGGCTGTATTCAGATTTTTCATTGGTGGTTTACCCAATATACCATAGTCTGCAAATATAAAACCCTTGATTTGATATTCATCAGGAATAAATATTGGGAAATTCAATTGTGTTGAACCATTGGCTTTCCATAATCCACCCAAAGAGTATGACCCAAATCTTGAACCAATACCTGCGACATCAAAACCGCGCAAAGAATCACCGCCCAAGAAATAACGATATACACGTGGAAGATAATTATCGCTTTCCAAAGATTGTACATATCCAAAATCCCAAGATGTTTTCAACTGCCACCTGTCGTCCAAGAATTTAACCATTGCAGTAATATCTGCGCTGTATCGCATGAAAGTATTTGTTCCGCCAAATCCAGTATAAGCAACGCCAAAATCTCCAACTATACCGGTATGAGTGTTTTGTTGGAAATTTGTGTTCAGATTATAATAGCGCAGGCTTGTCCCCAATGTATAAAGATTTGCCTTGTGCCAACCACCTAACTGCAAATCATAGTTTTGGTCAAACGTTGCAGATAGACGCATCGTTTGTGTCCATTGGTCAGTCAAACGCCAGCCTAGACGACCAGAAACTGCGAAAGAATCACGGTCGTACCCATAACCACCTAAACTGGAATAATCATATTTAGTATAAGATACATCAAAACCGCCAGATAATTCACGATTGAATAAAAATGGTTCTGTAAAACTGAACAATGCCTGTTTTTGATATTGTGCGATTGAGCCCTTAATCTGAACTATTTGACCGCGTCCCATAAAATTATTTTCAGTTATTCCAGCATCAACCATAAAACCGTTTATTGATGACCACCCAAGCCCACCAGATAATTCCCCAGTTGGCTGTTCTTCGACCTTTACATCTAAATTCATCATATTAGCATCAGACAGACGTGTAGGAACCATCTGAACATCTTTGAAATAACGGGTTCGCATCAGATTCTGGCGCGCAGTTTCAACAGTCTGTAATGAAAACGGGTCGCCTTCACGCATAGGTAAATGATGTTCGATAACATTATCAAAAGTACGAACATTCCCTAACAGATTTATGTTGTTTATATAAATTCGATTTGTCTTTTTTATCTTGAAATTGATATCAACAATTTGTGTATCATCGTGTTTATCAGGAATAACATCAACATTGATAAACGCATACCCATGATCTGCCACAGCACTTCTTAATGCGTTTATAGAAGCGTCTATTTCATCGATGTTATAAACATCACGTTTGGAAACTGTCAAAACATCAAATAGTTCATCATTTGGAACATCAGGAAAAGGGTTGTCAATAGTAATATTACCAATTTTATACTGTTTTCCTTCATCTACAGTATATTTTACAGAATAGTATTCGCGGTCTGGGGTAAATTCGCCTTTGACTTCTGTGATACGAAAATCTAAAAATCCATTTCGCATATAGAATTGGTGCAACATTTGTTGGTCGTATTTTATTCTGTCTTCATCATACACATCAAATTGTGTCATGATACGCCACCAAGCGTGCTCGCGTGATAATATCTCGCTACGTAATTCGCGCGAACGGAATTTTTTATTATTCTCAAAATCTATGTCTCGAATATAGGTTGGATGTCCTTCCTTGATCTCATACACAACATTGACGCGATTGTTATCCAGTTCTATTTTCTTTGGATTTATCTTTGTCCCAAAGAAACCTTTGCGTTGATAAAGTGTCAACATGCGCTGAACATCTGCACCAATCACAGAAATATCATAAGATGCACGTTCTTTGGTTTTTATTTCTTTTTTCAAATCATCGGTATCGATTTCATCGTTCCCTTCGACTGTCACCATATTTATAATAGGTGCCTCTTGAACGGTGATTTTCAATGTGTTGCCGTTTAATGTCGCATTCACAGATGAAAAATAACCGCTGGCTTGTAGTTTTTTAGCAACATTGTTTATCTTTTCAGAATTGACATTATCGCCAACTTTTACATTTGATAAAATACGTACAGATTCAGCATCCATACGCTGATTACCAACAACATCAATGCGTGATAATATTGTGGCATTTGCATGACCACAAAATCCAAACATTCCCAAACAAAATATCAGTTTTTTATACATATTTAACCTAACTTGAACACTCGTGCTATGTCATTCCACATTGTAAAGACGAATAGTAACATTATAAAAACCCAACCACATATAATAACAATTTCCATTGCTTTGCCATCCAGTTTACGACGAATAATCGCCTCTATCAGCAATATTAATAAATAGCCCCCGTCAAGTACAGGTAATGGTAATAAATTGATTATCCCCAGGTTTACAGAAAGCAGGGCGATGATGGATAAAAATGCAAAGAAACCCATTTCCAAAGCCTTGCCAGATATCTGGGCAATAGTTATGAACGAGCCAAGTTGTTTAGAAGACCGTTCGCCAGTAATAATTTGTTTCAACACAATCAATAAATTTTTAGATTGATAGTATGTTTCACGTAAACCGGAATACAGCGCCTTGAAAAATGGTTTTGTCCTTGGTTCTGTCTTTTTACTGCCATCGGCAATCAGCCCCCAACGTTCAGCAGGTTGCAAAGTCAGTTTTACCAATTTATCTTTGCGCGCCACCAAAACATCTGAATCTTTTTTTGATGATAATTCTTTTGCGATAATCAATTCGCCCCAGTTATCAATGCTGGCATTATTTATTTTCATTATGACATCACCAGGCTTTACACCAGCCTTGAATGCAACACTGTCACGAACAACCTGACCAATAACAGGTAATTGAACAGCACGTGGCCTGAACATAAAATCGGCAGAATAAATTACCCATGCCAACAGGAAATTCATACATACACCCGCCGCAATAATTATGAATTGTTTCCATGCAGGTACAGACAAATAATGTCCAAGTTTCTTATCTTTTGGAAGTTCTGCATACTTTTTACGATGGAACATATCTTCTTGGCCGTATATGGAAACATAACCACCCAACGGCAGACAACACAATTTCCATATTGTGCCATGTTTATCAGACCATTTTAATATCGCAGGGCCAAAACCAATTGAAAACGCATCAACACGAACACCAGCCCATCTGGCAGCCATAAAATGTCCCAGTTCGTGAACAAAAACCACAACACCCAAAACAATTAATAATGCAACAATAGTCAATACAGTATGCATATCTTACTTTCCTTGCTCTTTAATTTATTTTAATAACAACCATAATAATGGCAAAACATACAGCCAGCCATCAACACGATCTAAAACACCACCATGTCCTGGTAATAAATTACTAAAATCTTTGATGCCCATGCGTCTTTTGATTGCGCTGGCAGTCAAATCACCATATTGAGATAACAAAGAAACACCAATACCAAACCATATTGCACCAGACAAATTTGTTCCAAATAATTGGCTATATAAAACAGACATTGCAGTTCCGCAAATGATACCACCAATTTGCCCGGCCCAAGTTTTATGCTCTGAAATGCGTTCCCATAATTTGTCGCCACCAAACAACATGCCAAACAACCAGCCACCGACATCTGCGCCAACTATTATCATCAGCACGCATAACATAATCCAAACATGCTGACCTACTGTGCATACAGATACCAATACGAAAATCAACCACAGCATAAATAATACAAAGGGCAGGGGCCGTTTTTTTATTGTCTTATTCGGCGCAACCTTTATACAACTTATCATTTCATATATACAAACCGCAAATACGATAATCCCAAGCCACATTACCGCATGAAAAGGGCGAATACCAAAAAATGGCATGCCATATCTTTCAAGCAAGGCAGCGATTCCAATAACAAAAGCAATCGCACAGCCTGTAATTATACGCAACGAGGAATTGGATAATTCAGATAATTTCATTTTTTATCCCCCAGATAATTTTTCTTTTTGCCACCACCAAAGCGTCTGTCGCGTTTGGTATATTCATCCAAAACATGTTGCCACAATTTTTCAGACTTTACCAATTCTGGCCAATGTTCTGGGATGAATAGCAATTCGGCATAAGCCAATTTCCAAAGCAAGAAATTAGATATCCTGTGTTCATTGCTGGTACGTACCACTAAATCGATAGGTAATAAATCGCCCGTATCCATAAATGTTTCGAATGTTTCTTTGTCCACTGGTTGACCGTTTTCAATCGCATCGTTCACAGCGCGCACAATTTCGTCTTGGCCACCATAATTAAGCGCGAATACAACTGTGCCACCTGTGTTTTCTGCAGAACTTTCTTCTAATTTGTCGCATACGTCTGCCAATTTTTTTGGTAATTCTTTACGTGAACCAACAATGCGATAGCGCAGGTTTTTCTTGACCGCGTTTTCCATGTTTTTCTTCATTTCTGTATAAAACAGTTCCATCAGGAAATCTACTTCTTCTTTGGTTCTGGACCAGTTTTCAGTTGAAAATATAAAGAAAGAAACTGTTGAAACACCACGTTTCATAAACCAATCAACCAAGTTTTCGAAATTAGAAATACCAGCCTTGTGCCCCATCAAAGGTGGCAAGCCACGTTGTTCGGCCCACCTGCGATTGCCGTCACAAATAAACGCGATATGTTGTGGAATCTTTGCAGGCTTTGATTGCTCAGATTGTTTTTTCTTGAATATGTGAAACATTTTCAACTCCGTCTTAAACAGACATAATGTCTGATTCTTTCTGTTTTGCCAAAGCATCAACTTCCGAAGCACGCATATCAAAGACTTTTTGTATGTCCTCTTCATATTTACGTTGATCATCTTCAGAAATTTCTTTGTCGGTCACAGCACGCTTGATTTTGCCCATTGCATCTTGGCGAATATTACGCATAGATATTTTTGCTTCTTCTGCGTATTTTCCGGCGACTTTGGTCAATTCGCGACGACGTTCTTCGGTTAGTGGTGGCAAATTCAGACGAATAACACCACCAGCAGTCATCGGATTCAATCCCAAACCTGAATCACGAATCGCCTTTTCCACAGCAGGTGCGTTTGCAACGTCCCACACCGTCACAGACAAAGTTTGCGTGTCTGGGGTTGATACCGTTGCCACCTGATTTAGTGGCATTTCAGAACCATAGACAGGTACGCGAACGCCGTCCAGTAAATGCACAGATGCACGACCAGTGCGCAAACCAGCGAATTCGTTCTGTAATACTTCCAATGTCTGGGCAGTTTTCTGTTCTACTTCTGATTTCAGGGCAGAATAATCCATAAAAATCTCCTTTGATATAAATGTTCGTATCAACATTAGCAAAATGATTTGACATTTGGCAAGAAGAAATATAGAATAAATCTCCGCAAGGGGTTGTAGCTCAGTTGGTAGAGCACTTGCATGGCATGCAAGGGGTCGTCAGTTCGAGTCTGATCAGCTCCACCACCGATTTTCACCGAAGCGGAGCGAGGGCTGAAAATCGAGTGTCTCGCCGAAGCACAGCGAATTCTTGGAAATAAAATTCAAGATTAAAGTAATGCGAAGGCGGACAGAAAGTAAAAAGACCATGCTGTAATAAATAGACAGTTATGGCGGGTGTAGCTCAGTTGGTTAGAGCGTTGGTTTGTGGTACCAAATGTCGCCAGTTCGAATCTGGTCACCCGCCCCATAAATAAAAAAGCGCACCGAATGGTGCGGTTTTTTTATTTATCTGGTCGGGTCAGATTCGAACTGGCGAAGAAGCCAGTCGACCCGCAGGCGAAAGGCAGACGGAAGTATGCTGGTGAGCGGAGCGAAAGAGCCAAGGGAGTGAAGCGAAGCGCAACAATCTGGTCATCACACTTTGTTAAAACTTCGTGTGATAAACCCGCCCCATAGTAAACTCTTATGCTGTCAATTCATACGACATTTCTATCAAATGTTGGATGTTTTTTATCGGTAATGTCCCGTCTAACAATATTGTAATCCAATGATTTTTGTTCATGTGATATGCTGGTAAAATACCCTTTACACCACGAAAGAATTCTGCATCGCTTGTTTTTACGTTTATAAAATCTATTTTGCCATCACCCGACAGTTTCAAGATTCGGCGCGGAACAGTGCCGACTAATGCAAACCATTTTTTATTATTTTTATGCCTAAATATGCAATGTGTTGTATAACGCCTCCACAGATATTCTGGGGAAGCGTTATATTTTTTATCTATGAATTTTATAATGTCTTGTTTCATTATTTCAGATTAGCCCTAAAGAACTGTTCCATTTTATCAAATGGTATTACATCCATATTGTCATATAAATCAACATGGTTTGCCCCTGGGATAATCATCAATTCCTTATTATTACCAGTGAGTTTAGCAAAAGCACCTTCACTGAAATAACGGCTGTGCGCCTTTTCGCCGTGTATCAATAATACAGGTGTACGAATTTCGTGTGCATATTGCAAGATTGGCATGTTGATAAATGACAAAGAACTTGTCTTGTTCCAACCGCCGTTTGAATTCAATGAACGTTTATGATATCCACGTGGTGTTTTGTAATATGCATAGTAATCTTTAACGAATTGTGGCGCATCATCTGGTAATGGGTCAACAACACCACCCGCCAAATCATACTTGCCATTTTTGTAATCAACGGTTCTTTGATTATTCATTGCAACCTTGTTTGCGTATCTGGAATCTGCATTATCATCAACATCGTCATAGCCCTTAGCAGAAATACGTGTCATATCATACATTGTTGATGCCACAGTTGCCTTGATACGTGTATCCATTGCAGCTGCATTTATCGCCATTCCACCCCAACCACAAATACCAATGATACCAATTTTTTCTGCATCTACATCTTTGCGGTTTGCTAAGTAATCAACGGCAGCAGAAAAATCTTCTGTGTTTATATCGGGGGATGCAACATAACGAACATTGCCACCACTTTCGCCAGTAAATGATGGGTCAAATGCTAATGTTATAAATCCCCGTGATGCCATTTCTTGGGCGTATAGTCCAGATGATTGTTCTTTAACTGCACCAAATGGACCAGATACTGCGATTGCTGGCATCTTTTCTGCTGTTTTATTTTTAGGCATATACAAATTACCAGTCAATTCGATTCCATATCTGTTGTGGAAATGAACCTTTTGCATGACAACATTTGGATTTTTTGGAAATACATTATCCCATTTGTTGCATGGTATAAGAAAATATCCGAATATTCCTAAAATTGCTACGATTGCGATTATGATGATTGTTTTCATTTTTGACTCCTTTCATTTTGGAATGATACAGAATATGCAAAAGTTTTGCAAGTGAATAACTAAATGTTCCGTCAATCATCTTGTCAGATTATTTCACGATATTATGGAAAATTGTGGCTGGTAATGTTCCACCAGTTATCTTTGATGACATTGGTGTAAAGTCGTCTTTGCCAACCCATATTCCCATTACATAATTTGGTGTAGCACCAACAAACCAAGCATCACGATTGTTATTGCTGGTTCCTGTTTTGCCACCGAATACATTGGGGGTATATGCGCGTTTGCCTGTTCCGTTTACAACAACATCGTATAACAACTGCTTCATGTATTCGACTGTGGTTTCAGATAAAATTTGGATTTCATCAGACGGATTGCGCTCATAAACAATATTTCCATTTGCGTCTTTGATTTTTGTAATTGAATAGGGGTGCACAGATTGACCGTCATTCCAAATCACAGAATATATTGTGGTTAAATCCAACAAACTCATTTCCGAAGCACCCAATACAGTTGAATATTCGCGCTTTAACTTATGTCCCACCCCCAATCGTGAAGCCATATTTAATACTGAATCTATGCCGTATTGTTTAGTCAATTTTAACGGGACAGAATTAACGCTTTTTGCAAATGCAGTTGCCAAAGTTATATCGCCATAGTATTTATCATCATAATTCTTTGGATTATAGTCGCCAATTGCAAATTGTGAATCATTGACATAAGAGTCTGGCGTCATACCGTTTTCCAACGCGACCAGATACACCACAGGTTTGAACGAAGAACCAGGCTGTCTTAATGCCAAAACACGATTAAACTGGCTGACCTGATAATCATCGCCGCCCACCATAGATTGTATTGCACCATCACGCGCAATTGCAATAATTGCACCTTGATATTCGCCAATATTTGCGGATAAAGTTGCGGCAACCTGTGTCTGTAATTTTGTGTCCATAGTAGTGTATACATATAAATCTTGATTTATGTTTCCAACTCTGGATTCTATTTCGTCCATAACAAAGTCAGTCCAATAACGATATATATTTTTATCTTGTTTTACGGTTGTTGCTTTCAATTCTTGGGCTGCACGTTGCGCGGTTTCCAATGGTATATAACCTTGCTTTACCATTTCAGTCAAAACAACACGTGCGCGTTTAATATTGCGTTCAGGATTTTTTAATGGGCTGTAAGTTGTTGGTGCTTTTAACATTGCTGCAATTTGTGCGCTTTCTGCCACAGTCATTTTATTTGCGCCATGTCCGAACAACAAACTTGATGCTGCATCAATACCACGCAATCCACCGACCAATGAAATTCGATTCATATACAAATCCAGAATCTGATTTTTATCAAATTTGTTTTCCAGCCAATAAGACAATATCAATTCTTGAACTTTTCTGGATACCTTTTTATCGCGCGATAAGAATATGTTTTTTGCGGTTTGCTGGGTTATGGTCGAGCCACCTGCGGCAAATCGACCATGAAACAAGTTCACAAACAAAGCTCGCATTGTTCCACGATATGATAACGCACCATGTTTATAGAAATTTTTATCTTCGATTGCTAAAATTGCTTGATACACATGCGGTGGCAAAGTTTTAACTGAAACAGGTGTTCCCATAATACGTCCGCTGGATCGGATTTCTTCGCCGTTTTTATCCAGAAAAACAATTGCAGGTTCACGGGTTTCGTGCAATACAGAATCCAAAGATGGCATTTGTAAAAACACAAATAAAACATACAACCCAACTAGCGCAACAACCACCAAACCACAGTTAAAGAAAAACGCAAACAATCGCGATTTGAATGAACGTTTTTTGTTTTCTGACCTTTCTTTGCGAATGTTGTGTTGTTGCATAAACGCCCCCACGATTATTTAATTGCGTTTTCCAGATCTGATTCAGACCAAATTGTTATTCCCAACTTTTCAGCATCTGCCAATTTAGAACCAGCAGAGGCGCCCGCAATAACAATGTCTGTTTTTGCGGAAACGCTGGATTGCGGTTTTGCACCATAGCGTTCCAGAATTGCTTTGGCTTCATCACGCGTATATTTTGTCAGTGTTCCCGTCAAAACAACACGTTTACCGTTTAACAGATTGTTTGCAATTATCGCTGTTTCTGGATTTTTTACAGTTATTTGTTTCAATAAATTATCCAATGCAGACATAGAATGATAATCTGCAAAAAACGAAACAATTTCACGCGCCATAGTATCCCCAATACCGTCAATTTCTGTTAGACGTTCCAAAGATGCATTGCGCAACTTGTCCAAAGAACCAAATTCACGTGCCAGAATTTTAGCAGTCACTTCACCAACATCAGGCACACCAATTGCATAAATCAAACGATTCAAATCTACATTACGTGCGCGCTCAATTGATTCAGATAACTTGTTCACAGATTTGTCGCCAAACCCGTCCAATGAACGCATTTCATCACCATGTCTTTCAATCAAAGTAAATATATCTGCAGCCTGAGATATCCAACCCAAACGGATAAATAATTCAATTTGTTTTTCGCCCAACCCTTCGATATCAAAAGCATGACGCGACACAAAATGTTCCAATTCGCCACGTATTTGTGCAGGACACGCCAAAGAATTTACACATCGACGTGCCACAGCGCCAGATTCCTGAACCACAGCGCCACCACATACCGGACACACATTTGGAAATACAAACGGCACAGAATTTTCAGAACTTTCTGCGACACCAACGATTTGTGGAATAACATCGCCAGCACGTTGAACAATGACTTTGTCACCAATGCGAATGCGTAGGCGTGCAATTTCATCTGCATTATGTAACGTTGCGCGTGAAACCAAAACACCGCCAATATTTATAGGTTCTAATTCTGCCACAGGTGTTAAAACCCCAGTCCGTCCAACTTGAACAGTAATGTCGTTTAATTTTGTTATACCACGTGCCGCAGGAAATTTATAAGCAATTTCCCAACGCGGACTGTTCGCGCGCGCACCCATTTTTTCCTGGATGGCTATGGAATTCACTTTGATAACCAGACCGTCGATATCAAACGGTATCTCGTCCCGATGCAACATTATTTCATTATACCAATCTTGAACCCCAGAAACAGAATCTGCAAGTTTTGCCCATTGTGCAGTAGTCTTGAATCCCCAAGATTCTAACTTTGTAAAATATTCAGACTGGGTGTTCCAATTTTTTGATGATACTTCGCCATAGGTATAACCAAACGCACTCAATTTTCTTGATGCAGTAATTGCAGGATTTAGTTGGCGCAAAGAACCAGCAGCCGCATTACGTGGATTTGCAAATTTTTTATCTGATGTTTCATTTAACGCGATAAAATCCGCGCGCGACATATAAACTTCGCCCCGAACCTCTAATATCTCTGGAAAATCACCAGATAATTTTTTGGGGATGTCGGGTATAGTACGCAAATTTGCAGTAATATCTTCGCCCATAATACCGCTGCCCCGCGTAAGCCCGCGAACCAAAATTCCGTTTTCATAACGTGCAGAAAAAGACAGACCATCAACCTTTAATTCAATAAAAACATGCTTGTCTGATAACTTGTTATACCAATCTGAAAATTCAGATTCATTAAACACATCAGATATCGATAACATTGGTATAGTATGTGGATATGATTTGAATTTATCAGAAACTGCCGCACCGACATGTGTGGAATAGCCACCAGCCGCCAATTCTGGGTATTCTGATTCAATTTCCAGAATACGATTTTTTGCTTCGTCATATGTCGCATCGTCAACAACGGGCGCATCATTTTGGTGATACGCAACATCCCATGCATTTAATTTCTTCATTAAATCTGCATGTTCAGAACGAATAAACAGGTCTGCGATTTTTGCCATATATGGATTATAGAAAATCCACAAATTTTGTGCAAGCGTTTAATAAAAAAACACCGCCATTTTCGGCGGTGTATATTGAATTATTTATCTGCCATTATTGCGTGTTTGACTGTTATACGCATTGAAAAAGGCTTTTTTCTTTAATTCGTGGCTTAAATTAGTTTTGGTGTGTATCAATTCGTAGTACTCACTCCAACTCTCAGAGGATTCAAATTGCACAGTGTTATTTGCAAAGGCGATAACAATGTCGTTAATGCGACGCTGTTTCTCAGAGACGTCTTGGACATCAACAGTCGCTAAAATATCATCTCTGGTTATAAGTCGTTTGTCTATCATTTAATCCTCTTTTGTGTCTGAGCCACAGACAAAAACATATTTTATCTGCCGTTGTTGTTCGCTTGTTTGCGCGTACCACGTAACATTTCTAGTTGTTTGTTATAAGCATTAGAATATGCGTTATACTTGATGCTTTCACTAAAACTGGACTTTTTGTATATCACGTTGCAGAATGCTTCCCATGAATCCAAAGAATCCAACCGCATATCATTATCAGCAAAAGCAAGACAAATTTTGTTAATGTATCTTTGGCGATTTGTTTTTGTATTGTTAATCGCATAAATATCTTTTGCGGTGATAACTTTGTTTTTCAGAATTTGGTCAATATATTCTTCTGTTATAATTTCATTGTTTGTCATTTTTTACACCTCTTTTACGCACACTATAAACTAAAAAATCGATTTGTCACGTAAAATCAACAAAAAAACACCGCCCGTTTGGGCAGTTATGATTAGCGTAAATAAAACGTTATCGTTGATACTACACGAACGCGTTTATTTATTGCCTGCTTTTCATTATCAGACCATGCATCAGTTTGATCGCGTGCAGAAATGCTGAATACACCCTGGTTAGCAGACTGAATTTTTCCCAATTTAGCATCTGCATCTTTGGCAAATTGCTCACCCGCAGCAGTTGCGTTTTTGGTTGCAGCCTCTATCATCTTTATTTTGATATCATTCAGCCCATTGAACAAATAAATCGGACCAGCATAATCTTCTGTCACTGTGACACCTTGTCGGACCAGGTCGCCCATTTTGCGTGATGCCGAATCAACTAAATCAACAGATGTCGAACGAACCATTACACCCGTTTCAACAACATATCTGTCATTTTGTTCTTCGCCCTGACGTTGTGCGTCAGAATAGCCTGCAAATTTATCACGTACCTGAACACGCAGGTTTTGCAATTCAGAATCCTTGAACCCGTTTTCTATTAAAAAAGCACGCGTCTTTTTAATATCATTATCAATATCTGATTGAACACGTGCCAAATCACGACCAACACGATTGAATTTTATATTCCAAACGGCAGTATCAGCCACAACATCCATTTCTGCCAGACCCTTTACCGTCACTGTCCTGCGATTTAATGATTCGTATATTCCATCGCCAATAAAGAACCCGCCAAGCGCCACACCAAACGCCAACACAACACCGAATAAAACAGATTTAGATTTAATTTTTTCAGATATTTTCATTGTTATCCCCCATAACGCAGCAATTATAACAACAATGCACATGTATATCAATCAGAAAAAACTTGATAAATTTTTTCCTATGATGTATAGTGTTCGCTATCAACCATTTGGGAATCTTTTCCAATATGTATGTTTGCGTTTAGTTTTTGGAAACAATTTAACCGACAATCTGTCTGATTGACGGGTTGTTTTGTTTAACCTTGATAAACAAAGGATAAAAGATGCGTTCTAAAACTAAAAAATCATCAGACAAGATGATATTGCCTGCGTCGCTGTGGCAATTTTATATGCATTATGCGTTCAAGGGTTTTTGGTTCGTAATGATTTTGTTTTGTATAGTTAATTTAATAACTTTCACAGACGGAATTGTTTGGCCATATATTCAACAAAAGTTTATACATTTGTTTGAAGCAACGGTGCCAGCAGGCATGTCTTTGTTGCAATATTCTATGCCAACAATTGTATGGATAATTGTGACATTTATATTGCTGGATTTAACAAATATTTTTGGTAATTTTCTGTGGACCAAGAATGCCCCCAGGGTCAGAAATCAAATATCAGAAATTATGACCGATTATGTTCATAAACAATCAATGTCATTCTGGACCAGTAAGATGTCTGGGTCTATAAACAGTCAGATAGGTTATATTTCGGACGGAATATGGGCTTTTAATGTATGTTCTCAAATTATTGGCAGAATAATGATTGTGTTTGTAAATGCGGGTATGTTGTTTTCTCTGAATAAATATATCGCGTATTTATTTACAGTTGCGTTTGTATTGCGTGCTACGTATATGTGGTTTCTAAGAAAACGTATCAAGAAAACCAGTGCTGATGCTGCTGATGCGAATAGTGCATTAAATGGTAAATTGGTGGACAGTTTTTCTAATTATGCCATTGTTAAATATTTTGCCGGTACAAAAAAAGAAGAACAAGCACTTAAAGAACCACGTATGAAAATGCTAAAAACACGATTCTTGGCTTCTTATATGCAAAGACTGTCTTGGGCTTTTCCTGTGATGATATGGGATGTATTATACGGTTTGACAATGTTGTTTTGCATAATGCTTTATCAGCGTGGACAAATGAGTGTTTCTGATGTTGTGTTTGCTACAACAGTTTATATGGTTGTTATGGGGTCTATAAACGCAATCATAAATCAAATACCAGATGTTATAACGCATTTTGCAGATGCCAAGAAAGCATACAATAAACTGGTTATGCCAATCAATATTGTTGATAAACCAAATGCACCAGATTTAGTGGTTAAAAAAGGTTTGATTGAATTCAGACATATTGTGTTTGGGTATCGTAATCGCCCTGTGCTGACAGATTTAATGTTGCGTATCAAACCTGGCGAACGTGTTGGTATTGTTGGTTCCAGCGGTGCTGGTAAAACAACATTGGTCAATTTGCTGATGCGTTTTTATGAACCAAAACATGGTCAGATTTTAATTGATGGGCAAGATATTGCAGATGTCAAGCAAGATTCTTTGCGTTCACAAATTGCATTTATACCTCAAGATCCGTCTATGTTTAATCGAACAATCGGTGAAAATATTGGGTACGGTAAATTTGGTGCAACCAAGGCTGAAATTCGTAAAGCAGCAAAAAGTGCATCTGCTGACGAATTTATTATGAAAACAGACAAGAAATATAATTCTTTGGTTGGTGATAAAGGCATCAAATTGTCTGGTGGTCAAAGACAACGTATCGCAATTGCACGTGCTTTTCTGAAAGATGCGCCTATATTGGTTCTGGACGAAGCAACATCTGCGCTGGACAGTGAAACCGAAGTCGCAATTCAGGAATCGTTTGAGAAATTGTCCAAGGGCAGAACGACCATAGCGATTGCACATCGTTTATCTACTTTACGTAATATGGACAGAATCATAGTGCTGGACAAAGGTGTGATAGCAGAACAGGGAACGCACCAACAGTTGTTGCGCAAAAAAGGAAAATACTATCAACTTTGGCAAATGCAATCTGGTGGATTTTTAACAGAAAAATAAAAACACCGCAATCGCGGTGTTTTTTTACGGCTTGTTTTAACCCTTAGTTTGTGGTATAATTTCTGGCATATGAGAAGAGAGAAAATAAACAATAAATAAACCAAATAAAAGGACAGACAATGAAAAGGGTACAACCTAACAAAGACTCTTTTAATAGAGATTCTTATATAAAAGCATTTGAAAAAAATTATAGCGGTAAAGCAATTGTTAACTATGATTTAAATTTTTTTAATGTAAAGGTGCTGAATGCAAAAGGAAATGGTTATTTGGATGAAAAACAAATTTATGAAAAAGCTAAACAGGATGTTAAAGAAATATGGGAAAAACAGACACCTTATATATCATCATCTTTAGCACAGTCTGGTATAAAAAACCTTCCTGCTTCAGATGCAGTTAGACAAGAAGTTTTTTATAAAATTATACAACCTTTATATTGGGCATTAGAAAATCCAAATGAACCATTGGCAAAAGAAATCATAAAGCTACAAAAAAGTTTAGAAAAAACGGGAAAAGAGCCCCAACAAATAAATAAAAGCGGCAAAATACGCAAGGCAACACAAAAAGTGGCGTTGAATATCATGAAAAGAAAACAGCAAAAAACAAAATCAAAAATAGCCCGAGAAATAGACAGATAATCGTTATAAAATTTGAATAAAATAAACAAAAAAACACCCACGTTTGTGGGTGCTTTTTTATAACTGTTGTATAATTATCTGCCACAGCTGCCAATCCATTTAGAAATGGAAATGTCTTTGTGCAACAAGAAGTCATATTCGCAGTTGCCAGATTTATAAGAACCTGTGCAAGCAGCCAATGTCAAAACAGCAAACAATGCTAATAATACTTTTTTCATGTTTTCTCCTTTTAGGTTTTTACCCGATGACCATTATGATATAATTCCCATACATTTTCAAGTTTTTATTTTTTCAATATATCACCAGATTTAATATATTCTGGGGAGTCTTTCTTTGCCTTCTTTTGTGCAGCCTTGGCGTATTTTTTGGCGTTTTTTTCGTCACCGTTCATTTTATAAAACTCTGCCATTGCCCAGTCCGACGTTGCGCCATTTGATACGCGTGCCAAAATCCAATAAGCCAAAGGTGATGGTTCATTTAATATAACACGTCTGCAAAGTTCGCCTGCGCGGTCTGTATCCCCAGGTTTATTACGTTCAGACAATACTAATGCCAAAGCGGTTTCAATTTGTGGCGCATTATCTGATAGTTTCAGGCTTTGTTCATACGCGTCAATACTGTCATCATAATGCCCGTATTGGTATTCTATGTCCCCCAATAATTCATAGAAATAGGGCGATTTTGGATGACGTTTAATCAATGTCTGGGTGCCTGTTTTTGCAGTGTCCAGATTCCCTGCGCGCATATTTGCAATCGCGCGCGCATAAATTGCAGAATCAGATTTGTCTTTGTATGGGTATCTTGTCAGAACTGTTTTATCATTATCTAAATACCCAACCAATTTGGCACGCAAAATCTCATAGTTTTTATTTTCTGTTGCAATCTCTTCAGCAGATTTCTTTGGTATATTTTTTAATTTTTCAATTTTTGTTTTCGCGTTATTCAATCTTTCATTAGTCAATGGGTGATTTATACGATTTGGGTTTATGCGACTCTCAAATGCACCGTTTATATCACGCATTTGATTAAAGACCTCAATTAAACCGTTTGGATCTTGGTTTGCTTTGACCATCAAATCAACAGCCATATCATCAGCCATACGTTCTTCGTCACGCGTAAATGATAACATAGATTGCTGACCAATGCCTGTAGCCCCAGCCATTACCCCTGCACCTGCAGATGGATTTCCGCCTGCAACCATCAAGCCAATCCCCAATGCCTGAATAATCATAGTACGCATCATTTCATTTTGCATGCGTTCTGATATTTGCACCATATGACCGCCAATTGTGTGTCCCAATTCGTGCGCCAGCACAGCCCGCAAAGCATTTGGTGATTTAATTTGTTTTAACAGACCTGTATAAACAAAGATATCTTCGCCACCACGAACGAAAGCATTAAAATTATCATCGCGAACGATATACACTTTTAATCTGTCTTCTGGTATGTTTGCAACTTTGGCAATCGGTGCAACAATTTTTGCAATTCCTGATTCTATTTCTGTGTCGTTAATCAGGGTTGCAGCATTTCCGCCAAACCCAACAAGCAAAGCAAATAAAATTACCAATATGCGTTTCATTATGCACCTGCGATTGTTGAACAGTCAAAAATCTGACGTAATGTTGCTGCCCAGACTTTGTCATCGTCATTATTATTCATTGCGGCAGTTTGTGCCAACTTGAATAAATCCCTGTGTTCGCGATAATTTACAAAATGATATTGTATCCATCCGCTTTGTTTCGTTCCCAATAATTCGCCAACACCACGCATCATTAAATCTTGTTCTGCAATGGCAAAGCCATCTTCGGTTTCGCATAATACATCCAATCGTTTCAGACCATCAGGGGTTATGTTGTTTCCATATAACAATATGCAATATGATTGCAAAGAACCACGTCCCACGCGTCCGCGCAATTGGTGCAATGCTGCCAGTCCAAATCTTTCTGCATTTTCAATCACCATAATTGTTGCAGACGGAACATCGATGCCAACCTCTATAACCGTAGTCGAAACCAATACACGCATCTCGGAATTTTTATCTGCAAATTCTGCCATAACTTTGTCACGTTCTTTTTTATCCATTTGACCATGGCAAAGCCCAGTGTGTGGAAAACGTTTTTTCAATTCATCAAATCGCGATTGGGCAGCGGTCATATCTGAAATTTCTGATTCTTCAACCAAAGGGCACACCCAAAACACTTTCGCACCATTTTCAATTTGTGGTGCAATTCTGTCAATCAGCGCGTTTGTTCGCATAACTGATATTTTTGATGTTTTGATTGGTATGCGTCCAGCGGGTTTTTCGTTTATAATCGATACATCCATATCGCCATAAATTGTCATAGATAATGTTCGTGGTATAGGTGTTGCAGACAAGGCCAGCATATCTGGATTGTTGCCTTTTTCGCGCATAGCAGTTCGTTGCGCAACCCCAAAACGATGCTGTTCATCAATTATGACCAAACCTAAATCTTTATATTCAACATCTTCAGAAAATAGGGCATGTGTCCCGATTGCCAACTTTGTTCGACCAGAACGCAAAGAAATCAGTTTTTCACGACGTTGTGCCCCTTTATCGCGTCCAGTTAAAACATCACAAACCAAACCAAGTTTTTCACACATTGGTGCCAGTTTAGCAAAATGCTGTTGTGCCAGTGTATCTGTCGGGGCCAACAAAACACTTTGTGCACAAGATTCAGCCATTTTAATTGCTGCTGCCATCGCGACCATAGTTTTACCAGAACCAACATCACCCTGAACCAAGCGCATCATAGGAACCGGCTTTTGGAAATCAGAAAATATTTCTTCAATCGTTCGTTGTTGCGCCCCAGTCAATTCAAATGGTAAAATAGAATAAAATTTATCAATCAAGTCATATTTTTTTGTACGAATTGGACGCTGATTTTTTTGTTCCTTGCGCGCGCGTCGATTTATCGCAATAGCAGTTTGATGTGCAAACAATTCGCAATATGCCAACTTTGCCATATATGTTCCATTCGGTGCCAAATCATCATTACTCATCGGATAATGGACATGTTCCAACGCATCGATAAATTCAAGCATTCGATCGCTGAATTGTTTTGTGGCAATACGTTCATGAAGTGTGTTAAAAATCTGGTCGCGAACATTAGAAAAAGTTTTTTGTGTCAGCCCTTCGCCAGATGGATAAATTGCCTGATGTTTTGGGATTTTGTATGCGTTCTCTGGTGTTTCTATGAATTCAGGATGATTGATAATTGCGCCAGCATTATGTGAAAAATCGAGTTTTCCACTAACAATGCGCCATTGTCCAATCGGTAATTTTTCAGTCCAATAATCAAGATAATTTACATTGAAAAATTGTATTGTAACAGGGGCTGCAAATTTATCAGTGCATACAATTTGTGTTGGGCGACGACGCCCACGAAATACGCCCCCACGTTTGTGTGATTTGACCAGCAAAGAAATCGTAATTGTGTCGCCAGTTTGTGCATTGGTCACAGAATCCAATATTTCGCGTGGCTGAACGTAAGAGGGTGCATGCAACAGAAAATCCAGCACCCGACGCCCCCCCAACACATCATTAAATTTTGATGCTAAAACTGGTCCCACACCATGTATGTACTGCAAATCTGTATTGAAAAAGTCCAAGATTTCTTTGTCCATGTTATTCAGTTTATCAAAAAAACAGTGCACGATTCAATAAAAAAACTGGCGGTTTTCCCGCCAGTTGATTTTGCCGTATGATGAATTATTTTGCAAACGAATAAGCCATTTTCAAATGGTCTGGGTTATAAGTCCCATTCATAATTGCCAAAGTATCTTCAACAATTACTAATTCTTCGTTTGTAGCAATCATCATGATTTTTACAGGGCTGTCATCTGTGCTGATAATCGCTTCTTCAACACCTTTGCGCGCCACAGATTCTTCATTTTTCTTTGGGTCCAATTTGATGCCCAATTCTTCCAACCCTTTGCAGTATTGGGAACGCAGGTAAGCATCGTTTTCGCCAACACCAGCAGTAAACACAATCGCGTCAACATGTCCCAATTCAGCCATAAATGCACCAATATATTTGCGAACTGTGTGTGCTTCCATATCTATCGCCAAACGACATTCTGAATTTGTATCTTTGTTTGCTTCCACATCACGACGGTCTGAAAAACATTTTGTGATACCCATCAAGCCAGAATCTTTGTTTAAATGTTTCTGCATTTGTTCAGGTGTTAAACCCAATTTTTGCATTACATATAAAACAACACCGGCATCTAAATCGCCACAACGTGTTCCCATAATTAAACCAGCCACAGGTGTCATACCCAAAGAAGTATCAACAGCAACACCATTACGAATTGCCGCGGCTGATGCGCCAGAACCAATATGCAAAGTAATCAAATTGCATTTATCTGCAGGTTTGCCAAGCATTGCAGCAGCACGTTTAGAAACATATAAGTGTGATGTCCCATGATAGCCGTATCTGCGAACTTGCAAGTTTTTATACCATGCTTCTGGAATAGCATATCTGAAAGATTCTTCGGGCATGGTGTAATAAAATGCTGTATCAAATACTGCAACCTGTTTAGCATTTGGAATCAATTGTTGTGCTGCAACAATACCAACCAAAGCAGCAGGATTGTGCAGTGGTGCGATTTCTGACAATTCATCAATTTTTTTCATAACTTCGTCATTGATTTCCACAGACGAATTAAACTTGTCGCCACCCAACACAACACGATGACCAACACCACGAATTTCATTGATATCGACAGACGCATCATGCAACATACCAACAACAACGTTCAGTGCGTCTTTATGATCTTTCATAACGACTTCCTTTCTGTCTTTGTGACCGTCAGGGTATTTTTGAGTAATCGAAGAATCAGGTAATCCGATTTTTTCGACCAAACCACCAACAACGACTTTTTTAGTATCTGCGTCAAAAACCTGATATTTCAGGGACGAAGAACCGCAATTCAGGGCAAGTATATACATGATTTTATCCTTTTGTTTGTATTAAAAATTCCTTTTTACGCCCAAAAGAATAGCAAATCATTTTACGTGTTTCAATAGCAAACTGTGATTTTTATTTTCCAGTTTTCATTGGTGATATTTACCGGTGTTCCGTCAGTCTTGTGAAATACCCAAAAATTCTGTTCCCCAACGAATAAACGCGCATGCAAAGCACCCCCTGACACATAAGTATTCACACGTGGATAGGGATAATTTCCAATACCAAAAGCACGTACTTCATCATCAATGCTGTAACCAGCTTCGGGTGTTTGACATACTACACAGATGTCAGTAAATATAGGTGCTGAATTTGTTGTAAAAGTATAATCAATAACTGTTGAATTAGAAACTGCAATCAAAGAACTGGTTTCTTGGTGCAGGGCAGGTGTCTGATATGTTGAAAACAAACTTGTCCAGAAATCAGCAGATACATTGTTAATATCGAAATTATTTTGTGGAATTTCATCTTTGCGTGCCAGTGCTATGCCGCCCAACGTTTCGCCATCATGCACACGCAGAGTTTTGTTTGTTGAATCAAAAGTGACTTCACCAGCCAATCCAGTAAAATTATTATGTTGCGCGCTTGTCCCACGCCGTACTTGTAAAATACGAGTCATTAAAAATCCTTTTTTTATTAATAGATTTGATTGAAAGATAAAAAAAGACACCATGTTTCTATGGTGTCTCGATGGTTGCAATTATATCACAAATTGCAATAAAAATCAAGCAGCCAAACTTTGTTTTTGCAGAAATTCTCCGAACAATATTTGCTTTTGCTTATCAAATCTTGCTTGTGCGCTACTGGTACGTCCAAACCATGCTGTGTTTTCACCTTTTTGCAATCTGTTCCAAAATTCTTCCAGTTTCAGAATATTATTGACATGTTGTTGGTCCCAATTATCCAAAGCATTTTGTTTTTCATCAATAGTATTGTTTATTTCTTTAATACTTGCCGCCGCGTTATCAAATTTGTTCACATTGTCAAACAAGTCTTTATTGGCATTGTTAATATTTTCAATGTTTTGTTTTGCAGCTGCTAAGTTATTATTTTCAGTTATAAGTTCTTGTTCCTTTGTTGTAAGTGTATTTTGGGCCGTCGTGTAGTCTGTATAGGCTTGTGTAAAGTTGCCTATGTCTGTTTGTGCCTGTGTTTTTTGTAAATTATGTTTAACTTGCGCGGCTTGTAATGCTTGTTGATTTTTCTTGATATCTAATTGTAATCGCACTATCTGTTGATTCAGTGCATCATAGCGCGATTGTCTGATGGCTGGATTAGGTTCCAAGGCAGCCTCTGCCAATAATTTTTGTAATGTGGCAATTTGCCCTTGTATTGTTGCATTGTTCTGTTGTGTTTGTTTGCTAAGTTCGTTTATATCTTCATCGTTAATAATTCTTTGTAGTTCGTTGTATTTGTTATAACCATCTTCTTTTTCAGTCATTTTTTCCTTCAGAGAAGCGATTTCAGATTTAAGTTTATTAATTTGTTCCTGGGCATTATCCCTTTTATCCTCCTCTTCTTTACGAGTATTCTCTTCTCGTTCTTTTCGGGTTCTTGCATCGTTCAGAACAGCCTCTTGTTCTGTTTTACCTGTGATGTTTTTCAATTTTTCCAAAGCATCATTTTGTTCTGCTTCTTTCTGGTTTTTGGCGGTTTCTTTGCTTGTGATTTCATCTTGTAATGTTTGTTTGCCACTTGCCAGATTTTGTTGTGCTTTTCTAAAACGTTTTGCTAATTCGCTGTTGTTTCTATTATTTCTGTCTGTAAATTTACTATTGGACAATGATATTTTGTTTTTTGCAATAGTCACAGCATATCCAATGCCCAAAAATGCAGCCTTGATACTTTTATCAAATGCGCGTGTCACAAATTGAATGGCCTCATTATTATTCCATGATAACTTGCCATCTGAAAATATAGAAAATTCAGTTTGCTTCATCGCATCCATAATGTTGCTGGTCATCAAACCGTATTTCATAGCATTCATAATTTCCATCGCGGTTTGTGCTTTTTCCATCGCGTGCGTATCGTCATTTTTCGGATCGGTAGCCTTCAGAATAATTTGTTCAATAATCGCCTTCATCTGGGTGGAATTTTTCCATGCGCCTTCTACTGCATTTGGCATTTTTTGTGCAATTGGTTTTAACGTTTCAACAAACCATTTGAAATGTTGGCGAACTTCTTCATTATTTAAATTTTTCTCAACATTTGCTGCTTTATCCAATAATGTTTTCAATCCATCGCTTGGTTTAATTTTCTCTTTATCGATTGCTTTGAATATTTCTTTGGATTCTTCCATAACAAACAGCGGGGCACCGCGTAATTCTTCGTATTTCTTGAAACAGTCTTTGTATGTATCTGTGGCCCAATCTTTCAGCTGTTGAAATGGGGTTTTGTAATCTTTATATTTTGGATCAACATACTTAGCCTGGTTGCTGTCCTGATAATTAACGTCCCCTTCGGCTTCTTGTATGGGTTTAATTATTTTCCCTTCACGATCATATTTAGCAAATTGATTGCGAATTTTTTTGTTATAGTAAAGTGTTTGTAATAAACCGCCATCTGGTTTTGCGTATATTTCCAAGAAATCTCTTAATTTATCGTCGCTTATGTCTTTTGGTTCTAACTCAAAAGCATTTGGCGCCATTACGGCATCTAAACTTTCTTGGATTTTTTCAATTTCATCTCGTACTTTACGAGAATCGTCACCCTGTACTGTAAAATCATACAAGAAATCATACAGCCTATTCGCAACTATTTTTATTTTAGTTCGAACAGCAGGATTTGTGTTAAATTTTTCAGCCTCACAGTCTTTAATGAACTTGCCAAGCGCTTGTTGATCTGTAAAAAGTTTTTTATTGTCAGAATCAGTTGCGCCTAAAACAATTTGCGCTACTCCGGGGTCCATTTGAATCAGGCCAATTATATCTTTGATACCCTTTTTACAGGTTTCTTTTGCAGGTGATATCTGAAAAGGTTTTCCTGAATCACCAAAATGTTCATCAACAAAATTATAGGCTTGTGGATTACTGTCATGGAATTTGTCTTTGTCTGCAGCCATGGCAGCGAAAGCCTGTTGAAATGCAATGTATAACTTTTTGGCTTCGTCTTTGTCCAGATTGTTTATATCTGCAGGGTCGGGCAATGCTTTGTTTTTGTGATCCGGCGTCATATAATCCCGAACCCAAAGTTTCATTTCATCAGTCAAGGTGCCTTTCTTTACCCATTCATCGAAACGCGCACGAACTTCTGGGGGCATAGCATTGAAATGCAACTGCTTGTAGTAATTAGCCAAAAACTTTTCCATTGTACTTGCCATGACGACACCTCTTGGTTAAAACTTTACCATCTGTCGTATATATTATAGTATTTTTTAGCAGATTTTCAAGGAATAGTGGTATATATTTTTTCTCGATTACAAAGGGATATTGTGTTTAGAGCAAAGTTTCAAGTCTGATACCGGTTTGAGAGCAATTCTCCCTTTGGAGGGGGTACCGACGTAGTCGGGGAGGGAAGTATTCCAGATATTCGTTATTACGAACATACCAGAATACCCGCCCCGGCACTTCGTGTCACCCCGCCATGCGTTCTGGGATTTTGTTCCACTCGCACAGAGATAACAAAAGGTGTATATTGTATGATATGAAATTTGTTGGTTTTCTTTTGAAAATGATTCCTTATGTCCTGTCCATTTTGGGCGGTGTAGTTGTTTTCTATGCGTCACAAAAATATGTGCATAGTTCTGGTTGGATTGATTTAATGGATAATGTTGCTGCATCGTTGCTTGCAATACCTTTGGTGTTTTTGTTCTATGATTATTCTAATTATCTGATTACAAAACGTATGCATAAACATCAGCGTACCAAAACCGTCCAAAACATAGACTCGTTATTATTCAAAATCTTGGCACAAATTAAAAATATATCCAATTTGCCACGTATTGAAGTTCCTATGCAGGACATAAACCTGAACTATAAAAAACTAGATTTTGATGCGAAATATCTGCGTTTGTTGCGAAAACATCTGCGTGAATTGGAAGATTTGCTTTATAAAAGCGACAAGATAGAAATCTTGGACCCCCAACATACCCAGATTTTGTCATTCATAGCCCAAGAATTGAACCAGATTCTGAATGAATGTAAATATCATAACCCTGTGCAAGAAATCGCCAGGTATCTGGAAACGACTTTATCGACTATTGATGATTGGTTTTATTCTACAGGATACAGCACGCGTAAGAATTTACATTGATATCAGACAGACTTGGTTTTTGCTTGCGTTTGTGAAAAATTGTGCTAATTTGAGCCTGCTGTAAAACAAAAACCAAGGATAAAAAATGATATTTGATACAGAAAAAAATATGATAGATGATTTAGATGATATGTTGGTATCTGCAGGAGTAGAGCAACAACGCCAAGAAAAAAACTGCGTTGTGTTCACTCATAATGGTAACAAAGTTGTAAAGAAATTATCGCCTGCGAGAGTTAGGGTAAAGATAAAATCTTTGCAACACGATTCTGTTGCTCGATTTGTATCAATAACATACAATGGTGAAAATTGTAATTTTGATTTAGAAACCTTGCAACCAACACATGAATGTGTGGCAAACGGGATTCCCAATTCTATAAGAAAAATTATGAAACATATTCGTGCTACATTGAAAAAACACAAAAGCGAATTGGCGACGATTGCATATTATGCCAAGCGTACCCGGTTTATTACCTCCACTTTTCGTGTGGAAAAAAACAAAATAAAATATTAATAAAGTATAATGAAAATCACTATCGATTTAGATCAGGTTCTTTTTGATAATCGTCCTCTGTTCAAGCAGGCTTTCAAGAATGCCGGATATACCGCTCTAAAATACGTTGAGTATACGGATTGGAATTTGCGTAAATGTTTTGATGATGTTGTTGTGAATGAGTTAAGAAAACTGTTCGCTGATGATATGTTGTATAGTATGCCGTTAGTAGACAGAAAAATACCATATATTCTGAATAATTTAATGCAAAGACCTGATTTAGAAGTATTGTTCGTCACAGAACGAATGTTAAAACAGCCCCAGAAAACGTTCCAGCAACTATTAAATGCGGGTATAAATTGCAATTTTGGGCAAGTGTATGATCAAGAAGGCAAAAAATCAGATATTTTGTGCGAACTGAAAACAAATTTGCATTTTGATGATTCACCATATGTTGTGTCTGGCTGTATTGAAAAAAATATCCCGATTGTGATGATAAGCAACAATGCTACAAAATATAATCATTATCTGCGCAAAGATGTTCCATATTATCCGAATTTACGGACGGCTTTGATTCAATGTGGAATATACAAGCCCAGATAAAAATATACCTTACATAAACAAATATCCCAGATAGAAAAAATACGACAGTAATAACACAATTCCGTTGTTGCGTGTCAATTTTCCACAACGAAACACAAACAGCCATAACATTACAACCGCTATAATTCCAACTGCACCGTCAATCAAAAATGCAGGTTCAAAAGGTATCGGCTTTATCAATCCAGTCACTCCCAGCACAAATAATATGTTTATTATGTTAGAGCCAATTATATTACCGACCGCCAAATCAGAACGTTTTTTTATTGCTGCCACAATACAAGTCACCAATTCAGGCAAACTGGTTCCGAATGCAATGACCGTTAAACCAATTACGCGTTCAGATATGTTTATTGCGCGTGCAATATTCACAGATGAATCGACTATTAAATTACTGCTGAAGATAACTGCTGCTATACCAACCACCAAAAACAGAATCATCTTTATTCCAGACATGTTTGGGGCAGGGGCGTCTGGTTCAATCTCTCGCCTTGAACAACAGACAAGATAAAACATAAACAAGCATAACAAAGCAACCAATACCCCAGACCAAAAACGCGATATAACACCCCAGTAAGCCCCGATACACATCAATAATAAGGTTATAAAACCGACAAAGGGTATCTCATATCGAATGGTATTTTTCTGAATTGATAATGTTGTTATTATTGCAGTTATCCCCAAAACCAAAAATATATTTGCAATGTTTGACCCTAATATATTTCCGACAGCTACGCCATCTGCACCATGCAAAACAGAAGCAATTGAAACAGAAGCTTCTGATAAACTGGTCCCAAAAGCGACAACTGTTAACCCAATTACAATTTCAGGAATATGAAAACGACGTGCCAAAGCAGACGCGCCATCAATAAACATATCTGCGCCATACGTCAGAAATAAAAAACCTGCGATTAATAAAATGATATTCATCAACATAGTGAAAATTATATCATTTTTATCGCAGGTTCTCTATAAGATTTTATGTTCTGTTTATTGTTGAACAGTTATCTTACTTTTGATTTGCAAAATTTCCTTTTGGGATTCCTGACATAACTGTTGTATTCCGAGTTGTTCGCAATCATTTCACTCATCTTTCTGCCAGTTATGCGTTTAATTTCACCGGTAAAATCAGCCGGCAAGTTTTTCAATTTAGTATTTGGACCACAAACAATTTTTTTAACATTATGCATTTTGGCGTTTGTAAATAAAACACTTCTTGTATTGCCAACAACCAAAACCTCTGGCAAACCAGTTGTTTTAGCTAAGTTTATTTCGTTTCCTCTTGGGTTAAACCATATTTTTGCGTTGGCTAAATTTGTTTCAGATAAATCAACAACAATGCTTTCTCTGAAATTTAATACGCAAGATACATTGTTTGCGCCTTTCATATAAGTATATTTTCCACCAACAACAGAATCTACTTTGGCTAAACAAGTTTTTCTTAAATCGGCGATTTCATATTTGCCACAATCTATTTCGCCCCACAGCCCAGCGACAAAAACAAAATCGCTTTCTGCGCCACGTGGATTTATTGCAAAATTTGTTGTGCGTTGAACCATGGCGCGTCTTTTTGGTGCTTTGCCGTTATATACAACGCTTAATGTAGAATGCGACTCGTCATATATTCCTTTTGTGTTAGGGACAAATTGAATTTTTTTGTATGTCACTTTGTTATCATGTTTTTTTGTAGATTTAATATTGGCTTCTTGTTTTGCTTCCCAATTTTTGCATTCTTCTTCAAGCCTTTTGTAAAACCATTCAGTCAAAAAATTGCTCATATTATACCCTTTTTTTAGCCACAAAATAATACATCACCGAGCAGGAAAATCAAGAAAAAATGACAAAGATGCCTAAAAACCTAGGCATTCATACAAGTTGTGGTTTGTCTGTTTTTTAGGCAAAATCATAGTGTGAAATTGAACACGATATCGGTAATAACCTTTTTGTTTTCCAATTCACCAGAATCGATTTAGTGTTCAATTTCGCGTTTTTGTAAAAAAATGTAAAAATTTCTTGATTTTTTGTTTTTTATGTGTCAAAATATCGCCCAGACCTGATGCAAAATGCATAGTTTTGGAGGCATAGCTCAGTTGGTAGAGCAAATGACTTTTAATCATTGGGTCCAGAGTTCGAATCTCTGTGCCTCCACCAAAAATCAAAACCACCGAAAGGTGGTTTTAATTTTTGTCGGCACAGAGATGAGAACGACAGAGTTCGTCTATGAGTTTGTGTTTGCAAACGAAGTGAAGCGAACGCAATACGAATGCGGCGCAGGCATTTGTGCCGAGCCAATCTCTGTGCCTCCACCACAATAAGAAAACACCCGCATGGGTGTTTTTTTTATTGTGTGGCACAGTCAAGATGAGAACTCTCGCAACGCAGTTGCCAGTTCGACAACAATAAAAACAAAACACGGCATAAAGCCGTGTTTAATTTTTATTCTGGCGCGCCCAGAAGGATTTCCTCGACACTTTGTGTCTGCGGGGCAACCGTAACGATTTTGGTGCGTTGACACTTCCAAAATCTACTTGTTGTCGAACCAGGGTTCGAACCATTGTTGTGAACAACAATAAAAACAAAACACGGCATAAAGCCGTGTTTAATTTTTATTCTGGCGCGCCCAGAAGGATTCGAACCCTCAACCTTCTGATCCGTAGTCAGATGCTCTATCCAATTGAGCCATGGGCGCAATGCACTATATTTTATAACCTTTTATTCGATTTGCAAGTAAAAACACAATTATTTTTCTATTTGATTCAAAATCATTCCGCTTTTGAATTTCTCAAAATGCATACGACAAACAGACTTATATTGATCTGCGCCAACTGCAATTTGTGGACCATTTGTAATAATATTTCCGTTTTTATCAAATCTTGCATTGTGTGTAGCCATATTCATACAACCGTCTATTTGACAATTTGATTCTATTAAATGTAATTTTGCACCGACTTCGACCAACCTTTGTGAAGCAGGGAATAGGTGTTCATTGCTGTCTGTCATCAATCCATAGCCCATAATAATAACTTTCGAATAATTGGCGATTTTGACCAATTTATCAATATCTTGTGTGCTAAAAAATTGAATTTCATCAATTAAAATGAATTGTGTTTCTGGCTTTGGCATGTAATTATCCAAATTTTGTAAAGACAAAGCAGGCATTCGTAAGCCGACCCGGGATACAATTTCGTTATCAGAAAACCTGTTGTCACGTTGTGGTTTGATGATTTCAACATGTTTGCCAGTTTGTTTCAGATTGAACGCAGTTGTTAATAGATTGGCAGTCTTAGCTGCGCCCATAACGCCATAATGAAAATGTAAATTCGCCATTTTTGTCTCCTTTTGTTCTGGGAAATTATAGTCGTGTTTATAAACCAAAATCAATCTGTAAATTTTATGTGTTTTCTTACTTCGGAAAAAGTGATATAATTACAAGAAATATGAAAAAATACGCATTGTTTTTGATAAGCAATATGATTTGTTGCCATTATGCTTTTGGCAGTGGTTTTTTGTCTGCGCAAAAGTTTCCAACAACATATAGCGATGTTTCCTTTGTCGGCCGTATGCAAGTTGAAAAAGCAGGGTATGAACCTTTTGCGGATATGAAAGCATACCAAGAATTGAATGTTGTGCCTGGGGAAGAACACTATACAGAACGCGAAATGGCAAAGGCTTATTTGCAACAACAAGCCGATAAACAGAATCTTAATAATCAAGAATATTGTGCAAAGTACCCAGATGATACCGAAAATTGCAAGGGGTATATAGCACAAAAATCCGAAAATATATATTCTGGTAATACGGCCGCGTTCACAAAAAATATTGGGTCAGGGACTGTTGTTGAAAATAATTATGTGACAGGTCAGGCTTGTTATCCTGCTGATACAGATGCGCACTTCAAGAATATAATTTTCACCAGTGGACGATACGAAAGTATAAGCCCTGCGTTTGAAAAGGGTTTAATTACTGTATTCAGAAAAGAGGGCGAATGTGGAACCATACCAAATGACCCATGTGGATATACTTGCTATGGTATTGGCTCGAAATGTAATAATGTTGATGTTACTAAAATTACTCGTGCTGATGCAGAAGATATTTATTACAATAATTATTGGTATAATAATCGATTGTATGTATTACCAGACGTTATCAGTACAGATGTTTTTTTGGCTGTTATGGCCAGTGGTCCCCAGACCGCAATTCGGCAATTTCGTACATTTCTGGGCTTACCATCAAATGGCGATATAGATAATTCAGTAATAGATGCTGTAAAAAACTATCGCGGTGATATACATAATGATTGGATGAATGTTCGTGATAAGTTTTTGCAAGATGTAGCGGAACGTCGTTATAAAGGTGCGATTTCCAAGGGGTATAAAAATGCGATTGAATTGAAACGCAAAAATGGTTGCCATGTCAGACCACAATACCCATTATATCGCAACTAAACCGTTTTATTTTTTCTTGTGAAATTTTACTGCAAAACTTCCGTTATTTATTGGTTCGAAAGATAGTATGTATGGGGTTAAAATGCTTTCGCACATCCATTGTGGAAATTTTTGTTTTAATATGCCACTGGCACCCGTTATTATTGTTGCGCTACGTGTGTTTGATGCGGCAACTTGGACCAGCATTTCCCACGCTTCTTGTTCTGTATGTTGGTGAAAGTCTAATGTAATATGTGATTGATCTGGACGTGGCGGTTCTGGCATGCGTGTCGACAGATGCAAAGATTTTCTGACTTGTTTTTTTGTTTCGTTATCATCAAATCGAAAATCTTCGCCAATCATATTTGCAATATCAGAATCGTTCAGCTGTTTCATTTTTTACCGTTTTTGTTCTAATCGTTTTTTTTAGACATTATTCCAGAAAATAGTCATACTGAGCGGACGATAGTCCGCGTGAGTATCCAGGTCAACAAAAGAGTAGTCCGGCAAAGCCGGACACTTAATTTACCTGGATTCCCACGCTTCGCTCGGAATGACAATACTCTGTTTCATATTATTCAGCCAATACCCCCACAGACATAGTTATACGACGAATACCAGAACTTATCGATTTTTCTTTGTTTATGTGTGCCTTGATAATTTCGCCAGTATGATAGACATGTGTTCCACCGCACAATTCACAAGATACATCGCCAGCAGTTATTACGCGAACTCGGTCGCCATATTTTTCGCCAAATAATGCCATCGCACCACGTTTTTTTGCTGATTCAATGTCCATTTCTTCATGTGCAACAGGCAAATCAGATTGAATCCATTGGTTGACTAAATCTTCAACGGCTTGCTTTTCTTCGGCGGTCAGAGCGCGCCCAAAAGAAAAGTCAAAACGCACAGAATCAGGTGAAACCTTGGACCCACGCTGTTCAACATCTTCATTTAATACTTTACGCAAAGCCGCCTGAAGCAAATGTGTTGCAGTATGTGCGCGTGCAATTTGCTGACGGTTTTGTTGATTTATTTCAGGCATAATTTCATCGCCAACCGAAACAGGTGCAACCAAAGTTCCTTTGTGAATAACAACATGTCCAACGCGATTCGTTTCAGATACATTCATAATAATTTCATCGCTACGTTTGAATACGCCCATGTCGCCAACTTGACCACCCTGGGTTCCATAAAAAGGTGTATGATTCAACGCAATTTCGACTTCATCGCCAGCATTTGCAGATTTTACAAATTCTTCACCACGTAATATAGACAATACAGTTGCAGGCTTGTCTGTTTTTGTTTCGTATTTTTCAATGTCATCTGTATCTGGCAAATCGGTCTGAGATTCCCACAACAGTTTGGTTCCACGTGTGTCTGCACGTGAACGTTCTTTCTGTTCCGCCATACATTTTTCGAATCCATTGATATCAACATCGATTTTTTTATCACGCAAAATCATTTGTGTTAAATCGAGTGGAAATCCATATGTATCAAACAGTTTGAACGCGATATCGCCTGGCAAAATACCATTGTTGATTTTTGGCAATTCGGATTCCAATAATTTCATACCGTTCTGCAACATATCTGCGAAAGAGTTTTCTTCGTTGCGAATAATTTCAACAACATGCGATTGTTGTGTTTTTAGTTCTGGATATGCATCACCCATTTCAGCCACCAATGCAGGATACAATTCGGATAACAGACTGCCACGATGTCCCAATATTTGTCCATGGCGCATAGCACGTCTTAAAATACGACGAATCACATAACCACGATCAGCATTACTTGGGATAACGCCGTCAGCAATTGCAAAGCCAACTGAACGTAAATGGTCTGTGATAATCTTGAAACTTGGTTTGTTTTCTTCTGTCTCGATAACGCCAGTTAAATCTGAAACGGCGCGTTTCAGATTTACAAATAAATCTGTATCATAGTTATCTTGTTTACCTTGTAATACCGCAGCCCACCTTTCTAAACCGGCACCAGTATCAACATTTTGTTTTGGCAACGGTGTTAAATTACCATTGGCATCGCGGTCATACTGCATGAACACATCATTCCAGATTTCTACAAAACGTCCACAATCTTCTTCTGGGCTGCCTGGTAATCCGCCAGCCATATTTGGGTTCATATCATAATGCATTTCGGTACAAGGACCGCAAGGACCGGTATCACCCGCAGACCACCAATTGTCTTTATCAAGACGTATAGCATCTTTGCCAGTAATCTTTTTCCAAATTTGTGTTGCTTCGTTATCGCTTATGTGGGTTGTCACTACAATTCTGTTTGGGTCTAAACCAATAACTTTGGTCAATAATTCCCAAGACATTTCAATTGCACCCTCTTTGAAATAATCACCAAAAGACCAGTTGCCAAGCATCTCAAAAAATGTATGATGTCTGCCATCAAAGCCAACATCTTCCAAATCATTGTGCTTACCACCAGCACGAATACATTTCTGAACATCTGCAACACGTGGCGCAATCGGTTGTTCTGTGCCTTGGAATACACCTTTCCATTGAACCATTCCAGCCACAGTAAATAACAGAGTAGGGTCGTTTGGAATTAATGATGCAGATGGCACAATTTTATGTCCATGTTGCTCAAAATAATCTAAAAATACTTTTCTTATTTCATTGTATGTCATAGTCTAACCCTTTTAATTGCTAAATAATAAAATGATAATTGCGAATATTCAATCATAAAATTGCACAAGGGGTATATTTTATGATATAATAAGATAACGACAGTATCAGGATTAAAAATGCTAAAAAAACCAGGACTGCTTTTTTCCGTATGTGCGTTGGCGCTTGTGATATTGGCGACGGTTTTCAGATTGCAGTTGCCAGATGCAAACACCGAATCGGCAAAAATCGCTGCGACTAATGTCGCAAATCATTTATTTGTTTGCCCAATGGCCAATTCAACATGGGATTCTGTGGCACAGGGTTTTTCTGTTCTTAAACCGTATATTTCAATGTTTGTTGTTTTTGCTGCGATTGTATTGTTGTTCAGTTGGGGCTGGGCACTATACCAAAATTTATTGAAAGATAAATTTGTTAAAGATGCTTATAAAAACCCATGGGATATAACAAAAATAATTTTTTGGCTTGCGGTGGCACTTATGATTTGTGTTCAGACCCCGAATCACTTTCGGACAAAGATTCCTGTGCGTTCTAATGGTGAAACATCAGAATGGGTTTTGTGCGAACAATCGGCCCCAGATGCGCGTGCTGTGCGTGTGCGCAACGCGAAATAATTGTATTGTTTTTGTCAATAATTCAGGTTTTTTGCGGTTTGTAAATAATTGGCTTGACTTAAAGTGCCGTTTTCTCTACGATTCGATTAAGCAGTTCGGGCAATGCCCTTGGAAACATATAGAATATATATAGTTTCTAAAGACATTGCTTCATAAACTGCCTAACAACCTTAACTCTATATGAAAGGAGAAACATATGAACAAACAAGAATTGATTGAAGCAATTGCAAATGAAGTTGAAGTTACAAAAGCAACTGCAGCTGGTTGTTTGGATGCATTCATCAACACAGTTACAAAAGTATTGAAAAAGAAAGGCGAAGTTCGCTTGGTTGGCTTTGGTACATTCACAACAGCTAAACGTAAAGCAACAACAGGTCGCAACCCACAAACTGGTGCACCAATTAAAATTGCTGCTTCTACTCAACCAAAGTTCCGTGCTGGCAAAGCTTTGAAAGATGCTTTGAACTAAACTCTGTTTGTTTAGAGGTTATAAAAAACGCCTGCAAATTTGTGGGTGTTTTTTTATGGAAAAAATCCACTTTACATCTGATTTATAACTGGTACAATTTAATTGTGTAAAAACAAAAGGAAGGACACAATGGCAAAACAAACAAAAAAGACGGCTAAACAACCAGCCAAGAAAACAGCAGTTGCAAAACCAGCGCCTGTTATGGAACAGAACTGTGGCAAAGAGTGCCCATGCGGATGTCACAGACATTCTGCGGCTCATCGTTTGAAACATATAATGATTTTGGTAATCGTATTTATTTTGGGTTATGCATGTGGCAAAATATTCTATCCATGCCCAATGCGCAAACATATGCCACTTTATAATAATCATCCTGTATTTACAAACGGATGCTTGGATATGCAACAAATTCAGAATACAAAATTCCAAGAAAAAATGATGCAGGCTGATGCAAATGGTGATGGTTGTATTTCCATAGAAGAATACAAAGCCTTCAAAGCTAAATGGGCAGATAAAAAAGGTCCAAAACCAAAACATGGAATGTTTTTTGGTAGACAACACAGAATGCATGGTGCAAAACCGGAAGCCCGGCAACAGTAATTGAAAAACGTCCCTGAATTTCAGGGACGTTTTTTTTAACCTTTTACGATGCGCGCTTTGGTTCTTTCCCATTCGCGCGCTTTGATAGTTTCGCGCTTGTCAGTCAATTTTTTACCGTGGCCGATACCTAATAATACCTTTAATCTGCCACGATTATTGAAATACATTTTTAATGGGAATATAGTCGCACCTTTTTCTTGAAGTTTACCAATCAATCGGTTGATTTGATTGCGGTGCAATAATAATTGACGTGGACGACGTTCATCAAAATTCACAGCACGATTAGCAGTTGGTAATTTCTGAATCTCCACACCTGCCAAAAACAAGTCGTTGCCACGTTTTTGTACGAATCCATCAACAATGGTCACCAAGCCATAACGCACAGATTTGATTTCTGCGCCAGTCAACGATATGCCAGCCTCCATAGAATCTTCTATGGAATAATTGAATCGCGCTTTGCGATTTTCAGAAACCTGACCAAATTTTATTATTTGACGTTGCATGTTTTAGATTTTATATGATTTTTCGATAATTGCAAAGTTTTTTATTGAAAAAACTGCTGGTTCATATATACTTTTGATTAAGAGTATGAAATGCTCTTGTGGACTTAACAATCCAAACCAAACGTGTCAGCGATGACATAAAATATCCCCAACAAATGGTTGGGGGTCCGCGAATATATTGAATAAGCGGAGCAATTCGTTTGGTTGTTGTTAACCCCCAACCGCTTTCATGCGGTTGTTTTTTATTTGCTACAAAGGGGATAACAAATGTTGATTGCGCAAACAACAGAATCGAGATTTGCGTTATTGTTTGTGCAAGCCAAGAAAACAAAAATAGAAGATAGTCTGGGGATCAAGCATCTGGATATATTGATTGTTTCTTGGATTGTTTATAATTTTGTTGTGAAAAATCGGGACGTATTTCAGTCTGCGTTCAGACATAATATAGATATATATATGCACGATATTTTGTTATCAGACATCATAACAGTATTGAAACAAGCGCAAAAGCGCGGTATATCATTACAGGATGAACTGCCTTTCCCACCAGAAAAGATACATATCGTAATATAATTATATTTTTATCTTTGGATAGAGTGTTTTTGTATTATTTAATAGTATTTCTTCCAATTCATCTAATTGCAAATTTTTAATATTTGCCAATACTTTTGCTGTTTCGATAACCATTGATGGTTCGCATTTTTTACCACGATACGGAACAGGCGCACAGTATGGCGAATCAGTTTCAATAACAATGCGATCAATTGGGATTTTTGCAAATGTTTCGCGCACAGATTCTGAATTCTTAAAGGTTATAATACCGCTGGCTGAAAAATAAAAACCGCGGTCCAACATTGTTCGTGCCAAATCCCAACCGGATGTAAAACAGTGCATCACACCATGAAATTGATCTGTTAAAATCGCCTTGGTATCATCTTCGGCATCGCGCGTGTGAACTGCGATTGGCATATCGTGTTCGTATGCAATTTGCAGTTGCGATTCGAATAATTTTATCTGAGCATCGCGTGTTTGATTGCCGTAATGATAGTCCAAACCGATTTCCCCAATTCCAATAACGTGCGAATTATTCAGGATTTCATCGGTCAAGTAATCGTTTGGATTTGCGTTTGTGTATTCAGGATGAATCCCAGTTGTCACAAAAATATTATCATAATTATTCGCGATACGCAGTGCGCCGTTTATGTCTTCTGGGTTCGCTGTCGCACAAATCAGTGCGTCAACACCTGCATTTTTTGCGCGTGCTATGACGGTATCAATATCGTCATCATATTCATAAGTCAAATGACAATGGGTATCTATAAACATTTTTTTATTTCCACTATAATTCTGAAAATCGCAATATCTGCTTTCAGATTCAACCTGTTTATATCGGAAATTGCATGTGTGGCCATAGGGTACAAATCTGCCAATCCAAGTTGTGCAATTGCATCTAATAAAATGCCGTACAGGGCAGGTGATGAAGCAATCTTGGTTGCGACAATCATAATATCGCTGGCATTTGCATGTGGATTATGAAGAACTTCTAACAATTCTTCGTATATAACATCGCCACCAGTTGCTTTCAGATTTGCGATTTTCCCAAAACTGCCGTTTGCCAGTTTCAGTATTTCTGAACTGATTTCTTCGTCTGGCATAAAGCGGACACACAATTCACGCAATTCAGATATGGTTAACGGATGCATTTTCTCAACACGTGCGCGTGAACGAACTGTCGGCAAAACATTTGATAATTGATGTGTCACCAGTAAAAACAATGTCTGTGCAGGTGGTTCTTCCAATAATTTCAGAATCGCGTTTGATGCTGCAACCGTCAATTCATCAACTGAATCAATCAGCACAACCCGCCATTGACCAGACATAGATGACATCTGCATGCGTTCAATCATTGCGCGCACAGTATGTACAGAAATTGCTTTTGCATCCGTTTTCGAGTTGCCGCGTTCATCGATGTTTTTTGACAGGTCTATAATGAAAAAATCGCCAACATTACCATAAACCATGCGCGCGATTTTATAGGCTAATGTAGCCTTGCCAATTCCGCGTGGACCGCACAACATCCATACGGGGTGAATAGGGTGCACATCACGATTGTTCCATGCGTCTGTAAAAGTTTTTAATGTATCAGAATGTCCAACCAAGCAGTCGTTATCCATTGGATTTGGAAATTCGAATAAAACTTCTTTTTTCTTTGACGCCATTATTTGCCCCCAAACATTACAGAAATATTTTTAATAATACGGCCAATAAATTGAATCTTTCTGACTTTTTCTTTTGCGACCATCGGGACGCGTTGTTTAACATCGCCATTATATTCAACAACTATTTCGCCAATCTTTTGCCCAGCTTTTATTGGTGCAATAACTGGTTCATCATATCGTGCCAAAACACGTACGTTTTTTATTGATTCGTTTTTGTGTAGGGTGATTGCTACATTTTTATCCACAGTCGCCATGACTTTATCCCGAACACCATACCATACAGGTATTTTAATAATGTCGTCCCCAGCATGATAAAAAACTTTTGTTTGTGTGTTTTTATAACCATAGTTCAGCAGTTTTTTCATCTCATTTGCCAATGCTTCATGATTACCACCGCGAAAACCATTTATAACACCAATCAAACGACGCCCACCAATTTTTGCGCTGCCAACCATGCCGTATCCACCATCGTCTGTATGTCCAGTTTTCAGACCGTCAGCCCCCGGCATAGAAAACAAAAGTTTATTGTAATTTGTTGTGTGTGTATGTGTCCAATCTTTGCACCAGTCTGCTTGTGCGCCTTCAAATTCGAATCTTTTTGTCGCAAACATCGGATACAAGTCAGGGTATTCAGAAATAATATGTGATGCCAACATAGCCAATTCACGACTGGTCATCAAATTATTTGGATTGGGCAGACCGCTGGCATTACCGAACGAAGATTGTTCCATACCAATCTTTTTAGCATATCTTTGCATATAATCAATGAATTTGTTTTCAGATCCGGCGATTGATTCGGCAACAACCACCGACGCATCACCCGCAGACAATACAATGATGCCCAAAATTGCATCACGTACAGAGATTTTTTGACCTGTTATTAAACACATCTTGCTGGCTGGATACCACAGCGGTTTTTTATAATGTGCATTTTCAGAAACAGTCAAAGTATCATCTAACTTTAATTCGGCAGATTTAACTTTATCAAATAATACAGCCAGCGTCATCAGTTTCAACATAGAAGAGGGTGGCATCAAAACATCTGCGTTTTTAGAAACGATTGTAGCATTGGAATCATAGTCAATTAAATATGCAGATTTTGCCTTGGTTGTAAAAGATTCAGTTGTGGCAAAAGCATTTGCCGCAAAAAGCCAAGCGAACAAAATCAGAAGTTTTTTCATCATGCATGGCTATCATAGCAACAATAAATCCCACTTGCCAATATTTTTTCGGAAAAGTTTTGATTCAAAGACATGTGGAGAAAAACTCAGCCCATACACTACATATGGGCTGAATTATTAGCAATACAAATGATTTTTTTACGAATTATGGGTTGTCTCTGACGCCACCAAAACTTATATTCATACGAACATCAGAACCATTTGCCGGTTCAATTGTTTCAACATATTGAGCGACACCAACAAATTCTTCTGGATTACCATTATCCCCATAATAATTTATTTGTAGTTTACCTTTCGTTTCAGCACTATCATCATAACCTGTTCCATTATAATCACCAGGATTCGCGATTACTACTTCTTTATGACCTGAGCCCATGCCATTCAAAGCATAATTATCGTTCGCTACAGTTCCATCAAATGTAAATGTCAGTTGATCACTGTTTAAGTTTTTATCAATGGTGACATTGTACCAATCATTAAAATTCATTGACAATGTTTGATTTTGGTTTGCTCCATTGAACGCAAGCGTAGCGTCTGCTTCTACCTGCAAATCACCATCACCATCTTTACCTTGAATACCACCTATGGCTTTACCTGTAAAATTCATTGTTTCTGATGGTAAATTCACAATTTTTTTATCGTTATATCCACCTGCAAATGGTTCTCGATTTTCTTGTTGTTCTGTCAATACACCGTTTACATATTTGTCTGCACTAACAATAAATAGCCCAAAATCAGAATATCTGTTGCCTGTTCCGTGTTCGCCACCATATGTTTGTGGGGTTGCGCTACCTTCTAGTCTTGTAGGTACACCGCCTTCTATATTGTCTTGAACAAAATTAAATACCTTACTATCATCACTGCTTCTTGTAAAATAAGCATCATCGTCTGGGTTTTGTGTATCTTCGTGTCCAATTTCATCAGAATCCAAAGTTATAAATTCCACACCAATAATTTTTGAGTTTTCATCCAAATCAAATCTTACGATATCCAAAGCACCATGTTCATCACCATTTGAAGCAGCAGCCATTGTGAAATCCACATCTCTTAATGTGTATTCATGATAATGGTTTTTGTTATAGAAATTGTCCCAGTTTGATCGTGTCGCAGGATCATCAAATAATCCTAGTAATTGATCTTCGGTATAAGAATCTATGTCATTACATCCGCAACGTATTCTGCCGTACCCTTTGACCATATCTGGTTGCTCTCTGTAAAACTGACGTCTTTTTTCAAGTCCCCAAATATTATGAAACATTCTGCCAATCTCAAACCAATTATAAGCAAATGTCTCTTTGTTAGAATGATAACCATGTGGACTTCTTAACACTGCATTTCTTGCAGAAGCGCTACGATTTACTGAAGCAGATATACCATCTAAATTATTTGCAAGTTCATTTAATTTATCTGTTCCGCCAATGGCAGATGCTGCCGCTGCTGTCATTTCTGCGATGTTGGTAACACTGCTATCCATACCTGTTACTTTACTATTAGAGTTTGCAACTGTGCCTGAGACACGGGATGCTGGTATTTCCGGATAAGAAGAAGCCCCCAGATTATTATGTGTTCCGCCAGAACCACCACCGCAAGCAGCCAATGCTAATACAGAAGTCAAAATTGTAAGTTTTTTCATATGGTTATCCTTTGTGTTTTTATTGCAATAAAAATAAACCACCAATATTCCTACATATCAGTTCACGATCATATTACAAGTATAATGTCCCTTTTTCAAGTCAATATAATAGATTTTTATTTCTGGCGGAGACGAAGGGATTATCTCGGCACTTCGTGCCTGCGTTGCAACCGTAACGATTTTGGTGCGTTAGCACTTCCAAAATCTACTTGTTGTCGAACCCAGAAACTTCGTTTCGGGGTCTAATCCCAAATTCATCATCGACGACAAAAATAAAACGCCAAAAATGGCGTTTGATTTTTGTGGCGGAGTTGTAAGATTTGACGGTCTCAGATATTGTGTTTACAAGGAATTTAACGTCACAAATAACAGGGAGTTTAGACACAAATAACTAAGTTGCACAAAACCTTAAAATAGTGTATAATAAACCCTGGATATAATCAGGAAAAAAGGGTTTATTATGTTAGAATCAAAAGCATCAAAATTTGCAAAGGGTATTGCAAATGCGAAAGATAAAGCATTAGAGGGTTTAAAAACATCAATTGTTGGTTTGCTATCTGGTACAGGTCGCTTAACAGATTCGTTTTTTACTGGGCTGAACGCATTAGCAGAATTACCTCAGGGTACATCGACTAAATTGCATAACGCAGCAAAAAGCATCATCGAAAGTGTAAAGAAAACTAAATTATCTGGAAACGCTGGTATTATAAGGACTGGCGTTCATGCGGGCAAAGCTATATTTGGTGGTATCACAACATTATTGATAGAAGCAATCAATATTATTGATAAGGCTCTTTTGGATAATGCTGCGATTGATGCTATGGCAAAAAAGTTTCAAGAGTTAAATGGCGATACGTCTAAATTAAAAAAATGGTTCAAAGAAAAATATAGAATTAATTCGTATATTGTTTATTATGCCACAATACTCGTGGTTGCATTCGGTCTTAATGTAGGATACAAAAGCGATATGTTACATCAAATAAGGGAAACAGTTAATAACAAAATGGAAAAAATGCTTGAAGATGATGACGAAAACGAAACACCAGCTGTTGATTCTTCAAACAGTAAAGATGATAAAAATGGTAAAGACGACATTATCATTGTTGTTCAAAAAGGTGATAAATTGGAAAAAATAGCAGAAAGATATGGCGTATCCAAGGAATATTTAATAGAACACAATGGAATAGACAATCCAAATAAAATTTATGTTGGACAAAAACTTCGTATTGAAAAATCGTATATCGAGAATAAAAACAAAGTCGCAGAAAATGGAAAAGAAGAAGTCAAACCAACCAATACAGATAAAAAAACAACTGTACAGAAAGAAACAGATCCAAAACCAGGAAAACAAGTAGAAAAACAACAACCTAAAACACCTGCGAATAAAATGTCGCCTGATGACAATGTCATTATAGTACAACCAAAAGATAATTTGGACAAATTAGCAAAGAAATACGGGACAACTATTGATGAATTAGCGAAAGTAAACAATTTGAAAAAACCGTATAAAATTTTTCCAGGTCAAAAACTAAAAAAGCCGGATACTATAGAAACAAAAGTAACGGTAAACAAGTCAGCAGTCGTTAAAAATGAAATTATTGATTTGGATACTATTAGAAAATCAAAAAATAAATACGAATATTATAGAGCGATTATACAAGATCAACGTTTCAAGGGTTATATATATCCGATTTTAGCGGATGTTGAAGGAGTGGAACCTGAAACCTATTATATAGGAGATGGGTGTGCAACCCAAGGTATTGGAATGACCCATAACTATTGCATATTGCCGGGACAAGAAGTAGAAGATTGGATGTTTTCTACAGAAACAAGAACAAAACGTACAGATATTTTCGCGCCCGTTGTAAATTTTATGGGTAGTATACGTTCGTACAGCGATTTATGGCAACAGGTAGATATATTTCTGCTAGACAAGGGAAAAAACCCTTATCTAACATTTGTTGATGATATATTAGGAAATAAGACAATTAAATCCATATCTTTCAATCAACTTGCTGCTATTATTGCCGCATCTTTTCAAAACAGGAATATGTCTCAACAGATATTAAACAGATTAGTTGATAAAAATAGCCCGACAGGTTTAACAACAGATTCTAACAAAATCAACAAGGCTTTTTCAACCAAACTTGGTGCAGCCCAAGAACGCAGGAACAATATAGAAAAACTAGCATACGAAAAAGGCGAAGTAGGAACAGAAACTTTCATTGTTGGCAAAGATCATTCTCGAAAGAAACAGAAGTTTAGCAACTCTAAAGAGTTTATAGAAGCAAATAAAAAGGGTGGAGGAACTAATTTTAACGAGACATTTTCTAGAAATATTATTACAAGAGAAAGGAGAGCTTTGTTTAAGATGTTTTATCATATAATACATCCAAACAATAGTCATTTTGATATAACCAAAGATGATATTGAATTGATAACATCGTTAAAGGGTAATTTTGGAGAACAATGGGAAGAGCATTTTAAAACCAAAAAAGCAAATAGCAACGGGTTAAAGTTGGCTGATTACAAGATACAAGAACAGGTTGTGTTTTATATACTAAATAACCCACAAGAGGTCGCTGACAACCCCGCATTAATAAAAGCAATGTTAAAAAAATGGCATGCTGAAAACAGCCAGGAGACCCAACAAGAACAAGACCAGATATTATTGGCACAAGCCAACAATATGCGTGGGCTGGGAATGTAAGTTTATAACAATACAAAAACCCATCGTTACGATGGGTTTTTCTTTTTATGGTTCATTATAATTTTCTACTGTGACGGAGACGAATTCCTGTCCTTGATGAACGATAACAAAAATCTATAAAAACTCGTATTAAAAACTCCTTTTTTATGATTTTTGTTATCGTTCATCTGCGTATTCGCCATGCGCACCGTTGGTGCTCTGGCGTATCCCTTCGTCCCGCCAGTTAAAATCAAAAACACCCATTTCGTGGGTGTTTTAAGATTTTAATTTCTGGTGGAGAGGAAGGGATTATCTCGGCACTTCGTGCCTGCGTTGCAACCGTAACGATTTTGGTGCGTTAGCACTTCCAAAATCTACTTGTTGTCGAGCCCAGAAACTTCGTTTCGGGGTCTAATCCCAAATTCATCATCGACGACAAAAATAAAACGCCAAAAATGGCGTTTGATTTTTGTGGCGGAGACGAAGGGATTCGAACCCTTGATACCCTTGCGAGTATACCACATTTCCAATGTGGCGCACTAGACCAACTATGCGACGTCTCCTGAATTTTATATTATCTGATTATTCTTCATCTTCGCCAGCATCTGGTGTGTCGTCACCAGCATCTGCGATTCCATCATGAGATTCTTCGACCAAAGAATTTTCCAATTCTGCATCAATTTCACGCAACAATGGATCTTCGGTTGCGATTTCCAAAGAATTGTCAGCATCAGCAACCACAGGCGCATCTTTGTAAGATTGAACAAATTCATGGCGAACCATATCGACGTCCAATTTGCCACTGCCAATTTCACGCAAAGCAACCACAGTCAATTTATCACGTTCTTTGTTAACCACAGGTTCTGCGCCACCGTTTAAGTCACGAACGCGTTGAGAAGCCAACATTCCAAGTTCATAACGGCTGTCTACATATGGTAAAGTATCTGTATTTGTTATGCGTGCCATAATAAAATCCTTTGTTGAAATCGTTTTTATTCACGATATAATGCCTTATGAATAGTAAAAAATCAAGCAGAAAATAAAAAAATGAACATAAAAACATTATCTTTTGGGTGCAGATTAAATGCCTTGGAATGTGAAAAGATTACCAAAATGTTGGACGGTGTGGTCGATACGGCGATTTTGGTAAATACTTGTGCTGTCACAGGCGAAGCGGAACGTCAATCTGCACAAACTGTGCGTAAATTATCGCGTGAAAATCCAAATGTCTTGATTTTTGTGACTGGTTGTGGTGCAACCCGTAATCCAAAATTGTTTGCAAAGATACCGCATGTATTGGTTATTGATAACAAAGACAAAATGCGGTTGGCATCATACGTTAAAGCGATAGAGCAAGCAGGTCTGAATATTTGCAGTCCAAAGATAGAATCTTTCAAGAACACAGATGGCAAATTGTCAAAGCAGTTTATCCAGGTGCAAAATGGCTGTAATCATGATTGCACATATTGTGTGACGCGTCTGTTGCGTGGAAAATCTGTATCTTTTCCATATAATGAAATTTTGAGCGATGCGAAAAATGCTGTTTCCAACGGATTTTATGAAATTGTTTTGACTGGTGTGGACACTGCGAGTTTTATTCAAATGCAAGACGGCAAACCGTTTTTATTGGCTGACTTATGTGAAAAATTGTTGCTAGACGTGCCAGAAATCAAACATTTGCGTCTGTCGTCCATAGATCCTGCATCGCCAGAGGTCATGAAAATCATAGATTTGATGAAGCAAGAACCGCGTTTTATGCCACACTTGCATTTGTCTATGCAGTCTGGTTCAGATACGATTCTGGAATCTATGCATCGTCGCCATAATGCAGATATGTTGCGCAATTTGGTAAAAATGGCAGATAATAAAATATCATTCAGCGCGGATATAATCTGTGGTTTTCCGGGGGAAACAGACGAATTGTTCAATGAAACTTGTGATATGGTTCGTGAAATGGGTTTGATACATGTGCATGCTTTTCCGTTTTCAGCGCGTCCAGATACTGTTGCTGCAACATTAGCCAACCAAATCAATCGCAGTATATCAAAACGACGTGTGAAAATAATAACAGATATTGCAGATGCTAACAGGGCAGAGTTTATGCAAAAACAAATCGGCAAAACAGTTTCTGTGCTGATAGAAGAAAATAACACCGGTCGTACACCTGATGATATAGATGTCAAAGTCCAAGGTGCAAAAATTCCGAATAAAACAATATTGGATGTGAAATTGATTGGTATCGAAAACGGTATGTTTATTGGAAACCGTATTTGATAAAGGAATCAAAATGAAAAATATAAAAAACACAGAAAAATATTCATCAAAAATTGCAGATGATGGTAATACAGTCGTTGCAGGTATTTTTTTCTTGTATATCAGCCTTATTTTATTGGGTGTGATTTATGGCGTGCATTGTCATGATTCGAATAGGTGTTCACAAAAAACATTTACAAAACATAAAGCACAACCAGAAACAACAGATGAAAATTTTGGCACAGTCATAGCCGTAGCCAAAGAAATGGACGGGCATTGTGAATATCGTGCTTGTGATAAAACAATATGTGATTGGTATGATAACAGTAATCGCGAATGCGCCAATATGAATAAAGGCGATTGGACAGCAATCTTTGGTACAAAAACATATATGGGAACTTCATTATGCAGTGAAACTGCTGGTGAATTTGCAAAATCTGGTAATCCAAATCAGAAACCTGGTGCGCATTGTTGGTGTAAATCTGGGGCGGGTTGGGTGCATCATCTAGCATTGGGTAGCGCGACATATTGTTCTGGTAATGGCTGTGCAGGTAATTGTGCGCATGGTGTTTTATATTCGTCAAGATTTCGTTCGGCATTATTAAAAGCCCAGAAACAATATACAAAATAATTTCTATGCGTTGTTTCCGGCTACAAAGCCACTAGAAAATGCCCATTGTAAATTAAAGCCACCTAAATCGCCGGCTATATCCATAACTTCGCCAACAAAATATAAATTTGGGCAAAGTAGTGATTCCATTGTTTTTGATGATATTTTATCTGTGCTGATACCACCAATTGTCACTTCTGCACTTTGGAAACCAATTGGTTTTGCATCGTCTATGTCCAGTTGTGTTATACGTTTTGCAATTTCTTTAATTTCAGAGTCTTTATAATCTGCGATATTGCGGGTATCGTTGTCGCATATAAATCGGGCGAGTTTTTGTGGTAAAACCTCAGCCACTATATTGGTTAAACTTTTCTTGCCGTTTGTTCGTTTAGCATTTAACAATGATGTTTCAATATCTAAATCAGGTGCAAAATTTATCGTGAATTTGTGGGTGTCAAACAAACTGGCACGATATGTCGCCGGTCCGCCAATTCCAAAATGCGTAAACAGCAAATCATCACGAATTACATGTTTATTTATTTTGATTTTTACAGGCAAAGATATTCCGGTCAAATCAGCGCTAAAATGTTTTGTTTTTATCGCGCACAGGGCGGGGCGAATTGGTTCAATTTTATGTCCGAACTTTTTAGCAATAATATGCCCAATGTTTGATACACCAACTGTTTCCCAAGAAACCCCACCACTGGCGATAATCAGTGATTTGGATTGGAATTCGCCTTGATTTGTGTTGATTGTGAATATATTGTTGTCTTTGACAACATCTTTGACAACGGTGTTATATTTTATTTCTGTATTTCCAATATCGTCCATCAAGGCATTAACTATGTCAATCGCGCTGTCTGCACAGAAAAAACGACCAGGCTCTTTTTCATAATATTTGATTTTGTGTTTTTTAACCCAGTTTAGTGTGTCATTTGGTGAAAACTGCGCCAAAGCAGAACGTACGAAATTCGGATTTTTGCCAAAATAATGTGTATAGTCAGCAGCCAGATTTGTAAAATTGCATTTACCACCCCCAGAAATTGCAACTTTGCGTGCAGGCTTATCGCCCATATCGATTGTCAATACAGATTTTTTACGTATATGCAATTCTGACGTGGCTTTCAGTCCGCCAGCCCCTGCACCAATAATAATAACATCATAAGTTTTCATATATATAATTTTACCGCAAATAAAATCATCAGCAATAAAAAAAAGACCGTCATATGACGGCTTTTTTATTCGTGGTGGGTTAGGTAGGACTTGAACCCACGACCAAAGCGTTATGAGCGCTCCGCTCTAACCAACTGAGCTACTAACCCACAGCAAAGGTTATTATATATTTTTTATATTGTGTTGCAAGTTAAAAATGAACACGTCTTGCTTTTTTTGTAATTTTATGCGATTATAGCCCGCATGGCAGAGCTGGTCCCGATTTTGAATAAAAATCAAATGGAAGCGTTCAATACAATCGAACGTACGCATTCTAATATTCTGATATTGGGTCAGGCAGGAACAGGAAAATCAACTTTTGTGCAGTATCTTAAATCTGCGTCAAGCAAACGCATAGTATGTGCGTGCCCAACGGCGGTTTCTGCCCTGAACATTGGTGGGCAGACGATACATTCGCTGTTCCAAATTCAGCCACGTGATTTTATTATGCCCGAATTATTGAAATTAAAGGCCAAGCCACGAAACATACTAAACGCCACAGATGTTCTGGTCATTGATGAAATATCTATGGTTGCACCAGACTTATTGGATGCAATTGATATATTGGCGCGTTCGGCCCGTCATAATAACGAACCGTTTGGTGGAATTCAGGTTGTTGCTATTGGTGATTTGTTTCAATTGCCACCTGTGATAACGCGGGACGCAGAAGAATATTATCAGCAGGCTTATGAACACAAAAATGCATATTTTTTTGATTCTAATGTTTACAAGCGTGCAGATTTTATTAAATACGATTTCAATACTGTGTATCGGCAGAGTGATGATGATTTACTGCAAAACCTGATGCGATTGCGTGATAACGATGCAGGTGCGCTGGGGTTCTTTAACGCTTGTAAAATAGAAGATGAAAACGCACGTAAAAATGCAGTTATAATTACACCTTTTCGTGCAATAGCGGAACGCATAAACAGCGAACGGTTAAATCAGATAAATGCGCCGTTGGTTCAATATACTGGTGTGCTGGCTGGTAATTTTAATGCAAATGATGTTCCGGCGCCTATGGATTTATGTCTGAAGCAGGGCGCTTTGGTTATGTTTGTTAAAAATGGCGATAAATGGCATAATGGTTCAATGGGAATTATAGAAAATCTGGGCGCGCGTGAAATAATTGTCCAACTATTAGATGATGATAAAAACGATTTAGTTGTTGTTAAACCTGAAAAATGGGAAAAGATAGAATATTCGCGTGATGAAAACGACAGAATTGTTGAAAATGAAATCGGCAGTTATAAACAATTTCCGCTTGCGCTGGGGTATGCTATGACGATACATAAGTCCCAAGGTAAAACTTTGGGCAAAGTTGTCATCGATATTTCGCGTGGCGCATTTGCGCATGGTCAAACTTATGTTGCTTTGTCGCGAACCAGACATGCCAAAGATATGCATATTGTAAAACCATTACAACAACGTGATATTATTTTTGATACCAGAATATTAGATTTTGTGAACGATAAATTATAAATCTTTTTTTTGATATAAATACTTGACAATGTTTTTTTGTGTGTTATGTTAAGATAAACATAACCAGTATAACAAAAAAGGATAAAAAATGAACTGTACACAAAAAATAGACATAACAACTAAATACATTAAAAGTATGGTTAATCAAGAATGTTGGCTTGGGTTAATTTATAATATTATTTGGCCCTTTACGCGCCTTTATGATACCAGTGTATACTGGAATGAATTTAGAAATATGACTGCATACAAATTATATAAAAAAGAAGTTCTATCTTTAAATATTGCAGATTGGTTAAATGATATTGAACTTGATACATTAAAAAAACGTATGCAAGCGGAATATGCAAGATTATCGGGTAACAAAATAGATTTAGAAATAGAACAAATCTTTAAAGCAATATCCGAAAAACAACAAAAGCCAAAAATAGAAGTAGATGCAGCCGAATCAGACTTGCAAGCAATCGGCGAAGACATGATAACAGCTTTTCTTGGTGGTGTATCTGGAACCGTCGTCAGTGCCACAATTCATGTTGGACGTTGTGGGCGTGGCTGCAGATAAACACAAGACATGTATGTTGTTAAACCTTTGCAGTGTAAAGACATCATTTTTGATAAACGGATACTCGATTTTGTTAACGATGATTTATAAATCTTTGGTCATTAAAATTGCGTCAATTCCATCATAGTATTTTGGGCGTGTTCCAACCACTTTATAGCCGTTATTTTCATACAGTTTTTGACCGGCAATATTTGTTGAAGCAACTTCCAAGAATATTTTCTTAACACCTTGATTTTTAATATTTTTTTCAATTATTGCTAACATCGCTGATGCGATGCCATTTCGGCGTGCGTCGGGTGCAACACCGATTGTTATAATCTCTGATTCATCTGCAACATTTCGCCATACTGCAAAACCATTTTGCGACACGATAATTTCGCATCCTGATTTTTTCAGGTCTGCAAAATCAGATGCCGACCAAGGCTTGTTCGGAAAACATAACTTATGAAGATTTGCAATTTCATCGAACATTATTTTTCAGCATAACTTGGGCGCAGGTACATTGGTATTGCAGGTTGTAAATTGCCAGATTTGATTTTGTTTTCAATAATTTCGCGTGCGTCACGTAAATCAAAAGGTATATGACCGACTGTGCGTGGGTATTTCATTTGTTCTGTTTCGACGGTATCTATGTCCATAACGCATGGCTCTATGTCATGTGCAGCAACAAAAAAATCACCGCGACCAGAATCCAATGCAACAAAAGCATCAGGGGTTTTATATAAATATATCTCGAAAATATTGACTGGAATAACGGGGATTTTCAATCCGATGCCTAATCCTTTGGTATAGGCGATACCCATACGAATACCTGTAAAACTGCCAGGGCCAACAATCACACCGATTCCCGATAAGTCCGACATATTTATATGATTTTGCTGTAAAAATTCTATAACTGTATTTGGCAAAGCAATCGATTGTTTTGTGTTTTCAATCTTGAAAACTTTGTCATTGATTGCTAATTCTATACCATTACCAGATGTGTTTATAATCAAAATCATTTTATTAAAACCCTTGATTTATATTCGTGCGCTGAAACCGATTTTTGTATTGCGATTTGCGTTTTGGTGAACAGATAATAACGCATCTATTTTTTCTTTCGTAAATTCGGTCTTTACATCTTCACCGTCGTTTTCCAGTAAACTGCGACGCAACACAGATGCGATTTCACGTTGTAATTCACGAACCCCTTGTTCAGAAGTATAATTGCGAATTATATGCATAATCGCATCATCAGACATCACGATATTGTCGATATTCCAACCAGTATCATCTGCGGCACGTTTTAACAAATGTTCACGTGCAATTTGCAGTTTTTCTTGTTCTGTGTAGCCGGGAATTTCAATTATTTCCATACGGTCTTTTAACGCAGACGACATATTTAATGAATTGGAAGTTGCGATAAACAACACGTTTGATAAATCAAAATCAACTTCCAGATAATGGTCGCGGAAAGATTTGTTTTGTTCTGGGTCCAATATTTCCAACAATGCAGATTCTGGATCGCCACGCCAATCGCGCCCCATCTTATCGATTTCGTCTAAAACGATGACAGGATTATTTGATTTACAACGTTTCAATGCGTCCATAATGCGTCCGCATTGTGCACCAATATATGTCTTTCTGTGTCCACGAAAATGAGCCTCGTCAGATATTCCGCCCAAAGATATTCTGCAATATTTACGGGATAGGGCATTAGCAATTGATTTGCAGAGTGAAGTTTTACCAACACCAGGTGCGCCAACGAAACATAATATACTGCCGCGATTTTTACCTGTTTTTTTCATAACAGCAATGTGTTCCAATATTCTTTCTTTGACAGGTATCATACCCGAATGTTCGCTGTCCAGTATTTCGCGCGCTTTGCCTAAATCAATTGGTGCATTATCAGATTTACCCCATGGCATAGACAATAATTCGTCAAGATATGTTTTTAACAATCCGCCTTCTTGGGACATAGGGGACATCGCGCGCATACGTTTTAATTCGGACATTGCTTTTTCTTTTGCCTCAAGTGGCATAGCAGATTGTTCAATTTTTTTGCGCATGCTGATAACGCTGGTTTCTTCATCGTCATCACCCATTTCTTTTTGTATGGCGCGCATTTTTTCTTGCAAAATAGCCTGACGCTGACCGTTTTCCATTTGGCTTTGTACACGACGATTGATGTTATCTTCGATTTTTTCTGTCTCAATCAACAAAATGACCTGTTCCAACAAGGCCATCAATTTTTCGCGCCATGTTTTCATTCTCAGCACACTTACAGCAATATCAGTATCGATATTTGCCATTTGAACCACAGAATCAATAAATGCAGGTATTGGATAATTCTGGATAACTGCGCGCAATTTTTCCATCTTGAATTTGTGGCGCGCAGATAAAGCCTGCATAGCATCAGCCAGTTTGTCACGTAAAGCAATCGTCTGTTCTAATTCAGAATCATCGAGTGTTTCAATCGGTGTAGCATCACCAGTAAATATGCCGTTAGTAATTGTTATATCGGTTAAATCTACGACATCTGTTGTCCTAATAATCGCATGTATTGCACCATCAGGCATGTGTAAAACCTGGGCAATATCGCCAATCGTCCCTGTGGTAAAAACGTCATTTACCGTCGCAGGATATCCCCAGGCATGTTGCGGACATAAAACGACTTTCTGATTATTTTTCGTTGCAGCTTCTATACAAGCAACAGACAGCGGATTATCGACATACACCGGCACCGTCAGGCCCGGATGAACGACTAAATCACGAACAGGTAGAATATATTCTTTCATAGCATTTATAAATATAGAATATTTTATTTGCTTTTCAAGATATAAAAAAATCTTCTGATAATTTACCAGAAGATTTCAATTTGTGTTTAATACAAATTTTAGTGACGGCGAAAACCGTTGTTATATTGTTGAGCGTTGCTGCTGGAACGTTTAGATAAATATCTGGCAGCAATCAAAACCAACCATTCAACAGACAATAATGCCAATCCATAAACCATATTTTCTGTGTTTTGTAATTGTGTCAAAACATAGACAAATTGTGCAATATAAGAGATGTATAAAACACCAAATACGCCTGTGAAGAATACTTTTTTAATTTTTCCGAACATGTTTTTTCCTTTTATTCAATATTATTTAATCAAGTTACGTCGGGTTTCTGGTGCCAGGTACCCGACAGACCCCGCAAAAGCTAAAACGAAATATATCAACAATCGTCAATATATTTCAGAGCCATCTTAGGCAGCCATTGCAAGGCGAACGTTGTCGTTCGCAGCGATTCTATCGCCATTCAGTTTTTAGTTAGTGTTTTACGACAACCATGTCGGATTCAATCATTTGCCTTTACTTCGCCTGTCGAAACTATGTCAGCCCCATAAGAATTAAAATGGTGGAGCTGTGGGGTACCGCCCCCCAGTCCAAAACGATTATTCCGCAATGAATTCAGAATCATCACCACTTGCGTGGCAATATTTATTATAATATTCATACTGGAAATTGCAAGTTTTTAAGTTATAATGGAAATAAATATAGCCCAGGAATAACAAAATGAAATTCTTAGATAAAGCAAAAATCTATATCAAAGCAGGCGATGGTGGCAATGGTGCCGCATCGTTCAGACGTGAAAAATACATTGAATTCGGTGGTCCAAATGGTGGCGATGGTGGTCGCGGTGGCGATGTGGTGTTTGTTGCTGTACCAAATGTTAATACCTTGATAGATTACAGATTCAAAACAAAATATGTCGCGCAACGCGGGCAAAACGGTATGGGTAAAATGCGTACTGGGTATTCGGGCGAAACGTTATATCTGCCTGTGCCAACTGGGACAGTTATTTTATCTGAAAATGAAGAAATAGAATACGCAGATATGAATCGCGATGGCATGGAATATTTGGCTGTGCGTGGCGGTAATGGCGGTTGGGGTAATTTGCATTTCAAGAGTCCGACAAATCGTGCTCCGCGTCAGGCTAATGACGGTCTGCCAGGCGAAGAAAGAACTGTTGTATTGCGCTTGAAACTGATTGCAGATATTGGTTTGGTTGGTTTTCCAAATGCTGGCAAATCTACTTTGTTGTCTGTCGTCACATCTGCGCATCCAAAGATTGCGAACTATCCGTTTACAACAACAAATCCGCAGTTGGGTGTTATGTATGCCCACGAACACGAATATGTAATGGTTGACTTGCCTGGGTTGATAGAAGGGGCACATGCTGGGGTCGGTCTGGGTGACAGGTTTTTAGGCCATGCAGAACGTACACGATTGATTTTGCATGTGATTGATGGTTCTGAACCAGATTGGGCGAATCGCTATAAAGCAATTCGACACGAAATGGATTCTTATGGTGGTAATTTAATCAAAAAGCCAGAGATAGTCGTTATAAACAAAATAGATACCTTGGACGAAGAAGAAATGTATGAACGTCTGTCTGCATTTGAAAAATCGTTTGGTCGTCGTAAAAAGCCTGCTATTGTTATGATAAGTGCAGCAGGGCATATCGGAATTGATAAATTGATATCTACTATTGAAAAGAAAATAAAGGAAAGCGAAAATGTTTAATGAATTGGTTACAGCATACAAAACGGAACAAGAAAAACGAAAACTTTGGAATTGCGGTGTCGTCGGTGGTGCGCATGCCATAGATGAAAATAACAAGCAATATAAATTAACAGATATTCCGTTTGAACGCGTTGATTTTGTTGGTGGATTATGGCGGGTTCAGCGGGATTTTGATAAAAAAATCCAAATGGTGCGTGGCAAAGCATTTATTTTGCTGGGCAAAATAGATAAACAAGAAAAGAATTTATTTGAATATTATCGGGCTGCCACCGTTGGTAATAATTGCTATGGATTGTATAGTAGTATGATTCCAGATTATGTTGTTGCAAAATACGATACAGATAATGGGGCGTTGTGGTCTTATGGCGCAACATTGGAACAGGCGCGGGCATTTTTAGGTATTGCATTGTTCGATAAACATATTGATTTGATTCATGCGGCAGAACGCAAAAATATCCAAAGGTAAAAATAATTTGGTTTGATTTCTTGGGGATTTCTGCTAATATATTTATGACTTTTAGATGATAAAGGAGAAATAAAATGGTATCTATAAAAGGAACTCAAACAGAAAAAAATTTATTGATTGCATTTGCTGGTGAATCTCAGGCTCGCAATCGTTATACTTTCTTTGCATCCCAGGCAAAAAAAGACGGATATGAAGCAATCGCAAAAATATTCCAAGAAACAGCAGACCAAGAAAAAGAACATGCAGAAAGATTGTTCAAATATCTGGAAGGTGGCACAGTAGAAATTACTGCTGGTTTTCCTGCGGGTAAAATCGGCGATACTTTGGAAAACTTAAAGGCTGCCGCATACGGTGAACACGAAGAAAATACAGATATGTATCCAAAGTTTGCCCAGGTTGCAGCCCAGGAAGGTTTCACAGCAATCGCAGAAGTGTTGAAAAATATTGGCTATGCAGAACGTTATCATGAATCACGTTATCGTGCTTTGATAGAGGCTATTGAATCCGGCACATTGTTCAAGTCTGATAAAATTGTAATGTGGCGTTGCACAAACTGTGGTAATTGGCATATCGGAACCGAAGCACCAAAGATTTGCCCAGCATGCTTGCATACCCAGGGTTATTTCATCAGCGAAGGCATTGTTTCGCGCTGTGATACTAACGAAGGATTCTGTGAATATTCAATCAAAGATTAATAACTTTCGTTTACAAATCAAATCGCCCAATCGGGCGATTTTTTTGTAAGTTTGAGATTAAAATTCCCCGCCTGGGGCGGGGTGTCACGAAGTGACGGGGAGGGTTGAATAAAAAGCTTTGTTCCAGACGTTCATAATTACAAACACACCGGACTATCCTCCATGCAAGTCCCCCTCCTGCGGAGGGGTGCCGGAACGGCAGGGTGGTCTTTCATGTATTCGTGTTATCTGGAATCAAAGACCACCTCCCCCTGCGGGTACTCCTCCGCAGGAGGAGAACCAGTACCAGCCCAGCACGAGAGTAATTCACCTCCACCGGAGGGGAGGACCCGCAGGGTGGGGAGGGGGCAATTGTTATTGTTCCAGACGTTCGTTATAAAGTTAATATACCTAGATTCTCACGTTCGCTGCCACTCTCTCTGAACAGTCGTTTGATAAAATCTGATAGCAAAATAAAGTGAATAATTTACAGATTATTGAATGGTTTTTTTTTATTTTGATTCTTGGTCGATAGTGATTATTAAACCCGGAACTTCACATGTTTTTGGTTTGGATTTGTGTTTCTTTGGTATTGGTTTATCTTCGGCCTTCATTTCCAATTCGTCCAAGATAGTATTTAATTTACGAAGCGAACTGTTTTGACATCCGCGACCGCGCCAAGACATAATTTCTTTGCCAATCTTTCTGTCTGATATAGATACCTCAAAATTCCACCACCAGAATCCATTAAACATACACCAAATTGGTCGCAAAATTTCTTTGCGTTCTTCCATACGGACAGAATATCTGATGTCTTTTGTCAGAATGTATATATCACTATCTTTTCTGGTCTTTTCTTTTACTGATTTTAAGACCCCCGAATGTGTTTTGTATCCGCGTTCTTCCATAACTTGTTTGATTGAACGTTGTATTGTAAAACCGCCACGTGGTGTGTAAATCAGCGCATTTGTATCCAAGGTGCCAGGTTGCAAATACACGCTGTTGCACGATGCCAAACACAAACATAAAAGTCCAATCAACCAAATACGCATAAACCTTTTCCTTGTCATTGTGATTTTAAGCACATAAAGAACAACAAATCAAGCAAAAAACCGCCAAAATGGCGGTTTTTGCAATCTATAATCTTAGGACTGTTAAATGCTGTCTGCATTAACCCAACGTCCAGATTTCAACAAACCTGGTGCCATACCTTTATCAGAACGCAATCTGTCTATGATACGACGTGCGCCTTGGGCATCAAGGTTGTTAAAGCGAACTTTGTACATATCTGCTTCACGTACAACGACTGCATCGCCATATTGTGCCATTTCTTTTGCCAATGCGTTTGCGTTATCTTCGGAATATACTGCGGCAACCTGAACTGTGTAATCGCCCGCTGCTGATGGTTGTGCATTTGCAGAATCTGTGCAAACTTTTTCTGGTTCCGCTTCTGCGGGTTTTTCAGCGGTTTCACCCAATGTTGCTTTCTTCACAGCCAAAGATTCTGGGCCTAAAACTTGAACCTGGACACGTGCCTGATTTACCAAGCCGATTTCTTGGGCTGCAGCCTTGGACAAATCCATAATACGAGTGTTTACAAATGGACCGCGATTATTTATACGAACAACAACTGCATTACCATTATCCAAATTAGTCACGCGTGCAATAGATGGTAATGGCAAAGTTTTACTGGTCGCGACCAATTGATTAGAATCGAATACTTCGCCGTCGCTGGTCTTGGAACCATTTAATTCTGTTGGAATAATACCGGCAACACCAGTTTGATTATATGTTAAATCTTCGGTTGGAATATATTGAACATCTTCAATTTTATATGCACTGCCAACATAATATTTCGGTGCAGCAGCCATCAAATATGCGTTTGCATTCAAACCTTCGCCAACGTTTAATTGTTCTTCTTCCATGCCGTCATAGCCATAACCAGCATAATCGGAATTTGTGCCGTCCATACAGCCTGCAACCAATGCAGACAATACTGCCAAAGAGATTATTTTTTTCATATGCTCACTCCTTTAATGGGAAACCCATGTTTATTCTCTTGTCATATATATTATCATAAATTAAGGGTGGTTGCAAATTTTATTTTATCAACTTTCTGTCGATAACATAGGCAACAGGCAAATACATAATTGCAAATCCGCAAATCAATATGCCCATTGTCCAAATACTGTGCACAGGTATCATATATAAAACCGAACCTAATATTCCAGCCAACATAACAAAAGACATTATGGCCCATAGCGTCTTTTTATCAGTTTTAACCAGACCGCGTTTACGACATACGCGTCCCAATAAATAGTTCTTAACATAACCGCTGACAACAACCCCAATTGGAATTGATAAATAGCCGACAAATGGGAATAATATCAAATAAATAGCACTGGCAATACCCAAAGAAATCATACTGGTCGTGACAGGTGTCTTAACATCTTGTGATGCGTATAGTGTTTTGCTGTAAATCTGGCTTATCAGCATAGCAGGTAATACCAAGCATTGAATTTTGATTGCCAATGCAACCGCATGTGTTGATTCAGGTGTCCAGGCACCATATTGAAACAGAAATCTGATAATTGGTTCAGCCAACACAAACAGTCCAACCATGCAAGGCACAATCAGCATCATAGACCGACGCATAGAAGAGTTTTGTTGAATATAAACACTGCGCATATTCTTGTCAGCCAGCGCGTTTGATATAGAAGACATTAAAACAGTTCCCACAGCCAATCCAATCATCGCAAAAGGTAATTGAACAATTCTGTCTGAATAATAAAGCCATGATACCGCCCCAGATTGAAAACTGGCAACCAATGTCCCGACGATAATGGTTATCTGATAAAAGCCAGAACCAACCAAACTGACACAAAAGCGTTTGAACATACTTTTTATCTGACTGTTCCAATGTGGAATTACTAAACGCAGACCAAAATGTTTATGTCTGATACGCGATAACAGAGTCCAGAACTGAATGATACCAGACAAAACCACCGTACCTGCCATTACATACAATATATATTGATTACCATACCACATTGACGCTAACAAAGCACCAATCAACATAATGTTTAACATCACAGGCATAAACGCAGCCAGCAAGAATCGAGAGTGTGCATTTAATACAGCGGCCAGAAATGCTGCACCACATATAAAGATAACATAACAGAACATAATGCGGGCAATAATTACAGTCATTTGCATTTTGCCAGGATCTTCTGCAAATCCAGGCGCCAATCCCCAAATCACCAAAGGCATAAATATTTCGAATACTATGGTTAAGCCCAATAATATAGCCATCAGCCAAGAAAATACGTTTTTGGCAAAGCCTTCTTCTTTTTTCATATCAGTGTACATAGGAATAAATATTGCTGACAAAGCGCCTTCGCCCAATAAATCACGAAATAGATTGGGCAATTTGAATGCAGCCAAGAATATATCAGATAAACGACCCGCGCCCAAGAATCGTGCAATCAACATATCGCGGACAAAGCCGAATATACGACTGATGCCTGTCATAACGCCTACGCCAAAGATATTTTTTCCTAATTTCATAACAATGCCTATTTTTTACTTTTATTTTTATATAGGTTTCATTATACTGCGTAAAGACAAGGAAATTCAAGTATGAAAAAAATCATTTTGTTATTGTGTGTTTGTGGCGTTTTGACTGCTTGTGGTGGCGGGGAAGAGGTTGTGTCAGAGCGTCCATTGGAAGATATTTATCAGGAAGCGTACCAAGAATTTAACAAAAAGAATTATGAAGAAGCGGCAGAGTTATTTCAGACCGCAGAATCTCAGTATCCATCAAACCCATGGGCTGCCGATGCGCTGGTTATGATGGCGTATTCAAGATATATGGATAACGATTTTGCTGGTTCTATATTGGCTATCGACAGATATATGCGTTTTCACCCTGGACACAAAGATGTTCCGTATATGATGTATTTGCGTGGTATGAATTATTATCGTCAGGTTAGCGATGTTCGTCGTGACCCCGGAATGTCTGCCTATGCTTTACAGCAGTTTCAACAGTTGGTTGAACGTTTCCCAGATTCAGAATATGCGAAAAACGCTGAAAACAAAATCTTGATATTGAAAAACTATATTGCAGGCAAAGTGATGTATTCTGCACGTGATGATATGCAAAAACAAAATTGGACTTCGGCAATCAGCAGATTTCAGTCTGTCGTTGCCACAGCCCAAGAAACAGTTATGACGCCAGAGGCTATGTTCAGATTGACAGAATGTTATACCGCAATTGGTTTGCCAGAGCAAGCCACAGGTTATGCAGAGATGTTGCGCAAGAACTTTCCAGATAACGAATGGACCAAGAAATTGAAATAATGGGTTTTATCTGGTGGCAATATTCGCAAATTAAAAAAACACTTGCATTATTCTAAAAAGTATGACAGAATAGACCACGCAATGCGAGCGTAGCTCAGTTGGCTAGAGCGCAACCTTGCCAAGGTTGAGGTCGAGGGTTCGAGCCCCTTTGCTCGCACCAGAAATCTTAAAAACACCCGAAAGGGTGTTTTTTGATTTCTACGGCAAAGGGGCGAGTTGCGAGGCGAGGCAATGAAATTGCCGAAGTACTTTGCTCGCACCACAAATTTTGGTTAATAAAAACGGTGTCTTGGACGCCGTTTTTGTTTAGAAAAATTTAGTGTCGCGCCGTAGCCCAGCAAAGTTTCAGAAAAGTTTTTGTCATTTTTAGAACGGCGAAGGCGGACTATCAACTACTATCAGCCGAAAGGGCGGTTTTTGGTTTTGTTTTGTAAATCAGCAAAAGAAAAACCCTGAATTAACAGGGTTTTATCTTTTTTTTATTTCACATAGATTTGTTCATTATTAAACAGCATATTTACAACCGTATTATTTTGGCAAGCATAATGTCTTTTATATTTTTTACATGTTGCTTCTACCATATTACGGATACAACCCCAACTACATCCTGCATATGTAGGACATTTTGCTAATTTCTTTGGGTTCAAAAATGCTTGTATTACTAATTCTGGACATTTTAAAGACATGGTATATTTTATATCTGAAAAACAGGATTGTTTTTTAAATTCTGCTGATTGTAATTCAGAAAGAACCTTTTCTTTGTCTTCGGAATTCATCCACCCTAATATAGCTCGTTGTGGGTGTTTGTCTTGTTTATTATCATATACATCTAAACAGACTTTTATTTCTGTCATTTCTTACTCCTTTTATTTTGGTTTAACGATTTTAACCTGGGGCATAATACTGAATATTTGTCCCGAAAGCAAGCCAAAATAAAACCCTGAATTAACAGGGTTTTGTTCGTTTTTATTATAATAACCGTTCCAGAAGTAATGGAAATGTATCGTATCCAGCAGCAGTATTAAAATGTCCTGCATCTTTAACAATTTTGATTTCCGCACCGATTTTTTCAGCAAAATCAAATGATATAGCATTTGGTACATATGGGTCATTATCTGAAACAAAACAAACCCTTTTTTCAGATAATTCCTTTAACTTTTCTAAATCATTTCGTATAAAAAACGGAGTATTTACATTATCAAATTCTGAAATATTCAGTTTCTGATACAAAGGTGCAACAAAAAAAAGTCCTTTGGCTTTTAATTGTTTATCTAATAAATAATCAGTAATAAATGCAGGTCCTAAACTGTGCCCAATATAAGTCGTTTTAGAACCTAGAAAAGAACTGTATGAATCTAAAATACGAAACCAGTTTTCATAATTTTGGTTTTCTTTTCCACAAGGAAACTGCGGAACAAGAACTTTGAAACCTTTTGCTTCCAATTTTTGAAATAGCCAAGAAAACCAATTTTCAAACGGAGAACCATAACTTCCATGAACAATAACAAAATCATAGATATTTTCTTGTGTTTCCATGATTATTTTATCCTTTGATAATCACTTATCATTTTACTTTTGTTCTACCAATTTAATTAATGACTTTGGTTTTCCTGTTTAAAATTATTCAATGCTATAAACTTTTTTACATCCATTTTTTTCCATTTCTTTTTCAAACAATCTGTGCAAGAGCCCGTTAAGTGCTGAAGCATATCATTACATTGTTTATACAAATCTCTTTTTGTAATATTATTAAATGTGCATTTCAATTTTACATATTTTGGTGTATTTGCCACTATTATTGAATTTTTTGGAAAGCAGCGATATGGTCCCAGCACAGTAAAACCGTTATCTAGACCACCATGCCATACATACCCAAGTGCTTTACACTGATAATCTTTTGTACAATCCGCATGGTCAAATTTTGTTATCGTACGAGATTTGTTTTTTAGCACTGTTTCAGGACAATATTGTTTTGAAATCTTGATATAAACATCCAACTGTTTTATGTCAGAATATTCGTCGTTAAGTTTGTATGCTTGCATCTCAATCCATGAAATTTTTTCACCTGTATCTGTAATCATTTTTTCTATGCTAATATTTGAGCTTATTAAACTGTATGCTGTTGCATAATTCATTTGTAATCCTTTTCTTTATTTCTGCACTCTCTACTCCCAAATACCGAAATCTAGGGTATAATACTGAATATTTGTCCAAAAAGCAATCTAAAAATACGCAATAATATCCAGATTCATAAATCGTATGGGTTGGTAAAAAAACATTTTACTTTTGACCAAAAACGCGGCAAACAATAAAAGTGCCAAGCAAAGTGTCAGGCAAACTGATAAAAAATGAATGTTTTGCGGTCAAAAAGGCATCAAAAACAGCCCTTAAAAGTTGTTTTTTGATTTCTACGGCAAAGGGGCGAGAACCCGGAGGGTTGCGAGGCGAGGCAGTAAAGTCCAAAATTTGATTTATAATCTTGTTGAAAAACGGCGAATGTTTTGGTTATAATCGCACTTGTAAGCGCATGATTGAACCAAGGTAAAGGATATTTATAATGACACAGGTATTACATGAAACGTATCTTGATTATTCTGACATTTTAATACGACCCAAAATGGGGATAAATCTAAATTCTCGTAAAGATGTCAATTTACAACGTGTGTTCAAGTTCAAGCATGGTCAAACCAGAACCGGTCTTGGTATATTCAATGCAAATATGGCGACTGTTGGTAATTTTAAGATTGCAAAGCAATTATTATCCAAAGGTATGTTCGCAACATTACACAAACACTATACAACCGAAGAAATTGGTAATTTTATAAATTCTTGTCGCAAAGAAGATATATCATTGGACAATTTATTTATAACCATTGGCTTGAAAAACATAGATAACGAGATACAAAAATTGAAAGAAGTGGAATCTGAATATCAGTGGACCAGTCCGCGTAATATTTGTATCGATGCACCGAATTTCTATATTCCAAAGGCATTGGATGCGTTGGCGCTTGTTCGTAAGGAATTTCCAGATTCCGTCATAATGGTTGGAAATATTGCAAGTGGTGATATTTGCCTGAAATTGTTAGATTATGCAGATATTATTAAATGTGGTATCGGCAGTGGGTCTGCATGTTTAACCAGAAAACAAACCGGTTGCGGTGTCCCGATGGTTTCTTTGATTTTGGAATGCGCCGATATCGCGCACTCGGTTAACGGTCATATTTGTGCAGATGGTGGAATTGTTGACATTGGTGATATATGTAAAGCCTTGTGTCTGAATTCAGATTTTGTTATGGCAGGGGGCATATTTGCTGGTACTGATGAAGCCGAAGGTGATATAATAGAAAAACATTATGAAACAAATGAAATCCAGGATGGCAAACACGTTATACAAACAAAACATTACAAAATATATTATGGAATGTCTTCGGAATACGCTAATAATAAGTTTGCAGGCGGTATGGACAACTACAAAACTTCCGAGGGACGCGAATTGTTGATACCATATACAGGGTCGATAGATAAAATTTTGCAAGATATCAGGGGCGGAATTGCGTCTTGCTGTACTTATATTGGCGCTGCATCAGTTAAACATTTATCAAAATGCGCCACTATTATTCAGGTGCATAATCAGTTGAATAAAGTGTTCGAGAAATATTCAGTATAACAATATAAAAATATAAAGGATTTGCCATGACAAACCCGACACGCGTACAAGATGTTTTCGAGATGACCAGACAGAGCGATAAAAACAATCTGGCAGTTATTGAAAAGGCATATAAATCAAAACGCATAGATAAACCAACAAAAGATTATTTGACGGTTTTGTACAGTGATTCTATGGATTTGTTTCGTGAAGTCTTTTTGCATATCGGGCAATGTTTTGGTGCGCCAAAGGCCGCGGTTAAACCATACGATTATTTAACCGATTCAATTATAGATAAAACAATAACTATTTCAGACATAAATCCATTATCTATGTATTTGGTGAATCACCGTTTTGATATGGACCCAATGCGTAATCAATTTTTTGCGAGTTCCCAAGGACACAAAATAGATTTGGCTGTGTCGTCAATAGTGTCTGTTATTGTCGGTGCGCAAAAGAAAGTGACGCGCGCAATCGATAAAATCACAGGTAAATATTATGACAATTTTGTGAACGAAGTTCTGGAAACTGTGCATAAATTATTGATTCAGACAGAATTGGAACCATCGTCTCAAAAAATTATGGATAAAATTCATGAAGTATTTTCCAAACAATTTATTACTGATGCTGCATCTGCTGTGTTGAAAGTTATTGGTGCTAAAAATAATCAGCTGGCGGCAGATATTGTGCGCGCTTTGGATAAAATTGTTTTACCGTACAAAAAGTTGCGTGATGTTTGGCGTGTAAAATGTCTGTTTGATTTGGTGCCCCAGGCACGAACTTTCTTGGAACGCGTTTATGAAATGTGGCCTGATAAAATAATATCTAAACACGACAGTTTCTTTGATATACAAAATCCGCGTGGTTATCGTGATGCTAAATTTATTCTGAATATTGGAACGGCTGATAAAGTTATTCCAATGGAAATTATTTGCCAGGTGCGAACATTTTTTGAATATGAACATCGCACACATGTCGCGTATGAAAATATCAGAACTGATGATAACAACGATTCCAAGACTGTTGATATGTTGGATACTCGTACTGAAAGTATGCATATCGAAGGTGTAAAAAAATACAACGAAATGATACTGGACTGTTTGGAATCTTTGTTTGACAGAATAGGTTGGAATATTTTGTATGGCAAAGGTAGCGATGAAATGTTGTTCGAGGGGTTTCCACGTATGTCAAGTATTTATCATCCACAAAAGGTATCAGATGCAATTTTTGCCAAGGTTTCGCGTTCGGTTGAAAATGAGATTTTCTTTGTTCCAAATGCGCCGGCTAAATTGACCAAAGAACAACAGATTTTGATTTTCAGATGGATGGCAAAGTTTATTTTGGTGTCTGCGTTGCCGTATACTTACCCAAATTGGTCTGTGCCGTCTGATAATATGCCTGGTAAATTTTTCAAGTTTATAATGAAAGAACTGCAAAGATATTACAAAAAATAGTATCTTTTTATTCCTTGCTTATTCGCTTGCGTTAGGTTCCGTTTTTTGTGTAGAATAGGTTTAGGTTATTGATGGTTTTACAATAACCATAACAAAAGAGCAAAGGATAGGATTATGCGTCAGGGTAAAGTAAAATGGTACAACGGTAAAAAATGTTTTGGATTTATCAGTCCAGACACTCCAAACGAAGATGGCAACACAGATGATGTATTTGTGCATTCCAGTTCATTAAAGGCTGCAGATTTGCGCTTTTTGAACGAAGGCGACATCGTTGAATTCGAAGAAGAAGTTCGTAATGGTAAATTGTCTGTGACAACATTGAAATTGATTCAGCGTGATGAAGAATCTGCAAAAAGATTCCAAGAACGTCGTGCAGAACGTCGTCGTGCACGCGAAGAAAGAAAACAACGTGAAGAAAAAGAAACACGTCGTTCAGGTTTCGCTTTCTGGAAGAAATAATTTTTTATTAAACTTATCTTACCGCCCATTCGGGCGGTTTTTAGTTATTCTCTGTTTTTGCCAATGGATGGGCGTGATTGTATGCGTCCATGATTTCAGCCATATTAACCTTGGTATATAATTGCGTTGTTGATAAAGATGCGTGGCCCAATAATTCCTGTAAACTTCTTAAATCTGCACCACCAGCGAGCAGGGCGGTTGCAAATGTATGACGCAGGGCATGTGGTGTCACATAATCAGGCAATTGTAAATAGTTGCGAACATGTTCAACAACTTTTTCAGCCATACGTGGCGACATAGGCAATCCGCGAACACTGCGAAAAACTAAATCATCTGAGGCGTTTCCAAACGGACGAATTTTTACATATTTATCTAATGCTGTATTAACCGCGGGCAATACCGGAACAATGCGTTCCTTGTTGCCCTTACCAATAATGCGTAAAGATTCAGGATTGCCCGCAATGTCTTTGTTTTTCAATGATAATGCCTCTGAAATACGCAGACCACATCCAAATATCAATACAATCAGCGCCCAGTCTCGTGCCATAATCCATGGTTCGTTATTATCAATTGCCTTTATTGCTTCGTGCATATCTGCGATATCTGTTGTTTCAATCGCTTTTGATAATTTGCGTGGAACTTTTGGTGAAGATATTAAACCAATCGCATCATTTTGTATGTTCTTATACTTGTTCAGATATTTATAAAACGTTCGCAACGAAGACAACGCGCGTGCAGTTGATTTGTGCGATAATTCGCGTTTTGCGCGGTCTGCCAGCCATGAACGAAATCCCAATGTATCAATCCTTGCGATATCTTGTATTTGTGGGGCCTGTGCTGTAAACTTTTTATAAAAACCGATAAAGTCCGATATATCACTTTCATATGCAGATACAGTATGCGTTGAATAATTTTTGATATTCAACAAATAATCTGTAAATTCAGCAATAATTTCGTTCATATCTTTATCTGATTTCAAATGTTGCAGATACGGTTACGGTTATTTCTGTGTCTTTGCTGACAATGCCACCACCGGTATATGCTTCTTCGCCCATGTCCATAGCGGCCGATTTAGCAGACATCAGGCGATAATTTGCAAAAGGCCTTTCGTTATACGAAACATTATCATATGATACAGATAATAATTTACCAGCGCGTTGATTGTCTGCACGTGCCAGTGTATCTGCGTGATTACGTGCGTTTTCTACAGCAACACTTAAACATTTTTCCAATATCGGTTTTAATGTTTCGGTACTGGTAAACATACGCAGATTTTCAGTATAAACGTCTGGTTGTCCAGCAAATTTATTTAATACATTTTCAATGATGTCTGGGTTTGACGAAGAAACCTCTACCGCCATACGTGTTTCAATACCCAAGTTTTCAGATTTCTGGGTGACATGGTTCCATTCTGTTTTTTCATAAGAATTGAATTCGGTTGTCTGCATTTTCACGTCCAAAGTTTTCAGATAATCTGTGATTTCAGACATTTTTTGAGTTGCCATCTTCATAGATTTAGCAGCATTTTTATCAAGTGTTGTCACACGTAATGTGATTGCGGTTCTGTCCTTGGGCGCTGAAGTCAAACAATCACCAGAAACATTTATTGTTCGTGGTGTTGTGGGTTTGTCTAATGCACCAAAAACCAATGCCATAACAGCGCCTGCGCCAATAACACTACCAATCCAAATAAAACTGCGTTTCATATCTCCCTCCATTTATTTTTATTTTAACCAAGCATTGCTTTTTTGACACGTGCAATAGTTTTACTTGCAACTAATTTAGCACGTTCAGCACCATCTTTCAGAATTGCTTCCAATTCGTCTTTGTTTGCCATTAAACGTTCGTATTCTTTGCGTGGTGCGGATAATACGGAATTTATCTTGTCAAATAACATTGTTTTTGCTGTTCCGTATCCCATACCACCATTTACAAACATTTGTCTGAATTGTTCAATTTCTTGTTCGTCGGCAAAAAATTTGTAAATTTGAAAGATAGTAGATTCATCTGGATTTTTTGGTTCCGCTGGTGTCTTGGAATCTGTGATAATTCGCATAATTTTTTTCTTTAATTCAGATTCTGGTGCCAACAAAGGAATGGTGTTTTCATAAGATTTGCTCATTTTTCTGCCATCTAATCCCGGTATAATTCCGCAATTTTCACCGATAACAGGTTCTGGTAATTTAAATGTTTCACCATAAAGATTGTTAAAATATCCAGCGATATCGCGTGCAAATTCTACGTGTTGTTTTTGATCTTTGCCAACAGGCACAATATCAGAATTATATAATAAAATATCGGCAGCCATCAGAATAGGGTATGTGTATAAACCCATGTTGACCCCGGAATCAATATCTATGCCAGCCTCAGTATTTTTTTCAACAATGGCTTTATAGGAATGAGCGCGATTCATCAAGCCCTTTGGGGTCACATTCATCAAAAATTCTGTTAATTGATATATTTCGTTTATATCAGATTGCCGGAACAAAACTGTATTTTCCATATTTGCACCCATAGCAATCGCCAATGCAGCGGCTTCATAAGTGTGTTGTTTTATTGTTTTGGCATCATGAACGGAATTTAACGCATGCAAATCTGCAACAAACATAAAAGTTTTATGATTTTGTGACAAATCAATCAAGGGCTTTAATGCGCCCAAATAATTTCCAATATGAGGCATACCAGTTGGTTTAATACCTGTTAAAACAATTTTATCATCCATATTATTTACCCTTATTTGTTATTAAAAAGCGTATCACAAAACATATCTGAAAGCAATAAAAAATCCCGCGATATGCGGGATTTTATAATCTGTGTATTTCCAATTATCTGGAATAGAATTCAACAACCAATTCAGGTTTCATTTCTACTGGATATGGAACATCAGAAAATGAAGGGACGCGTGTGAATGTTGCTGTGAAAGCAGTACTGTCCACTGTGATATAATCTGGGAAATTGCGTTCGCCAGATTCCAAAGCCAATACAACCAATGGCATTTGTTTTGCTTTTTCGCTGACAGTAATAACATCGCCAGGATTTACACGATAAGAAGCAATTTTAACACGTTTGCCATTTACATAAATGTGACCATGGCTGACCAATTGACGGGCAGAGAATACTGTTGGTGCCAGTTTAGAACGATATACAACTGCATCCAAACGTCTTTCCAACAAACCAATCAAATTATCAGGTGTGTCACCCTTCATATTATCCGCTTCTGCATAGTATGCATGGAATTTCTTTTCGCCAATATTACCATAATAGCCCTTTAATGTCTGTTTTGCACGCATCTGTTTTGCGTAATCAGACGAACTTGCCCCGCGGGAAGTTGGACCATGTTGACCAGGTTTATATTTGCGTTTATTAAATGGGGATTTAGCCTGACCCCACAAGTTGACGCCCAAAGAACGAGCGATTTTCAACTTACGTGTGCTACGTTTTGCACCAGCTCTTGCCATAATATTTATCCTTTGTTTTTGGTTTTTATTGTGCCGAACACTTCACAGAATCCTTATCTCTTGTGGGACCAAAAGACACCACAGATTATTCAGTTCTGGTTATCCAGCGAACGCATTTTATAATGTTTTTTATGAAAAAGCAAGAAAAAACCACCGTTTTTGGTGGCTTTTCATTTGTTATATAGTTTAACGATGTTGACCTTTATTTCGGTTTGCTATGTTCAGCACTTTATTTTTATTCTTTTTTAATTCTTCAGAATAGTATTCTGCATATCCAGATTTCAATTTATTCTTGATTTTTTCACCAAATGTATATGTCATACCTACAGAACATATAGTTTTTGTTTTTAAGCCGTCTAAAAATATTATCTGATTCAAATCGGGCGCAGATAATGTCTGGTTTAAGGATTTGAAATTTACTTTCGCGCGGTTTTCTTTTTTATCTAAATCAATCTGAACCAAATATTTGATTTGTTTTCCATCGCCAATACCTGCAATAATACCACAATCGTCAGCGGATTTAACACCTGTTTCATGAATGTTGTTGATGCAATAAATATCGTTTTTATCAAGGCATTTTAGTACGATTTTGCTTTTTTGAGCTTCGTAATCACTGGTTGCATATTGTCCATCATATATTGTTTTCGCCATTTTTATACATCCTTTGTTTATAAAAGCGCGATTGGCAAGTTTAATATTTTAATTGAAAAAGTCAAGAGGTTGTGTATAAAAAATACCCCAGTCAAGCAAACTGGGGCACACACAATAATTGTTATGCGTTATTTCATTACAAAATGAATGCTGTATTGTGGTTTTTTATCAGCACCCAAAGATGCGCGAACAACCTTGTTGGCTGCAACTTGGGTTGCTTTGTAAAGATTGTCGTGATTTTTGCGTTCTGTTTTTGTCAGTTTATCAATAGCATTTGTAATTTCTATCTGAATTTGACGTTTCATGAAACCTGTTTCATCGCTTTCAAATATACCAACACTGGATACCTCTGGAACACCTTTCAAGAAACCACGTTTATCAATCGGCAATGTGACAAATATTGCGCCATTAGCAGCGATTTTCTTGCGTGTTTTATATACAGGATCATCAGCACTGCGTTCTGTTTCGCCTTCCATAACAACAAACCCTGTTGGGATTGTTTCGCAAACATACGGTTCGTTTCCATCAGACAAAGCAATCATATCGCCATTGTGTACAATCATCATATGTTTTGCGCCACCACGTTCCATTGCCATTTTACCGTTTAACATTTCGCTGATATATTCACCATGCATTGGTATAGAAACTTGCGGATGAACCATATCATAAAAACGTTCGAATTCTGGGCGACCTGCGTGGCCAGAAGCATGCAAATTATCCGTATCAAATATCGTGTATGTTTTTATCCCCATACGTGCCAGTTTATTATACAAATAAGAAACATCTTGTTCGCGTCCAGGTATAATAATCGCGCTGAAAACCACAGTATCTGTTGGCAACAGTTTCAGTTCTTTCACATGCCCATTGCAAAGGCGTGTTAACATAGCAAACTTTTCACCTTGGGAACCTGTTAAAAATATGGTTTGTTTTTCAGCAGGTAAATCTTTGATTTCTTCGTGTAAATAAACATCGTCTTGGTTCAGATAACCAAACTGTATACCCATCTCGCGAAATTCAGGCAAGCCAACATATGGCACAGGGTTTGGATTACTGCGTTCTTTGATTGCGGCAACCCGACCAGCAGCACGTGCGGCCTCAGCAAACATTTTGATACGTGCTAAACTTCTGGAATAGCCAGTCACAAACACACGTCCTGGCGCATTACGCATAATCTCGGTCAGTGTGTCGCGAACTTGCAGTTCTGTCACTTGGGGTGTTTGTCTTTCAGATGAAGTAGAATCACAAACACAAGCCAAAAGTTTTGGGTCAGAACCGATTTCTGTCAGTCTTTCATAGTTTGTATTTGCTTCAATTGGATTTCCATCATTGAATGTCCAGTCGCCAGTATGCAATATTTTGCCGGCTGGCGTTTTTATAATCAACATTTGTGCTTCTGGAACAGAGTGGGTGACATGAAATGTTTCCACAGTAAACGGTTTCAAATCTAATTCTGCACCATTGTAATCAAATTCAATAATATCTTTATCTGGATTAAAATCCATTTCGATACCAGTAAACGTTTTTCGCAAAATTTCAGCAGGAAAACGTGTGCAATATATCGGTTTTCTGAACTTTGGCCAAATATATTTCAATGCACCAATATGGTCTTCGTGGCCATGTGTCATAACAAAAGCAACGACATCTTTCTTGTGCTTCTCTAACCATGTTGTGTCACAGTATTGTACATCGCCTGCACCGATTTCTTCTTCCAAGAAACCCATACCGCAATCGACAATTAAATATTTGCCCTTGTATTTATAGACATACATATTTTGACCGACGTGTTCCAAACCGCCCAAAGCCATAAAATACATTTTATCATCATTTTTATCAGACTCGTGCTTTGGCATATCTGCAATTGAAGCAGGTATGCTTTGTTCATCAATCATCAAGTCTTCTTTGTGTTCTTTCACTTTTACCATATATTAATCCTTTTATTTAGTTTAATTTTGTGCACACCTGTCAATTCATTGCTAATAAACAGTTTTGTTTATTCGTAGTGAATCTTCAAGGTGTGCGGTTTGCATCATTGTGTTTCGCACGCAATAACGAAAGGTCCGTCTTCGCCACGCTTAATTTCTTCTTACAAACAATTTGTATGTGACAAATTATTTGCGTCGAAAGTGTATGCTACGGCGCGACACTAAATTTTCTTAATTGTGCGTGTTCCACGCGCAATAACGAAAATTCGTGGCGCACCCAGCAGGAGTCCCTCGTCAATTCTTGCCTGCGGGGCAACCGTAACGATTTTGGTGCGTTATCACTTCCAAAATCTACTTGTTGTCGAACCAGGTTCGCCTCCCTGTGTACGACACAGCATAAAAACAAAATCTAACATTTGTTAATTTTGTTTTTATGGCGCACCCAACAGGAGTCGAACCTGTAATCTTTGCCTTCGGAGGGCAACGCATTATCCAGTTGTGCTATGGGTGCATATACATATTATACAACTTATTTTTTATTTTGCCAACATTGCCAGCATAAAATCGTCCAAGTCGCCATCAAGAACTGCATCAGAATCTGTTTTTTCAACATTTGTCCGCACGTCCTTGACTAATTTGTACGGGTACAAAACATAGTTGCGAATCTGGCTACCCCATTCGATTTTCTTTTGTGCTGCTTTGGCGGCATCTTCTTCGGCAGCGCGCTTTTCCATTTCCAGTTCGTACAATTTAGAGCGCAACATTTTCATAGCCATTTCTTTGTTTTGTATTTGGCTACGTTCGTTTTGACATGTCACGACAGTATTTGTTGGCAAATGTGTTATACGAACAGCACTATCTGTTTTGTTCACGTGTTGTCCACCTGCACCAGATGCACGATATGTATCGATACGCAAATCTTTTTCGTTGATTTCGATTTCAATAGAATCATCAATGTCAGGCCACACATCAACAGAGGCAAAACTGGTTTGTCGTTTGCCATTTGCGTTAAAAGGCGATATACGAACCAACCTGTGAACACCAATTTCGTTTTTCAACCAGCCATAAGCACGTTCGCCAGATATACGGAAAGTCGCACTTTTTACACCTGCAACATCACCAGGATGTTCTTCGACTGTTTCAAATGTAAAATTATGGCGTTCGCACCAGCGCGAATACATACGAATTAGCATTTGCGCCCAATCTTGTGCTTCTGTTCCGCCTGCGCCGGCCTGGATAAACAAAAAGGCGCCATTGTTATCAGCAGGGTCGTTAAACAAAGTGATAAATTTAGCCTTATGTGTTTCTTCTGCCAATTTTTCAATTGCTATATTAACATCAGAGTCTTCCGGAGATAATTCGTATAATTCTGCAAGATTCTTGTATTCTGTTTCTAAACGATTTAACTCAGCCAACTGTTTTTCCAACCCGGATTTCTTTTGCAACATATTGCGTGCACATTCAGGATTATCCCAAAGGTCAGGCGCATTTGTAATTTCGTTTAATTTGGCTATTTCAGATTTAATTTTATCTGGGTCAAAGAAACCCCCTGACGGCGGCAAGGTCGTCTTGGATTTGGCTTAAAAAATCATTAGCAATAACTGTCATGCTGTGAAATATAGCATTTTTATCGCTTAAATCAACTTTTTTATACTTTTTGTATGAAAGTTTATTGCGTTTGGTTTTAGAATATGATAAAATAACCGTAAACGAGAGAGGGGTTCATGAATAAATTCTTGATGGTGTTTGGTTTTATGGGTGCGTGTTTGCTTGGGAATGCTGCGAACGCTGTATCTGCTGGGACAACTGCAAATGCTAATGGTCGTGCTGTGATTTACACTAATTCTGCTGGCAATTCTACTGGTGGAACACGTGGTCAACAGGGGGTTGTTAATGCGTATTTGCAAAATCAACGCAATACTTATTTCTTGGTGACGCAACCTGATGTAGATACCGCTTGTCGTCAAAAGATTTATAATTGTTTGGCTGAATATTGTGGTGATGCGACCGTTATTCCGGGTAAGACAACTGGTCGTTGTTCATATGCATCAGAAAGCGAATTATACAATTATGCGTTGTTGTGCCTGCAGAAAGATAATTCGATATTATTACCACAGTATAATACCGGAACAAAAAATAATCTTGGTGGCACAAATACCGCTGCGCGTCTTTGTCCTTCTTATGTCCAGCAAGAATTGATGTCCTATTTATCCATGATGAATATGGCTGATAAATTGACCAAATCTCATTCTGATTTATGTGTTCAACGTCGTCGTGAACTAGAAGCAGCGATGGCGTGTCATTCTGCAGCTTTGACTTATGGAAATGAAACAAACAGTAAATTGAAAAATATGTTGAACGAATATTGTGGCCCAAGTGTTTCTGGTGGTTCTGTTGAAATGGTGACCCGATTCGTTAATGCCGGCAATATTGGTGCAGATATTTGGGGCTGGGCTGATAAAATTGTTGGTTTGGAACTGAATTCCAAGGGTAAAAATTGGCAGACAGAAGTTGATGCGGTTTTGGCAACTTATACGAATCGTATGAATTTAGCGTGTGGTGATAATATGCAATTGAATACAACATCGCGCCCAACTGAAACGGGGTATTCTAATTTGCAAAATGCGGCGGCTGTGGTGGCGAGTATTGCGTTGCCAACTGCTGTGACAACAAATACAGCGAATCCATATGAAAATCAATCATTAGTGAAAGAAATCACTGTATATAATGACATATTCAGAACAAACACACAAAGTGAATATGATGTCGCAAATCAGATTGTTCAGGCAGGTTTGACAAACAGTCCTTTGACGGCGAACAGTTATTTAACCAGCGCCCAAATGGATAGTATGCAGACTGCATATAAATTGGGGACCAAAGTGTTTGTTGTTCGTGACAGTGCCAGATGTTATATTGTTCCTGTGGCGAATTTGACCCAGTCTGAAACATCGCTGGTCGCACAATCTTATGCTAATTGTCGACAGGGTTCGTATACAAACCTGTATTAATAGTAAAACGCCGTCCGATTGGACGGTGTTTCTTTATGTAAAATAATTGTGGAGCGCTTGCGCAATGGTGTTTTTTTTGTTATAATACCCCTGATGAAAATATCCAGAAGGAAAGTTTTACAGACAGTCGGTTTCAGCGCTTTGGTTATTGGGTTGGCGCCACGTGTTGCTTTTTCTGCGCCAAACACTTTACGTGCCATTCGTACAGGCAGTCAGCCTGGGGGTAAAACTCGATTAGTTATTGAAACGGCAACACGTCCATCATATGCCTTGTCATATGGTGATAAGCAGTTAAACATAAATTTATCAAACACAAATGGTGATTCTAAAATAAATGCTAAATTGGCAAATGGCACTTTGGTAAAACGTGTGACACAAATTCAGAATGGCAGCGTTTTAACAATTTCTGCAACTTTGTCGTCAATGATTGATGCTTTGGATAAAAAACAAATAATGATATTGGAACCAAATGGCGATAGCGGATATCGTTTGGTTTTGGACTTTGTTGCTGGAACAGGCAAGGGGACCAAGTCTGTATCCACAGCAACACAAAGCAGAAGCGCAACAAATAAACAAGCAAATACAAGTTCTGGTAAAAACGGCACATCAACACAACATATAATTGTGATTGATGCTGGACATGGGGGTAAAGATCCTGGTTGCATAGGCAAGGGCGGAACCCAAGAAAAAACCGTTGTATTATCTGTGGCAAAAAAATTGAAAAACAAATTGGATGCAAATGGGTTCAAAACATTTTTGACGCGTTCATCTGATGTATATCTGAAATTGGCAGAACGTGCATCTATCGCAGAAAAGAAAAAAGCGGATTTGTTTATATCGTTGCACGCAAACGCAAACCCTAGTCGTGATATGAAGGGCTTTTCTGTTTATACATTGTCTGAAAAAGCATCTGACGAAGAAGCGCAAAAACTGGCAGATTCTGAAAACGCGGCAGATAAAATTGATGTTGATGGATTTGAACAGTTTTCCAAAGATATTCGTGTTGCATTATCGTCTTTGCAGCAACATGCGGTTGCAGAATTAAGTGAAGAATATGCAAACAGTTGCGCAAAATGCTTTAATAACGCAAAAATTGAACAACAACGTGGGCCTGCTGTCCGCCATGCGCCATTCGCAGTATTGCGTTCAACTGTCCCTGGGGCACTGATTGAATTGGGACATTTATCAAACAAAGGCGAAGAAAAACTGTTGAAAACAGATACACACCAAAATAAACTGGTCGATGCAATTGTAAAATCTGTCAAATCTTACGATTTTGATGTATAAAATAAATAAAGTTTGTTGGAAAAGGAAATAAAATTTCAGTTATGTATCTTTCTGTAGAAATACGTAACTTTGCCCGCCTTCGCTGATGAGCGCTAAGTCTGCGCAGTAAATACAAACAATGCTACGGCGTGGCACTCAATTTTCAATCCTCGCTCTGCTTCGGTGAAAATTGGTGGCGGAGATAGGGGGATTCGAACCCTCGATACAGTTGCCTGTATTCACGATTTCGAGTCGTGCGCATTCAACCAGCTCTGCCATATCTCCACGCATGCGAATTATATATAAATCAAATTAAATTGCAATGCTTTAATTTTGTGTGTTGGAAATCTGTCTATATTGCATTATAATATAGTAATAAGAAAAAACTTTATTTTTCATAAAATATGATATCATTATATGTAATAACGATTAAACCAAAGGATTTATAAATGAAACGTTCTGATGTTACAAGAACTTTGCAAGTGCAATTCAAGGGTATGCGTGAAGTAGATGCAAGCGCCATGTTGGAAAAGGTTATAGACGATATGAAACAAGCTGTTGCACGCGATGACCGAATCGAGATTCGCGGTTTTGGCGTTTTTCAGTCCAGAAAACGTGCAAGCAAGACAGGCTATAACCCAAGTACTGGTAAAATGATGCATCTAGAGGCTGGCAAGACCATTTTGTTCAAGCCAAGTCGCGAATTAACCAAAAAAATGAATGGATAAAATATGGCTTCTGGAATAAAAAATCGTAATCGCGACAGATATGATCGTGTCCGCAAACTGATGTGGATTAAATGCGAAGCATGCGGTCGTTTGGTCTATTATAAAGATTACAGAAACAATCACTATGTATGTCCGCGTTGTGGTCGTGCTTTTATAATGACACCAAAACAGCGGTTTAATTTATTGTTCGATAGCATTTATTGGGATAAATATGATTTACCAGTCAGTACTGACGACCCATTGAACTTTGTTGATCGTGTCGCATACAAAGATAGATTGGAAGAAGCACGCGAAGAAACTGGTTTTAATGACGCAATTGCTACAGCAGACGGCAAAGTTGCTGGTATTGATACAACAATTTGCGTTATGAACGGCGATTTTATGATGGGTTCTATGGGACGTGCAGCAGGGGACGCAATTGTTGCAAGTATTGAACATGCAATTGAATTGAAAAATCCGTTTGTTATGGTCACTTGCAGTGGTGGCGCGCGTATGCAGGAAAATATTTTATCATTGATGCAAATGGCGCGTACTACGGTTGCTGTGAACAAATTGCATGAAAATAAATTGCCATACATTGTTATTTTAACAGACCCGACATTTGGTGGCGTGACTGCTTCGTTTGCTATGTTGGGTGATGTTCATATTGCTGAATCTGGCGCGCGTGTTGGATTTGCAGGTCGTCGTGTTATCGAACAAAATATTCACGAAAAATTACCGTCTAATTTCCAAACAGCAGACTATTTATATGAACATGGTATGGTTGATATCGTTGTGCCACGTGCTGAACTGAAAGATTCTTTGGCACGTGTATTGCGTGTTTTAACTAAACAACCTGGTGAACCAAAGGTCATAGACGTCAAAACACCGAAAGTTGATAATTCTAAAAAGTCGCGTGATATGGGCAAAACCCCAGAATATGACAAAGTGCTATTGGCGCGCAATGAAAATCGTCCGCATTTCTTGGATTATATAAACGGAATTGTTGATGATTGGTCTTACCTGGCTGGCGACAGATGCTTTGGCGAAGATGCGGCAATGTGTGGCGGTTTGGGCTATTGGTACGGCATTCCGGCAGTTGTAATCGGTCAGGAAAAAGGTCGAACAATCGAAACCCGTCAAAAACACAGATTTGGTATGCCAAATCCAGAGGGCTATCGCAAAGCGCAACGTTTAATGCGTTTGGCTGAAAAGTTTAATTTGCCACTAATTTCGTTGTTTGATACTGCGGGTGCATTTGCAGGTGGCGCTGCCGAAGAACGTGGTCAATCTCAGGCTGTGGCGTCCAGTATCGCAACAGGATTGAAAATACAAACACCTTATATCGCGGTAAATGTGGGTGAGGGCGGTTCCGGTGGTGCAATCGCGATTGGTACAGGTGACAAGGTAATGATGTTGGAAAACGCAATTTATTCTGTGATTGCGCCTGAATCTTGCGCCAGTATTTTATGGAAAGATAATAAATACAAGGCCCAGGCAGCAACCGCATTAAAATTGACTGCACGTGATATGGCATCATTAAATGTTATTGATAAAATAATTTCTGAACCTGCGGGTGGCGCGCATATGGATTGGCAAACAACAATGGAATTGTTGGCTAAATCTGTGGCAGACGCGATTAAAGAATTACAGGAAATACCTGTTTCAGAATTGGTTCCTCAACGTGCAAAGAAATTTATCGCAATGACACGTGATGTTGAAATATATCAGCCAGAGGTTGATGATAAAATCTAAAATTCTGGCTTGCATTTGACCAAGCGTTTGTATATAATACAACCTATTCGGAGCGTTGGCAGAGTGGTAATGCAGCGGATTGCTAATCCGTGACCGTGTCTTAGCGGTCCATAGGTTCGAGTCCTATACGCTCCGCCAGTTTTAAACCCCCATAAAGGGGGTATTTTGTTTGGGATTGTATATTTTTCTTGACTTTTTTGTGGTTTTGTCTACACTACTGGTGATATCAACAAGCAAACAAGGTCAAAGATGTTAAATTTTTACCAAAACAACATAACAACAACTAATAAAAACATGATAATAGATGAAGCTTTATCGTACTTAAAGCTTGTTCCGCAAATGAATACGATTTTATCTAATTTGCCTGATGGAATTTGTTATAAATTTGTTGATGGTTTACCTGGTATAGCTTGTTATGATACATACGCAAATACGATAATAATAAATGCTTGTGTCATTCAGGGAAATTATATGACATCTCAGCAACGATTTATGTTTTTGGCTGCACTTGCACACGAATTGTGTCATGCAAATCAAAAGAATCGGGGGTTAACTTTTGACGATTTAACTGTATCATCTTTCGGTGATACTTTTCGTGTTGCAAAAATGACAGAGATAGATGCGTTGTTATTAGAAGTTATTGTCGAATGCGAATTGCTTGAACGCGTAGAGTTTATAGATTGTATCCCATCTTGGCATTATATGTTTTATCAATATTGCTTGACACAATCAAAAAATGATATTCAACAGGCTAACAAACGCTTTGTTTTGTCGTATTGGAAAAATGCAATGTTTAATATGAGAAACGGAACTTTTGCACAAATGTTTCAAGAAAATATCTGCCATCATTATAATTACTATACGAATCAGGCTTATCACCAATCTGTGGCGATACATAAATATGAATACGAATCAACAAATCGCACAAAGCCTTTGGCTGCGATAGACACTTACCTGAAAAGAATGAATTTAAGTGGAATGACGGCAGAGTTATTTTTACAAAATAATTTTGATAACGCAGAAACTACTGTTGATGTTGATGACGGGGTGACTGTTTTTGACAACAAGGGTAATAAATATTGTAATTATGCTCCAACAAGTCGACAAATTTTAGATAAAATCACATATTTTGAAAATAATATGCCATATAAAATTATTTTACGAAACAATCAGACAGACGAACAGGAAGAAGTGACTTTCATCGTTGAAAATATGAAAAAGCTAGAATCTGCTATTAAGCAAAGAGATATGAATATCATCAGACAAATTTTTAATGAAGACCCACGTATTCTGAACAGGCAAACAGAGTCATCTGGCGATTTTCCTTTGTTGATGGCAATACAAAATAATAATCCAGAGGCCGTTGCTTTTATACTTAATAAACAACCTAATTTGCTATTAAAAACCAAAGATGGCCGCACTATTGTATCTGAATTAGATAAATTACAAGATGCAACCTTTCAGGCGATAATAAAATATTTGTATACTGAACAAGTCAAAGAACGCAGATCAGTAATGGCAGATCAGATTATAGCAAAAATTAAATAATGAAAATAAAAACTTGCCTTGCTGTGTAGTGGGTGTAATAATAAAATCATGACAATTTTATTTATAAATTTTTACTGTTGTCGATAATATATGTTTTCTGGCAAACATAGTGTTTGCTTTATTATTCCTGATTCAATATAATTAAACCAATCTAAACCAAAGGATTATATATGTCATTGAAAGTTTATAATGTTATGTCCAGAACCAAAGAAGACTTTGTTCCTTTAACACCTGGGGAAATCAAGATGTATGCATGCGGTATAACTGTGTCTGGCGATGCGCATATTGGACATGCATATCAATCTGTGGTGTTTGATGTTATAACAAGGTATTTTCGTTATTTGGGTTATAATGTAAAATATGTTCGCAATTATACTGATGTGGACGATAAAATTATCGCAAATGCTGCAAAGACTGGCGAAAATCCAATAGATTTTGCAGAAAAGTATATGAAACAAACAGATGCAGAAATGGATGCTTTGGGAAACGAACACCCAACAATTATGGCACGTGCAACACAATGCATAGATGATATTATAAATTTCGTTCAAAAATTGATAGATAATGGCCATGCATATGTTTCTGAATTTGGTGATGTGTATTTCAGATTGGACAGTTTTCCACAATATGGTAAATTATCGCATGTTCAAACAGATAAAAACGATACAGGAGTAAGAAAAAGTATAGAACCAGGAAAGCAAAACGATTTAGATTTTGCATTGTGGAAGTCTGCTAAACCTGGTGAAGTTGCTTGGAAATCTCCATGGGGAATGGGACGTCCGGGTTGGCATATTGAGTGCAGCGCTATGAATTTAAAATATTTGGGTGAACAAATTGATATTCATGGCGGCGGACGTGATTTAGTTTTTCCACATCATGAAAATGAAATAGCACAAACAGAATCTTTGACGGGTAAAACATTTGCTAAATATTGGATTCATTGTGGGTTAGTCAAGGTTAATGGCCAAAAAATGAGCAAATCTTTGAATAATGGTATATTATTGAAAGATGTGTTAGCCAAATATGATGCAGATACAATTCGGTTTGCTCTGTTGCGCAATACTTATTCTGCAGATATTGATATCACAGATGCTTTACTGCCTGAATCATTGAAACATGTATATAAAATGTATTCTACCTTTGCAACGATAGAAAACAAAGATTTTTCTGGGGCAGATAAAGCCAAAACAGACGCAAAAATTCAAGAAATTGTGTCTGAGTTTGAAAAGTCTATGAACGACAATTTTAATACTTTGGAAGTAATTGCTGCGGCATTTGGCTGGTTTAACTTTATAAATGCTGAATTAACTAAGAAAACAACAGAGTATGATTTATATGCAATTGCCAATAAAATCAAAGAATTATTCGGGGTTTTGAACATATTGCAGAAAGTGCCATCTGAATATATAGCAAAAATCAAATCAGATACATTGCAACAAAACGGTTTGACTGTCGCAGATATAGATAAAGCCATTACTGCACGTGCCCAGGCAAAACAAGATAAGGACTGGACAACTGCAGATCAAATTCGTAATGATTTGTTGGCAAAAGGTATTGTCCTGAAAGATGGCGCAACCGGCACTTCTTGGGATGTAAATCTATAATAAAATTTTTATAAAAAACTGCTTGAATATAGCACTTTTTGTGCTATATTTATGGCACGTCTTAAAAAGGAATATCAATGAATTACCCATATATGCCAAAATCTACCGCTTTGTGGTTGATTGAAAATACTGCTTTAACTTTTGAACAAATTGGTGAATTTTGTGGCTTGCACGAATTGGAAGTCAAAAATATCGCTGATGCTGAATCTAATAAAATGCAGGGCTTGAACCCGATTATCAATGGTCAAGTTTCGCGCGAAGACATCGAAAGATGTGAGGCTGATCCAAACGCACGTTTGGTTCTTCGCGATGTTATTATCGAAGCCCAAAAGAAACAAAACAAAAAAGGTGTTGGTTATACACCAAAATTACACCGTCAAAACCGTTTGGGTGGTATTTTGTGGATTCTGAAAAATTATCCTGAATTATCAGATGGCCAGGTTGCTCGTTTAATGCGCAGCACAAATCCGACCGTAAAATCTATTCGTGAAAAAACACATAAATCGTATTCTGTTATCCAGATTCAAAGCCCATTGGTGTTGGGGTTGATTTCTGAATCTGCGTTGCACGATGCAATTGCAAAAGCACAAAAATCACACAAATAAGTTTTATGTTTCACAATAAATCAAAGGTTTTTTTATGGCTAAAAAACTAGATGAAGCAACAAAATTATTGATAGATTCTTTGCCAGAAAGTCTGAAAGAATTGGCTCTGTCTGCAACTGAAATTGGCTATTTATCCCAGATGGATTTTAATGCCGCGATTGAGGCTGATGAGGTTCCAGAAGACGAACGCGATGAAGTTTTGGAATTTTTCAAGCAAGATTTGGAACTGGAAGTCATAGAAACAGACGGCGACAAGTTTGCGCGTGATATGGAAAAATATTACGAAGAAGATGAAGAAGAATACAATCGTGATAAATCGCACGATTTGTTAAATGCTGATGCCGAACAGGTTGATGTTAACGATGACGATTATGAATATTATGCAAAACAATTAGAACGCAGTTCTACGGGTAATTTAGTTCTGGGTGTCCAAGATTCTGTTCAATCTTATCTGAAACAAATCGGCACTGTTCAATTATTGACTGCTGCGGGCGAAATAGCCATCGCACAACGAATCGAAGCGGCATCGCGCTTGATGGTTTATGGTTTGTGTGAAAGCCCTATGACAATTCAGGCAATGCTTGATTGGTATCAGCAGTTATTAAACGGTGATATTCGTTTGCGTCATATTATCAATTTGGAAGTTATGTATTCCAGTGAATCTGAACAAAAATCTTTGGCTGCTTTGGCAGATACCTTGAAGTCTAAGGGGGTAGAGCAGGTTGATGACTTGGACGATGAAGATTTGGACGATTTGGAAGAATCTGTTGCGTCTGATGATGACGACGAAGATGACGAAAACGAAGATGATTTGGAAGATGAAGATGGCAAGAAAGAAGATTCACAACGTGGTTCTTCTGGCGTCCCAATTCCAGTTATGGAAGACTCTTTGTTGCCCATGATTACAGATTTGTTTGCGAAAATTAAACGCATATTTACCAGTATGCAAAAGTTGCAATCAAAACGTTTGGAAAATCTGTTGACTTCATCTAAACCAGATGAAGCATTGGAAAAGAAATATACCAAGGCACGTTTGGAACTGTTCGAATATGTCGGAAAAATTCGTCTGAATGATGACAGAATTGCTGAAATTATGGAAAAATTGACTCAGCGTGATCAATTGCTGATGGGCTTAGAGGGAAAAATGTTGCGTTTAGCTTTGGCTTGCAAAATTAAACGTGAAGATTTCTTGGCTGAATATACCGGTAATGAACTGAATCGCAATTGGGTTAAAAAATTGGCTAAAAACAAAAGTGCAGCGTGGCAGAACTTTGCCAAGAAGCATGAGGCTGATGTGTTGAAGATTCAGGAAGATATCACCGCAATTGCAAAGGAGACAGGTCAACCAACAGCAGAATATAAGAAAGTGGTTGAATTGGTTCGTCGCGGACAGGCCGAAGCAGCACGTGCTAAACGTGAAATGATAGAGGCTAATTTGCGTTTAGTTATCAAATTCGCTAAAAAGTCTAGCAATCGTGGTTTGGGACTGGATTTTTCTGATTTGGTTCAAGATGGTAATATCGGTTTGATGAAGGCTGTTGATAAATTTGATTATCGTTTAGGTAATAAATTTTCTACTTATGCAACAAACTGGATTCAGCAGGGAATTTCGCGCAGTATTGCAGATCAGGCGCGCACAATCAGAATACCAGTGCATATGATTGATAATATTCACAAGATTCAACGTGCTTCACGTCAGTTTATGCATAAATATGGTCGTCAGCCAACCGCAGAAGAATTGTCCAAGATTATTTATTTGCCAGTCGACAAGATTCACAAGGCTATGAAATCAAATCTTAAACCAATTTCTTTGGAAGCACCAGTTGGTACCGAAGATGATAGTTCCAGAATTGAAATTATTGCGGACGAAACAGCTAAAAATCCGTTCACATCTGCAGCCCAGAAAAATTTGCGCAAGATTGTGACACAAATTCTTTCTGAATTGGACCCAAAGGAAGAAACTGTTTTGCGTCAGCGATTTGGTATGAGCACTAATAAAACCAGTACTTTGGAAGAGGTTGGTGAATATATTGGTGTGACACGTGAACGTATACGTCAGATTGAACAAAAGGCGTTAAACAAACTAAAACATCCAACACGTGCACGCAAGTTGCGCAGTTTCTTGGAAGATTAAAATAAAAGCCCACTAATTTTTAGTGGGCTTTTTCAATTTACGTGTTTATTTATGAATTGCGCTATAAATAGTTCCTAAATCAGATTTTAATATGGCCGCTTTTACCTTTGTCGCCTCATCTGTTTGGTCTGCACCGTTTAATATTTTTTCGAAATTGCGAATAAATTGGGTCGCTTGGGATTGAAATACTGTATCAGATTTCAATAACTCACGTATTTGTTTTTTGTCGGTCGCAGTCAACATCTTTGCCAGCCATTTAGCAAATATTTTATTATCGCCACTATTATATTTTTGCCATACGATATCTGGAATTTCAGCGCCAATCGCGCGTGTTAAATCAACAGATTGTTCGTACAACTTGTTGAACACATTATCAACTGTGGCCAAAAAATCTTTGGTGCTGATTGGTTTGTAATTTGTGGTGGGGGCTACCTTGATAGCGTCCATTGGTGCTGTTGCGCGCGCAACAATCATTTGTTTATTCAGGCTTTGCATAGCATCAACCGCTTTGGCATAATCAGACATTAAATCAATCATTTGTTGACGCGATTGGCCAGCCAAATCACCAAGTTGAGTTGAAGAATTATTTATATCGTTCAATGATTCTGATATTGTTGTGCGCATAATGCCAATTTTTTCAACCAAAGCATTTACAATAGAATCCAGGTTTTCACCGATATCTTTTGACCCTTGTGATAAATCGGGCAGGGCTTTGTAATACCGTTCAATCAGCTCGGACAATGGTTTTAATTGTTCTGTGGTTTCTTGCGACATTTTTATCAGGTTTTCAGACTGCCCGGATAATTGGGTGTGTGCTTTGTTCATTTCTATCAATGTTTCGCGAACACCAACCCCCATACCCTTTACAGAATCTGCAAATTCTGTTGCTGCTGTTTTGGTATTTTCTAATGTAGTATTGGCAACACCAGACACTTCTTGTAATTCTTTAACCACGCTGGACGAAAAATCATGTATTTCAGTATTAAATCTGTTTGTTAAACCCGATAATTCATTTGAAATATCATTCACAGAAGTTTTTGTTGTGGTTGTAGAATTATTTAATGCCTCTATGGCAGATTCCAATTTGTTGATTTGTTTTTCAATAGAGGTTTCTGATAAGCGGACACGTGCACCGACAACATTTGCTGTTTCTGTCATGGTGTTTAATTGTTTTACCAATTCTTTATCTGCGCGCTTGCTGAATTCGGACATCTTGGTCAGATAGTCATTCAATAATTTGTCATTTTTATGCATCGTTTCATCATAATCTGTGGATGCGGTTTTGATGTTATTAAATCCATCTGTGACACTGGCGCTTAAATTCGTTAGTTGTTGCTGTAATTCGTTGGCGGATTTGGTGATAGTGGCCATGTTTTCTGCATTGTTCTTGAACGAATCTTGTAATTGAGTTGATATTTGTTGTTCTGAATCAGCACACTTTGTTATTTGTTCTTGGATTTGTACAGCATTTTCTGTTGTTGTATGTGTGACATCTTGAATTTTATTCAATAATCCATCAACATTAGAAGAAAAAGTATCTGCAGCGTTCTGAACATCTATCCAACCATTTGATTCAACAATATGGTGTAAACCATCAACGGTATTGTCTAAACGTTGGGACATATTGGTTATTTTTTTTACTGCGTCATCAGCGACTTCTATCAATTTGTCAGTTCGCACAGATAGGTCTTGTTTCATTTGTTCACAGTGTTCGATTTGCGTATTTAATGTATTAGATATTGATTGGAAATTGTTATCGATTTTATTTATTTCATTTTTCAACAGGGTATCTAAAACCCGAATTGCGGATTGAATTTTTACTTGTTCGGGGTGTGTCATAATTTCTAACAAATCGCGCATAACACGTTGAGATTTGCGTGAAATAAAAAATAAACAAATTAAAGATATGAACAAAAGTCCACCTAATGATACCAATATTATAAACAAAGTTTGATTCATGTTTTCCTTCCCTCAATTAAACAAAGATAAAAATATCGTTCTTGCAGTTATTGGAAATTTATACTAAAATATTTTGCATAAAGCAAGAGCATAAATGAATCCAAAAGAAAAATTTTCACAAGATCAAATGCTGGCTTCGGATCCAACTAAAAATATTTGGGTTCAGGCCAATGCAGGAACGGGAAAAACGACTGTTCTTATCCAGCGTTTGTTGCGTATTTTATTTCGTAATGGGTTTTATAATGGTGATAAAGCCCCTGGAATATTATGTTTAACATATACAAATGCCGCTGCGGGCGAAATGCGTAATCGTATTTTGGCGGGTTTGCGGGAATGGTCAATGGCAGACGACGAAAATTTAACTGAATTGTTGGATGGTATATCTGAAAAAACGCCCGCTACCAGTGAAGACTTATCATATGCACGCAAAGTCTTTTATAGGTATATCGATAATCCTGATGTGTTGAAAATAAAAACTATCCACAGTTTTTGTGAAGAGATATTGCGTAGATTCCCTTTGGAGGCGGGTGTAAGTCCAGCATGGTCATTAGTATCTGGCGCGGCACAAAAGGTTTTATTACAAGACGCTTTTGAACGTATGATAAATAATTCTTTTAATAATCGGGCAAATATGCAACGAACTTTGGATGCTTTCTATCGAATTGTTGATATAAAATCAGAACATTTTCTAAGTGATTTGCAAAGTTTATTGATTGGGCGTTATAAATCTTTCTTTCAAATTGATAACCCAGAACAACATCGTGAATATTTTATTGAAAAGACGAAAGAAATTTTGCATTTAACCAAGCCTGTTGATATCACTGTTGATACAGAAAGTCTGACGAAAGTTCTAAATTTTGCACAAAGTTGTATAAATAAAACAAAAAAGCCGGCACAATATATGCAAAATATTGTAAAATATACACAACAGTATATTGATAAGACTGTTGATTTTGTTGTTTATAAAAATGTATATTTAACACAGGAAAATGCCATAGCAAAAAATGTATTAAAAGATGATATTTTAGCCCAAGAAGCCCGGCGTGTATACGAAATTCAGCAATATTTATTAAATGAAAGGGTGTTCAAGGATACTATGGCGGTTTTTGATTTGGCTATGGATTTTGCAGATAATTATCGTAAGGTCAAACAAGAACACAATGTTCTGGATTTTGAGGATTTGATTCTTTATACCCAAAAATTATTTAATAAACCTGGGGTGATGGGGTGGGTGTTGTCTCAATTGGATGTGTCTCTTGGGCATATTTTAGTTGATGAGGCGCAAGATACAAGCCTGCAACAATGGAATATTTTGCGGACATTGGCGGGTGATTTTTTTGTTGATGGCGATAAAGAGAATAACCATTCTATGTTTGTTGTTGGTGATACCAAGCAATCGATTTATGGTTTCCAAAATGCGGATCCTGTGGCTTTTGCGGAATCGCGTAATGCTATAGCAGAACAGATAAAGCAAAATTACAGGGCTATTCAAGAGGTTTCGTTAGATCAAAGTTATAGATCGGTTGAGCCAATATTGAAAACGGTTGATTATTTTTTTGATAATCCAAGTGTTATTCGTGATACAGGTTTTCATAATAATAAACATTTTTGTCATCGTAAGGGTGACGAGGGTTTTGTAGAAATGCATAACTTATCAAAATATGATGCAACAGGAACCGATAAAAACAAGCAGTATGTAAAAACCATAGCTGATAAAATAGAATCTTTGGTAAAAGAAGAGAATGTGCAACCAAAAGATATAATGGTTCTGGTTCAGAAACGTGGTTCGTTTGCAGGACCTTTGGAATTGGCATTGAAGAAGAAGGGTATAGAAGTTGCAGGTAGTGACAGGGTAAATTTGCCATATTTTCCGGCGATAAAAGACATGCTGCACTTGATAAGATTCTGCATAGATAATACAAATGATTATAGTTTATGTTGTTTGTTAAAAAGTCCGATTTATCGATTGACAGAAGTTGATATTTTTAATTTATGTAAAATAAAAAATGATTCAACGAGCAAAGAAAAACTGATAACAATTTTTGATGTTTTGCAAGAAAAGCACCCAGATATTTATGCTGATTTGGTTGATATGGTTGAGCAGTCTAAAAAACTGGCACCATATTCATTTTTTACATATGTATTAAATAAAAATCATAATCGTGAACGTATAATTGCTGCTTTGGGCAAACAGGTTATTGACCCATTGGAAGAGTTTTTAACAATATGTTTGTCATATGAAAGAACTCAGCCTGGCACATTATATAATTTTATAAAATGGTTTATTACGGGTGACAGCGAAATTAAACGCGATATGGACGCCAGTCAGGGCGTTCGTATAATGACTGTTCATGGTAGCAAAGGTTTGGCATCACCAGTCGTATTTTTAATAGATACAGTATATGTTCCAAAACAAGAATCTATATTAAATACTAACTATCTGCATAATAATCCAAATTATGATTTATGGTTGTGGAAAACGGATAATTCGGATGCGGTTCAGGCTATCGCTGATAAAAACAGGCAAGATGATATTGCAGAATATTATCGTCTATTGTATGTTGCCATGACACGCACACGTGATAAATTATATATTTATGGTTGTGATATGGCGCATGTCCCAGAAATATCGTGGCATACACAATTATGGAATGTTTTGTCTGGTATCAAAGATGCCTATATTGATGAAAATACAATCAGGATTACAAATGGCACAAAATTTGAATGATTTTTTACAAAAAAACATGTCTAAACAATACGCAACAGAAAGTGGAATAAAAATGCATTTGCTGTTGCAGGGCGTTGTTATTGATACGATTAATGGCAATCGTGGCGATGATGAACTGGTATCTATTATATCGAACAAGCCTGAATTAAAGCCGTTTTTTGTTTCAGATGCCAAGACCGAGGTTCCAATTGCAGGCATTATTCATGGTGTTTTTGTCAGCAGACGTATCGACCGTTTGTTGATAAACGATAAAGATAAAACGGTTGTTTTTATGGATTATAAAACAGATTTGAACAAAACAGAATTCTATGATAAATACAAGAAACAGTTGTTGGAATATGCAGAATTGTTGCGTTCGGCTTATCCGAAATATAAAATAAATGGTTTTATTTTATGGACACATGATTGGCAACTGGAACAGGTCGTTTCTGTATAAAAAACTTGAATTTTCTGAATTGTTTTGGCTATAATTCGGTCATGTTAAATAACTTGTATATTTCTAATATAGTTCTGATTGAAAAACTGAATCTGCAGTTCGGTTCGGGCTTGAATATTATGACTGGTGAAACTGGCGCAGGTAAAAGTATTTTGTTGGACGCATTGGCGTTGGCTTTGGGCGCGCGTTCTGACGTTGGTTTGATTCGTGCTGGTTGTGATATGGCATCTGTGACTGCGGAATTTGATGATATAAACAGCAGTGTAAAAAACATATTAAATGAAAATGGTATTGAATATGATAACGGTCTGATTTTGCGTCGTACATTACAGGGTGATGGTAAAAGCAGGGCGTGGGTAAATGATATTCCTGTGTCTATCAAGATTCTAAAACAAATTGGCGATGAATTGGTTGAAATTCATGGTCAGTTCGAGAATCACTCTTTGTTGGATGCAACAACACATCTGATGGCGTTGGATGAATATGCGTGTGCGAATAATCCAGAATTTGCAAATTTATTGAAAGATATGCGTGTTGCATATAATGATTTGCATGAATCTGAAAAACAATTAAAGCAATTACAAGACTTGTTGGACAAGTCTGAATCTGAACGCGAGTTTTTGGAACATAATGTGAGCGAATTGCGTAGCCTAAATCCACAGATTGGTGAAGAAGACGAATTAGCAACCAAGCGCGCACAAATGATGGATGCTGAAAAAAATGCGGCAATATTGACTGATGCGGTGGAAGCACTGAAAAATAATGGACAATCATTGGACGAACAGATTTGTTCTGTGGCGCATGTGTTGGAACGTATCAAGACCGAGCCAAATCCATATTCTGAATGTATTGATAAATTATACGATGCAGCATCTATGGTGGCTGAGGTTTCTGAAAGTATCAAACCAGAATCAACAGACACAGATACATTGGATTCTGTTGAAGAGAGATTGTTTGCTATACGTGCGGCTGCTCGTAAACACAGGGTTAGTGCTGATGAATTGCCGAACAAATTGGCAGAAATGACAGAACAATTAAATGCTATTGATAATTCAGATGCAGAATTAAAGAAATGCAAGAATAAATTGGCGGAATTATCCAAAGTGTTTAATGATTTTGCTATGCGTGTCAGCAATTTGCGCAAACAGTCAGCAGAAAATTTAAGAAAGCAGATATTGGTTGAATTACCAGATTTGAAATTGGGTTCTGCGGACTTTATGGTTGATATCACAAAGGGTGAACCGTCTGCGACAGGCACAGATAACGTTGTGTTTATGATTAAAACGAACCCTGGAACACCATTTGCACCACTACATAAAATTGCGTCTGGGGGTGAATTATCACGTTTAATGTTGGCTTTGCGTGTTGTGCTGAACAATACAAATAATCATAAGACTTTTGTGTTTGATGAATTAGACACAGGAATAAGTGGCGCAACTGCCAGTGCGGTTGGTAAAAGATTGGATAATTTGTCCAAAAACGAACAGTTGTTGGTTATAACTCATTCTGCTCAGGTTGCGGGTTTTGCGGACAAGCATTTCCTGATATCAAAACAGAGTAGTGATAACACAACCTTTACCAACGTTGTTGAAATCACTGGTGATGACCGAATAAATGAAATAGCACGCATAATCAGTGGCGCACAAATAACCCCTGAATCAATCGCCACCGCAAAAACATTGATAAAACAATAATCACAATTAAAAAATCCCGAATTGTCGGGATTTTTTTTAATTGTGTTCGTTTTGATGAAATAATTCATAAAATTTACGATAGACTTGCTTTCTGGGGCATTTGCCATGTTGTATATTATATGCGCAATCTGATATGCTGTTCACAGCGCATTTAAAACTTTTTTGTTCTTTTCTGGTTACAAAAATAAATACTTTCGCACATATGGACGGTTTTTTGTCGCCAGTCAGAGATTTTGTTTCAATTGTAGAAGAAAACTCTATTTCTGAAAAGCAAGAATCGTTAACAAATTGTTTTGTTGTTAAATCAAAAGCCAACTTGTTTAATTCTGAGAAAGTAAAATCGCATGTTGCCAAATGATATAAACAGGAATACGGGAAATTCCATTTGTCTTTGGCATTATTGATAAATATCAAACAGGTTTCTGTCTTGATTCTTATATCTTCCATATTATCTGCCTTGATTGTTGTGATCTTTGTGGCATTTGTTGCATGTTTCTAGTACTGTGTTAAAAGCATGACAGTTGGCACATGTTTCTTATAATACTAAAATCGATAATTGTCAAGTGATTTGTTGAGGATAATAATCAAAAACAAGAAAACAAAAGAAAAACCCTGAAATTTTCAGGGTTTTTATATAATGTTTATTTACATCCTATGCCACGTCCTAATCTAATAGCCCTCAATAATCTTTCTTCTCTTTTCTTATCTTGAAACTTGTTCCAAGCAATTTGTGCTTCAAGTTTAGCGTTTTTTTGTTCTGATTCTGCTAATTTTTGTTTGATGTCTTGTATCAGTTGGTTAGGCTTTGATAGCAATTTTACAATGTTTTTACAGTTATTATAAAGCGCATGTATCTCTGCTGTACGATCCCAATTATCTTTTAAATCTGTCTTTGCACCGTTGTTAATAAGCGATTTTACAATGCCTATGTAACCTTGACCGGCCGCAAACATCAATGCTGTCATACCTTTTTTATTTTGTAAATTTAAATCTGCACCGTTTTCAATAAGAAATTCTGGTACGCCTTTGGGGTCATGATAAATAGCATACATCAATGCTGTCCAACCATAATCATCTTGTAAATCTAAATTTGCATTTTTTACAATATTTAGCCTTTCTTCTGGTGTTGCAGCATAAAGTGCCCTATACAAATCATAAGGCTTATCAAAAGAATAATCTTTCATATTTTTGTCCTTTTTGTTGTTATCATGCACTAATATAATACCTAAAATATAATTTGTCAAGTGTTTCTTGTAAACAATCTAAAAATGACTAAATTTGCAAAAGAAAAAATTGAATTTTATCTTGGTTTAATTTGCTTTGTGTCACGTAATGATTTAAATTTTTCTGTGCTGATATCCTTCCATTTCTTTTTAAGGCAATCTGCACAAGGCTCTGATAATCTTTCAATTATTTCATTACATTTATCATATAAATCAATTTTATTTACGTTATAGAATATCATTTTCAAAATAAAATATTGAGAAGTGTTTTCTACAAGTGTTGAAAAATTTGGGAAGGACTCATATAACCACGATACATCGCCGGTATTTTGTTGGTTGTGCCATATATCAAAAAGCATCTTGCATTTACAACTTTTGTTGCAACGGTTGGGTCGAAATTCTTGCATGTCCAGTGAATTGTTATCTTTTATCGGCATAGGGCAATCGCGTTTTAGAACCTTGATATATACATCACACTTTTGCATAGACAAACTGTCAGCCTGGGATGTCGTATCAGACAACACCATTTCTTTACCTGTATTTGTGACCACTTTTTCCAGCGTCGCATTTTCAGACAATAATTGACGCGCTTGTCCATAATTCATTTTTAATCCTTTTTCTGTATATTTACAGCATTCTCTTGTCTTTGCAAACTGTACCATGCTAGCAATAAAGCACTGTAAAAGCAAGTTTTTATAGCTTTACGGTGTCGTCTGCGAATTCTATGCTGGCTGGTTTTTTGTTTTCAGATGCGCGCGATATGATTGTGCCGGCTTCGTCACGAACAATCGCATAACCACGCTGTAATACATTTTTATAACTCAAAGATTTCAACATTTGTTCAGCATGCACAATTGATTGATTTAATGTTTGGAATCTGTTTTCCAGAATAATCGGAAAACGTGCCACTAAATCAAGTTTCTGACGTGCATTTTGCATTTTATTATTGATAATCAATCCCATAGTTTTACCCAAATCGTCCAGCCTTTGTGCCTGTTCCATCAAGACTTGTTTTGGGCTTTTGATATTTACAGTTGCAATTTGTTGTTTCAGATTTATCAATTTGGTTGTGAAACTGGCAGACAAGCGATGCGCCAAATTATCCAGTTCTTGAATCAAAGATATTTTTGTTGGGACAACCATTTCTGCGGCACCAGTTGGGGTTGGGGCACGCACGTCTGCTGCAAAATCAATCAGCATCCAGTCTGGCTCATGTCCGACACCAGAAATCAGTGGTATATGGCTGGCTGCGGCCGCGCGCACAACAATTTCTTCGGAAAAAGGCAGTAAATCTTCCAAGGCGCCACCACCACGCGCGACAATAATGACATCTACATTATTCATACGATTAAAATATTCGATACCGGCCGCAACTTCTGCTGCTGCGGTTGTGCCTTGGACAGTTGCAGGGTACAATAAAACGCGCACAGGAAATCTTTCGCGTAATCTGTTTTGTATGTCTTGAAAGGCTGCGCCAGTCGGACTGGTCACCACACCAATGGTTTGTGGGAATTTTGGAAGTGGCTTTTTCTTTGCTGTATCAAACAAACCCTCTTTGGCAAGTTTTTGTTTGCGTTCTTCCAACATTTTCAATATTGCGCCAACCCCCGCCATTTCAATAGAATTAATTACAATTTGATAATTACTGCGGGCAGGGTAAGTTGTAAAACGACCGGTTACGATAACTTCCATACCGTCTTCTAACTTGAAATTTACAGGTGTTCCGCGCCAGATAATCGCGTTGATTGCCGTATTTGTGTCCTTGATAGTCATATACATATGACCAGAACTGGCCAATGTTATTTGGGATAATTCACCACGAATTCTGATTTCTGGAAAAGCGGTTTCAACTACGTTTTTCAACAATGCAGACGCATCAGATACAGAAAAAATCATATCAGGTTTTACAAATGGTTCTGGTTTTGGTAACACTGATCTTTCCTTTGCTTTATAGATGTCAATTATAATTCGGTCAATGGCCAACGTGGACGTGGTGCAATTGGTTCTTTCACAACTTTGCCAATTCTGTAATTTTCCAGTCCTGCCCACGCAATCATTGCGCCGTTGTCTGTACATAAACTCATTGGTGGGGCAGCAAACAGCATATTTGATTGTTTTGCCAGATTTTCCATTGCTGCGCGAATTGCGCTATTTTTTGCAACGCCACCCGCAACCACCATTGTTTTTGGTTGTGCGATTGTCACGCGTTCGTCTTTTAATGCGTTGTGTAATCTGTTTGTTATACAATCAACAACTGCAGCCTGAAACGAAGCGCAGAAATCGTTTATAAATTGTTCATCTATATCTGATTCAGATGTTTTATCCAGCATCATTCTGGCTGCTGTTTTTATGCCTGAAAATGAAAAATCACAACCAGGTTTGTCACACAAAGGACGCGGAAAATGAAAACGTTTCGCGTCACCAAGTTTTGCACGATTATCAACGATTGGGCCACCAGGATATCCAAGGTTTAACATCTTGGCGATTTTATCAAAAGCCTCACCAGCACTATCATCTAATGTTTGTCCGATCAACTCATACTTACCTACATTATGAACCAATAATATCTGACAATGTCCCCCAGATGCCAGCATCAACAAATACGGAAATTCAACATCAATATTTGTTTTGGAATCGCTGGCCGAAGCGGCGCTTAAACGTGGAACCAAAGCGTGTCCTTCCAGATGATTGACTGCAACCAATGGTTTGTTTGTCGCATTTGCAATACCTGTGGCAGCCATCCAACCAATTAAAACACCACCAATCAAGCCAGGACCCGCAGTTGCAGCGATAACATCAATATCATCAATAGTTTTGTTCGCGCGCTCCAACGTCAGTTTTATAACTTCGTCAACAGCCAATATATGTGCGCGCGCAGCCAGTTCAGGAACAACTCCGCCGTATTTCTGATGTTCAGGAATTTGGGAATAAATAATGTGTGCCAAAATGTTTTTATCAGAATCAACAATCGCAGCACTTGTTTCATCGCATGACGATTCAATACCCAGACACAAAGTTGTTTTGCCTGAATTATTGTGGCTTTGGGTAGCCCCCATATCCATACGAATAATATTATCAGATTCCATTTTATTTTGCCGATTGTTGTTCTGTTTCTGATTCTGACTCTTTAGTAGTAGACGCAGAATTCAATTTTATCCCAGCATGACACAAAGACGCAGCGCTTTGTATAATCATATTAGATGATTCAGGTAAAGTTGCGATTTTGTTCATGCATGCCAATAATAAATCTTGATTTTCAATGTTTGGAATTATTTTTTGTAATGTTTCAATGCGCTGTAAATCGGTCAATGCAGTCCATTTGCCCATATTAGCATTTTCCAAGGAGCGTTTATGTTTAACAAAGAATCCCAGAAAAACAAACAATACCACCAAACCAGATGCGACAGATATCTTGATAAATCTTTTAATTTTCTGAAATTTCGTCTTTTTTACTCGCATTTTTCAATCCATACATCATAAGTGTCATCTTGTAATGGGTTTTGACCAGGTTCATTACGGTTCATCCAGCCACTGAAAATACGTCCGTCTGTTTTTGTATATATTTCAAGAAATACGAAAAAGTTTTCGGCTTCAAACGGATCAGACTGTTTACAATTACGCACAGTTATGTTCAATCCGTCATATTGAATTGTTTCGCCAACTTTTACTGGTACAACTTGGGTTTTCCCAGCGGGTTTATTCATAATACGAACGACAGCCGTTTCTTGTTCAATATATGCAAAAGCATGGTCAATAGAAAATAAAAACAGGGGAACAATAGCAAAACACAGTATTTTTATAATGTTCTTCATATTGTCCCCCTTTGTAATAATAAAGATTATTTGTCTTCGGATTTTACTGCATTAGCAGACAAATCTTCGACAATACGAGCTTTCTTGCCAGACAATCCACGTAAAAAGAACAATTTCGAACGGCGAACTTTACCAGTACGAACTTTTTCAATTTTTTCGATTGCAGGTGTGTATAATGGGAATTTGCGTTCTACACCAACGCCATAAGATTCGCGACGTACAGTGAAAGAGGCGTTGTTTCCGGTTCCGCCATCGCGTGCAATAACTACACCTTCAAATAACTGAATACGGAATTTGTCCCCATCTTTAATTTTTACATGAACCTTAACAGTATCACCAGCCTTGAAATCTGGGATATTTTTGTTGCTTTTCAGTTTAGCAATTTGTTCTTGTTCAATTTTTTTAATAATGCTCATTTTATTTTTCCTTTATTAAATCCGGACGACGTTCTTTTGTTATTTCGTCCGATTGTTGTTTCCGCCACCGTTCGATATTGCCATGGTGACCGGACAGCAGGACTTCTGGGACTTGGTGTCCACGCCATACTGACGGACGGGTGTATAATGGCCATTCAAGCCCGCCGATTTCGAAACTTTCATTTTGGGTGGATTCTGTTCCACCGCCTAATACATTATCCATCAGGCGAACCACACTGTCAATAAAAACTTGTGCAGCGATTTCGCCCCCAGATAACACATAATCGCCAATAGATAATTCTTCGATATTATATTCATCGATAACTCGCTGATCAATGCCTTCATACCGACCACAGAGCAGGGTGATTGTATCATATTTCAAATAATCATGCACCATTTTTTGATTCAAGGTTTTACCACGTGGTGAAAAGAATATAATTTTGCCGGGCTTTTTAATTGAATCAATTGCGTTGCCCAGAACATCGGGACGCATAACCATGCCTGCGCCACCACCGAATTGTTCATCATCAACACTGCCGTAATCATTGATAGCAAAATCGCGAATATTAACAGTATCATATGACCATATTTTTTTATCCAAAGCACGCCCCACGACACCTTCACCAAGTGTGCCTGGAAACATTTCTGGAAAAATGGTCAATATATTAAAGTGCATATGTTTGTTTTTATTGTACTGTTATGGTTTTGTTTTTGGTGTCAACCAAAGCCCCAACAAAAGACACCATTTCGCCATTGTTTAATTCGATTATATCGCCACCGCCAAAGTTCTGAAAACCGTCTACAATCCCGATTTTGATACCATCTTGGATGACAGTAAAACCGATCAAATCATGTTGATAGAATTCGTTTTGTTTCAACTCTGGTAAATCAGAACGCATAATAAACAATTCTGTACCACGCAGATTCTCCGCACCAGTGCGATCAGACACTGTGTCAATTTTTGCAATGACCATATTGGATTTCTGATTCTGGACACGAACAAAATGAAATTGTTCTGGTGTGAATGTGTCAGAAATAATACGAAATGTCCTAAAATCATTTGGGTTGTTGGAAAAACTTTGGATGCGAAATTCACCACGCAACCCTTGGGGGGCTACTATTTTTCCAACCAAGATTTTATCGTTTGTGTTCATATCGCTATCAAATTACTTGGCGGTTTCCCGCCAAGTGTTATTTGCAAAATTATTATTCAGCAGTTGCTTCTGTTGTTGCTTCAGATTCTGTAACTGGTGCTTCTTCGGCGACAGGTGCAGCGGTTTCTTCTACTGCTGGTTGTTCAGCGGGTGCTTCTGCGGCAGCCTTGGCTGCAGCTTCTGCTGCTGCTTTTTCTTCGGCTATTTTTGCCAATTTTTCTGCTTTATCTTTGGCTTTCATCTGTGTCTTTTCAGATGGTTGATTTTTCTTTGTCTGATTTGGAATTGGTTTGGCAGATACTAAACCAGCCTTGACCAAGAATTTATAAACGCGGTCAGATGGTTTTGCGCCTTTGGCCATCCAAGATTTGATTTTTTCAATATCCAAGATTACACGTTTTTCATCATCTTTGCTTAACATCGGGTTGTATTTACCGACTGTTTCCAATATAGAACCAGAATTACGCGCGTTGCGTGAATCTGTCACAACGACATGGTAATAAGGGCGTTTTTTTGCACCATAACGTGCCAATCTGATAACTGTTGCCATAATTTTGCTCCTTGTTTTTTTTATATTTTAAGTTATCTGTTTTCCCCGAAACTGCACACAAAAAACGCCATCAAGAGCGAAAACTCGCCGGTTGATGTTCCTAGTGCTACCACACTCAGGTTTAACGTTCATAGCAATCTTTGGGATTTGCAAGCTTATTATGAACTAAAAATCCCAGAAAGTCAAATATTTGTTAAATTTTTTGTCTGGACATTTGTCGTATTAAAATATAGAATACAAACACGAGATTGCGGGCATGGTATAATGGTAGCACGAAAGCTTCCCAAGCTTTAGACGAGGGTTCGATTCCCTTTGCCCGCACCAAAAATTCAACCGGCTTTTGCCGGTTTAATTTTTGTCTTGCAGACACGGAAGCGAACCCGGTAAAGAGGGGGCGACTATGAGTAAGTGAAAACGAGCAAATGCGAAGTTTGAACGCTAACGAATGCCACGCAGGCATTTATGCCGAGTGATTCCCTTTGTCCGCACCACCAATTTTCGTTATTGCGCGCGAAGCGCACAATTAAGAAAATTGAGTGTCGCGCCGTAGCGTTGGCCATAATTACACCATTGACTTAGTGTTTTATCGGCGAAGATGAACAAAACTAATAAGACCGGCAAAAGCCGGTCTTATTTATCGACCAATATTTTCTTTGTTGCGCAAAGTGATTTTTAACAAGTTTACCAAACTAGCGGTATATGCTCGTTTTAATTCTTGGCGCCATTTTTCAATCAAGCTAACACTATCTGCACGCAAACACAAACAAGGATATCGACGAATTTTTCTAATTTGAACAATATCAGGGTGCTGGTTTTGATGTGTCTGCAAAATGTGCAATATTTCTTTGCTTGGTATATTTAACATGTTGCTTAATCGCTGAGAGCCTAACCATGTCTCATCAATAGTAAATTCGGGTAATGCACAAAATGTGTCGATATGATTACGATTTAGACACAAACCTTTCTTTTTATGCTGTATGTATTCTGGCATAGTGTTTTTATAGTTTTCTAATAGTTTTGTTATTTGATGAGTAGATAAAACGGTTTTTGTTGTTTGTTTGATTTTAATGGGTGTCAGCCATTCTTCTGTGCGTTTATCCACTATGTTTGCAACACAGAATCCATACATCTTAGCAATCTCTTGAATATGTTCTACATTCAATAAATATCTTTGTTCGCTGATTTTATACACCCAATCGGGATGTGTACCCTTGTTATATAAATCTTTTGCAGCAGCTAAAATAAATGTCTTGTTTTGTCTTGGTGTAACATAAAAAGAATGTAATATTTCAGTTGGTTGCAACCAATGTATGCTGCTATCAAACACGGTGTAATGTTCAAATCCGTATTGTGTACAAAATTCGTCCAAATATTTTTTGTTGAACAAAATACGTTTGGCACTTAATTGTTTTACCCAATTACAACACTCTGGACGATTGCATACGTCTATCAAAGCATCACGAATTTTGTGACGTAAATCACTGCCATTCATAATTTGCTGTCTGACTTCTGTGGCGTTTAACCATTCATTAACTATTGTATTGATTGGCTTTTTTCTCAGATCGCGGGTATGACGTTTGTGTTGCGCAACAGGTTTGTCACATAATTCCAAATTATACATTTTGCAAAATTCGACTAAATGTTTTTTGTTAAATACATAACGCCTGTTGCTTGTTTTACGAATCCAATCGTTATGGTCTGGTCTATTAAACAGGTCTATCATAGCTTGTTGTAAAATTTTTCTGTTTTTAATACCATCAATAATAAGGGTTCTAAGTTCTGTTTTTGTAATCCAATTATCGCTATTATTTGCAACATTATCGTTGTCGTTGGTTGATTCTATTATTTTCGAAGTACGTTTGTTGACAAGATTATAGCAAGGTTGTAGACCATATAAATCACAAAATTCTTGCACATGATCAGCCCGCACTACGTATCGTTTGGCGGAAATTCGACGAATCCAATCAGGACGGTTGGGTTTGCTATATAAATCCATCAAGAAAGCAGTAATTTGGTTATGATTTTCTTGTCCCCCACGAATCATTTGTGCCAATTTGTGTTTTGATAACCATACAATAGGCTTTTGTGTTGCACAATTATCATCTGTTGTTTGTTCTATTATTTCTTGAATTTTATTCAAATGTTGTTTGTGAACACATAACACACGACCTTTCAGAGTTTGTTTTGTTTGGATTATATCTGGCATTTTGTTTTTGTATTGTTCCAAAATTGTGCGGATACTGGATTTAGAATATGATATTTGGTGGGATATTTCGCTAATACTCAACCAATCAGATGTTTTATACGTGTATTCAAGATTGTTATCATGGCAAAATTCTTGAATAAAATCTCTGCGAAGACACAACATTTGAACGCATGGCCTTACAAGCTTGTAACCTGCTCTGTCTGGTCTTGTTTTGCAGTATGCCAATAAAGCAGAATGAATACGGTCAGTTTGTTCAAGGCCGTTGCGGATAAAGCGCTGTAAATGCTTTATGGTCACCCATTCTTTGGTTCTTATTAAAGTTTCGTTAGTGTTAGCCAACATAATGTGTGCTTTTCTGCAGAAACGGTTTAATTGGTTTTTGTCTAAATAAAATGTGACTTTGTCGCCTTCTGTTTTTGATATTATACATAACGGTAATATGGGTTTCAAGTTTTTGAGCATTTTATTAATACTACCAGGGGTTTTGTTGATAACTAGTTCGCTGATATCTTTTGCGTTTAACCATAGTGTCTCTTGTTCATCAGAGCTAATTAATTCATAATGGAATAGGGCGCAAAACTCTTTGAGTTTGTCGATGTTTAAATATAAAGATCTGGAATTTGTTGCGCGAACCCAACCTGGATACAGGTCTGTTTTTTTCTGTATTTGTGATAATGCCTGATAAATATTATATGGTTTTTTTATTAATTGTTTCAGGTCTTGTGCCTTTACCCATTTTGTTTTTTCTATTATCATCTAAAACCTCTGTTTTTTTGTTTATGTTTAATACATGTATTATATACCAAATATACAAATTGTCAAGTTCCCTTTATTGGGCGTATATGTGCACAAAAAACTGCTAAACTAGCGGTCTTTTTTTATCTTTTGTTTTGATATTCATCATTTATGCGTTCGATTTTTGCGGCTATACTGCGCAGAATCTTTTTTGGTAGAGTGGTTTTTGTGTTTTCTAACTGGTGCAACATATTATGCAACATTTGCACAATCTTAGATGGTAAAGCTCTTTTTTGTAATAAGAATTTTATAGCACAAGCCAAATCGTCAGCTTTTTCTTGTTCTGGCGTCATAAATTTGTTGTTTATATAATCACTGTGTTGTTTCCGTTTTTCGTTCATGCACAGCTCCTTTGGTTAATTATTGCTTGGTTGGTATTTGCAATAATTGTTCTGGAAAAATTAAATCTGGATTGCTGATATTATTACGTTCTGCAATCATTGTGAATAATACGCCACGACGCAAGAAATTGCGTGCGATTATCCACAAACAATCACCACGACGCACAGTATAGAAAGTATTGTCATCACCAGTCATTTCAGGCATAACAAAACTGTGTTCTACATTTGCGATGGTTGTTCCTTCGGTATCATGCAAACGTATATTTAATTTATAGTTTTCACCAGCTTTCAATTCGCCAACATCAACACCCAGACCAAAATTTTTATAATCAGACACGCGTGCAAAACCTAAATATTTATCGTTCAGTGTTAAGGATACGCGCAATCTTGGCAACGCTTTACCAGTAATAACCATACGGCCAGTATCTAAATAATCTATCTTGGACACGACCAAATCGCCATCTAATAATTCTGGTGCTTGCATAACTTTGCTGCCATGTTCTGTCATCAACAAAGATACAGAGTTTTTATAACCTTGTTCAGAAACATAGACGAATACAGAATTTTTAGATTTGATATTTTTATCTGTATCAACTAAATATATCACATAGTTGCCAGGTGCCAAAGCGTCTGATGGAGCATAAACAAATTCGCCATCTTGGTTTGTGCGTTCTGTGGCAACAACTTTTTTATTCATAATGATTGATATGTTTGATTCAGATTTATTGCGCCCCGCAATTACTATATTACCAGACTGCTCGATGCGCACCAAATCAAATGTTGGTTCAGATACAGGCTTTTTAGCGACAGGCTGTACAACAGGTTCTGGCACAGCAGGCGCAACAACTTTTACAGGTGTGTTTATCTTGAAAAACATTACAATAATCGCAATCAGAATCACCAACAATGCACATGTAATAGGTAACCAATATGCACGCAACGCACCCTTGTTTTTTGATTCGTGTTCTTGACGTATTGGTTGAACTTTTACTTCTTCTGGTTCGTTTTTACGAAACATATGAAATCTGCTTAAAAAACCGCGAGTGAAAGAACGACGACTTTCAAGCCAAGATTGTTGTCTGTCCACAGCGTCATTTATCATTTCATCAGTTGAACGTTTTGTTTTTCCAATATTAGTTGTAGCCATAATATACCTCTGTTATTCCTTTTGACAAAAGTATTCCAAAATATATTTATTTGTCAAGGCATTTGTGGTATAATACAGAACATAAAACAAAATAGGAGATAAAATTGAAAACCAAGAAAATCGGTATTATGACTACTGGGGGCGATTGCTCTGGGCTAAATACAGTAATCCAGCGTGCTATGGATGGATGCGTACTTCGTAAATGGAATTTAATTGGGATATTGGATGGCACAGACGGTTTGTATTCATCACCAGCAAAAACAATGGAGTTGAATTATAAAGATTTTCAATTTGCAAACAGTCATCTTGCGGGCAGTATCTTATCAAATGGGCATTCGTGTGCGACTAATTTCGAGAGTTCTGCCAAAGTTGGCAAATTGTCTGTGTTTAATAACAGGTTGAAAAAATCTTTGCACGATTTAGATTTAGATGCGTTGATTTTGGTTGGTGGCAATGGCAGTTTATCTTTGGCGCATACATATCGTGAAATTTACAGTGGTTTGTCTTTGGTCTGTATTCCAAAAACCATTGATATGGATATTCCCAAGACAGATAAAACCATTGGTTTTGATACTGCCGTACAGCAACTTGTATCATATTGCGACCAGTTGTTGATGACTGCACGCAGTCATCATCGATGGTTTGTTGTGCAGACTATGGGACGCGATTGCGGGCAATTGGCTTTGCATGCAGGTGTTGCAATTGCAGCAGATGCAATTTTAATTCCAGAAATAAAATTTGATGTTGATAATTTGGTTAAACATATAAAAGCATCTAAACGTGATTATGGAATTATTTTGGTGTCAGAGGGCATAACAATGCGTGGTCATTCTGGAAAACCTGCAGATATGATTTCTCGTAAATTGACTGCTGCAAATATTCCAAATCGAACTGCTTTCCCAGAACATATTCAAAGGGCAGGTGATACAGTTGCAAGTGATAGAATATTGGCCGCTGGTTTTGTAGATTGTGCATTGTCAGCAATTGAAAATAATGAAACTTTTGTTATGACTTCATTGAAAAATGGTGAATATAAAACAGTTTCTTTGGACGAATTTTTTGCATCTGGCAAATTCCAACAAGACCCAAATATACCAGGTGCAATAACATCAAATGCCTATGTGGAACCAGATAATATTTTGTTGAAAATTGCGACAGATATGGGAATATATATTGGCGAAACCAAGAAATAAAAACAACCGGTCGTTTGACCGGTTTTTTGTTTATTAGTCAACAACAATTATTTCTTTTCAGAAAAATCTGCATCTGTTGTTTTGTTTTCACCAGATTCAGAATTGTTTTCTGATGCTTGTTGCTGTTGCGCTTCTTGGGCAGCCTTATAAACTGCTTCACCCAACTTCATAGCCTTTTCAGACAAAGCATCTGTCTTTGCCTTCAATGATTCAGCAGTCGCTTCAGCTTTTGCCAATTCGTCAGACAATTCTTGTTTTGCCTTTTCGATGGCTTCGCGTTCTTCAGCGCTGATTTTATCGCCATGTTCTTTCAGTGATTTTTCAATACTGAATATTGCTGTTTCAGCGGTGTTTTTTGCTTCGGCTAATGCTTTTTTCTTTTTATCTGATTCTGCATTTGCAGCGGCTTCATTAACCATGCGGTTGATTTCATCTTCACTTAACCCACCGTCAGATTTAATAGAAATCGCTTGTTCTTTGCCTGTGCCTTTATCTTTTGCAGATACGTGTACAATACCATTTGCATCGATATCAAAAGACACTTCGATTTGTGGCATACCACGTGGGGCAGGTGCGATACCTTCCAAATTAAATTGACCCAGCAATTTATTATCAGCAGCCATATCACGTTCGCCTTGGAATACACGAATAGTCACAGCAGATTGATTGTCTTCTGCAGTACTGAATATTTGTGATTTTTTTGTTGGTATTGTTGTGTTGCGGTCAATCAATCTTGTGAATACACCACCCAAAGTTTCAATACCCAAAGACAAAGGGGTCACATCCAACAATAAAACGTCTTTGACTTCGCCTTTCAATACACCACCTTGAATCGCAGCACCCAATGCAACCACTTCGTCTGGGTTAACGCCTTTGTGTGGTTCGCGACCAAAGAATTCTTTCACGGTTTCAACAACTTTTGGCATACGTGTTTGACCACCAACCAAAATAACTTCGTTGATTTGTGAAGTTGTTAAACCTGCATCTTTTAATGCTTTTTTGCATGGTTCAATTGTCTTTTCAATTAAATCAGCAACCAAAGATTCCAACTTTGCACGTGTCAAAGTGATATTGAAATGTTTTGGACCTGTGGCATCTGCAGTCAAATAAGGTAAATTCACATCTGTTGAAGTTTTAGAAGACAATTCAATCTTCGCTTTTTCAGCAGCTTCTTTCAAACGTTGTAATGCCAATTTGTCATTTGATAAGTCAATACCTGTCTGCGCCTTAAACTCATCAATAAAGTATTTCAGAACGCGCGCATCAAAGTCTGCGCCGCCCAGTTCAGTATCACCGTTTGTAGATTTAACCTCAAACACACCGTCAACGATTTCCAAGATAGATACATCGAATGTTCCACCACCAAGGTCATATACAGCAATTACACCATCTTTATCCTTATCCAAACCGTATGCCAAAGCAGCAGCCGTAGGTTCGTTAACAATACGCAACACGTTCAGACCTGCAATACGACCTGCGTCTTTTGTTGCTTGACGTTGTGAATCGTTAAAGTATGCAGGAACAGTAATAACTGCATCGGTTACGGTTTCGCCCAAATAACTTTCGGCATCTTTTTTCAATTTAGATAAAATCATAGCAGAAATTTGTGATGGTGCATATTTTTTACCTTCGATTTCAACCCAAGCATCGCCATTATCACCTGCAACAATTTTATAAGGAACACGTTTTTGGATTTCTTTCACAGCTTCGCTGTCAAAACGCAAACCCATTAAACGTTTAATTTCATAAATGGTATTTTCTGGATTTGTAACAGCCTGATTCTTTGCTGTAATACCAACCAATTGTTCGCCATTATTAGTAATTGCAACAACAGATGGTGTTGTACGTTGACCTTCGCTGTTTTCAATGATTTTTGGATCATTTCCGTCCATGAAAGCCATAGCGGAATTAGTTGTTCCTAAATCGATACCTAATACTTTTCCCATATTTTACTCCTTGGTTAAAACTTTGTATGCTGTTGATATAGTTAATACAAGTACGATTTCAAGGGGTAAAATTATAAAAAAGTTTTGAACTTTTTCTTATTTTAAAACTCTGTTCTAAAATCCATTTTTACACCGTCGGATGACGCGGATACTCGTAGGTTATTATAAGGTGTAACAAACATCCAGGTAAATAGACCGCTTATGGCAGCACCTGCAACAACATCATGAAAATAATGTTTTTCAGCGCGTATTCTGGAATAGCCTGTGAAAGCAGCCATTAAATATGGCAGTATGGCTTTTTTAATACCATATCTTTTGTGTATAAAACTAGCACCGGAAACAGCGCTGGCGGTATGTCCGCTGGGAAAAGAATTTTTATCGCTTCTATCTGGTCTTGGCTCTTTTATGGCAGATTTCAAGCTAACGACTGCTAATTCTGTGCTTCCAAAAGAATAAATAAATTGTCTGATGCCCTCAAAATCATCTTCTGCTACTGCCATTCCAAAAGCATATGCAGGGACTATCACTTGTGTATAATTGCCAAGTTCTTCTATTGCCGAATAACCCGCGCAGGCACTTTTGCAGGTTAACAACAAAAGGATTATACCAAGGGTTCTAAACCTTGTCATTTCTGACTCCTTTTTGTGTTTTTATAAATAAAAAGACCGCATGTTAGGCGGTCGGGAGTTAGAAACGTCAGATATAATTGACTCCGTTGTCTTACGAGCAACAGCATCCCGACCGTTTATGGTCAGGACATTTTTGTAGCCTATGTTATATCTCGGGTTTCTAAACCGATCTACTAACTATGTCTTGGCGCTTTTTTATCAGCGCAACATAACTCTACAAAAGAAAAAACTAAAATTCAATCATTAAAATGCACAAACAATAAAAAAACCGCCAAAAACGGCGGTTTTAATTTGCAAATCAAAGAATTTGTTATTTCTTTGCAGGTGCAGCGGCAGGCGCAGCAGTTGTTGTAGCAGCAGCGGCCGCAGCGGCTTGTTTATTATCTGCTTCTTCTGGCATTTTACCACCGATTGTTGCAAATGCCAATTCAGCCTGGTGTAAGCCCAATTTAATACCGTTTGGTAATACCAAATCTGAACCATGAACTGTATCACCAATCGTCACATCAGATAAATCAATTGTGATTTTTTCAGGCATATCTTGAACCAAACCAATCAATGCGACTTTACGCACTGCAAAGTTCAATACACCGCCCAATTTGATACCTTTGGATGTATCGACATTGATAACTTCCACAGGAACAACGACGTGTACAGGTTCTTTGACGTTAATACGTTTGAAATCAACATGCACAACACGGTCAGACACTGGGTGATATTGAATATCCATCAACATAGCATCTTCTTTGTTGCCGTTTGTTGTGATTTCGAATAATTTTGTCCGCAAAGACGGTTGTCCCAGCAACATATTAAATTCATGTCCATTTAATTCAATAGACACAGGTTCTTTCTTTTCGCCATAGATAACAGCAGGGATGTTTTGGTTCTTGCGAACTGCACGTGCGGCCCCCTTGCCAGCAACTTTGCGAATTTCAGCGTTTAATTTAATAGCCATTTTGTAATCCTTTTACATTGTATTTATACTTATACACGACCTCCAAGGGTGTCGTGCAGGGCATATTATTTATCAAAAATATCGAAAAATCAAGTGTTTTATTTGTTTTTATAGACTTTTGTTGACTTTTTAGTTTTTTTGTGTCAAAATATTTTTGAAGCAAAGGGAAATACTATGAAACCACAACTTAAAGAGATAAATTTACACATAACAGATGTTTGTAGTGCTAAATGCCCAATGTGTTATCAAACATCAGAAAACACACCCAAAATTCATGGCAATTTAGAAACGTTAAAGATTATAGTAAAAAATGCCATAAAAAATGGTCATGTTGAACGGTTTGTTATGGTTGGTGGCGATCCTTGTGCTCACCCAAATTTTGTAGAATTATTAAAGCACGTCAAAGAAATAGGTAATCAATATAATATCAATCCCAAAACTATCGTATTATCAAACACACACGATTATAAAGAAAATGGTAAACTTGTGGACATAAAATACACATCTCAATATATAGACGAAATTGATGTAACTATTCACGGTGCAACCGCAGAAAAGCATAATTCTTTTAATAGGTGTCCTGGTTCATATGAACATGTAATGAAAAACATTCAGCGATTTGCAGATATAAAAAACCAAAATCAAGAAATATGTGCTGTTATTAACCTAATGCCTTATACAATGATACATATTGAAGAAATTATGACAAATACAATAAAAAACTCAGGTGGCAATATAAATAGTTTTATGATTCAACGAATTGGATTTGCTGGCAAAGCATGTGAAGCACCACAAAAATGGGTTGTTGGTGCACAAGATATTAATCCGTTTATGTCAGTTTGTGATAAGATGAACAAAAATGGGTATCCTGTTGTATTTTGCGATGTATTGCCATGGTGTTCAGTGAAAGAAGAATATAGATATTTGTTGCCAGAAGGTGGATGCAATTGGGGTTATGATACATGTGCAGTATTTATGGATGGTTCGGTCAAAAGATGTGCACTTGGGACGAACAATTTATCAAAAAACATTACGCAACTTGATACACCAGAAAAATTTATAAATTGGTGGCAAAATGATACCGAATTAACCCAATTTAGAAAAAAATGTCACCTTGATGTCAGATGTAAATCGTGTGATTTGTTAGCAAAATGTGGTGGCGGATGCGTACTTGCAAGACTTGAAGGAGACCCTTACAAAAAAACAGATATTACGGTAGATTTTGCAAGAGCACCGTTTGTATGGGGGGAAGCGAAATCTTTGCCTCTGGGGCATGATTATTTAGCAAAAGGTTTGTCACGATGACGTTTGTATTGTCATTTGATTACATAAATTTGATAAAAAATAGCGACCAAGTTGTTTTTGCAACCTCTGATTCAAACAATCAACCACGTGCAATAATTGTACAACCTAGTAAAATAGACCAAAACGGGATTATTTTATCAAATATTCAAATGAATAAAACTATTGAAAATATCAAATGCAATAATAAATGTTTTCTAAATGTGTATTGTAAAGATAATTCAGATATGCAACTAAAAATTACGGGAACGGCGACAATATACAAAGATGGAATTTTATATAACGAAATAAAAAACTATGAAGAAAAGAATAACTTACCAAATGAGTTAAAAGTGCATTCAATCATTGTTATAAAACCAGAATATATTGAAGTATCACAAGAATAGAAACAAAATTTATGCTCATTTTTTTCTTAAAATCAAAAATCTGGCGCGACCGTAGGTTTTATCTTTTAATATTTCCAAATTATCGTCTATTTTTGGGGTTAGCTGATTTGATTCGTATTCCCATATAATAATTGTTCCGGATTTTACAATTTTTGCCAGTTTTTTAATAAATACTAACCCTATACCAAACATAGAATAAGGCGGATCCAGAAAGATTAAATCGCTATCTGGACCATATGTTTTGATTACTGACAATGCATCAACTTTTTCCAATTTTGCAGTTGCTTTCATAGAATCAAGATTTTTTCTGACGGCATCTGGCACGACATCTGTAAAAATAACTTTGGCATTATCGTATCTGGAAATACACTCCAGACCAAAAGCACCAGACCCTGCAAATGCATCCCAAACAACGAATGGTTTGGTCGTATCAAGTGGCAAATCCAAAATCATATTAAACAAAGCACCACGCGCCAAGTTTTGTGTTGGACGCGCGCCATCTGGTAAAAACAATTTTTTACCACGATATCTGCCAGAAATGATTTGCAAATTAGATTTCATACTGTAAAGTATAAAATATGAACTTTATGAATCAAGCATTTATTTTGGCAAACAAAGCATTGGCACATAATGATGTACCGATTGGTGCAGTTATTGTCAAAGACGGCAAGATTATTGCGCGTGGTGAAAATAGGGTGCAAAAATCTAAAAATCCAACTTTACACGCTGAAATTGTCGCCATAAACAAAGCATGCAAAAAATTAAACTCTAAGTTTTTAGACGGCTGTGATTTATATGTGACTTTGGAACCTTGTTCTATGTGTGCAACTGCTATATCTTTTGCTCGAATACAAAATGTTTATTTTGCAGCACGTGATGAAAAAGGTGGCGGAATATTACACAATGCAAAAATATTTGATAATGACAAACATTTGTGGAAACCAAATATTCATGAAATGCCAGAATACGCAGAACAATCTGCACAAATACTGAAACAATTTTTCGCACAGTTGCGCAATAAACTATCTTGATGGTTTATATATAACGCGTTTTGATTCAACATATTGTTTTAACACATCTTCGCCTAATTCTGTTTCTATATTGCCATACACGTTTATTCCGCGTTTTTGGAACTCTTTCAGCCAGTTTGGCTTGAAACCTTCGTCAAATCCTGTAATTTTTTCTACGACTTTTGACGGTACACCATAATAAACATTTTTTATACCAGACCACATAATCGCACCAATGCACATCATGCAAGGTTCAGCAGTAATATATAAATCCAGATTTTTTGGCGCCAAATCATAGGTTTTCAATTCGGATTGTGCTGCACGAATAACGTTTATTTCTGCATGATGATTACTGCAATCATCCATAACAACAGTATTTGCACGTTGTGCTATCAAATATGGTCCCTGATATATCGCTGCTAAAAAAGGGCCATGTCCACGTTCAATATATTCACGCAATTCGTTTTGCAATTTTGTAATTATCTCTGTTGCGCGTTTCAATTTTTTTGCGTTTATCTTATCTGCATTAGTAATAATTTTTGTGTTCATAATTTATTTTTCCTTTATCAAAGATTTTCCAGTCATTGCTTTTGGTTGTTTTATGTTTAACAAATCCAAGATTGTTGGTGCGACATCTTGCAACCCACCATCATTCACAACAAAATCACCATTAGAAACCATTATAAAATTCACAGGGTTGATTGTGTGTGATGTCAACGGAACATTATGTTCATCGTCCCACATTTGCTCTGCATTGCCATGATCTGCAATAATCAACATAGCGCCGTTCAAGGCCAGTACGGCAGGAACAAGTTCAGACAATTGTTTATCCAAACATTCCATCGCTTTGATTGCAGCAGACTCATTACCGGTATGACCAACCATATCGCCATTTGCAAAGTTCAGAATAACAACATCAAATTGCGATAATCTCGGCAACAAAGCCGTTGTGATTTCATTAGCAGACATTTCAGGTTTTATATCGAAAGTCGCAACATCTGGGGACGGTATTAAAACTTTTTCTTCTTTATCATAATCAATATTGCGTTCAGCATCCATAAAATATGTCACATGATTATACTTTTCTGTTTCTGCAATACGCAATTGGGATTTTCCGTTTTCTGCCAAAACATCGCCCAAAGTATCTGTTGTTTTTATGTCAGGCAACAAAGCAGGGCAAACCTCGTCCAGTCCTTCGCCATATTGTGAAAAACACAGAATATGACAGCCGTTTTCAATGACCTTGCGCATAATTTGACGCGCACGATCACTGCGATAATTACCAAACACAAAACCATCACGTACTGTCAGTTTTGTTGGGGTTATAACAGTTGGTTTTATAAATTCGTCTGTTTCACCACGTGCATAAGCATCAGCCAATGCTTCATCTATTGTTTGTGCGTGGAACTCCGCTTCTGCATTTGATATAGCATCAAAAGCAAGTTGTGTTCTGTCGAGATTATTGTTTCTGTCCATTGTGTAATAACGCCCAGACAAAGTCCCAAAAAACACAGAATCATTTTCCAAAGCATCTTGTAATTCCGATTTAATCAAATCAATATATTTTTGTGCAGATTGGGGTGGAGTATCACGACCATCTGCAATAAAATGAATACAAACACGCAATCCACTATCTATAATATATTTAATTGTCTTGATAATATCAGTTATATTCGCGTGTACGCGCCCATCAGACATCAAGCCTGCGACATGAACAATGCCGCCGTCATTATAAACAGATTTAATAAAAGTATTTAGTGGTTTGTTTTTGCTTAGATTTTCAATCTCGAACCGGCGCAAAAATTGATTCACAATACGACCAGAACCAATAGTAATGTGTCCAACTTCTGAATTACCCATAATACCGTCTGGCAAACCAACTGCATTACCGCTGGCATTTAACAAAGAATGCGGATAATCATTTAATAATTTGTTGAAAAACGGCATATTTGCCATGGCTACGGCATTATGTTTTGGGTTTTTATTAACACCAACACCGTCCAATATACATAAAACAACAGGTTTCATTTTATACATCCTTTCTGATTATTACAGATTACCATATATGTTTTTTCATTGCAAAACAAAAAGAAAAAATGTATAAATATCATATAATAAAACAATAAGGTCTTGATATGGCAAGGAAAGCAGGAATTATAAATTCAGTAGATAATTATATCGCACAACGTTTGCAGTTGCGTCGTGTAATGCTTGGGATGACCCAATCTGATTTGGCAAAACGTTGTGGCGTCAGTTTTCAGCAGATACAAAAATATGAAACTGCTGGAAACCGAATTCCTGCATCACGTTTATTTGATTTAAGTCAGGCTTTGGAAACATCGGTTGCCTTTTTCTTTTCGGGATTACCGGGTAATTTTCCACCGGAAACCAAGGCAAATCGTTCCATGCGTGTATCTGAACCAAAAGAAAACGACCCTTTAACGAAAAATGAGACATTGCAATTAGTAAATCTTTATTGGAACCTGCCAAACGATGAACAACGTGAAATGGTTATGAAGATGCTAAAAACATTAACTGGCAATAAAGAATAACGGCTATAGCTCAACAAACTAATTATGTTTTTGTGATTGTAATATATTTTGTTGTGCGTACGCTTTCGTATCCATATCAAAACCTTTACTGGTATTATTATAATCTTGTTCTTGTGGAGCTTTATTTCTGTGATTATCTGTACCAAGCATCGTGTTAGTAACAGTGGTGAATGACTCTTTTATAAATCCTCTGTTGGATGAGGAAGAATTGATGTTTGTGTTTTTACTGTCATTAATAGATCTTTCTGTTGCGGCAATATTGCAATTGCCATTTTTATAATTGCCCGTAGAATCCAACCATCTACACAACTTCTGTGTATAAGTTTTGTTCAAATTACACGACACTTTATCTCTATCAACATCACCTTTGCCTGCACAAAATTTCTCAATTGAAGCCTCTAAACACACACCAACATCACCAGTTTTGATAGAACCCAAAATCGACTGCAAAGATGTTCCACCATAATATGTCTTATAATAATCTTGATTTAAATCGTCTACCGTTAAAATACCAGATGTCAAGGATTTTACTGCTGTAGCGCCGTCATCATACCAAACACCACCAGAATCTTCGCATCCCATTGCAAAGGCCAAGCCTAATTCATCAAAAATACCTTTTATAACACGATTAACAATATCAGTATTAAAAGCAGATTTTTCTCTGTCGTTGATATTAGATTCATCACTACGCACCATATCTAATGCACAAAATTTGTTTGCCCAATCTGTTAAATCTGCTCGCAACTGTGATTTCGACATACTTGCACAACGATCCGGATATTCAGCAAGTACATAATCCCCAGTAATTTCATCTACTATATAATTACCACTTGCGTCTGTTTTATATGTATCAGAAGCAGGGGTGCATAGCTCGTGTGCACGCGCTGTCAATGTTGTTTCACACTCAGCCGCAACCTTTGATGAATCCACAGTATCCACAAACGTCAATAATGCTTGCAAACCACATTTGTTTCCCTCAATCGCTGATATTTTTCTAGTTGTTCTATCATACTGACATCCGTCAGAACCGCCGTGTAATGCTGCACAAGCCATAACTTTGTCATAACATGTAGCCCTGGCTACAACAACGGAACCCGCACCAAAATTATATTGATCATCAACTTCTGCAAAATCATTCAATTCTCCTGTTTGATAGTTATAACAATCTTTGATGACAGACACGCAAGAATCTTTTGCGTTTTGGACAAGTTCGTCCTGTTTTTGCGCGATCTTTATCATAGCAATATGTTTAAATTCATTCCATACATCTTCTGCCAAATCACGACACCCATCCAATGCAGTTACTGCGTACAATTGCCTTTTATTTTCTAATTCTTGGTTCCAACGAGGATTAGCCGTAAGCACATCATCATCACCTAGCTTGGGCGTGATTTCTGATATTTTAAACAGCTGATTATAAATTGGTTTACCAGTTGTTTGATTTATATAATCACCTGTATAATCCAAACATTTTATATAATCTTCACCGCATACTGCTTCTTCAACCTTGTCTAAGCATGCGTTAAAATCTTGAGAATTATGAGCCCGATATTCTTCAAGACGTGCATCTCTTAATAACGATTCTGCTTTACGAACTGTTTGGCTAACAGACTCTTTTTTTGCGTTTATACTTTGTTCAACTATATTACAATCCTGTGTAATCATAATGGAGTATGCTGAGGATGCAAGATTGAATAATGCATCGCTTGAACAACTATCGCGTGTAATAGCAGTGCATTGACTGCTGGCACGTTTGTACAAAGCCTCGCCTTCTAGTCCCGAAATATTATCAACTGAGCTTCGATTAAATATAGAATTATCAGAATTAGACCAAATATCACCCAAATCAGAAAAACTTCCAAAATTTATTATGCCTAATGAAGATGATGCGCTTTTATTTGAACTAGACCTTTTACCAGACAATATATCGCCAATTTCATCAAGTAATTTTTGTGATGCACTGGTGTCCTTCTTTATTGCGTCTTCACCGGCAGTCGAAGAATACATAGCATCAACTTCCGCTGTGGTTTTATCAATAACGTTCAAATTATTATTCTGAAAATCTGCCAACATACCCAATGCCTGGTCCAAATTGTCAGACATATCCCTTAAACCTTGAAACTTATTACTGCAAAAACAACGTCTGTACGAATCGTCTGCATTTGCACAAAATTGATCCATACATGTTGCATAGGCGTCGCGACAATTAGAATAACCACCACCAATTTTCGTTACGTCGCTAAACACCGCCGTTGCGCGCGAAGCGGCTGCACGAGAGACATGATTATTAATATTTGTGTTTTTGGCACTTCTGTTTACAGATGAACGCGCCGTTCCAGATTTAGAAACAGCAGCCCGAGATAAATTGGAACCAGAAGATACAACACGCGCACCAGAACGAACAGATATGTTTGATGTAGTGCGTGCAATCGCAGGGCGCGCGGTTACTGTTTTTCCCGAACGACGTGCGTTTGCACTTGTTGAACGTGCAATAACAGAAGTAGCAGAACGCCGTATCAATGTGTTGTTATCTAACGATTGATTTCGGGTCAAGACTTTGGAACTGGTTGCGCGCGGACTTTGCCCGCCAAAAGCGACAGCAGGCGCAACAATTGCAAACACACAAACACGAAAGATTTTATTAATAAATCCCGCCACGATATCTTATTCTCTCTTACTGTCCCTGTTATTTTACCATTTTTGGGCAAGCCAAATCAAGCATTTATTCAATGCAACAATTTACCGCTTTCTTTACCCATTGACCCAGTTTTTTTACACCAGACACTTTTTCATCTGTCTTTTTTGTCTTTTCATCTGTTGTTTTTGATATATTACAAGCCTTGGTCGCGCCATCATAAAAGTCTGGTACAGATTCATGAACGCCACTCAAATCTATCAAATCCATATTTAATCCCCAAAACAAAGAATATAAATCATATGCCTTACTAAACATTTCATAGGCTTCTTTTTTCTTACCAGCACCAAGTGCCTTGGTTCCAACTTCGTATAAGCGCATAGATGCAGCCAACAAATGCTTAGAAATACACCAAACTTCACCATTTTCGGAACTGGATTTCTTTACAATGCGTTCCATTAATTCTTTGCGCATATTACGAACAACATTTATCAAATCATAAAAACCAGGTTTTTGAGTTTTTGCACCGCTGAAAAAGAAATGTTCTTCCAAAGACACCAGGTTCATCAATGCAATAGACAAATCTTGGTCTGAAGATAAATCCAGTGGATTAGTTTTCTTGGCCGCATCCAGTTTTTTTATCATTTCGTCCATTGATAATTTTTTATCAGTTTTTTTCATTTTTTATCCTTTATTGTTATATCTTTTAGCACAAAACTATACCGACGGTTGGTAGATATTTTATAATCAGCCAGAAAATTCCAGTCATAATCAACAACCCACCAAAAGGCATTACAACTTTCTGAAAAGGAAATAGGGCATGACCACCATTTTTTTGTTTGATGTGTTTATACCACACTTCCATTAAAATAAATGTTGTTGCGCCAACCAATATTCCCAATAAAAACTGGTCAATTCCCCACATGCAATTATCCCACCATTTTACAATTGGATTGCCACGTGGCACAAAATACACAGCCCCCAACAAAGACGCATACACCAAAACATTTAATATATACCAAAAAACGTTCTTAACATTATGTTTTTTCATATAATTAGCCGTCCAACCAATCAAGGAAACCGTTAAACCACCAGCCCATATACCTGTCAAAACATCTTTGACACCCAATATACGCATGCCTTCGAGTCCTGCACCAATTGCAATCGTACAAACTGGACATACAGCCTCTGCCGTATTGAACAACAGAAAAAAACATGCAAAAACACATATAAACCAAGGTAATATCTTTCTCATCTTTCCTTTTCCTTTTGTAGTCTTTTTATTTTATACAAAATCACAAATCAGGTCAACACCATATTTTCATAATTTTTGTACCCCTCGTAAATGCGCAGATCTGGCACGTGAATTATTCTCTAACTCTTGCACAGACGGCGTATAAACCTTTAACATTTTGTATTCTGGTTCTGAAACATTTGGCATGCGTGGGTCACCAGAAACATTTGTCCACTGACGAAACGCGTTTTTTACAATTCTATCTTCGATTGAATGAAAAGTGACACACAAACACCGCCCGCCAGAACATAATAATTTATGCACACTGTCTAATGCTGATTTTAATTGTCCCATTTCGTCATTTACTGCGATACGTAAAGCCTGAAATACAGGCGCTATGTCATGTGGATTTTTGATTAAATCACGCAATTGAAAAGTTGTTGTTGGTAAATTTTGCTTTAATATATTTGCAATCAATTTAGATTTTTTTACATCGCCATATTCGTACAGAATATTTGCTAATTCATTCACAGACATATTTTTTATCAAATCTGTTGCACCACATTCTAAACGACAATCCATGCGCATATCTAGTGGTGCATCAAATCGAAACGAAAATCCGCGTTCCGCGTTATCAATCTGCATTGAAGATATACCCAAATCAAAAACAATATCATCAAATTCGGTTGAATCTAACTTATCAACATCTGAAAAAGGTGCATTTATAAATCGGAAGTTGTCACCGTATTTGTGTTTTATTTCGTTCGCATCAACAACAACATTTGTATCACGATCAAAAGCAATTACTTTTGCACCTGCATCCAATAATGCACGTGTATATCCGCCTGCACCAAAAGTACAATCAACAACAGTTCGACCACGAACATCACCAAAAACACTCATAACACTATCTAAAAGAACAGGTATATGTTTTATCATTCTATTGTCACCTTGGTCCCCAAAGCAGTTAAATCTTTCGCAGTTGTTGCACCCAATTCAATCGTTCGTTTTAATATTAATGCTGCATTTTTATCGTCAGAATGCAAATTTAATACAACCTGGGTCTGACCAGCAGGTAATGCCATCAAAGCCTTTTTAATATCGGGCAATATAGATTGATTACTCACATCAATAGTTATTGTCTTTGCAATTTTTGCGACCCATTTTGTCAAAGGCATAACAGAATCAACAAAGATAGAAACTCTGTCATCACGAATCGAAGTTTTTCCCGAAAGTACCACAGCCGTTTCATTGCTTAACGATTGCGCTAAATCAAATGTATTTTCACCAAACGCAACCCCTTCAAGATTACCAAAACTGTCTGACGCATTTATGGTCAACATATCTTTACCAGTTTTGGTTTTGCGCCTTGAATAAGAATTAACATTTACAGCAATCTGAACCATTTTTCTGTCACCAACAGATTCCAAAGTCGCACTAGTTGCTAATTTTGCACGCGCAATTAAATGTTTATACTGATCCAACGGATGTGCAGAAATATAAAAGCCCAAAGCAGACAATTCGTTTTCTAATCTTTGTGCAAAAGTCCATGGCGTTGTCTTTGGTAAATCTTTCAATAATCTGTCTTCGCCAACATCATCTTCGGTTGTATTAGCAAATAATGATAAAGAATTTACACTTTCACGTGATTTAGATGCATAAGCCAAAATCGCATCTGCATTCATAAATATCAACGCACGATTTTTTTCGATTGAATCCAAAACACCAACTTTTGCGAACGCTTCCAGTATACGTTTGTTTATAAACGGCGAACATCTTTTTGCAAAATCTGTCAAATTCTTGAATTTTCCATGTGCTTCACGTTCTGCAACAATTGCATCAGTTGCAACTGCGCCAACCCCCTTTATTGCAGCCAAAGCATAAATAATCTTGCCATCTTTCACTGTGAACAAAGATTCGCTCTGATTTATATCTGGCGGAACAATTTGTATGTTGAAATTAGACTTGGCATCATCAACAAATATGGCCAATTGATCTGTATCGTTCATATTACTGGACATAGATGATGCTAAAAACTCAGCAGGAAAATGCGCTTTCAGATACGCACATTGATTTGCAACAATGGAATAGGCCACCGCGTGTGATTTATTAAACGCATATTTTGCAAATTCCTTGAATTTTTCCCACAAATCTTTGGCGGTGGCTTCATCCAAAGTATCTTCTTTCTTGCACCCCTCCAAAAATTTGATTTCAAGTTTAGCCAACAAATCAAGTTTCTTTTTACCCATCGCTTTACGTACAGTATCTGATTCACCACGTGTAAAACCCGCAAGCACTCTGGTCAATTGCATAACCTGTTCTTGGTAAACGATAATACCATAACTTTCTTTTAATATTGGTTCAGCACGCGGATGAACATATTCAATTGGTTCTTCGCCATGCATACGTGCGATAAATTGTGGAATAAATGCAATAGGGCCAGGACGATTCAACGCGTTTAATGCAGATATTTCCAAGAAACTTGTTGGATGCATTTTCTTTAATGTCTGTTGAACAAATGTGGCATCGAATTGGAATATACCTTCGGTCAAACCAGACTGCCATAATTCCATTGTTTTTGCATCGTCAGTTGGGATTTTATCTAAGTCAACATTCACACCACGTGTTTTTTGTATCAACTTTACAGCATATTTTAATACAACCAAGGTTTCTAACCCCAAAAAGTCAAATTTGATTAAACCGGCAGATTCCAAATAATGCCCATCAAATTGACATGATGGCAAAGGGTTTGCTGGATCACGATAAACGGGCGCAATCTTAGTAGTTGGTCTGTCACCAATAACTACACCACATGCATGTTGTCCCAGGTTTCGTATAGAACCTTCTAAATCTTCTGCAACCTGAACCACCTTTTTCATATCCGCATCATTGTCCAGGATTTCTTGCATTTCACGTGATGCATCAACGGCTTCACGCAAAGTTTTTGCGTCCGCAGGAATCAATTTAGATAATCTGTCTGATTTAGAATACGGAATACCATAAACGCGACCAATATCACGTATTGCACCACGTGCCTGCAAACTGCCAAATGTAATAATTCGACACACAGAATCACGACCATATTTTTCGCCAACATAATCCAGCACCCGTTCAATTCCCGTTGGCTCAAAATCAACATCAAAATCAGGCATAGAAATACGATCTGGGTTCAGAAACCTTTCAAACAATAAACCATACTTTAACGGGTTTACATGCGTTATACCCAAAGCCCACGCAACAATAGAACCCGCACCCGAACCACGACCAGGCCCAGTTAAAATATCATTTTGACGGCACCAGTTTATATAATCAGCAACAATTAAAAAGTACCCAGGGAATCCCATACCAATGATAACACCTAGTTCATATTCTGCTTGCTCAAAATAGGGCGCGGTATCTGTAATGTTATGTTGTTTAATACGTTCTTTTAATCCGTTCATAGTTGCATCACGCAACATTTGACATTCGGTTTCTAAATCTGCGCCAAAACGTGGCAACAAGGGCTTTTCGTGTACATTTACGAAAAAGGCACAACGTTTTGCTATGTTTACGGTGTTTTCTATCGCCTCTGGTAAATCTGAAAACAATTCAGACATTTCTTCTGATGATTTGAAATATTGTTCTGATGATTTGCGCGGTCTTTCTGGATCAATTATTTTTGTCTGCCCCAAAACACAACTTAACGCATCCATTGCTTCATAATCAGAACGCGCAGGGAAACAAACATCATTTGTTGCAACAATTGGTATATTTAAATCACACGCAATTTGCAGAAACAAGGGTTCTGTTTTTATTTCGTCTTCCAGGCCATGTCTTTGTATTTCAATATAAAAATTATCACCAAACATATCTAAAAATTGTTTGGCTAAATCAAATGCTGTATCATTTTGATTGTTTAATATTGCCATACCAATCGGTCCAGTATGCGCACCAGACAAACAAATCAAATCATCTTTGTATTTTTCTAATTCCTCCAATGTAATATGCGGTCCTAAATGATGATTTTCTTTGCGCATATACATAACACGACTGATTTCGCACAGATTTAGATAACCTGCATGATGTTTAGCCAACAAAACAATCTTTGACAACGAAGATTGACGTAATATTTTAGGATCTGCATTATGATGATTCAGTGATAATTCTACACCGATAATCGGTTGAATTTTGTTTGACGGCATAACATCAGAAAACTCTGCACAGCCCGACATCATATTTGTATCAGTCAACGCACAAGCCGTCATATTGTTATCAATACATAATTCAGGAATACCCTTTAATATGCCTAATTTTTTATTGCTGGCCACAGACAAAGTACTGCCACCAACAGATATTTTTGAATGAACACGCAAATGCACAAACTCAGGCATATAAAACTTTCCTTTTATTCTTTCTGATTTTTACCCAATCAATGCAATTTTCCATGACAATGTTTATATTTCAAACCAGAGCCACATGGGCATAAAGCATTCCTGGAAATATTCATATTTGCCATATTATTTTCAGAAGCATTTTGATTCAATTCAGAATCATGTTGAGCTTGTTGTTGGGCAGTCTTATCAACATCTGCACGCGTCAATTCCATACGACAAATGTATGCGACAGACATCAACTTGAAATTCTGCATTGTGTTTCTAAATAATTCCAATGCCTCGTTTTTATATTCATATAATGGATTTTTCTGGGCATAGCCACGCAAACCAATTGACCCTTGCAAATAATCCATCTGTTGTAAATGACGTTTCCATACAGAATCCAAAGCACCCAACATCATTTGTTTTTGTGCTGTCTGCATCAATTCATTTCCGTATTTTGCAACTTGTTGATTATAACGATGCATCGCTAAATTGAACAAAGTTGTATAAGCATTACGTTCAGATATGGTTTCATCTGTTTTCCACTTTTCAATATCTGTAATATCTAATGCAAATATACGCATCATATCATTATGAATACCGGTTATATTCCAATCCATCGGATGCGCTTTTTCAGGGATATTATTTTCACAAATTATTTCAACAACGTCGCCGATTAATTCTTGGGCAAAAGGCGCCAAATCTTCAGAAGACATTAAATCATTACGTTGTTTATAAACAACTGTTCTTTGTTCGTTCATAACATCGTCGTATTTTAACAATTCTTTACGTGCCTCAAAATATCTTGCTTCTACACGTTTTTGTGCTTTTTCCAAAGCCTTTGTTATCCATGGATGCGTAATTGCTTCGCCTGGTTTTAACCCAAGTGTAGTCAACATGCCTTCTAATCTACTGGCACCAAAAATACGCATCAAATCATCGTCAAGTGCTAAAAAGAATTTAGAATCACCAGGGTCGCCTTGACGGCCAGAACGACCGCGCAACTGATTATCAATGCGTCTTGATTCATGACGTTCTGTTCCGATTACATACAAACCACCTGCATCTTTGACAATCTGTTTGTTTGCTTCGATTCTATCTTCAATCTCTTTTTTCTTGGACTCAAAATCAGGTGCGGTTTCGTCCAATTCGGCAATCAGATGTTCCGCATTACCACCAAGTTTAATATCAGTTCCACGACCTGCCATGTTTGTAGCAATTGTCACAGCACCAGGTGCACCGGCTTGGGAAACTATTTTTGCTTCTGATTCATGATGTTTTGCATTCAACACCGCAGGATTTATATTCAATTTTTCACGAACCAAGTTTGCCAATTCTTCGGACTTTTCAATAGAAACAGTTCCCACCAATACCGGTTGTTTACGCTCTACACATTCTTTGATTTGTTTCAATATAGCATCGTATTTTTCGGTTTTATTACGATATATTTCATCATGATGATCAATACGCGCCACAGGTTTGTTGGTTGGAATTGAAACAACACGCAATTTATAGATTTCCTCAAACTCTGCGGCTTCGGTCATAGCGGTTCCAGTCATACCAGATAACACAGGGTACATTCTGAATAAATTTTGATAAGAAATACTGGACACTGTTTGATTTTCAGGTTGAACATCAACATGTTCTTTGGCTTCAATTGCCTGATGCAAACCTTTACCAAAACGACGACCAGACATTACACGACCTGTGAATTCATCAACAATCAAAACCTCGCCATTACGCACAACATAATTTACATTTTTTACATACAAATGATGCGCCAACAAAGATTGCTGAATATGCATGACAACTACTGCATTTTCAGCCGCATATAAATTATCACCAACCAATACCCCTGAATCTTTCAACAACTTTGTCACATGATCAATACCGGTATCAGTCAATGTCACATGTCTATCTTTTTCATCAATTTTGTAATCTTCAGAATTTAATTGAACAACAACATCATCGACTTTGCTATATAATTCACTGGTATCTTCTGCAGGCCCAGAAATAATAAGTGGTGTGCGCGCCTCATCAATTAAAATACTATCAACTTCGTCAACAATAGCATAAAAGAACGGACGTAAAACTTGCTGTTCTTTTGTAAATTTCATATTATCACGCAAATAATCAAACCCCAATTCAGAATTAGTCACATAAGTAATATCACAATTATAAGCATTTCTTCTGTCTTCATCTGACATATCATGCTGAATTACACCAACAGTCATACCCAAGAAACGATAAACTTGCCCCATCCAACCAGCATCACGCGAAGCCAAATAGTCATTAACTGTAATCAAATGCGCGCCCTTGCCATGCAACGCTTTCAAATACAAGGCCAGTGTTGCAACCAGTGTTTTACCTTCACCTGTTTTCATTTCAGAAATCTGGCCATTGTTCAAAACCATACCGCCAATCAATTGCACATCAAAATGACGCAAACCAATGGAACGCTTAGCCGCTTCACGTACAGCAGCAAAAACATCCGGCAAAATATCGTTTTCAGATTCACCGTTTTTCATGCGTTCACGAAAAACAGTTGTCAAATTATGAATCTCATCATCAGATAACGAAACATATTTTGGTTCTAAATCATTGATTTTTGCAACAGTTTTTTCATAAGATTTTACAAGTCTATCATTAGCTGAACCTAATAACATTTTCAGTATATTTTTCATTTCTTTTCCTTACCGTTTAGTGCAGGGTATAAACCAACCCAAAACACAGCCATATTGATATTGTTTTATAGCAATTTTGTGCCTTTGGGTCAAGACACTTTATTTATATAATGAAGGATTTTTTATAAAACAAGAGATAGATACCAAAAAACACAAAAATTTGTTTTTAATTCACATTTTTTGTGTTATCATTGTGGTGATGAAATTAAAAAGCAGGGGGGATTTATGAAATCTAACGATATCCAAACATTAAAAACTTCTGATATAACTAGTGAGGTTTTTGTTATCGCCCCGGCACAAATTGAATTTATATCCGAAAGTTTTGGTAATGCAGTTGCAGAGGCGATGAATATGCGTCCTTTGGCACAAAAAATTCGTCAAATTGCGGCAGAAACATTGATAAAAACCTTGCAATCTGCAAAGAAAATGGGCGAATAATTTTATAGGTTTTATTTGTTTGATTAAAAAACTCTCTTGAATCAAGAGAGTTTTTTACGTTTGACGGAAATGCAGCCTAAAATCTACTGTGCGGTTAAATCGTACACATTATAGGTTTCTTCGCCATACCTTATATGCAACTTGGATTCTGTTCCACCATTCATGGTCTTGCTACAGTTTTTGCACATATGCCCATAATATACCGTTCCGTCTATCTTTATTGCCAATGCTGGTGATGTTGGTTTTTCTGTATATAAGCATATAGCCGTATCACCTATGTGCAAGTATTTCTGACTGATACACGAATGTTCCCACTTTGCCCAGAATGTTTTGTGTCTAGTCGAGCCAAGCGCTATTGTCTTTTCAAGCTCACAATTTTCTGTCATTTCTTCGTTTTCACACCAGCCCAAGAATACATAATTATCTTTTCTCGGTTTAGACAAAGTTATCGGCAAATCAAGCGCATTATAACGTTGCGGATCCGGATTAGTTGTAATAATCTGGTTGTGCGAATTTACCCACTTTGCTCCTTCTGTGTTTTTGTACACAATGTTCGCATAACAAGCACCAGTTGTTGCATCCTTGAGTGGAAATTCAGCGCTACACCCAATCGCTTGCCATTGTGCATACATAGTCACAGTATTTTCTGCAGCATCAACAGATACCAAATTAAATACTTCCTCTTCATCCGTATAGAAATTGACGTCTGAATCATTGCACTCTGTGACACCTTTGCACCAGCCAACAAAATCATAATCTGTTTTTTCAAATCCGTTTGATAACAAGGCCTTGCGTTCGTCATAATCAAATGTTTCTGGCAACATAGAACCACTCGTTGCACCATTACCATCGAACAATACCGTATATGTTATTGGTGTCCATTTTGCATACATTGTGATTGTTGCATTATCTGATGAGGTCAAGTTAGAAACAACCGCTTCATTTACATAGAAATTAGCATCTGTTGTATTGCATGCTGTTGCCCCCTTGCACCAGCCAACAAAATTCCAACCTGTTTTCTCAAACGCATTGGCACTCAATGCCTTTGATTCATCATATGCAAATGTTTCATCTGCCATAGAACCTCTTGTTGCACCATTACCATCAAATACAACTTTGTATGTTATAGGCGACCATTTTGCATACAATTTATTATCGCCACTCAATGCTGTTTCTGTGGTCACTGCATTACCTGTCACAGCAGCATTAACATACCAACCACCAAAATTATAGCCAGTCACAGAAGGCAATTCTGGTAATGCAGCCAATGTGTATGTTGTCGCACCTTCTGAATATTGTTCTATGTGATTTTCAGGGTTAGCTATTCCAACTTTGTTAGAATCAAATTCAACCACAGCATAACATTGGGTAACATCGGTTAACTCACCATCATGATGGCTGTAATCATCTGGGCATACCATTTCCCATTGAGCGGTAAACTCTAAATCCCCCGTGGTTCCCTCTGAAACTTCACGTTCAACAAATGTCACCAACTCATCAGTTTCCTCATCAAATGCTAACTGTATAGTATTTGCCAAACAATCCGTCTTAGATTCTCCAGCCAAACACCATCCATTAAATGCGTGATGTGGTTTCTTGGGATTACGAAGTATGAATGGCAACATATCTGGTGTATATTGTGACGGATTCATCAAATATTCACCAGGATTTTCAGGATCTATTGGCCATGTAATATCTTCATCATCTACGTTTTGGTATGTTATATCCGCATAACACATACCAACTGTATCATTATAATGAGCAAAACCATCTATACACAAAATTGATGTCTGACAACTGTGCCAATTACCAACTGTCGGTATGCTTTGTATATTAGATACAGGAGACAACCTTGTCATTAAGTATTGAATTGTTCGTTGTTCTGGAGTTGTATACAAAGTATTCATCATCCAACTTAATACATCGACAGTTGAAATACGACTTAAATCATCAGCCGATCCATCTGGTCCCATAATTGTATCGTTCCAAACAGATTTATAACAAATATCTACCGATTTTTCTATACACTTGCTATATTTACCATCTGGTGCACCATCTTCGTCTGGTGATTCTTGATTGTTAACCCATGCACAAGACACTATTTTAGCTTTTGCATTTGATATAGAGTCTTCCGCCGCTTCATAAGATGCAACATTATCAACCACCAAATAAGTATTTACACAAGCAAAATCATCAAGTGTTTGACCATATTGTACCAGCTCTGCCCCTTTTTCATAATATACTCCATCAGGTCTATAATTTTCACCAGACACACATTGACAATCTGTAACAAATTGTGCACCGATATCGGATACAGAACCGTACGGACATCTACGTTGACCCAATACACCATTTTCTTCTCTACCTGTGCAGAAATAGTTTTCTTTACATGGTTCTGGCAGTCCGGTTTCTGGATCTGTATATTTTCCAGCGTTAGGTAACTCATAACAATGATCTGCATTATCATCAGATATTCTTTTTATATTTGTTATTGGGTTTTTACCACAGCCATATCTACCCACAGAATCCTTGTGCATAGTCGTATATTCAATCAAACCAACTTCTAATTTATCAAACCCTGGGCAATATGAATATGAGTCCGCAAGAGGATCGTTTGCACCACACTTTACACAAACATAAGCCTCTGTATCTGCATCTTTCTTTTTATAATAACCAGTATACATGCACTCTGATTCAGGAATTAACACTGAAACACCTGTATCTTCATCAATACACTGTCCATTTTCCCATCTATAGTGCTTTGGTGTGCATCCAGGATCTGTATAACATTGTTTTGCACCAATATCAGAGTTTAATCCACTTGGACAAAGTATTTTTCCTTCTCCTTGATGTTCCCAATCAAAAAATGCCTGTTCGTTTTCTGAAAACCTTGGCACAGGACCATTGGCCGGACAATAATAACCAGCAGGACACAGTGTATCACATTTAAACCTATTATCTCCTGCATCATAAAATCTCTCTTTACAATAATATCCACACTTATCAATCGATTTAGACGCCTCAGATAATGTCTGTAACCCATTATCCGTCGGAACATCTATGTATCTTCCTGCCCTGTCACTCAATATTTCCGAAACACCAACACCACAAGGTTTACAGCCATCATAAGTATCAGGATGTTCCGGGTCAACAGCATAATCTTGTTGTGTTCCCTTTGTATATTCACGATATGTGCCTTTCGGACAAGCGTATCTTCCAGGATATCTTGGTGAAACTTTACCACCAGGACAATAATAACCAGCAGGACAATCAACACACTCTATTGTTGTAGTATTCAACGATGTACCCTTTTCACACACAGTATCAGCAACCATCATCGCGTAGTATTTAAAACTTTCTGGCGCTATTCGGTTTTCTTGTGCTTTTGTATCTATAACTGGTTTTGTATCTGGCGAAACCCATCCGGAACCATTACATGCATCTGATGTCTTATCCCCATTTGGGCATATCACACATTCTTTTTTATGTTTACGGTGGTCTAAAATCTGTACTTTATAACCAGCAGGACAACAGAACTCTGTTCCACGACACCAGCCCGCAAATACATATCCATTTTGGACCTTACGTGAACTCATAGATTCCGGGTTTATTAAACCTTCTTCTGGTGTAACAGGGTTCGAGAAATTGTACCCATGTTCTGTTGGTTGCCAATCTATTTCAAAAGAGTTTGCCGCAACATACTCACCATCATTGTTTCTGATGTGACCATACTGATAATACTGCGACCAATAAGCGCATTCATCACGCCATCCACAAGCTTTTCCATGTTCTTGAATACCCATATCTAAATCTATATTCGAATACCATAAGCCAACATAATATGTGTCCAATTCACATCCCGAAGTCCCCAGATGTCGCACCATAAGCTCTGGATCATCATTTAATTCTGGGAACAACGTATCCTTATAAGGCATCATTGCTTCCACAGCACAAGAACAAGTGGTACGCTCTGCATTAACAGCTGCACCAACAACAGAACATGTATGGCACTCACCATTTGGCGTTCTGTATTGATTTTCTCCAAGCACGCAAAGCTCTGGTTCACCTTGTATTATTAATATTGCACCAGTACAATAAGTCTTGTTTCTACATGCCATACAGTTTTCAGATTGACTGTCTATCGAACATATCAAATTACACGCTGCGTCTTCCTCTGAATTTCCGCTACCACATGGTTTGCATTCGTATGAACCATCAGAATAAGTACGCAAATCCAACCCTGCGCCACAGCATGCTTTGTTCGGTTCACAGCATGCACGTGTTTTCGAGTTCCATTCGTATCCTTCTGGACAAGAACAAGCTGTTTTTGTTTCATTTGGTTGAATATAATTGTTATCAACATTATCAGTTGTTACATAAACTGATGAATCAGAGCTATTACTTCCATATACAACAACATTTTGCTGTTCACAAATACTTATACCAACGTTTTCAGAAGTATGTTCGTCATACAACACACCGCCAGGACAATATGCACTAGCATTCAATCCAGCATCCACACAAGACTTACATTCTCCAGCAGCCTTATTATAATATTGGCCAGCAGGGCAGAAAGATTTACACTGACTGGCCTCATAGCTTCCCATTTCTACAGTTGTCGAATTAGACTTATAATCATTACAATTTGTGCCTCCCAAAGAAAAGCCATTTGTATAATATCTAATCTGTTCCTGATCATACGTATCCGCATGATATTTTGTATCATTATACGTTGCGTCACGGAAAAATGTTCCACCCAGACAATATGAACCAATCGGACAAGGTTCACAGGTTGTATAAAAAGCACGCCATCCACCCAAGAAATAATCTGATGTATAATAATCATTAGCATTTCTGCTGTGATGATTGTCATCATATTGATTCACAATATGCATATAATAACCAGCAGGGCAGGTATAAGAGCATCTGAACGAACCTGTATCAGAATGTCCCTTTAACAAACATGCTTGCTTTTCAGTATTCCATACTAAATCCGCCTTTATTTCATTTGCTTTTGTACAAGCACCGCTTGTTGTGATATTTTTTACTTCGGTTGTTGTACCCGCTATAAAACATTTTTTATGTGTTGTGTTCCACGCAAATCCGTTTGTCTTGGCAGTAATGCAATCAGACGAACTTTCGATTGTCACAACATCATTGTATTTATCAGGACAAGCATTCATGCTATCCTTGTACTTTGCAGCAGTAAATATACCACCCAAACAGAAATTATCTGCATCACAAGTCTCTTTTGTATAAGTATATCCACAATACAAAGAAGACTTTATACCCGTCACTTCTTCATTAGTATCTTTATTGATGCACTTGCCATTTTCCCATTGATAATTATGTTCCGTGTCCACAGAACGTTTTAATTGTTTACCAGGTCCCAAATCATAATAAGCACAAGCATCTATGCTGGTTGAATGTAATCCAAAACCCGCCTGTCTGGTTGCTCTGGTTGTTGTGTCCCCAGGACATTTACATTTACCAATAGATGTAAAACCACATTCAGATTCAGAAGTTATACCCACCACAACTTGATTTGTTTCAGAATCTATACATTGATTATTTCTCCACTTATAGTTTTTATTTTCTTCTGTCATTCCACCTTCTGCAACATTATTAACACCACCACACACAGTATCATTTACTGTTTGTACAGACAAATACCTGCTTGGGCACCAATAGCCAACAGGACATTCTTTGCACCTGGGTTCACTACCAGACAAATCCAAATATTCACCAGGATCACAGTTTTTGGATATAATCGCACAATTATCATCATCGACATTATAATATCCTGTATCACATATCTTACGGTACACAGGGGTCATTTTGATATTTGCACCACCAAATAAATCATACAACGCATCACAAGAAGACTCTCCAATTGCGACAAGCTCTCCATCAATCTCTTGGAACAGTGTATATTCATATTCCTCTGCCATGACTTTGGCACCAGGCATCGCAAATGCAAATAAAGTTATCATAAATAATAATATACGTTTTAACATATCACTGTACCCATTTTTTATCTCTGTATCTCTATATAACCTTGTTGGTCTCTAAAGATTTTATTTATTTTCCTTGGTCTGCGGTATGTTCTGGCTTATATTGCCAGAACTACCACAAACCTCTCTCACCTTGTTATATAACCCCATCAGATACTAAGGTTGTTCAGAAGGTTGTTCAGATTGTTCTTCGATTTCGATTTTCCAACCTACGAACTTATAACCCTCATCAGCTGTAGGTTCGCTTGCCGGAGCTGTGAATCCACCACCGTATGTACATGTAGTGTTGATGTTATCACCCCAGTTAATATTAACCTCATTAGCAACACAGAAATATCTGTTGCCAACCATTTTTGCAAATCTATTACCATCAGCTGTTGTCTGATCTACAAAGAACGCCCCCACAGTTTGATCGCTTAACTGTGCACAACCAGTCTCACAAGCTGTCAGATCGTTATATTGTGCTGCTTCCAAAGTATCTCCGTTGATTGCATGACCATTTAAACTTGTTGCACGCATAAAGCAACCGACTTTGCTGCTATCAACAACAGAAGTTTTACAATGTGCTACACCACCAACAGTCAAATCACCCAAAATAGCGGTCCATGTAGTAGAACCATTTTGTGTGCTTGCTGTATATGCACCAGGTGTTGTTGGTAATTCATCTCCTATGATATCTGCAACAGAAGTTCTGGTATAACCAGCGTCACATCCATTAACTGCAACTATCTTTTCACAGAATTGTTGTAATGTCGGATCTTCGTTATACGTTGCTGTACCAGAAACCAAAGAATAAGAAGATGCATGATCCATGGTGTAGTTCAAATCATTCAAAGAACAAGTTGCACTACAGCCATTTATACTGGTTGCATCCGCACCATCAGTGTACCCAGCTGGACAAGTTCCTAAACCTTGGGTGCTGACTGTACCATTGACAATTTCTATTGAACCACCAGGGCAGTAATGTCCTGTGCTGTTACAGGTTGTACAACTTGCGTTTTTGATTTTTCCATCTTCTGGATCAATGTATGCATTGTCTGCAACATTAAAATAAGTACCAGCTGCGCAAGTATCTGTTACAAAAATCGCCCGCATCTGCAAAGGATTTTGTGCTGTAAAATCCCCTTGGAAATCTTCGCCAGAACAGCTTCCATTGTCTTCTGGTGAAATAATTGGCTTTATGTCAAGTGTGGCACCCATAGCTGGCAACACACTAAATAACACTCCACCTGTGATTAACAACTTTTTCATTTTTTCTCCTTTTTTTGTTTTTTGTTTTGTTTGCTCCATTCTGACATTAATGTCAAAATGCAATTTCTACTTCGTTCCGGTCTATCTCACTTTCTCTACTTCGTTACCAGGTTATTCTCCCTTTCCAATTTCTTCGCCATTATCTTGTTCATTTGAATTAGAATTGTCATTATTATTTAATACAGATGATACTATCCTATAACCTATGAATGTATAACCTTGTGGTATTGTCTTAGGCGCATCCGGTACTGTATAACTACTGCCATACGTACATGTCGTATTGACACCATCACCCCAGTTAATGTGTACTGTATTCCCTTCACACAAATGCGTTGACGTGTTCCAGGAATACCCCACATCACAAGTGCAACTGCTGGTACTACCATTTGACGTTGAACCAGAAGGACATGCATATTTACCATTATCTTCAACCGTCAAATCTGAACCACCAGTGCTGTTCAATCCTGTGCAATAATACCCCTCTGGACATGCTTGACATTCCAAATTCGCATCTGCATATTGTCCCGCAGAACAAGTCGTGCTGGCTGCTACACATCTGCTTGTCGCTGTTGCAGACGCCAACGAACTTGGCGACTGGGTGAAATATGTACCCAAAGCGCTTGTTCCATTGATGTCCAACATCGCTTGCATAATACCAACTGCATTGCCAGCGCTCATCAATGTCATCATATTATCTGTATCACACAATGAATATTTTGGTGTGCACAAATCTGTTGCTACATTACCCGTATTATATTTACAGAACGCAACCGAAGCACCCGCATCAATCCAATCATTTATATCCATACTTGGACTTTGCCCATCAAACAACACAGAACCATCATTATAATACACACGCATCGCTACACAGTCATTTGGTGTTGAGCCATAAGAACCCTCCATACCATCCCCCATCTGCATCATACCAGCCCCAGATAAACTCATGTTGGAAAAGTCGCTTGCATCTGGACATACAATACCGCTACATCTGTTCAACGCACTATCTTTACTTAAATCACTTACAGACTCTGTGAAATAATTTCCAATTGTATTGTCGTTAGTTATACCTAATACAGCCTTCATAACCCCAACAGAATTACCCGAAGCAAACAGGCTCATAACATTATCAGTTGAGCACAATGAATATTTCGGTGTGCAATCCCCGTCATAATGACCAGTATTTGGATTGTATTTGCAGAATGCAACCGACGCACCAGCATTCACATAATCACTTGCCGTCATATTTTCCATGCCACCAGCACTCATAAATGGTGTAGAATTTTCATAATACACCCTTATTGCTACACATTCATCTTGGCTTGAACCATAAGAAGATTCTGTACCCAAATTCATATTTTGCATATCCAATTCTATAACCCCTGGACCACCAGTTGTATTAATCGGTGCCGGTGATGTATAATACCCATTAGTAGCAGGACAAGTAATCGGTTTCACACTTTCTGTATAAGTTGTTGGGCAAGATGAGCCAGAGCAAGGCTGACAGCTGTTTGTTGTCGCGTCATACTTTGTTCCCGCCAAACAGCACGCATAACCGTCCGGACAACAGTTGTTACCGGTATACACATCCCTTTCTTTTTTATCATCGTAATAATTTTCCCAATAGTAACCTGTCGCACAACTTCCTCTGATCATTTGTGGCATACCTGTATCTGGACATGCATTCGCTGTCTGAAGCGTATCTATACCCAAAGTATTTGATACTTGTTCAAATGAATCGTCTGACAATGAAGAACCTCCACCAAACATCTGTGCCAAATTACTGATAATCGTACCAGTAGGAGCCAACATTAACTGTGCAATCTGACCATTACACGCTGTAAATGCAGGAGTACATTCATTATACTTACTATCTGTTGCATTATATTTACATATTATAACACGCGCACCAGCCTGGGTCAGTAAATCATCACTAGACATACCACCTGTGTACCAATTATTGAACGCAGTCATATTTACTGCAGATACATATACATTTGCACAGGCAGAATACTCATTGTCATTATCATCTGTCAATGTTATAACTTCTGGCGTCTTGATTGTAGACATGTTACCAACAGAAACGTTCACGATAGAGTTACCAGCAGGATTGGTCGCAGAACCACTTGGACATGTACATGCACTCAATGACGTTGAACCAGCAGAAGAGGTTGAACCAGTTGGACAAGCACTGCACTCAGTAGCACCAGATCCACTGAACGTATTTTGTGCACATGTGTATTTTCCAGAATCAAATGTTGTAGTCACATCCCATATAATACCAGGACAATATGAACCAGCATCACAAGTCACACATTGATATTCATTTTGACCGATCTGATTAATATACTCCCCAGCAGGGCAAACAAACGATTTTGTATAAGTTGCTGTACAAGTATCATTTTTGGAACAATCCACGCAACGACCTTCTTCCATATCATATTCATATCCAGCCAAGCAACATGCATAACCATCTGGGCAACATGTGTTACCTGTATACACAGTTTCTGCGTTTTTATCATCATAATAACTTTCCCATTCATACCCAACAGGACACGATGCAGCACATGTTGGTATGCCGTCTGAAGCATCGCCATAGAAGTTTCTGACCCCATCAATGCCCAATGCACCAGACGCATCTGCGTTACCCATAATAACATTTGGCAAAGCTGGAGCACCATACTGTGTCGCTATTGCAGTAGCTATTTGTTCTGTTGTGTAATTCAACATCATATAACTATAGCTTGTATCACATGCCGGTATTGCATTCGAACAACTTGTATATTTACCTGTCTTTCCATCATATTCACACATTATCAAACGCATACCTGATTTTGATAATTCGTCTGCAGTTGCATTTGCGATACCATTTGCAAATACTGTATTATCCAACACAGATACATATGCCTTGGTACAACTCTGATACGTTTCGTTTTTCTTCATATCATAAAACGTTACCAATGCACTTTGTTTGCCTGCGCCAGACACAAATGTTGTTCCTGCTGGATCATATTGTGAACCATCAACACAGGTTGTCGTGCTACATGCAGAATCAGATGTTGAACCTGTTGCACCACCTGTCGACATACCACCAGAACAAATCTTACATGCCGCTAATCCAGTCTCATCAGCATACGATCCATCTGCACATGCATATTTACCCGCCTGTTCATCAGTAAGTGTCGATTGTTCATTCCATTCCACACTGACCCCCGGACAATAATGACCAACCGGACATGTCACACACTGATTGTTAGTCCCAATTGCTGACTGGTCTATGTACGAACCCTCTGGGCACACCACACGTTCGGTATATGTCGTCGGACATGAGGCACCAGAGCATTCTATGCAAGTTTCTGATTTACCAGATAAATCATACGTTGTTCCAGCCAAACAGCATGCATAACCATTTGGACAGCAGTTGTTACCGGTATACACATCCCTTTCTTTTTTATCATCGTAATGATGTTCCCAATAATAACCTGTCGCACAACTTCCACCAATTGCTTGTGGCATATTTGGATCTGGACATGCGTTTGCCGTCTGTATCGTATCAACCCCAAAAGTATCCGACACTTCTTCGAATATATCATCTGGTAACGAAGAACCTTCACCAAACATTTGTGCCAAATTATCAACAACTGTGCCAGTAGGTGCCAACATTAATTGTGCGATTGTACCATTACATGCTGTGAACGCAGGTGAACACAAATTATATTTCTGGTCTTCTGGGTTATACTTACACATTACAACACGCGCACCAGCCTGGGTCAACAAATCATTCGAAGACATACCACCAGATACCCAACTGTTAAATGCAGTCGAATTTATTGCAGACACATACACATTCATACAAGCTTGATATTCCACATCATCTTTACCTTTGGTTGTGGTTAACATTACAACCTCTGGTGTTTTGGTTGTGGACATATTGCCAACAGAAATGTTCACAATTGAATTACCCGCAGGATTATACGCAGAACCACTAACGCAAGTACATGCAGACGCACCAGCAGCTGAGGTTGAACCAGCAAGGCAGGCGAATTTACCAGCTGTGTACACATTCGAATTGGTTGGATCCACAGAAAAATCACCATTTGCAAATGAATATGTCTTGCTGTCTGGACAGAAAGATCCAGCAGGGCAAGGTTCGCAAGAACCTGTTCCAACACCATTTACATATTCAATACGTGCATATTCGCCCGCCACACAAGTTTGCGTATCACACCCAACGCTAGACTTTGTAATATTTGCACTACTGCTCAACGTGCTTATATCATTTATATAACTATTATTTTGCTTGAATAATGTATTCCAATTTACAGTACTTTGAGTTAATCCCTTACGTCCCAATTCAATATCCAAAAAGTCATCTGCTGAAGCGGAATTTCCCATAAACAAGCCAGCCATCGTCTGTAAATCTGACGCGTCACACACAGTCACCATTGATGAACAACCTGTATAATTACCCGTAGAAACATCATAATTACAAGACATCAAGCCCGCTTCCATATTATTTGGATTACAAGGTTGATCCAAGCCCAGTGCATAATAATAATCCCCGAACTGTTTTTGCAATTCTGCCGCAGGAGTCGAACATTTCAGAGTTTCCAAATTTATCGAATATGCTGGTTTGATACATTCACTGTTTGATTCTATACCATCGCCATTAAAGTCTTTCCATACAGGATCTGCATTAGATGAATAGAAGAAATTATATGGTTCTTCTGTTTTGATTGGCACATAGTACGGACTGGTAGAATCAGAACTATATCCATGATATGATGGACATCTGAAATAACAATCATCAGCAGATTCAGCCCCCATATCACTATATGCTTTGTTTGGATTAGCAGATGAACAAGCGTGCGCACCATTATCTTCTGCTGTTAAATCAGAACCACCCATACTATTCATGCCATCACAATAGAAGTTTTGTGGACACTGTTGGCAACCCAAACTAACCCCATTATAGTAAGCATATTGACCAGCAGGACAATTTACAATTTGTGGGCCGAAACTTGCATACGCATACAAATTGGCACCATACATACCATATACACTGGTTTCGCCTGAACCAGACCATGTTTCACTGAACCAGGTACAATCATTGCTGTTGGCGGCAGTATTCACATCACCTTGATAAGATGTACAAACATACCAACCGCGGAATTCTTGATTCCCAGACGGCGAAGCCAACTGTATCGCACTATTAGAAACTTCATATGAATTCGCATCTGTATAATGATAGTAATTACCATCATACCAATAGTTTCCGGGGTTATACGGCACAGATGTAGCCCCAGTATAATCATAAGTTATACTATATATCGGTGCCCATTTAGCATATAAATACAAATTTGTTTTGTTCGATACATTTAAATATCCACCATAGTTATAATCATACGCACTATAATCCGACCTGGCCGTCAAATACTTTGTAGGATATGTACAATCATAGTTCGCCGCAGCAGCCTCACTTGCGCTATCAAATACACACCAACCTACAAAACCAAAATTATCTCTGGTTGGACTGTATAGCGATTTAATATAATCCACGCTGCTCCAAGAAATATCATTCGCATTGTTTTTGTAATACAATGTTGAACCACCAACATAGTATTGTATAGGATTGGTGGAAGCTTCAGCATCTGCATTCATACTGTCATAAGTGATACTGTATATCGGCGCCCACTTCGCATATAATGTTATATCGCCTGTTGAACCCGTAGCAATTTCTGTAATTGCAGAACCTGTGAATTGGTTATTATCATACCAACCAAGAAAAACGAAACCAGACTTTGTTGGCTCTCGCAATGTTATTGGTAGAGTGGTTTCTATTGTATAACTTGACGGATTGTCCGCATCATTCGTTGCATCAGCCATATTGTTATATGTTATAGAGTATTCTTGTAAACACTGGGTTGCTGTTGAATTACTGTCATATCCATATGCCGCCTTTGCATTGCTAATATAGCCAGTTGGACACTGTTGAACAAAGCCTGTGTCACATGTATCACCAGAACCGCATACTGCACAGGCCTTGGTCGTTGAATCATATTTCAATCCTTGTTTACAATATATTTCATCGTCTGCAACACACGCAACCTTGTTACCAAAATAATTGTCGAACCCAGTTGTTGCCTTATGCGTTCCGTCTGGACACGATGTGCGCAAAGAAGTATAGGAGAAAACTTCAGACATTTGATTGGTTATAGTTGTATTTGCATCAAGTCCTGCAAATAACGTGGCGGGGATATAATACTCATCAGGACCATAAAAATCATAGACATCATGTCCCAGGTTACGACAATAATAAAACATATCATAAAACATTGCTTGAACAATCTGCCCGCGTATACCACTAAACAAATTCCCAGGTATCAAACCAATTAACCTTGTACAGCCTGAAAACGTACCAGTAAACTTTGGTTGTATAGCACTCAAAGCATCAGAATCATAAGCCAAACCAGCCGTCGGGTCGTATTGCATGGTTGCACCAATTGTCGGGAACAATGCACCCAATGAACCAGATATGCCAGCAACCTTTAATTGTGTGTTCAAACCGTAACCATCGGAGCCAAAAACTATAGCAGCGATATAAGAACCTGTTGAATACCCCGTTGCCAAACCATCAAATTTTATATCATACGAACGAGCGGTGGTATTTGTATATGTGTGAAAATAATATCGTTTCGTTGTATTATTCGTGCGATCAATACGTTCAATTGTGCCATCACCCCAATCAATCCAGAATACACCCGCTGCAGACATTTGGAACTGGAAATAATCATTTGTACCAGTTCCGTCTGACACAATGTCATTTGTTGTTGTTATTTGGAATTTATTTTCGAATGTCCCCCATTTGGCATACAATGTTACACTGCCATCAACCTCTGGGACTAACGTTTTAACCTCAGCACCCGTAAAATCAGCATTTTTATACCAACCCATAAATTTATAATTTGCTTTGCTTGGATCTTTTAACGTTACTGTTTCATCATACAGAGACGGATTATCCGAATCATTTGATCCACCATTTAAATTATACGTTATTGAATTCGCACTTAACGTCCATTTCGCATATAATGTTTGACCTCCTGTTGTAGTAATTTGCGTTACTGTATCAATAAATCTATCATCATCATACCAACCAGAGAATGTATAGAAACGTTTCGTCGGATTATGCAATGTTATCGGTAAATCTTCAACTGTATACGTCAACGGATTATCTGAACTATTCGTTGCACCAGCCATATTGTTGTATGTTATAGTGTATCCCTGTAAACACTGTGTTGCTGTTGAATCACTATCATATCCATATGCCGCCTTTGCATTGCTAATATAGCCAGTTGGACACTGTTGTACAAAACCAGTATTACATGTATCATTAGAAGAACACCAATCACAGCTCCTAGTTGCAGAATTATATTTTGATCCACGTGCACAATATATTTCATCATCTGCAACACATGCAACTCTGCCATCAAAATAACTTTCAAATCCAGTTGTTGCCTGACGCGTTCCATCTGGACATGATGTGCTCAAACCGGATTCGTAAAAAACCCCACTCATCGGATTGACTAAATCCGTATTCACGTCAATTCCAGCAAATAAAGTAACAGGTATCGTACCGGTCAATCTACGACACCCTCTAAATGTAGAGTTAAACAGATCCCGTACTAGTACACCCGATATACCACTAAACAATCCTGCAGGTATTGAGGTTACATAAGTATAAACAAACGTGGCACTAAACATCCCGCGAATCGGTTGCCCCCTTACACCACTAAACAGTCCTGCTGGTATCGAACCTGTTAAGCTAGAACCCAAAAATGTACCACTAAAACTTGGTTGTATACTATAGATTGGCAACCCACAAAAGTCACTGTATGGATTTAATCCGGCCGTCGGATCGTATTGATCAGTTGCACCAATCGTTGGAAACAATGCCCCCAAAGAACCAGATATGCCCGCAACAAGCGTGCCCGTAGGACCAACAACCGTTCTATTTTCATTGACCGAAGATGTAGCACTGGCACCATAAAGATACTGAAAACTCACCGCAGGGAGAGCACAGTCATTATACCCTGTTGCCCGACCATCAAATTTTATATCATATGAACGGGCAATGGTATTTGTATACGTATGCGAATAGTATTGTTCCGTTGTGTTATTTGTACGATCAATACGTTCAATTGTGCCATCACCCCAATCAACCCAGAATACACCCGCAGCAGACATTCCGAATACAAAATAATCACCTGTACCAGTTCCATCTGAAACTATGTTATCAGTTGTTGTTATTTGGAATTTATTCTCAAACGTTCCCCATTTGGCATACAACGTAACATCACCATCGGTTTCATGAACCAAAGTTTTAACCTCGACACCCGTAAAATCAGCATTTTTATACCAACCCATAAATTTATAATTTGCTTTGCTTGGGTCTTTTAACGTTGTTGATGTCAAGTATGTTGACGAATTATCTGGATTATTCGTTCCACCATTCAGATTATAAGTTATCGAATTTGGGGCAATACATGCAGTAGAAGTCGAATTGCCCCCCATTCCATTTGGACAGGTATAAATCGCACCCAACTCTGGACACGTATAACCAGATTGACAGGTAACACACGCATTGGTATTTGTATCAAACCTTTCACCCTTTTTACAATAAACCTTGTCAGCCGCGACACATGCAACATAACCATCAAAATAACTTTCAAATCCAGTTGTTGCCTGATGTGTTCCATCTGGACAAGATGTAAGTAAACTCGTGTCTTCAAAAGGATCGATTATGGTTGTACTAATAATACCCGCAAATAAAGTAACAGGTATCGTACCGGTCAAACTATAACACCTTTTAAATATAAGATCAAACATTTGTGGAGCAGCCTGCCCACCCACACCATTAAATAACTCATCAGGTATGGTACCGGCTAAAAAAGTACATTGTTCAAACACACCTACAAAGCGTGGTTGTATAGCCTTCAACGCAGAAGAATCGGCAACCAAACCAATCGTAGCATCTGCACCACCAATCGTCGGAAACAACGCCCCCAAAGAACCAGATATACCTGCAACCTTTTCATACGTCGTGCCAGAAACAGTTCTATTTTCATTGACCGACACAGTATCATCACCAGCATATCCAAACAGTATTGCTTGACTAAATAAAAAATCTTCATACCCTGTTGCCTGACCATCAAATTTTATATCATACGAACGAGCGGTGGTATTTGTATACGTATGCGTATAATACTGGTATGCTGTATTACCACGTCTATCAATAACCTCTATACCACTATTATCACCCCAATCAACATAAAACACACCCTCCGCCGACATCTTGAATGCAAAATAATCGTTACTGCCTGTTCCATCTGAAACTATATCATCAGTCGTTGTTATTTGGAATTTACTCTCAAACGTTCCCCATTTTGCGTAGTATGTTTTATCACCAGACGTACTGTTTGCGGATATCCATTTCACTGGATCACCCGTAAAATTGCTGTTTTCGTACCAACCTTTGAACACATAGCCAGACTTTATCGGTAAATCTAACACTTTTAATGTATCATCGTCGTATGTCGCTGGGTTAGATACACCAGATGCCAATGTCCCCCCATCCAATTCATACGTTATGTTATATGTCGTCGCAAATGCAGGTGAAACCAGCATCACAAAGGCAATTACCAATGCTTTCAGAACACGTTTTATACTATTTTGGAACAACATTTGTGATAAATCTCCCTTTACTTTCACAGAAATCTTAGAACAAAATATTACAGTTATGCAACAACTTTATTTATTAGTAAAATCAATTAATTATACAAACCAACACTTCGCCACAACACCCATCATCATCCGAATCGGTTTTATTTCATATAAGTATAAATTCTTGTCACAGTCCGAGAGCAAAATTCTCCCTTTGGAGGGAGTACCCGTAGGGGGAGGGAGGGTTCAATTGTTATTGTTCCAGACGTTCATTATTACAAACGCACCAGAATACCCGCCCTGCAAGTTCCCCTCCTGCGGAGGGGTGCCGGAACGGCAGGGTGGTCTTTCTCGTGTTATCTGGAATCAAAGACCAACCTCCCTCCCAGCTACGCCCCCCCCAAGGGGAGAATTGCGTTTGTGGGGAAAATCGCTCCCGCTAGGGACATTCTTGGTTCCCCGTCTTGTGACTGCGTCACAATCCACCCCGCCATGGGCGGGGAATTAACATGGGTTCAGTCCGAGAGCAAAATTCCCCCTTTGGAGGGAGCACCCGCAGGGGGAGGGAGGATCTCACTAATATATATTGAAAAAACAAAAATCATTGCTATATTATATCCCGACGGGTACGAAAGAGCATAGCTGAATATTTTTGTATTCAGAGGAAAGTCCGGACTGCATGGGACAGCATAGTGGCTAACGACCACACAGGGCAACCTGATGATCAGAGCAACAGTGACGTAAGCGATTAAATTCGTAGTGAAACGGGCAATCTCTATGTGCAGCAACCTCAAAAAGGGTTCTTTGGTCGTCCCAACCGTTTAAAGAACCGGGTAGAGGGCTTGACAATTTGTGGCAACACATTTTGCAGATTAATTATGCTCGCAACCTTTGGCTTGTTCGTCGAACTCGCCTTTGGCTGAACAGAATCCGGCTTATTGAAATACCCGCTTATAAAAAATCCGCCACAACGATGGCGGTATTTTTTATTACTACATAACTTTGCCCTTGCTGGGATAGAAAGTTAAACTGATATCTTTCCATGCATCATATTCATTACGTGGCAACATTGAAAACGGCTGACAAATACGAATCGCTTCTTTGACAGTATCCAACACATAAGCAAAAGCAGAATCCGTTTGCGCACGCGATTCTGATTCATACCATATTTTATCAATTACACCGGTCGGCAACATTTTCAAATGCGCAGTCAAACGAATATCTTCTATGTCTGGATATTCCGTATCTATATTCCAACAACGCGTCAAAGCAACACGCAACGCATCAATTACCGATATCGTTATAGTCCTGTCCAAAGACAAAACCTCACGCTTTACTTTTACCACTGTTTTTTTGCGCGGCACAGGGGTTGGCTCCGGCTTTTTCACATCTTTTTTAGGCGTTTCTTCTTTTGTTAAATCTTTACTTTCATTTTCAACCATAGTCGGTTGTTTTAACATAACTTTTTCAGTTTTTGTATATTGTTTTACAAACTCTTTTTTCTGGGGTTTTGCCCCTTCTTTTGCTGGTTCCGTTGTTGTGTTTTGCAACTTGGTTTCATTGCCGGTTATTTTGACGTTTTCCAAATCCAATTCTATAATTTCAATACGATTTGGCGCAACATTTTTTGCGCGTTCAACCACCACCGACAAAGACAATGTTATGATAGCAAACAAAACCAGATGCCCAAAAACAGACATCAAAAAATTTTCACTTTCAAATTGCTTTTTTATAATCATTGTTTGTTATCAATCTGTGTCCTGAGCCCAACACGTTGGAAACCAACATCCTTTAACCGCCCCATAACTGTCATCACCGCGCCATAATCAGCATGTGTATCACCACTTAATGTAATTGCAAGATTTGGATTTTCGCCACGCATAGCCACAGCACGCTTTACAACATCATCAATCGACATTTTTGTGTCCAACAAATAATAATTCCCAAGTGAATCGACAGAGATTTGAATCGCACGATCATTACCCGTCATCACCGATGTTCCAGCACGTGGTAAATCTATATCAATCCCAGCCGTCATCATAGGCGTCGTCACCATAAACACCGCCAACAAAGTGGTCATAATGTCTATCATTGGCGTCAAAGTCATACCAGTATCAGAAATTCGAGAACGTCTGCGTGTCATTTTTTTCAACCCCACTTACTTATGTTTCATTTCTTTAACTTGTTCTTCTAATCTGTCATATAAATCATCCGCACGCTTTGCGAACACACCATACGCAATAGCCGCAGGTATTGCAGCAATTAACCCCAACGCAGTCGTTCCCAACGCAGTCGCCAAACCCGGCGCAATAACACCGATACTCACAGATTGGTTCACACCGATTGATGCAAAAGAATCCATAACCCCCCAAACCGTTCCAAACAATCCGATAAACGGCGCCACATAAGAAACCATTGATAAAAACCACAAATTCTTATCAAAAGGGCGTATCAATTTATCTGTAATCACATCAAGGTTATCACCACGCTCCACCATTACTGGTTTGCGTTTTTGCATGCGCCACAAACGAATTTTTTCTATGATTATCGTCCAAGATAAAACACTGGCAACCACCAAAACAACCGACACAAACAAAGTCATTAAATCACGACCGCTAAACAGCGACAATAACGAAAAATTATTTTCCATTTCCTTTCCTTTTGTTTTTATTTCAAGACAACGCTTTTATAACAGATTCTGGTATTGCCTTTGGCCGCATACCAGAATCCAAATACGCAATTGTTATATTCATTATAGCACAAATTAAATCGCCTTTCACGAACTTTTGTTCAATCGTCATAAAAGCATTACCGACTTTAATTATTTTTGTTTCAACAACAAAGTCATCATTGAGACGCAAAGGATGTTTGTATTTTATGTTCAACTCACGAATAACAAAACCAAAATCACCATCAGGAATTAAAATATCTTTCGACCAATTTGTACGCGCACGTTCGGCCACCTCTATATACCGTCCATGATACATTATACCCTGCAAATCCGTATCAGCAAACGCAACAGAAAAATTAAAAATATGTCCTTTTGCCATAATGTTATCCAATATCATTAAAGTTATTTATCAAGACCAACATGTTTATAACCAGATTCAGTTACAACACGTCCACGTGGGGTTCTTTGTACGAATCCAAGTTGCATTAAATACGGTTCAATAACGTCTTCAATTGTGTCTGCAGGCTCTGATAATGTTGCAGCCAAATTATCAATTCCGACAGGTCCCCCAGCGTAGTTTTTTATAATCGCATTTATGTATTCACGATCGATTTTATCAAGCCCCATATCATCAATTTGCAACTGATAAAGTGTCGTTTTAATTATCTCAGAATCTATCATATTTTTACCAAGCGCCGAAGCAAAATCACGTGCACGTTTTAACAAACGATTTGCTATACGCGGTGTCCCACGTGATGACCGCGCCAACATATTGGCACCATTTTCATCGATATGCGTTCCCAGAATTTGCGCACTACGAACAATAATCTTTGCTAAATCATCAGCCGGATAAAAAGACAATCGCAAATCAATACCAAACCTATCGCGCAAAGGATTCGACAACAACCCCGTACGAGTTGTAGCACCAACCAACGTAAAAGGTGGCAAATCTATACGGACACTTTTTGCCGTCGGTCCTTCCCCCAGCATAATATCCAGTTTATAATCTTCCATAGCAGAATATAAAACTTCTTCTATTGCGGTTGGCAAGCGATGAATTTCATCAATAAATAATACGTCATTTGGTTCCAAGGCCGTCAATATAGCAGCCAAATCACCTTGCTTGGTCAGCATAGGGGCAGAAGTTGCCCGAAAATTTGTGCCAAGTTCATTAGCAATAATATGCGCCAATGTGGTTTTTCCAAGTCCCGGTGGACCATACAATAAAACATGATCCATCGCTTCGCCACGATTACGCGCTGCAGATATAAAAACCGATAAATTTTGTTTCAGAGAATCATGCCCAATAAAATCGCCCAATGTTTTTGGTCGGATTGTAGCCGCCATTTCGTCAGGAATATTCGGATCCATAAAACGTTTGTTTTTTTCTTCCATAATCATAATAATACATCGTCCGCATTTTCACGACCAACATAGGCCTTTAAATCATTATACATTTGACGCAAATCAGCAGGCAAAGAATAATTTGCATCAGCATTTTTTATTTTGATTATTTCCAAATCTATTTGCGCTTGCTTTTTCAACATTTGGGTTAAATGTACCCCGAATGCGTTTGCAACATCGCCTTCATTAGCCCCCTGTAATAACAAACCACGATTAGGGCGGGGTGATAGAAAACCAAAATCAGACACAGATGGATCTGGTGACACCAACGCAAAACCAGAAATCTCTGGTCGACGCATCATAGCCTGTAATACGTACCATGCACCCAACTGATGCCCTGCAAGCCAAATCTTGTCACTGTCTTCATTTTTATTCTGAATCCAATCTATCACAGTTGCAATATCCAACATATTATCTGTTGTCGTCCCAATTGCCCCCTCTGAATCATTAACGCCACGATAATTAAAACGAACCACCGAAAAACCAATATCCATAAAAGCACGAAACATCGCATACGACACACGATCGTTCATGTGATATTTTTGACGTGGACTTCCCGACAATATAACAGCCAATGGCGCAGCCTCTAACTCTGATTTATGATACACAGCGTGTAATTTTCCAGATTCACCAGTAATAATAACATCTACCATATTATTTCACCTTGTTTTATATATTATACCAACATTTATAAAACAAAATAAGCATTATTTTCAATAAAAATATTTTTGCTTTGACACACCCTATCAAAATATTTTATTATTCTTATTAAATATATGATATCATCATATAAGAGAGAAAAGGTTAATACTATGAAAAAATTCGTTTTATCCGCTGGGATACTGATGTTTTGTGCACAGGCAGTTTGTGCAGAAGAATATATAGATTACACTTATGATGAATTTCAGACCGTTTATAATGAGGTTCCTGTCCAGTCTTACTATGCGTATCCAAATGATCCGAATTTTATTCCAGAAACAGAATTTATGAATATGGACGATGAAATGGATTATGACCAGATGATTTATGATATTCGCAGTGAAGAAGCATATATGCACCCTGGCGTAGATTTTACAGAAAGACCAACTGTCATCTGTCGTGACTTTAACTGTACACGTTTGAACGACCGCATAACTCGTACATTTTTATTTAACAGTTTGGCAAATATGTTTATGACTAACGCCCATTCAAGATTATATATATGTGAAGCGGATCCATTTTCACGTAGTTGCCTGCAATCTGGCATATCTTTCCCTGTACGCGCAGGCATCGCAAATGCGCTGGTTAAAATACCAAAGGCAACAATTTCCCAGGTAAATCTGTCCACAGGATTATCACGTGCGACAGTCACTATGACTTATGAATTCGTTGTAAATGGAATACAACGCATGTGCGAGCCAACAATTATGGATATATCTGTCCCCAACAACTCCCAGGCTACACTTACGAATCGCGAATTTGCCTGTAATTTAACCAGCGATGGCATGTCTAATGTATCTTTATTATTGAATATTGATTACATAGATTTAGATTATGGTTTAATTGGTGGTTATTATTCTTTGGGAATGCAAGGCCCAACAATGGGCAGTCGCACAGGATACCTTGTATTCAAAACAGAATTCACAACAAATGGCATGCAGTTTCGTGCTGCCACATATAAAAACGCAGACAGCAAGAATTATCCTGGCCGAACAATAAAACCGGGTGAATATGCTGTTGATGCACTGGACGACTAAAAAAATAAACCGATGGACAAAAGTGTTCTTGTTATTGACGATGATAAAATGTTGCGTGATACTTTGACAAATGGGTTACGCAAACAAAATTTTACTGTATTGACAGCAGATTCAGCAGAAACCGCCCACGAAATATTGGGGCGGGTATCTGTTGATGCGATGATACTTGATAGAATGATGCCTGGGCAAGATGGGCTAAGTTTTCTGAAACAAATTCGTGCCAAAGGTGATACAACACCTGTAATTATGTTAACGGCGATGTCTGGTTCAGATAATGCTATAAGTGGTCTGGCCGAAGGGGCTGACGACTACTTGCCAAAACCTTTTCAGTTTCAGGAGTTAGTTCTTAGATTAAAAAATATCACAAATCGCACAAAACCAACACACTCCCAGAACGTGTTGCCAACATGTTTAATATACACAGACGGTGAATTTTTTATAAATTTAGATAGTGTAGGGACCAAAAAACTGCTTTCTTTGTCGACCGAAGAAAAAAAATTATTACAGAGTTTAACACAACCGTTTGGAAGCATTGTATCGGCTACACCAATGGTTGCAAAACGCTTGCGTAATAAAATAAATAGTGTATCATCAGACATAGATATTATAACCGTTCGCGGAATGGGTTATAAAATTATAAACACTTAAACGGTAAAAAAATGAGATTGATACCTCGCAGTTTTTTATGGCGAACGATTTTAATGGTGTTATTACCACTGATTGTTGCGCTTTTGATTGTTGCAAATGCGTTTTTCGGGAACCACTGGCGTCGTGTTCATGCGACTTTGGCACGCACTTTGTCTGGTGAAATAACAACTATGATGCATTTTATGGATGAAGGTGATGCTAAATCAGTAAAAATGCTAGCACATGATATTGGTATAAATGTCAGCATAAACGAAAAATTAAATCGTCCATCTAAAAATGACAACAACTCAATGGAGGCGGGACGGTTAGCCAACGAATTACAAAGGCGATTGAAACAACCTGCAGATATTTATGTTGATCGTGCAAACCGTTTATTATTCGTAGATATTCCAACAAAAGATGGAAAAATTGCTACTTTTGCGACAACGATGTACCGTATTTATTCCACCAGCACCGAAGTGTTTTTGATTTGGCTGATTGGCGCTATATTAATAGTATCTGCACTTGTATCGCCATTTGTTATATTTCATACACGCAGTATCCGCAGAATTGCCAAGGCTGCTAATAAATTCGGTCGCGGCATGGACGTACCTGGATTTCAACCAACTGGGTCTGCAGAAATCAGGGAAGCCGCTACTGCAATGATAACTATGAAGGAACGGTTGAACAGATATAACAAAACACGAACAGACATGTTGAACGCCGTTGGACACGACTTGAAAACACCTTTGACACGTATGCGTTTGGCTGTCGAAACAGATTCTGCAAAAAAAGAAGATTTATTACATAATATTGATCGTATGACCGAAATGGTAAACGGTTATCTGGCTTTTGCACGTGGCGAAATGCCTGAAATAGAGCAGGCAACCGAACTACCAGCAACATTGACACGAATTGCACGTGATGCAGCGCCAAAGAAAAACATTATTTTAGATTTTCCATCGACTCCTATTCAGTTCTATGCACGTCCATCTGCATTGACCAGCGCTTTTACTAATATCATTGAAAATGCGGCAAGATATGCGAAAAAAACAATAAAAATATCAGAACAAGATTCAGACGATTCGGTCACTGTAATCATAGAAGACGACGGTCCAGGTATCCCAGATAATAAAAAAGCCCAAGCATTACAGCCTTTTGTTCGTCTGGACGAATCGCGTAATGAATCCACCGGGGGAACTGGGCTTGGTTTATCCATAGCACAAACAGCCATCGAAAATCATGGTGGTCAAATATTCTTGGAAAACAGTGATTTAGGTGGCTTAAAGGTTCGTGTAGTTTTACCATTGTAATTAAAGAGATTTCATTATGAATTTATATAAATATGTATCAGATGCGATAAACGATAAACTTGGACTTGTTGCCAATTTGGAGGTTCCAAAAAATCGTGATTTTGGTGATTTTTCTACAAATGCAGCAATGGTTGGTGCCAAGGCAGCAGGTAAAAATCCACGCGAATTAGCAAATGAAATCTTGCCAAAGTTGCAAGAACTAAATTTTGTTGAAGACGTTTCTGTCGCAGGTCCTGGATTTATAAACATTAAAATAAAAGATAATTTTATTCTGAATAACACAACAATACCTGAACACATTGCCACACAAAAATCATTAATGTTAGATTTAGATTATGGCAGTTATAATATCGGCAAGGCATTACATATCGGTCATTTGCGTCCAATCGTTGTTGGCGATACTTTCAATCGCATTGCAAAATTCGTTGGACACAAAACCAAAAGTTATAATCATGTTGGCGATTGGGGACGCCCAATGGGACTGATTATCGCATGGATTTTGGAATACGGTATGCCAAAAGACGCAGAAGAGTTTAACAAAATATACCCCGTATCTACAGCACGCGCAAACGAAGACGAAAAATGGCTGAACCATGCACGTGAAATAACATCTGAATTGCAACGTGGTAATCCTGAATATACCAAAATATATAACGAATTTATCCCTATGTCTTTGGCGCAAATGAACAGCGTTGTCCAAAGAATGAACGTTTTGCCTTTTGATATGATTATGGGCGAAAAGGGCGTATCTGAATATATCCCAGACGCAAAAGCAATTCTGGAAAACAAAAAATTGCTGGAACAATCTGATGGCGCTTTGGTTGTAAATATTCGTAATGAAGCAGATAACGCACCGATGCCACCATTGATTTTCCAAACGAATACAGGCGCAAACAGTTATGCGGCTGCAGATGTTGCTGCTATATATTACAGAAACAAAAATGACAATCCTGATAAAATTGTATACTTTACCGATTCGCGTCAGACGCTACATTTTCAACAACTGTTTCGTGCGGTAAAAATGGCGAATATCACAACGGCAGATTTAATACACGTTGGCTTTGGAACAATAACAGGAATGGACGGAAAACCATTCAAAACGCGCGATGGGAATACCGCCAGTTTGTCTGATATTTTAGACATGGTGGAAACGGCAGTTCGGGAACGTGTTGCCGAATCAAACAAATCACTTGATGACACAACAATCAACCAAATTGCATTGGCAGCAGTAAAGTTTAATGACTTGATTCACGACATAAAATCAGACTATGTTTTTGACCCAAAAGCCATCACTAGTTTTGAGGGACGCACAGGTCCATATATATTATATACTGCCGTTCGGTTAAATTCTGTATTAAAGCGTGCTGACACAACCATAGTAAAGCCAAAATCGTATGAATTATCATCTGATGAACGCAACATTTTGATTCAGATTATGGATTTCGAACGTATGATATTGTCTGCTTGTGAAAATCATGCACCTGATTTATTGGCTAATTACACATACGATTTATGCCAACTGGCTAACAACTTCTATCACAACTGCCCAATTTTGCGCGATGATGTCGCACCAGAATTACGGGCAGGGCGTTTGTACATTGCAAAATTGGCCTTTGACACATTGAAAATCGCCATAGATTTAATGGGATTGCAGATTCCAAATGAAATGTAATATACGGTAATATAATACCATAATGATTTTTCTTGACTTTTGTGCGTATTTGCGACATAATACGCACGTTATTTTTAACAACAACAAAGGTAAAAAACAATGACAACGACAAAATCGTTAAAAAAATGCGAATTGGAAGCCAAATGGTATCTGATTGACGCAACAGATTGCACATTGGGTCGTTTGGCGGTATTTGCTGCCAATATACTGCGTGGCAAGAATAAACCAACATGGACACCAAATATGGATTGTGGCGACCATGTTATTATCATCAATGCGGACAAGGTTGCTTTGACAGGACACAAAGATGAAAAGACAAAGTTCTTTTGGCATTCTTTGTGGACAGGCAGCACCAAAGAACGCACATTGGGTCAGATGCGCTCTGAAAAACCTGAAAAATTGATTACAAATGCTGTTAAACGCATGATGGGTCGTCGCACAGCAGTTGCATTGGCAAACAAACGTTTGACTAAATTGCACGTATATGCTGGCGCAGAACACAAACATTCTGCACAAAATCCAATCGTTATTGATTTTGGTAGTTTGAATCGTAAAAACAAAAGGGGCGAATAATGACAGAAGTTAAAAAAACAGCAGCAAAGAAACCAGCTGCGAAAACAACAGCAAAGAAAGCAGCCCCTGCAAAGAAAGCAACCGTTGCTAAATCAGCAACTGCAAAGGCTACAGTTGCAACAACAAAATTGTCTGGTGCAACATACGCAACTGGCAAACGTAAAGATTCTGTTGCACGTGTATATCTGATGCCGGGCAAGGGTAATATGGTTGTAAACGGCGTTGCCATGAAAGATTATTTCAAACGTGCAGTGTTGCAAATGATTTTGGCACAACCATTTGATGTGACAAAACGTGATGGCGCATACGACGTTGTTGCCATGGTATCTGGCGGTGGTTTATCTGGCCAAGCTGGTGCAGTAAAACATGGTATTTCCAAAGCATTGGAAAAAGCAGAACCAGAATTACGCAAAGCGTTAAAGGCTGCTGGATTCTTGACACGTGATAGTCGTGTTGTTGAACGTAAGCACTATGGTTTCCACAAGGCTCGTCGTTCTACTCAGTTCAGCAAACGTTAATCGCTGGAACAAACACACAAAAAGCACCGCAAACGCGGTGTTTTTTGATAGGAAGGTATCTTGGTATAAAACCAGCATGTTTGTTGTGGTTACTAATATTCCCAAATCTTTATGTTGCGTTTGGAAAAAAATGTTTGTATAATTGAACGCAACTTACTTAGTTCACAAAGGATGTATTATGATTACAAAAGATAAAATCAAAGATTTACATTATTCTGTAAACGGCAAAATCGCCGCAGATGATTTGCAAAAAATTGCTGATGAGGTTTTAACAGAATTTGGTAAAACCGCAAAAATGGCAGGTTTCCGTCAGGGACATATTCCATTATCTGTATTGCGTCAAAAATACAATGCTTCCGCCTATGGCGAAGCCGTTGATAAAGCAATGAACAATGATTTGAATACTTATATTGCCGACAAAAAAATTCGCTTGGCCGGTCAACCAAAAGTTGATTTGAGTGGTTGGGAAATCGGTAAAGATGTCGAATATTCTATGGAATTTGATATTTTGCCAACTTTGCCAGAAATCGATTTATCTAAAATTACCGTCACTAAAAAAGTCGCAAAACTGGATGAAAAGGAAGTCGATACGGCTTTGGAAAACATTCGTAAATCACGCAGTGTTGCTGAAAAGCAAGACGAAAAATACAAGGCACAAAATGGCGACGTTGCTGTGATTGATTTCAAGGGTTTTATGGACGGTGTTGCGTTCGAAGGTGGCGAAGCCAAAAAGCATCATTTGATTTTGGGTTCTGGTGCTTTCATTCCAGGTTTCGAAGACCAAGTTATTGGTCACAAAGCAGGCGATAAATTCGATGTAAACGTAAAGTTTCCAAAAGATTATCATGCCTCAAACTTGGCAGGCAAAGATGCAAAATTCGAGATTGAATTACATGAAGTTCGCAAACATATTTTGCCAGAGATGAATGACGAATTGGCTAAACAAGTTGGTCAAGAATCTGTGGAAAAACTGAAAGAACATATTCGTGAAATCATTTCTGGCCAATATACAGAAGCCGCTCAACGCGATATGCGCAATGAATTGCTGGACGTGTTGGCTGATAAAGTTAAAATGGATTTGCCTGAAACTTTGGTTGAACAAGAATACAATATGGCAAAACAAGAACATGATCACCAGCACGAACACTGTGAACACAAAGACGAAAAATGCAAAGATTGCAAGTGGGACGAAAAGCAAGAACGCAAAGACGCAGAACGTCGTGTTAAATTGGGCTTGATTTTGGCAGAGTGGGGCACACAAAACAAAGTTGAAGTGACCCGCGATGATTTGCAACAGGCAATCTGGGCAGAGGCTTCCCGTTATCCAGATCCAAAACAGATTTTCGAGTTCTATAACAAAAACCAAAACGCAGTTGCTATGTTGCGTGGTATGTTATTCGAAAGAAAGGCTTTGGACGAAATGCTGAAACAAGTAAATCAGAAAGAAAAATCTGTTCCAGCAGATGAATTGTTCAAGCAAGCATCTGTTAGATAATTTACACCGCCCAATCGGGCGGTTTTTTCTTAGATTTTACTTGATTTTTGTAATTTTTACATATATAATTGCCTGGATTTCATGGGTGGGCATGATTTCAATCCGAATAACCCCACAAGACCTCGTCTTTACAAAACTACAATATGACGATGGCAAGCTTTGTTGAAAATTCTTATGAAAGATTTATCCAAAGATTTATTTAATCCTGTATCTGGCGAAGATTTCGTCCAAATGTTTGATAAAAACTATGGTGCCCAGGAAACTTTGCAAGGATACGCTACAAAAGGAACAGTCAAAGATATTCGTGGCGATTTTGCTATGGTTGATGTTGGCTTGAAATCCGAAGGTCGCATTCCATTAAAGGAATTCGGCGCATCTGTCCCATCTGTGGGTGATATTATCGACGTTTTCGTTGAACGCTATGAATCCCGCGAAGGAACAGCAGTATTATCTTATACCAAGGCTCGTGCTGAAAAAGCATGGAAAGATTTGGAAAAAACTGTTGCAGAAGGTATCGATCCAGAAGGAACCATTATCGATGTTGTTCGTGGTGGTTATACTGTGGATATCAACGGTGTATTCGCATTTATGCCATCTTCCCAGGTTGATCATAAACCTGTGCGTGATGCAAAATCTTTGATTGGCTTGAAAGACAAATTCCGCGTTCTGAAAATGGATGCTTTGCGCACAAACGCTATTGTATCTCGTCGCGCAATCCAGGCTGATACTATCGCAGCACAACAGCAAGAAGCAATGAAAAACATTTCTTTGGGCGCTGTGGTCGAAGGTACAGTCAAAAACATCACAGACTATGGTGTATTTGTTGATTTGGGCGGTATTGATGGTTTGTTGCATGTGACAGATTTGTCTTGGAAACGCATCAATCATCCACGTGAATTGGTTCATGTCGGTGAAAAAATCAAAGTGAAAGTTATTCAATTTGATCCAGAATCTCATCGTATTTCGTTGGGTGCAAAACAATTGGAAGAAGACCCTTGGGAAACAGCTTCCAAGGCTTTCAATATTGGCGATACAGTGACTGGCAAAGTATCATCTTTGACAGATTACGGTGCATTTATTGATTTGGGCAATAATATCGAAGGTTTGGTCCATATGTCTGAATTGTCCTGGACAAACAAAAATATTCACCCAAGCAAAGTTTTGCAAAATGGTCAAGAAATCAATGTTGTTGTTTTGGATATCGACCAAGAAAAACGTCGTATTTCTTTGGGCTATAAACAACTGCAACCAAATCCTTGGAAAGATTTTGCAGAATCTCACAAGGTGGGCGATGTTATTACTGGTCCAATTAAAAACACAACTGAATTCGGTCTGTTTGTCGCATTGACACCAGATTTAGACGGTATGATTCACATTTCTGACTTGTCCTGGAACAAATTGGACGAAGAAGAATTAAAGAAATTTGTTCGTGGCCAAGAAGTCACAGCAAAAATCTTGGACATTAATCCAGAAAAAGAACGCATTACTTTGGGTATCAAACAATTGACTGAAAGTGCTGAAAATAACAACACTTCTATCAAGAAAGGTGCCGTTGTATGCGGAACAGTTTCTGAAATCACACCTGATGAATTGATTCTGGCTTTGCCAGGTGATGTTCGTGGAACAATTCGTCGTACAGATTTGTCACGCGAAAAAGCTGAACAAGACACATCTAAATACAGCGTTGGCGATTCAGTAGAAGCATCTGTTGTTTCTGTTGATGGCAACAATGTAAAACTGTCTATTCGTGCATTACAAGTGACACTGGAAAAGCAGGCTGTAAAAGAATTTGCTAATGAAGCAGATTCTGGTTCTGTTTTAGGTGACATTTTAGGTGCTGCGATTGAAAACAGCAAAAAATAATAATTTATAGACATAAATTATCCAATAAAGTCCAACTTTTTGTTGGACTTTTTTATATTTATGTTAAAATTTATCAGGAAAATTACAAAAGGATGAAATATGGAAAAAGCAAAAAATAAAATTATTGTTTTGATGGGCGGTCAAGGTGCAGGCAAGGGCACACACGCAAAAAATTTAGTTGCACAGAAAGGGTTTAAATACATAGAAGTTGGCGCTATTTTGCGCGATTTACCACCTGAATCACCTACAAAACAAATTATGGCACGTGGCGAATTAGTTCCAGATTCAGAATTATTTCCAATTATCAGCAAAGCAATAGAAGCATGTGGCAAATCTGACATACTTCTTGATGGCTTTCCACGCAATGTTGAACAAGCCAAATGGTTGGTTAAACAATATGCCTCTGATAAATCTCCTTATGACATTCACGTGTTGCATCTAAGTCTGCCTGAAAAAGTCATGATTCAACGTATCGCGAATCGGGTTAAAGAAGGCGGTGGTCGTGCAGACGATGCGGATTCAGCAGTTGTCCAGAAACGTCTGGATGGGTTCAAGAAAGAAACATTACCTGCAATCGAGTTCTTGAAAAAATCAAACGGAATATATTTTTATGCTGTTGACGTCAGCCCAGAAGACTTTACAACAAATTTTCTTAGCGTATGCAATGCACTGGGTATAGACAACATAGATAAAAATAAATTACAAGTAAATGTAGCCAATTTGCATTTATCAAACAATCGTTAATATAAAAAGCCAACTTTTATGTTGGCTTTTTTTCAAGCATATACTGATAAAAATTTTTTACTTGCACGAATCGGTGAAATGCTACTAGTATTGCACTGTCAAAAAACATTAAGCCAAAGGAAAGGACTTCATGATAGTAGGAATCGGAATTGATTTGGTCGAAAGCGACAGATTTCTTGATTGGTCTGCTTTCAAAAAACAACGCATTTTTACCAAGAAGGAACTGGAATATGCAGATGAAGATAACGCACGCGCCGAAAAACATCTTGCTAATTTCTGGGCCGCCCGCGAAGCAACATTAAAGGCATTAGGGACTGGATTTGGCGATGATATTTCTTTTTCGGATATATCTGTTGTTCATAATGATGCCGGGCAACCAGAATTGGTCGTTGCGGGTGGGGCAAAAAATGTATTGAAAGAATTAGCTGGACCAAACGCAAAAGTATTTCTGTCGATGACTGACCAAGATAATTTTTCTGCTGCAATGGTCGTTATTGAAAAACAATAAAAACACTAACATAAAAAAATACCGTCCAAAATTGACGGTATTTTTTTATTCTTCATAATCATAAAAATATTCTTCATCAGATTCTTCTACAAAACCGGCAGGTTCTTGATAATCTTGCTCTGACACAACCATATCATCATTTTTAGAACCAACATCATATACTGGTTTATTTACAGTAATTTCCTCTACATTTTCTTCCACAGGTTCCTCTTCAACAAAATCACCCGATGTCATAACCTGGGCAGGCACAGAATCCATTATCACTGGCTCTGCTGGTTCCTCTTGGACATCTTCTGCAATTGGTTCGGCAGTTTCTTCAACTGTTTCTTCTGGCACAGGTTCAGCCACCACAGACTCTGTCTCTGCAGGTTCTGTCTCTTCTTCTACAAAAACGAATTCTTCTGGTTCAGTCTCTTTTTCTTTACTAACCTGGACAGGTTCAGTTGTTTCTTCTGGAATAACTATTTCTTCTTGGGCGTTTTCAACGGGTTGTTCGTCAACAACTTTCTCTTCAACCACAGCAGCCAATAATGGTTTAGTTTTACCAACATGTTTCTGATATAGCCACAAAGTAAACACCGATAAAATAATCAAAACGACCAACAATAAATAATATACGAAAGTCGGTTTGGAACGATTGGTTTGTTCAGAAACAGATATATTAGTAGAACTAATCGGTGGAACAACTGGCGGAACAGGCATCACAGGCTGTGAATATTGTGGTTCATTATTCATAACAGGTTGCGGTTCTAATTTTGGTTGTTCTGCAACAGGTTCCATATTTTCCGCTGGTACCATTGATTCTAATACAGGTTTCGGTTCTGATACTGTCGGCAAAATTTCTTCATCATGAACAGGCACCATAGATTCCAAAACAGGTTTTGGTTCTTCCAGATGTGGCGTGAACATTGGTGTTTCTGTTTCAATTTCAGGCACAGTCTCTGAAATACTTTCCGAATCGAATACCGGCTCCTTTTCTTCTGGCGCTGAAATATTCAACGACGGCGCATCAAAAGTGATCGGCTTGAAAGCAATATCTTCATTTAATATTTCTGGGTCTTTATCAAACAGCGGTTTAATATCACTATCTGCGTTTGCATCTTCGTCATCATCATCAATTTCTTCTTCAATCTCTTCATCATCATCAAAATCATCATCTTCCAATTCGTCTTCATCCGGTTCAATCTTTTGTATTTCATGCTTTGGTGCAACCATAACAGATTTTGATGTTTTCGGACTTTGTTGTATTTCCAGCGCAGGCTGATTTAATAAATCGCTGGCCAGTTCTGCATCAACTGTGGCAACCTCTAACCGTTTCTGTGCAGAATCCAGCCTTTTCTTGGCGCGTTTCAGTTTTTCATTTGTTGCATCAATCTGAGATTCCACTTTCAGAATCTTGGATGCAGATTGTTTGGTCGGAACCTTTCCAATTTCTTTCTTTTGCGCAGATAATTTTGCACGCAAAGTTTTAACACGTTCCTGCAAGCGAACAATTGTTTCTTTGGTTTTTACAATCGTGATATTAGTTTTTGCAATAGTTTCATTCGCAACATTAAGGCGAATCATCGCACTATGGCGCGCAGCAGAATCACGTAAAATATTCAACTGATTCAAATGTTCAGACAAATCATCACCAGCAATATACGCATCGATAAGATTTTCATATACAGACAAACCGGAATATTCGATATCAAGTTTTTGATATTTATTATCTTGCTTTGGACGAATCGTTTCCAGATCAACATCATATTCCCCAGAAAGTATTTCATCCCATTTTTTATCGCCCATTGGGTTTATAACTAATAACACATTAGGTTTGTTCTGATTGATAGTGTTATCCAACACAAACACCAAATCATCAGAATCATCATAGAAAGCATTGATTGCATTACCATCTATGTTATACGAACGCATATTCAATGTTCCGTATTCTGTTTCATTCACTATATCTTCTCTCTCGCCTATCATCAGAAATCCCCCGTTTTATTTTTTCTTTGGTGCTGTAAATTGGTACGCTTGACGACAATGCTCATAACAATACGGCTTGCCAGCAAACACTGTTTCGCCACAGAAATGAAAATTATCAGAATCTGGATCGCCAATTGGCCAACGACATTGATTTGGTTTCAAGTTCGCCATCTGTAAAGCATGCTGAATCAACAACTCATGCAAAGCCAAATCTTTCTTGGTCTTTTTAGAAGCGGTTTTTATCACAGGATTTTCAACAACCAAGGTCTTTTTATCTGCTTTATCTGCTTTGGGCGCCTTTTTTGTTTCAACTACTTTCTTAACTGGTTTTACAACAGATTTTTCAAGCGGTGCTTTTTTACCTTTCTTGACAACCTTCTTCAATACATCTTTCAGACTGTTTTTCTTAGCAACAACCTTTTTAGAAGTCTTTGTTTCTTTTACTTCTTTTTTCGACTTGGCAGATTTTTTATCTGTTGTATCAACAGCCTTGGAATTCCAACCCAAACGATTCAACTTGCCAATAACGGCATTTTTGGATACTTCCAATTTTTTACCAATTTCAGACGCAGACAACCCCTTGCCAACCAACGCCTTTAATTTTTTCAGCATATTGCTGTCCCAACCCTTGCTCATAATAAAAAGTCCTTGTGTTTATATCTGATATAATTGTATCATAAAAACGAATCGAAAGGCAAGAGAGAAAACATGATTTCTTATATATTTTTTTATGTGATTTTAATCGGCGCAATTTACTGTGCTGTCCGCATGGCAACCAATGATTTCAGGCACCGCATCATACCAGACGTATACCTTTTTCCGTTTTTATTTGCAGGTTTATTGATTACGACCTTTTTCCCATGGCCTGTATCAATCGGTGATTCAGTTATCGGTGGTGCAATTGGATACTGTTTGGGACTGATTGTCGGATTTATATTCGAACACTTCCAGAAAAAGCAAAAATACCCAGCAATCGGTATGGGTGACATCAAATTATTAGGGGCGGGGGGTATATGGCTTGGTACCATTGGTTTGGCGATTGCTATGGTTATTGCGTGCATATTATCTGTGATATGGGGAAAAAGAAAACACCAAAAATATATCCCTTTTGCACCGTTCTTTTTAATGGGGGGATTTTTGTCTTTGATTATAATTCAATTTTTGATATAATCTGATGAAGGAAAATATGAAAGCAGGAAAGATGAAATCTTTATTTATGTTCATAGTTGGCTGTTTTTACGCCATGTGCGCGCATTCAGCGGTTTCTCTTTTTTCGGATTATGGGCAAATCCAAAATGTCCAAAATTATTCTACAAACCCGTTTTGGTCACCAAACGCGCCATATAATCAAAAATTACCACAACCTGTGTATGTCCAGGGTAATGCTGTAACCACCGAAGAATGCATAAATGTTATTCAATCCGCTGTTGCGTTTCAATGTGCTGCGCGCGATAATTGCAGAAACACCGCATTGACCGACATACGACCTGCAATAATTGTTCAGTTGTCTAATCTACCTGGCAAGGCTTACAGTACCGCATGCGCGGGCTATCTGGACGGTGTGTTCGAATCGTACGTGGCTCAGTTTGGCAATAATGCCCCTACGCGTCAGGTTGCATTTCCGGCTGGAACAGTTCCAAATTCAACATTAAATAATACAAACACAAACACGATTCAAATAAAAAATCCGTATGAAGTTAAAACGCCCCAATGGCAACAGGAAATAGATGAACGAAGTCGTGAATTACAGGAATTACAGTCTGAAAATGGTGCGGGCAATTATGGATTGTCCGCAACTACGTTTCCAACGACATATAACGATTTGTCTTTCACTGACCGCATGGCAAACGAAGCAGCAGGTTATGCACCATACAAAGATAAAAGCGCATATAAAACAATAAATGTTAAAAGTGGTGACGAATGGTGCAAAGAACACCAAGGTTCCAAGGAATGTAAAGAATACGAAGAACAACAAAAATTGGCACAACAATCTAAGAATTCAACCAACCCAAACAACACTAAACAATCAACAACCACAAAACAATCAACAAACAAAGAAATACGTACTGATGCGGCAGAAATTGTTAAATTACTGCAACCCGCTAACAAGGATCAAGAGTTCTTTTTTACTTCACTAGCGACAGATTACGTGACAGAAAAAGCAAAAAACTCATCGTTAGTTTTGGACAATCAGTTTTTATATGATTTTTTTTCTAGTAACAGTGGCGTTGATCGCATAAACACCTTCAAGGCTGGTTTACAAAACCTGGAATCTAAACAAGCAACCAAGGCAGCCAACATCGATATCAATTGGCAAGAAGCCGTAACCAAAATATCAACATTATTGGATGATAATAAAAAGTTATATGGCGCCATGGTATGCGAAAACAATCGTTCTTATGAAGTTGGTATAGAAACGGCTTTGTGGGCAGCCACCGTAGGTGCTACAATTGCCACATTTTATGTTGGCGGTGCAGGTGGTGCAGGAACTGCAGCTGCTGGAACCGCGGCAAAAGTAGGAATTAAAACTCTTGCAAAAGCAGCGTTAAAACACGCTGTCACAACAGGGCTTAAATGGGCCATCTTAACTGCGGCTGGTGCCATTATTATAAATACAAAAGGTTCTTGGAATTATCCCAAAACTAACATTAATCAAACAAGTTTTGCCAAATCATCTGCAGGATTGCTTTACAGTTTAGTTGACAGCGAACCAAGAACAGATATAGTGAATTGTCAAGGATTGGACGTAGCAGACCGAAAAAAATGTTACAGTGTATGCGGATACCCTGGCGCACCAAATGATGAACTGAACGAAAAAGTACTATCCGAAGTTATGGGTTCACGTTATTGTGTAAGCACAGAAGACTTTACTTTGTATGATATTAACACCAGAAAACCATTGATGATGACGTCAGCGCAATATAACCAAGTAATAGATAAACTGGCATTAATCAAAGACAAAGGTGGCTGTGATTGGAATGAAGATGACGTAGATATGTTTACAGGACGATATATTTATGATCCAAACACTATGGAACCGTCGTCATATTTATTGATTGAAAAAGTTGATCGTCTTGATGATTAAGGGTATGGAATAAAACCTTGTTGTGTTTAATATAAAAAATTATTATAATGAACATGTGCAAGGAAAGGTTTATACATGAAAAAAATATTATTCATCATAATTACATTTATATCTATGTGCGGCAATACGTTCGGGTACCAGGTATTATCTACCAAAGAATTTGGCAAAAACGATGCAAAGAATCAAAACGTCGTTGTTAAATGCACAACCGATACTGGCAAGTTGTCTGCCGAAACATGTTCTTTGCGCAGATATGCAAAATGCACAGACAAAGAAAAAAAGAATTGTAATCAATGGCAACCTTGGCGCGACTTACGCGATTCCAATGCTACATATGCAGATTGGAAATCCGCTGCATCTGCTTGTTGCAAGAAAAAGGGGTTAAGGTAAAGTTGGCTAATCAGCCACAAGCATTTAATGTGGGCGGACTCCCTCGCACGCATATAAAATATGCGGCTGCGGGCAAAACGTAACGATTTGGTCGCGTTTTACTTACCAAATCTACTTATTTTCGAACCAAACAACTTCGTTGTACGGTCGAATACCACAAACTATATCCACCACAAAAAAAGAACCACACAAAGTGGTTCGTTTTTTGTGGTGGATGTGGGCGGATTGGTCTCGTTCACACTCGACCTCACTACGCTCATCGGCATAAGCCGACCGCCATACTTCCGTCTGGCTTTCGCTTGTAGTCGAACCGCCAGCCGCCGTTTCTTCGTCACCCCCAACCACAAAATAAAAAATAGGGCATTCGCCCATTTTTTATTTTGTGGTGGATGTGGGCGGACTCGAACCGCCGACCCCTACGATGTGAACGTAGTGCTCTAACCAACTGAGCCACACATCCAAAAACCTAATAAAAAACCGCGTTTTGCGGTTATAATGCTTTTGTCCGTATTCGCTATCGCTACGGCGAGACACTCAATTTTCTTAATTGTGCGCTTGTAATCACCCACAAAATTTTTTAATTTTGCGGGGCCCGAAGCGCGCGCAATAACGAAAATCGGTGGTGGGGATAGTGGGACTTGAACCCACACGGTTGCAATAACCAAAGGATTTTAAGTCCTCAGCGTGTACCATTCCGCCATATCCCCAGGACTTTTTTACACCCATTTGCCCTCAGAATACCTCTGATACAAAAAGGGTGGTGGAGCTGATGAGATTCGAACTCACGACCTCTGCATTGCGAACGCAGCGCTCTACCAACTGAGCTACAACCCCATGCTTCACATGCTTACAAACACATGGTGGGCATAAGAAGACTCGAACTTCCAAGGTATTGCTACCACTAGTACCTGAAACTAGCGCGTCTACCAATTCCGCCATATGCCCGTAAAAAGCACAAGGAATAATAAAACATATTCGCAACTTTTGCAACAAGAAAAAACAAAAAATTTACAAAAAATATATTAAAAACTATGTAATTTTACTTGCCCCATATGGCATATTTCTGATAAAATTATAGCCAGAGATGAAGAAAATTCTGACTTTTGTATTTACCACAATTGTCTGCGTGTTTGGCGCGGACGCTGCAATACGTGACGAAAACACCACACAACGCGGAAAAAACACATCTGTCACAACAACACAAAACACACGTTCGATAACTAATCGTTCTGCAATCAAGAAATCTGTTTCAGCGCGCACAGCGGGTTCTGTGAGCGTATTAAAATCACGCTCGGCATCACAAAATGTTGCGACACGAACACCGATGATACAAACAACAAAATCGCAACGTAGTGCCACAGTTAAAAAGCAAAACGTATTATCGCGTGCGGCAACCCAGACCAGTAATATCAATACTACCGAAACACGCACTGGTGCCGAATACGAACAATGCAAAACCGCATTTTTTACTTGTATGGATCAGTTCTGCCAACTGAAAAACGATAATTTCAGAAGATGTTCTTGCAATGACAAGGTGTTTAAGTACCAGGAAATTTCTGACACATACCAAAGCGCGAATGAACGTTTAACTGAATTCACTGAAAATCTTGATATCATTGGCATGACAGCAGCCCAGGCAACCGCAATGAAAACCTCTACCGAGGGTGAAGACGCTTTGACCGAAGATAAATCGGCGTCCAAACAATTACTCCAGGCAATTATGAATGCTATCAAGGGCGAAGATTCAACGGTTGGTGGAAAATATCAGAATCTGAACAGTTTGGTTATTTCGCCAGATATGTCAAACGCGTTTGGTATGAATGATTATGGTCAAATTATCGCGTCTTATAACGGTGCAAATTTATACAAGGCTGTATATCCACAATGTCGTAATGCTGTCAAAGAAGATTGTAATAACGCATCCTTGCAACGCGCAGTAAATGCATATTTAATGGCAATTGAACAAGATTGCAATACTGTTGAATCTGCTTTGTATGAAAAACAGAAAACATTAAAAGCATCAACATACGAAAGCAGTGCTATGCTGGATTTGGCACGCGTAGAAAATCGCCAAACACATAATTCTGATGATATTTCAACATGCTTGGCCAATGTAGAATCCGCAATCCAAAGTGAAGAGGTTTGTGGTGTCGCATATCATAAATGCTTGGATAACGGACAATTTATTGATGTAATGACTGGTGCGCCACTGACCGGTGTGAAAAACTTTTATGAATTGGGAACCTTGTTGACATTTAAAACAAATGAAAATATTCAGAACCAAAAATTATCTACTATCACAAGCAACAGGGATTTTGTTCAATTTTTTGAGAACAAGACCAAGAAATTTGCAACAGACGCTTTGGATAAATGCACAGAAAAATCTGATTATGTGTGGCAACAATATCTGGACCGCGCCTTGTTGGACATATACTATGCACAACAATCAAAGGTTAAAACCATTAAAAACAGTTGTTTTGATTTAGTAGCTGCATGTTATGACAACCAAACAGCCGCCATTGAAACTGCCATGGCTAATTTAACTGGGGAATACTCTATAGATCTTCAACCCGCTACATTGAAATTAACCCAAGAAATGTGCGACGATTACATAGAATCTTGCAACAGCATGTTCGCTGGTGATGTAATAAAAGATTATATGAACAAAAAAACAGTGTCTGATTCTGAAAAAGCATGCCGTAAAATCGCCCAAAATTGTTTTGATAGTTTTGGCGGTGCTGGATACGAAAACTTTTATTCATTGCAAAACGATGTAATCAAAGCTGGCAAAGCACTGGATTGGTTCACTTTATACAATTACGATGACAGCGGTAAAATTTTATCGCCCTGTGCCCAAGAATTAAATAATACCGCAGGTTGCAATTCCAAAGAAGTACTGGAACATACATTTGGTGGCTTTGATAAACATGCTGATGGTGATTACAGGTACATAGAAGACCATATCGACTATGACAGACATCTACGTTCATCAGGCGTTGCGAGTGAGGTTTATACACAAATTATGGCAAGTTTGTCTGCCCAGTGTGAACAGATTCATGGTTTCTTTGTAGAGGCACACCTTGCAACATCTTATGGTTATACACAGAGCAACTTTTGTCAGATAAATAGTGGTAGTTTTATTTTTGTCGCAGGCAACAACAACACTTTGGGGTATTGGTACAATTTCAAAAAAGATGAAAACATGTGTCCGAAGGGGTATGCTTCCAAGATAGATACCCAGTCATGGGGTATGTGTTCATGTTGGGAAAATGGAAATTATCGCAGCAAAAACGGCCAAACAGAAACATGTATGCCATTGCTACCTGTACCAAATGATGCGGTTGATAACTACACAATTTCTGACGGCGACCTCTGCACAGATGACGCAGTTAAAGACGCCACCAGCACAACAGGAGGTAAACAATACACTTATGATGTATGGTGTCAACAAACCGTTATGTCATCCAGAAGGCAAATCTGTCCCAGAATGCAAATAACAACCACCGACGACAACTCACAAAAGATTTTTTGTGCATACAACAAAAACGACACGAAGAAGGTCATCAACGCAACAAAAGATCAAAAATTGCACAATCAATAAATAAAAAATATTATAATGAAATTTATTCTGCTGAAATATCAGATGCAATTATGCTGGCAGGATTTTGATTTCCATGTTTCCATTTTGTGTCTGCACTTTTCAATTCTGCAATCATTTGTTTTCTGGCCAATGGCAAAGTCAATTGTTGCAAGCAATTTATTATATTATACGATGTGGCATTGCGTCCCAGTAATTCAGGATATATCATCTTGTTCATCAATATATTTACCAAAGACACCCATTTAATTTTCAATAATATATGCCCCAACATTATTGTCAAAGGATTCATTTTATAAACAACGATTGCAGGTATATGCATTATTGCCAACTCTGCAGAAACCGTTCCGCTGGCCACTATCGCAATATATGTATTTGCATATAAATCATAGCGTTGACTTGCGGGTATTATTGTCGGTTTGATTTTCCAATTTTTAATATCTTTCTTTATATAGGCGTCTGTTGTTTCCACAGTCGGAATAACATATTTATAATCGCGATAACCACAATCAAACAACATATCGACAGTCTTGTGAAACACCGGCAACAATTTTTTTACTTCGTTCATACGACTGCCCGGAACCAAAGTGATTATTTTGTCTTTCGATTCGGTTGCTACAAACTTATCCAATCCATCTGCAATTGGATGTCCAACAGCGACTGTATTCAATCCATATTTGGTAAAATAGGGCACCTCGAAATCAAAAAAAGCATATAATTTATCAAAAATTTTAGCGTATTTTTTTGCCCGCCATTTTCCCCACGCCCAAACCTGGGGCGCAACAACATGATAAAACCGCATAGATTCAGAATTGTTTTGCTTTCTGACCTGTTTCACAACAGATTTTGCAAATCCTGGCGAATCTATGGTTAAAACAACATCTGGTTTTTCTTGTAATATGGCATTTACTGTTTCTTTGATACGACTTGTCAAAGTCTTGGCATGCGCCAATACCTCAAATACACCCAAAACAGATAAATCAGACATCGGAAATAAAGATTGCAGTCCCATTTGTTGCATATGTTGACCACCAATGCCAACAAATTTAACATCGGGCATCTCACGCATAATTTTAGCGCCCAGGACATCGCCTGAAACCTCTCCTGCGATAATAAAAATCTTTTTCGGGGCAGATTTAGTGTTTGTCATTTGCTGTTCTTATACCGCGTTTAGAACGATTTTCGATAAAATCAATCGCGTCCATTGCGTATTTGTTATTTTTTACTTCTTTGCGAATTTTGTTCAGCTTGTCTGATACAGTACTGGTATCTGAATCACAACACCCAAACACAGAACAATACACATTATGAATTGCATGCATATCTTCGTTTGTAAAGCCATGACGCATTAAACCAACACGATTTATTGTTCGATATGTTGCACGTGCACCGTTGGCCCCTTCGTAAATAGCATAAGGCAAAACATCATCACCGACGCCACTCATCCCGCTAATAAAAGCATTACGGCCGATTCGAACAAATTGCAGTACCATCACACCGCCAGACAATATAGCATAATCTTCGATTTCTACATGGCCGGCAACCTGAACCAAATTAGACATAACAACACCATTACCAATCTTGCAATCATGACCGACATGTGCGTTAACCATAATCTGACAATCGTCGCCAATTTCTGTCCCGTCTGATGCAGGTGTTCCAGAATGAATTGTCACATATTCACGAATTTTGCATCTTTTTCCGATACGCAAACCTGTCATTGTGGTTTCATCTTGCCATTTCAGGTCCTGACTCATCACGCCGAGAACCGCGAATGGATAAACAATAGAATCATCACCAATTGATGTTTTCCCGTCAATTACAACATTGGAAACCAATTCAACACGATCACCCAAAACAACATTTGAACCAACAATGCAAAAAGGTCCGATTTTGCAGTCTTTACCAATGATTGCGCCTGGTTTAATAATCGCGCTGGGGTCTATAACACTAGCCATCTTTCATCCATTTTTTATTATTATTTACATCATATTATATGGGAAAAACGCATAAAAATATATTCAATAAATATAACAAATTATAACAAACGCAAAAAATCTTTGACGCTGATTTGTTTAGAAACAAATGTCAAATATACAATCCCAAGTGCACTGATTACAGGACATATAATTATTACCCCAAAACAAATCATCAGCATCGCCCACGATTGCCTAGACACAACATCTGACAATTTTGCGCTGTGATATACAGACAATGCTTCCAACAACCAAACACAAATCAACAATCCGATAAATACAGGTACTGATTCTGTAGCAATAAATAAAATCAAAGCCAGCAAGGCAAGAATCCTGAACAACCACTTTAATTTGATAAATGCGCTTTGACGAATCCTGGCGCGCGCATTAGTGTATTTTGTTACCAAGGTAGTCACTGCAAAAAATCCAACAATCATAACGCCTACCAAGTGAATCAATGTCAAATTTCCCAACTGCCCAAATCTGAAATATTCAGGCTGCATTAAAATTAAGGTTGTCATCACAGCAAAAATCAATGTTGTCATAGAAACCCAAGACCGATTAGTCTTTGACCGACAACCAACAATTGCCCCACATAAAATCGCGCTGACTTGCAACAATATTCCCCACCAAGTCATCATTCCTGAAAACACAGCACCAAGCAATATAGCAAAAAACAACACCCATTTTAATTTGCTGACACGCAATTTTTCCATATACTTTAATCGAACCATACCATTTGAAACAACAATCATAAGTAAAAATAAAATTACAGCCAAACCCAAAGACAGACACGACATACTGTCACGTATTACCGCATAATTCCCACCAAATAACAGCAACCAAAACATCAAAAATACTGATGACCAGAACCCAGTTTGTGATTCCACATTCTGATTATTCCAACCAAAACGCGACACAAAATCACGTCCATATAAATAGACCACAAAGAACAAAGGCAAAGCCAATAAACCCGCAGAAAAAAACAACGGATTCAGCAATGCCGCATTATTAAAAGAACTGACTGCTGTCGTAGCTATAAGAATATCGTTCAACATTTACTTGCCTTTTGTCTTTCCTGAATTATTATATAGGTATGTCAGAAAAACAAGGAAATTTTACATTATTAAACGGTCGCGTTATTATGAAACGCGGTATATATAATCCGACTTCTGATGCCGTCTGGTTGGCAGCATATGCACCAAATACGGCAAAAACTGTTTTAGATGTTGGTATTGGCACCGGCGGGGTGTCTTTGTGTCTAATGACACATAACCCAAATGCGAATTATACAGGAATCGATATTTCACAAGAAATGCTGAATGCATGCAAAGAAAATGCAGAACTGAATAACAGACAAATAAATCTGATAAACACAAACATTTTAGATTGGTCTACAACCGAAACTTTTGATTTAGTTATAACAAACCCACCTTATTTTAATGGAACACCTGCAAATCATCATGCGCACCATGGAATTGATATTGTTAAATGGGTGAAGCACAGCGCTGCACGCGTCAAACCGTCTGGACACTTTTGTATTATATCTGATGCCAAAACAACTGATAACATAATATCTGCATTAAAAAGCAAAAACTTTGGGGATATTCAGATTTTTCCATTATTCAGTAATAAAAATACCGCCGAACGCGTATTAATTCGTGCAAAGCAGGGCGTAAAAACGGGTTCCACGATATATTCTGGGACAAATATGAATAATGAATCAATTTTACGCTCAGGCTTGACTATTGATATGTTATTGGCTAACATTAGTGCACAATGATAAGTTTCATAGCAAGATATTTTTCGTCTTTGTGGGAACTGTTGACAGCGCCTTTTCGTGCGATATGGCGCGGTATTTCTGCATTATTTCCGCCACGCGACTGCACAGTTATGGATACCCCAGACGGCAGTGTTCACACATATCAGCAAAGCAGTTTTTGGCGTTTTGCCAAGTTCTGCGTAATTGTCACTATGTCTATATGGGCAGCATGGGCAACTTATGTTTATGTTTATCACAGACCATTATTGCAAAAACGCACACAACAACTGGAACAGGCGCGCAATCAACATTATCGTCAAATGTCTGATTTGAAGGTATATCTAAAAAAATACAACGAATTGACACGCAGTTTGACTGCGACAGATGATAAAATACTGAAAGCAGACAAAGAAAAACTATCTGATTCAGAAAAAGACAATTTATTAAACACAAAATCAAAAATTGCTGGTGAACTAGATTTCTTGCATACCCGAATTTCTGAAATGATGGAAGATGAACACTATACACCTGAATTTGAGAAAATAGCCGAAATATCTTTGGAATTTGAATTGGTTCGTAATGAAAATGATTCTATAAAACAGAGAAATCAGGAAATAACAGAATCTTTTAATGAGATTTCTGAAGCAGATCAACAAATCATTGATACTGTATCAAAAATGACATCTGATAATATCAAAGAGTTAAGAAATCAATTAAAACGCATAAATACCAGTATCACCAAACTTGGCCTGAACGAAACAAAAATGATTGAAAAAGCCAACGATTATTCCAGTCCTTTTGTTGGTGGCGCATATAAACCAATTGAAATAAAGAAAAATGCCAACATAAAATACAAAAAAATAGCCAAAGATTTGGAACAATGGCATGGCCTAAATAGATTAACCGAAATGTTGCCATTGGGTGCACCGGTCGAAAAGAAGGTTATAACTTCACCATATGGAACACGCGCCGATCCATTTACGGGCGAGAAAAAACAACACAAAGGCATCGATTTTTCTGGTAAAATCGGAACAGAATTATATGCTGTGGCACCTGGTCGCGTAATATCGGCAGGCGAAAGGCATGGCTATGGTACAACCGTTGAAATTGATCATGGGCTTGGCTTTACAACATTGTATGCGCATTTGTCTAAAACAATGGTTTCGCGTGGTGATGGTGTCAGACCTGGGACAGTTATCGGTTTAGGTGGCTCGTCTGGTCGTTCTACTGGTCCACACTTGCATTATGAAATAAGATACAAAGGAAACCCATTTAACCCAATTAACTTTGTAAAAGAAAAAGACTAAGGAAGGAAAACATGTTGGCATTTACAAACGCAGACGAAAAAAAATCCCCAACAATTATTGGGGCAGGTTGCAATCTGAAAGGTGACATAAATACCGATCATACCGTTCAGATTCATGGCACAGTTAAGGGAAATATTGTCGCTGAAACACTTGTAATTGGACGTGGTGGTATTGTTCATGGCAATATCAAGGCGCAAACTTTGTTTTTGCATGGAACCTTAGATGGCGACGCAGTAATAAATGTTGCGAACGTTTTCGCTAATGCAGAAATGTCAGGAACACTTTCTTATAAAACTCTGAATATAACATGCAATACTGGTCTGGAATGCAAATTATCTAAACGAAAGGAAGATACAAAATGAGCAACCAAGATATCACAACCGTTTATTTGGCCGCAGACCATCGTGGGGTAGGGCTGAAATTATATCTGTATGAAATGTTGATGGCGGACGGTTATCATGTTGTCGATTTAGGGACAAATGATTTGAATACGCCTGTCGATTTTCCTGATATTGCAAAAAAATTGGCAGATGAAATGCTGGATGATTCACAATCACGCGGTATTTTAATTTGCGGAACAGGGGCTGGCATGGAAATTGCTGCGAATCGGTACCGTCATATTCGTGCATCACGTTGTGAAAGACCAGAACAGGCACGCGACGATCGTTTTCATGACGACATAAACGTTTTAACTTTGGCTGCGGACGATATAGACATTGAAATTGCGTTTTTATGCGCACAGTCTTTTTTGGAAAGTCCATTTGACAACTGTGAAAAACGTATCCGCAGAATTGAAAAAATATCATAAAAAACACCCCGCAAAATGCGGGGGATTTTTTATATAGGGATTATAAACTTTTGGCTTGTTCTCTTTTAATCATCTCTACTATATGATTTGTGGCTCTGCTGGCACGTTCTCTTTGCGAGGTCCAGTGATCATCCTCACGCTTAGGTGCCTTTTCTACACAGATACCAAGTAATTTATTTATCAAGTTAGCATTTGATTTTGCACGATACCAATCAGACTTTTCAACACTTTCCATAACCCAACTTAAACCATGTTTTATTTCGTCAGCATTTTTGTTTGCTTTTTTGTAATCTCGGGTTGCTATGATTTTTATCAAACCAATTGTATTCGAATCTATTGGTAATCCTGCCCCCAAAGCACCGGACACATCATACAATGTTGCTTTTGGATTATAAGCCAATTTCTGTAACAATCTGTTACCCATTTCTTCTGGCAACCAAGACCACAAAGCTTTGAACATTATGTATTCTTTGTCGTCCGACAACAAACACAACAAATCCATAACACGCTTACCGTATATTGTATGAACAAAATCAACTTTTTCTTTATCGGTTTTTTTCACATATTCTGTTGCATTTTTCAGAACACTAAATGTTTTTATCAATTCTTTACAAGTTGATTGCAAACTTTCATCTTGTGGATTTTTTGCAACAATTTCATTAAAAGCGTCAAAGAAAATATTAATATTCAAATAATTCTTTGGGTTGTATGACGCAATAACTTTGTCAACCACAGCAATAAACACCTTGTCTTCCAAAGAATATGGTTTTCTGTGATACATTATAAAATCGTTTTGTTTATTCATAATTTTAACCCCTTGATTTTTTGGTTGCGTATAATATAGCCAAAATATTAAAAATGTCAAGACTTATATTGTGTTTTTTTATAATATGCAAAAAAACGCCCTGAAATCAGGGCGTAATCACTACTTTTTAATTACAAAATTGACCAATTTATTTGGAACAACAATTGTTTTGATAATTGTTGCACCAGCCAATTGACGTTCTGCCGCCTTTTTGGCTGCTTCTATCAAATCAGATTCAGATATACCAACCGGTACAACAAAATCATTTGCACGTTTACCATTTACAGAAACAACAATCGTCATATCACTGGCAACCAACTTTGATTCATCGTATGTTGGCCATGGCTCAAAGACCAATATATCTTTGTGTCCCAACTTTTCCCACATTTCTTCGGTCAAATGTGGTGCAAAAGGATTCAACAACTGAATCAGTATTTCATAAGCCTTGCGTGGCATTTTACCGCCTGGAAATTCGTTTATAAATTCCATCATCGCAGAAATAGAGGTATTAAAGCCCATATTTTCAATACGATTTGTGACATCCGCAATCAATTGATTTACTAATCTATCTTGTTCTGGTGTTAATTCGTCATCTGTTAAATTGTCAGAAAAAGCCTCGATTCGTTTCAAGAACCTCTGAACACCAGCTAGTGCCCCTTCGGTCCAAACAGTATTGTTTTTCCACGGGCCCAAAGATAAAATAGTCACACGTGCAGAATCTGCACCGACCCTGTCCAATAATTCAGCAGTCATAAACCCATTGTTACGCGATTTTGACATTTTATAGCCATCACTGCCCATCACCAAACCTTGCGCAGTACGTTTTGCATACGGCTCTGGGGTATTTACCAAACCCAAGTCATATAATGCATGGTGCCAGAATCTTGAATAAATCAAATGACGCGTGTTATGTTCGTGTCCGCCATTATAATGATTGACTGGCATCCATTTTTCCATTTGTTCGCGCGAACAAAATTCTTTGTCATTTTTTGGATCAAGATATCTTAAATAATACCAAGATGATCCGGCCCACCCAGGCATAGTATCCGTTTCACGCTTTGCAGGTCCACCACATTTGGGGCAGGTTGTATTTACCCAATCTGTCGCACGTGCTAATGGGCTTTCCCCGTCATCAGTTGGACGATAATCCATCATATATGGTTGCATCAGCGGAAGCTGTGATTCTGGTACAGGTTGCCACCCACATTTTTCACAATAAACCAATGGAATTGGTTCACCCCAATACATTTGACGTGAAAATCCCCAATCTTTCAATTTATACTTTGTTGCCCCACGTGCAAAACCATGTTCGGTTCCATATTTAATAGCAGCATCTATCGCTTCCTGTTTGCCCATACCGTTTAAGAAATCGGAATTGATATGTTCGCCATCACCTTCCCATACCTCGTCTGGTTTACCGCCAGCCAATACAGGAATAATCTTTAACCCAAACTTTTTTGCAAAATCCCAATCGCGCGAATCGTGTGCAGGCACCGCCATAATCGCACCAAAGCCATAGTCTGCCAACACATAATCAGATATAAATACTGGGGTTTCAACACTGTTATATGGATTGATTGCTTTGATACCCTTTAATTCGACGCCTGTTTTTTCCTTGGTTGCATCAGTTCTTTCGATTTCAGATTTCGCCGCAGATTCTTTGATATACTTTTCAACTTCATCTTTATTTGTTATGCGACCTTCATCCAACCATTTACGAACCAATTTATGTTCAGGCGCCAACACACAGAATGTCACACCAAATATAGTATCAACACGCGTTGTATAAACCGTCATGATATCATCGCCAACCTTGAAATCAACCTCTGCCCCAGTTGACTTACCAATCATATTGATTTCGTCTTTCTTGATGCGTTCATCAAAATCAACATCTTTCAGACCATCTAATAATTTTTCCGCATAATCACCAAGACGCAAATTCCACTGCAATTTCAATTTCTTTTCAACCAAGCCATGACAACGATCACATTTACCATCTTCTAATTCTTCATTGGTCAAAGTAGTTTTGCAATTCGGGCACCAATTCATTGGTAATTCGGATTTATACGCCAAGCCATTCTTGAAAAATTGTATAAACATCCATTGGGTCCATTTAATATATTCTGGATCAGAAGTCGCGACACGCGTTTCTGGGTCAACAGACCAACCAGCCTGGTCAATAACATTTGAATACGACTTTTTCAGATCTTCAGCAATTTCTGCAGGATGACGTCCAATTTTTGTGGCGTAATATTCCGCCGTAATTCCCATGGCATCAAATCCCATAGGCCACAACACATCATACCCCAAACGACGACGGAAACGGGACATAACATCCATACCTGTATAAACCAACATATGTCCAGCGTGTAAACCTGCACCCGATAAAAAAGGAAACTCTGTCAAACTGTAAAAACGTTTTTTAGAACCATCATCTTTTGGTATAAACGCACGTTCATCACGCCAACGTTTTTGCCATTTGGCTTCACGTTCTTTTATTTTTTGCATTTCGTCAGACATAATTTTTCCTTTTTGGTTTATATTCAGGTTTAACTGAGCGATTTTATATTGAATTGCTTGAAAAATCAAGTAATTTTACACAAAACCGCAGGGGATTATTCACAAAAAAATCGCCGATACGTTATGTACCAGCGATAAAATAACCAATATCCACAAATTGTATCATTTATTCCATTTTGATACTTTCTATGTCTTTGCCTTCTTCGATATAAAAGGTTGCCTGTGCATTTTTATCTGACTTTAAGTTGGCTTTGCCCGAAACCTTACCAATTTCTATCACAGTTGGGGCAGGCCCATAACAACCGAAAGTCAATGGCAAAATCATTCCAAACAGCAAAAACACAGAACCCAGAATCATATTGCCTGGCTTGTTATCTTTCTTGATCGTCAAAAACAGCAAATCAATAAACGCCCATACTGCGGACACAATAATTCCGACAATCGTCAAATCCAATATAATAAACAGCCAACCCTGACCATTTTTCCCTTGGGCAAACTTATGGGCACCGACAAAGCCGAATAGGGCGCATAGTATAATCAGCCTTGCATTTTCAGTATCAAACCAAGAACAATCATTGTTCTCATTACGAACTTGTTTTTTTGCATTACGTTTCATAAACTCTCTCCTTTTTACACGCATAAATTATACATTTTTTCACCCCAAAAAGCAAGTAATAGTTCGAGAACCAATTCTCCCTTTGGAGGGAGTACCGGCAAAGCCGGGGAGGGAGGGGAACTCAAAAAAAACTTTGATAGAAAAAATCCGATAAATATGTCAACAAGCGATTTATTTAACGAAAAATAGGGGACAAAGCGTCAAAAAAGCGTCGCAAACCTGCAGAAATCTAGGCTTTTTTTGCGATTTTGGGGACAAAATAGGGCACAAAACCCCAATTTTCAGCCATTTTGACCATTTTTTGATATTTTATGTAAAAATGCCTGTTTTATTATTAAATGCCCCGCACAACATAATTTATGGCACAAAAACGAAAACATAATAAAAAACAAAAAAATTATAAAAAATCAATTTTCAGAAAAACTTTTCAGATTTCCAATTTAACAAAACTTTATACAGCCACAAACACCCAGAAAACCGCCACTCTTTAGTATTTATGCAAAATTTGATATGAAACACAAATCGCCCCAGCCCGCACAAATCCGCAAAAAAAAATAATGATTGAATATATAAACCACATTCTTAATCGATTCTCTGCGATGTAAACATATAAACATACGATTGGAAACATTATAAGCCCAAAAACGCAATCAATTTTCAGCGACCTGAACCTATGATTATACAGTTAAATACAATCAGCAGGCTGAAAAATTCAACACACCAAACCACCACAAAATCTGAACGAGATAAACATATAGATATATGATTGAAAACATTTATCTGGCTGATATCTGGCTGAAAATAAACCCATAATATGTGCCAACAAAGTTTGTTTATGTGCACCAGCATATACATTATATATCAATGTGTTATATTATGTATAGTTGTGTATGCAACAGCATATGATTGTTGTTATATTATGTATAGTTTAGGAGTCCCCCCAGACGACTAAACTATACATAATATACATTATGCGCCTTTTATATATTCATCTATCAACACACCACTCCATAAAAAAACACCGCCCGAAAAAGGACGGTGTTTTTTTCAATTACAACACATTAATTATTATATTTTATTTGCGACTTTCTTTGCAACCTTGGTCACATTTAGAACTTTGCTTTTCAGATTTTTCAATCCTTTGGCCAAATCAGTCTCTTCTGCTGGCCCTATTTTTTCAGGTTTTACCGCAGAACAACAAAACGGACATTTCTTTGCTAACTTACTGATTGATTGCTGGCAATACGGACACGCACGTGTTGTCACAGGCGCTTTGCTGCGCGCAGAATTCACAACCTTTACAAAAATAAATATCGCAACCATTGTTATAATAAAACTGATAACAGTATTCAGAAACGTCCCAATGTTCAATGTAGTTGCACCCGCAGCCTGAGCAGCAGCAATCGTTGTGTAATGCGCCCCTGCTTCACCACCACCAAGCACATAAAACCATTGTGAAAAATCAACATTACCCACCAAAAGCCCCACAGGTGGCATAATAACATCTTTGACCAAAGAATTAACAACACTGGTCATCACAGACCCAACGATGATACCGACAGCCATATCAATCGCACTGCCCTTGTTAATAAATACCTTGAATTCTTTAACTATTTTCATTTTTGTTTTCTCCTTGTTTCTTTACGTGGTTTTCTATTGCACACAACACCTTGTTCAGTGTTTTGTGAATATTCTCGTCTTTGGTTTCAACCATCATGTCTGCCAAAGCATAAATATCATAACGTTCTTTTATCAACTGAGCCAAAATTTGACGACTGTCTGTGTTTAATAACTGTGGACGGGTATGACGAAAATTTGTCCTTTTTACAAGGAGTTCTAGGTCAGCTTTTAACCAAATTGTTAACGTGTTGTCCAAAACCATTTTACGCACTGTATCGGTTATAAACGCCCCCTCACCCGTAGAGATAACCTTTACCAACGGTGGTGTTTCAAGCAATCTTTCGATAACTTTTTCTTCTACACGTCTGAACTCTTTTTCGCCATACAAAGAAAAAATATCAACCACGCTACAACCTGCGGCCTTTTCAATTTCTTTATCAGAATCAACAAATGGAATACCTAAATAACGCGCCAAAGCACGACCTATACTGGTCTTGCCTGCACCCATCAAGCCAACCATAACGATTGGTTTATCTATATCGATTTGTCTTTTTATTCTCATGTTTTAACATTTTACCACAAATATTAAACCAGACAATAAAAAATTCAATCCAAAGCCGCCAATCTTTCCAATTGATCAGCACTAATCAATGCATCTATCATTTCATCCAGACCTTCGCCACCCGCCAAAATGTCGTCCAATTTGTACAGCGTCAATTTAATACGGTGGTCTGTGACACGCTGTTCAGGGAAATTATAAGTTCGGATTTTTTCACTTCTGTCGCCAGAGCCAACCATACTACGACGCGATGCATTAGAAGCATTTATTTGCTCATTACGTTGCTTTTCGTACAAACGCGAACGCAATACCGCCATAGCGGTTGCCTTGTTCTGTAATTGCGAACGTTCGTTTTGACATGTCACGACAATACCGGTCGGAAAGTGCGTTATACGTATTGCAGAATCTGTTTTATTGACGTGCTGACCACCTGCCCCAGACGCGCGGAAAATATCAATACGAATATCTTTTTCATCAATTACAACATCAACATCTTGCGCTTCGGGCATAACCGCAACAGATGCTGCAGATGTATGAATACGCCCTGCTGCCTCTGTTTCAGGAACACGTTGCACACGATGAATCCCAGATTCGAATTTCAATCTGGCATACGCACCATGTCCATCAACCTTGAAAATAATTTCTTTATACCCACGAAGTGAGGTTGCATTTTCTTCGATAATCTCTATCTGCCATCCATGACGTAATGCATAAGATTGATATTGTCTGAACAAATCACCAGCAAACAAAGCCGACTCTTCTCCACCAACACCGGCACGAATTTCCACAATGGCGCTGTTATCGTCTGCGCTGTCGCGTGGTAAAAGAGCAATCTGTAAATCACGTTCCAAGTCTGGCAAAGTATGCTTCAGTTCATTTAATTGTTCTTCGGCTATGCCTTTTAATTCAGGGTCTGCCAGCATTTCATTTGCGTCTTTGATGCCCTGCTGGGTTTGCAAGTATTTGTTTATCAACGGCAAAACTTCTGATAATTGTGAATACTCTTTGGATAAACGCGTCAATTCATCGCCAGATATTTCGCCAGAATTCATTTTGGTTTCAATATCTTTGGCGCGCGCAATAATATCCAACAACTTTTGTTCAATAATCATATTATTTCACCTTTACTTTTTGGACAATGTCATCAAACGCGACAGATTCTTGAACACCAGACTCCATATTTTTCAGCGCGACAACTTTATTTGCAACCTCATCATCGCCAATGATAATGCTGTACTTTGCACCGATTTTATCAGCATATTCAATTTGATTCTTGAATTTCTTGTCAGTATCCAAATACGGCACAGCAACAATGCCATCTGCGCGCAATTTTGCAACCAATTCCATAGCATACGAAACATTTTGCTGTCCCATAACCAACACAGCCACATCAACAATGTTTGCAAATTTTGATAAATCGATTTTATTATCTTCTAATAATGCAACCAACATTCTTGAAATACCAACAGAACCACCTATGCCGACAATTTTTGTCTTGGAAAATTTGGACACCAAATTTTCATATCGACCACCACCCCCAACTGCTGGTATTTCTGGAAAGTTATCCAAGAAAAATTCAAACACTATGCCAGTATAATAAGAATGTCCACGCATTATTGAAACATCAACAACAGCATTATTAACACCCATTGTTTTTAACATTTCTATTAAATTATCCAGCTCTGCGATTGATTCTGCCAACTTTTCAGATTTAGACGCAAATGATTTATAACCAGATACAAATACATCTTCTATAACATCTGCTTTCTGTTCACCAATTATTTCAATCAAAGCATCCTTAAAATCTGCAATTTTATCGCGTTTATCAATCAAAATGAAGGTTTCGCGACTTTGCTTGTCATCTAATTCCAGATATTCAAACATTGCATTCCAAAACTTACGATTCCCAATTTTAATTGTCACCGGACCAATAAATTCTTGTACAGATTTATATACTTGTGCCAAAGTCGCAATAATTTCCACTTCGTAATTCAATGACAAATTATCAATTCCCATAATGTCAATGTCCATCTGCCAAAATTCACGATAGCGACCACGTTGTGGACGTTCTCCGCGATAATTTCTCGCAAATTGATATGCACGAAAAGGAAAAGTCAAATTATTCAAATGCCCAGCGATATAACGTGCTAAACCGACAGTTCCGTCATAGCGCAAGCCCATTTTTGTATCACCTTTTTGGAACAAGAACATTTGAGTTTCTATTTCATCCCAGTTTTCTTTATCACTTAATACCTCTGCCCGTTCAATTGCCGGCAAATCAAGACGATTGAAACCTGCGTTTTTCAACACATTCTGCATACGTTGCGCACAATAATCAAAACAACGCTGTTGCGCAGGCAACAATTCTATAAATCCAGTCAAAGGTTTTGTTGGTTTCAAATCCATTTTTTCCGCCCCTTGGTTAAATCAGTAAATCTATATCGTTTTTATAACGACAATTATATCATAACAAATATAAAAATGCTAGAGACGCACGCCACACGCGGCGTGATGTAAAAAAGATGAAAAAGATACAAATTTGTTATTCATCATGTCCTAATTATACCAGTTCTTTTCTATTTTGCAACAAATTTTGATACAACTTAGAATAAGTTCCCCACCCATGGCGGGGTGGCACGAAGTGCCGGGGCGGGTATTCTGGTGTATTCGTAATAACGAACGGGTGGAACAAAACTTTATCCACCCCTCCCCGTCTTGATGTTCGCTATGCTCTCATCAATCCACCCCGCCCAAGGCGGGGAACTTACTCTCATTCTTGAAACACCTCCTTCCCCAGCTACGTCGATACTCCCCCAAAAGTGAGAATTGCTATATCACTGAAAAATAAAAAGTCCCCTTTTTTTGAGGGGACATAATTATCTGCGCATACCGACAGTAAATTCATCGCCCCAATCAGCAATCTTTTGTCCACCAACCGTGCAATTCAATGCGTCAAACCCTTTTTCAACCTGACTTTTCTTGATAAGAACACCAGACACAACACCACCGACAGTTCCTAATACTACACCCGCGGTCAAGTCAGATGCCAAGCGAACACCATTGAAAGAGCCATCTGCATTTTTCCAAACACTTTTATCAGAATCCACTTTGCTGAAAAACTCTTTCAATCTTGCATGTGCCGCGCTAATTTTTTTAGAATCAGTATTTGCATTTTTATCTGTATCAGCCACAACACGAGCACTTGATGTATCAGGTGTTTCCACAGAAACATCACTAAAATTGACAGATGCTATCGAAGTCCCTTTACATATACTGTCAATTTTATCTTTATATTTAAGCTCTATTTTTCTGGCTATTTTTTCTGCATCGTCATTTTTATCAATTTTAAGATTATCTACCCTGAAAGAGCCGGTCTTTCCGTTATCACACCTAACTGTGATATCGCCTACAAATTCACAATCGCCATTTTCACACACTGTCCCCTGGGGAACATTACACGTTTCACAAAAACATCCGACAAAAGCTTTACCACCACTCATTTTGACAACACTGGTTGGTTTTAGCATTTTGTTAGCCTCAATATAATCTACAATCTTTGGTTTACAAATTCCGTCACCAGCACAATTCTTTTCACATTTTTTCATTGCTTCTGCTTCTGAATAACAATAGCCTAAAATACGCGCATTTTGGGTTTTAGAAACATCATATTTGGTTTCAAACACCAATGGCATTACTTGACCATCAGGACACTTTCTAGCAACGCAACGCAATTCACCACTATTAAATTTTTTGCAAACACCGTCTTGCCCTGCACCATTTCCATCTTGCTCACAATCCTGGTCTACTTTTTTACAAGTAGGTTTTAATTCAACTTTTTTGTATTTAATCCATGGACAAACATCATCATCATTTGATGTCAAACCAGATTGCACAGTTTCTGCATTGGAATCCTGGGCGACAACGCCACCAAATATAACCATCACAGACAAAATAGAAATAAACTTCTTCATGATACTACCTCTTTATAAATATCACTATGGTGCGCATTGTAGCATAAAAATAATCAAATACAAATTTTTTTGATTTAACATATTCAGTTCAACAAACATCTATGCCTCAAAAAACAGCCTCGAAAGAGGCTGTTTGTATGGTACTAGCATTATCTGCGCAGACCGACACTGAATTCATCACCCCAATCAGCAACTTTCTGCCCATTAATGGTGCAATTCAAAGCATCAAATCCTTTTTCAACTTGGCTTTTCTTGATTAACACACCAGATACAACACCACCAACCGTGCCCAATACTACACCCGCAGTCAAATCAGATGCCAAGCGCACACCATTGAATGAACCATCTGCATTTTTCCAAACACTTTTATCAGAATTCACTTTGCTGAAAAACGCATCAAGATTTGACTTTGCCTTGGTTAATCGCTCTACTTTTCTGCGTTGTTCTTCGGCATCTTCTTGTTTTGGCAGTTTGTCTGCGTCATCATCTTGGATGTCATTTGAACAATTCTTATCTGCCAATTTCTTTGCCATATCTGCATTACCTGCAAATTTTTTATTAAAGTCTGCACAAGTAAGCCCATTTAGATCTTCCTTGCTCAAATTGATTTCCATACTGATTCCTTTGGAACAAGCAATCGTATATTTACACCCAGCAACAACATCAGACTTTTCAACACATCTTGCAGCATTCCAAGTCTTAGTATCATCAGGCAACTGTGTTTCAGGAACAACACAATAACAACTACCATTATCTATATCACCAGTCCATTTTGTGTTTTTACCTGCTTTACAACACGCTAAACGTTTAGGATGTCCAGCATATAAATCATTACAAGTTTTCTTTGCACCCGGCTGTTCGTTATCTGGTTGTTCATTTTTCGGTGTCGTCTTCTTGGCATTAGGATCAGGAACACAATCATTATTTTCCCATTTCATACCAGGATCTATACATCTCCATTTCCAACATGGTACAGTATGTCCGTTTTCCGTTTCCCAAAATGCAACAGGTTCATAATGAGCACCCTTTGCAGGAAAATTATACTTGACACCTCCTTCCTTGCACCAGCGAAGTTCTGGATCAGACCAATCATCATCCATTCCTTTGCCTTTCCATCCTTGATCCGTCTTATATACCCCACCCATAGGCCCTTTTTGTACACAATAATTGATATAACCAAATTTATTACTGTGTATAGCGCGACCAATAGCCAGATTTTCCGTATAAGGCCCCATCAAAGCAGCATTTCCATCCGTAACATTACAACAATGTGTCCACTGCGGGTAAACATCGCTTTTTACACAATCAGACTGAGAAGCAACACGGGTCAGCATTAAACCACCACCAATCGCCGCACCAACACCAATTGCAACACCATATCCAACTTGGCCGGCCATAGGAATCGCATTCAACGCCATTGCTATACCCCCCGCAGCCTTTGCGCCCCCCACAGCACCTTTAAATACACCAGACGCACCAACTTCACCCTCTTCAAGGAAAGTATTTTTTACATCGTCTAAACCCTCTTTCTCAAGCATCAAACCCATACCAACTTGCAATGCCTGTCCAGCTGTTATTTTCCCCACACCCTCATAACCAATCTTCTGTGCGATTCCACCAGTACCACCACCTGCCGCACCGGCACCAGATGCACCACCTGCTGTACCACCGCTCATACGCTCTTTGGCTATTTTTTCAGCATATTTATTTGCTTTATCCAATTCTTCTAACTTATATGTTTTTATATTCTCACCTTTTGCACTAATTTGATTACCTGCTTGATCATAAAATCTATTTCCTTTCTTTGTTAATTTTTCCATGGCACCCGTTTCTCTGTTAACACCCCAATGAGTATTTGTAGCTGCAGTATTTGCACTTGGCGTCGCAGAGGGTGTTGAATTTGGTATTGACGGTTCCAATTTAGGAGTAAGATTTTTAGTAAAGTCTGGGTCTATAAGATCCGCCTCTTTTATTGCAGAACCCATTTTATCTACGAATTTGCCCTCTGGAGTCATATACACGTCTCTTAAATAATTTTCGCCATCTGTCGAGGGTGCATAATATTTTGTTAACTGCCAATCTGAAACAGCAGACACAGCAGGACTAATTCCAAACACAATTACAGATAACATAAAAAGTATTTTTTTCATGATTTTTTCCCTTCTTTTCAATTTATTCATGTATCTTATTTTATCATAACACACACACTAAAAAAAGCGTTTTTTATTAAAAATATGTATGCAAATTGCAACCGTTTTGGTTCAGCCATCTTTTCGCCCTTTCCACACCAAAGCCATATAACTTTGATACAGTTGCCCAAAATTCAGGCGAATGATTCATATGTTCCCTATGCGCCAATTCATGCATTACTACATATCGCATTACTTCGTATGGTGCAAAAGCCAATCGCCAAGAAAACGACATATTCCCATTTGATGAACACGAACCCCAACGCGTTGTTGTATCACGCAAAGAAATATTTTTCGGCCAATATTGTTTTGGCGTTGTTCTGATAATACTTTTAATTTCTGCCAATAATTCAGACTTTATAAAATCACGCACACGCCGTTCGAACATATCAATTCCGCCACCGATACATAATACTGTTTTATCATCGTTCATATATTTGTTCGACCGCATGCCTGAATCATGTACCAGCCTGACCGTCCGTCCCAAAAATTCGATTGTATCATTTGGTTTCAGGTGTTCTTTGCGTGGCGCACGCGCAAAAATACTTTCTATCCATTTGCGTTTAGATTCTAAAAACTTCATAACAAACGCAGTTGATGTCAGCCAAGGCTTGGATATATGTATTTCCAAATGCGGTGTTGTCTTTGGGCGCAGAGTCACATTACGCGCACCGCGTCGTGTTTCTATGACAACAGGAACCTGACATCCCGACGACAAAGTAAAGAAATTATCAGACGACATTATTTTATATACTGCTTTATTTCACTAATAATTTTATCTGGATTAAAACCATATTCATTATACAAAGTATCCGCATCACCAGACGCACCAAAAGAATCAATTCCAATCACGGCATCTGCAATCTCGAACCAATTTCCTGGCGCAGCCGCTTCGATAGCAATTACACAGCCAGGCAAGATTTGGTTTTTGTATTTATCATCTTGGTTGCGGAATATTTCCATATTTAACATAGACGCAACCTGAACATTTCTGAAACGCGATGCAATATCCACAGCCAATGGAACCTCGCTACCTGTTGCAATAATAGTCGTTTTTGCGTGGCCAGATTTCGCAGGATAAATTACATAAGCCCCACGCGACAAATCCGCATCAGTTGGTGTTGGAATCTGTCTGAATTTTTGACGCGATAATATAATCGCAGACGGATGTTCCGTATCTGCAATAGATACATTCCAAGCATATGCAACCTCTGTCATATTACAAGGGCGATAAACCATTAAATTCGGTATTAAACGTAATGACGGCAACTGTTCAATTGGCTGATGCGTTGGCCCATCTTCGCCAACACAAATACTGTCATGCGAAAAAACATATATTGCTGGCAATTTAGACAAAGCCGCCAAACGAATCGCAGGTTTCATATAATCGCTGAACGCCAAAAACGTAGAACCCACAGGTCGCAACCCACCGACACAGAGCCCGTTCATTATCGCACCCATTGCATGTTCGCGAACACCATAATTGATATAATTTCCATCAAAATGATTTGTGCTTATAACCTTCGACACACTGGTTTTAACACGTGTGTTATCTGCCAAATCTGCAGACCCTGTTATTAAATCTGCACCCTGTTTCATCAACAAATCAAGATATATTCCAGACAATTCACGTGTGGCAATACGTTCTGGGGTCTTTGGCACACGCACGCGATCCAATACGGACACAGCCTTGCTAGTTTTTGCGACTGGACGTTCTGAAACAATCGACCATAATTTCAATCCATCATTATCTTGGTTTCTGGAAATCAGACCCAACATCTCACTTTCTGACAAACCAAAACCATGTGCCTTTGGCGTATTTGCCACAGATGAACCACGTCCCAAAACATTTTTACATTGTATAAACACCGGCATAGTAGATTTTGTTGCACGATCCAAAGCACGTTCAATTGACGCAATATCATCACCGCGCATAGACATTACATTAAAACCCATCGCACGCATACGCGCATTGACATCAATATCAGTTTGCGCAACACCGTCTATGCTGATTTTATTATCGTCCCATAAAACGATTAAATTATTCAGATTTAATCGACCTGCCAAAGCCATCGATTCGAACGATACACCCTCCATCAAATCACCATCTGAACACAAACAATATGTTTTCGCACGAATACCGCGTATTTTTTGGGACAGCGCCAAACCAACCGCATTACCAACACCCTGCCCCAAAGGGCCAGTTGTTGCATCAACACCATCAATTCCATATTCTGGATGTCCCGGCAAACCGTTGAATTTTCTGAAACTGTGTAAATCGCCAACATCATAGCCTGATAATTTCAACACAGAATATAACAAAGCGCTACCATGCCCAGCCGATAAAACAAATCTATCGATTCCACGACGCAAATAATTTGCAAAAATACATGTGATTATTTCAGCCGCATCCAGCACAATTCCAACATGCCCACTTTGTGCAGATAAAATCGCACCCAGCGCGCTTGCACGCACTGCATTAGACATCTGTTGTAATTGTTTGGCATTAAACTTCATTTTATGATATTATATCACAAAGAAAGGTGAAATAAAATGCTAAAAATATGGACAGACGGAAGTTGTTTAGGTAACCCAGGCCCAGGCGGATGGGGCTTTGTAGCCACAGACGGAATACATACCGCACAGCGTTCTGGTGGCGAAAAAGACACAACGAACAACAAAATGGAATTGACTGCGGTGATTCGGGCTTTGCGTGCCGCACGCAAACACAATGAATTGGAAATTCATACAGACAGTCAATATGTTAAAAACGGTATGCAATCTTGGATAAAAAATTGGAAGAAAAACAATTGGAAAACCGCAGACAAAAAACCAGTTAAAAATCAAGAATTATGGCAGGAATTGGACGAATTAGCATCCAAAATAAAAATTCATTGGGTTTGGGTCAAGGGACACGCCGGCGAAGAGTTTAATGAAATGGTTGATACATTGGCGCGAACCGCCGCCGAATCGTTTAAGTAAAAATGAAACCCTGAATTTTTCAGGGTTTTATTTTATTTTCTATATTTATTATTTTTTTGCTTGCCAGGTAATAACGATATAATCGTTGCAAAGGCAAGGAAATACCAAGGTGCTAGATCTGTAAACAGAGTTCCCGCTAACCATAAAACCAAAACAGGTATCCATACCCAATTTCCAGGAAGCCCCGCATCATGCAAACGACGTTCTAACAGAGCCATACATGGTATAAATGTGCCAACAATCCATATAACTCTGACCCAATTTAGCATCTGCCACAAAATCAAAGCGACAGAATCGGATACAAAATGCCATGTCACCAAACCCATATCTACCTGAACAATCATCAAATGCACCAAGAACACAAACAAAATTGCAAAAAAACATTCGCCACGTTGGGCAGTACCTTTGAAATTCGCATAATTTTTCCAAAAATTTGTGATTGCAGACCAGACACCAACTGTTTTTTGTTTTTGTATCTTAGATTTTGTTTTATTTTTATTTACAACCATAATTCTCTCCCTTGACCTAAACAACGGGAATTATATCATAAATTTAACAAAAAGGAAATTTCTTTATCTTTGTCTTACATCTGCAACCAAGGTTCCAATGTCGTTTGGGGTAAATGTTCCACGAACACGAACCGGGATATTATGTTTTTGTGCGATCATAATAATCACGATAAACTAAACACTCCGAATTTTTCGGGGTTTATTTTGTTATGACATTGGCTTCTTTTTGTTTCTTTGCTGCTAAATTATTATTAATACGATTGTTATAAAGAAAACTATGAAGCATACCACGAATTTTGTTTGTACTATAAATTGCAAAATAAAAAACATCACTACCTTGTACAGACTGTTTTTTTAAATTTATATTCTTAACATTATCTAATAAATACGACACTATATATTCTTGATCATTTGCTACAGCATACATCAATGCTGTCCATCCATTATTGTTCTGTATATTGAAATCTGCATCATGTTCATAGCAATATTTAATTAAAGCTTTATCTCCACACTCGGCAGCATACATCGCCATTGTGCTTCCATTCTTATCTCGTGCATTTATATCCGATAAACTCATCGCAAAATCTACCCTTCTATTGGCGCAAACACTACCTGCACCGTAAAATAATGGCACAAAACTAAGTGGCAAACAATTGTTTTTCTGTTTTGTCATTTTTATAATCCTTTTTTATTTTTATATTATCTTACAAGATTTATCTCTTCTGTTTTTTTGTTTAACATTTCAACCAATTTAAATGGATATTTTCCTGTATTAACTGGCCAAATTTGATGTCCTTGCTTATTTATCACACAGTCTTTTTGGGTCAGTTCTTTCATATAAACAACAGAAACAGGTTGTCCCCACCCCCTTCGTAAATCGAACACAAAAGGTACTGCTTCTGTATTGTTTGGTAAATTTGCGTAATGCCAATCAAAACCTTCATAATTCTTGGTCATATACTTATCAACATCCTGTTTATACATCAAAGAATCCATTAAATAAAAATCAAATTCGTCTGCTGTATAATCACACAACTTAAGATAATCACCAGACGCGACTGACACATCAGCATTATAAAGTTCAACAACACGAGCCACAGTTATAGGGTCGCTTTGGCTCATAAACTTTTTTGCCACAAGATCAAAAAAAGATGATATCGAATCAAATTTGATAATGTCAGGGGTAGATAACCAGTGTTTACCACGAATTTCATATCTAACCATTGATTTAATGTTCACTTTTACAATCCTTTTTTATTCTGCCGAGAATTGTACACCAAACAAAACAATTGTCAAGATTATTTTTGCCTTGACTTTGCGACCAAGGTTCCAAAATCTTCGGGTGAAAATGTTCCGCGAACACGAATTGGTATATTATGCTGACGCGCGGTCATAACGCTGCGTGGATGCAATACTTTGGCGCCATTATTCGCCATTTTCAGCATATCATCATAAGATACAAAATCTAATTTCTTGGCATCTTTAACAACATTTGGGTCTGCATCATAAACACCATCAACATCGGTATAAATATCGCAATAATCAGCACCAATTGCCGCAGCAATCGCAACTGCAGATGTATCTGAACCTTCGCGTCCCAATGTTGTAATATCCTTGTTGTATGTTATGCCCTGAAAACCAGTAATAACAGGAATCGTGCCTTTTGACCAGTCATACCAAATTGGCGCGGTTATATATTTGATTTTTGCATCACCAAAGTTTTCATCAGTCCATATTCCCATTTGAAACGCATTATAACTGCAAGCTTTACACCCAATCGCATTTAATGCCATCGAAACCAAAGCAACAGAAGTCATTTCGCCTGTTGCCAACAATGCATCTAATTCACGTAAATTTGGTTTATCTGTAATTTGATGCGCCAAGTTCGTCAAAGCATTTGTTGTTTTTCCCATCGCAGAAACAACCACAGCAACCTTTGCTGTTTGGCGCTGCGTAGCGATAATATTCGCAACATTTTTTATTTTATCGATATCAGCGACCGAGGTTCCGCCGAATTTCATAACTATTTTCATTACCATTGCCCTTTGACACAATAAACAACCTAGCCCCTGAACCCCATGGCAACGATAAACATTTCCACAGAATCTTTTCGTGAGGCTGGCGGTTTAATATGATGAACTGTCTCAAAATGTTCTTTGATTTGTTTCAGCAAATCGTTCGTCGTCCCCCCCGTAAAAGATTTAGCAATAAACGTCCCCCCGTTTTTCAATGCGCGAATTGCAAAATCCAGCGCATATTCCAACAAAACCATTTGACGAATATGGTCTGTTTTTTTATGTCCAACTGTATTTGGTGCCATATCAGACATAACAACATCTGCGGTACCTTTGCCCGCTTCGTCGTGCGATAAATTTAATTTATCTTCCAACCAATTTAACGCTTCATCAGTTGTAAAATCACCCTGATAAAATTCGACATTATTGATTGGTTTGATTTCCAATAAATCCATCGCAAATATTTTAGAATTCGGATATTTACGCGCAACATATTGCGACCAAGAACCCGGCGCAGCACCTAAATCAACAACAACCTGACCATTACGAAAGAAATGATATTTTTCATCCATTTCGATAATCTTGAAAGCCGCGCGTGCACGATAGCCTTCTTTTTGCGCCTTGGCAACGTACGGATCAGATGCTTGACGTTGAATCCAAGCCACAGACGATTTATGCCCAGCAATCTTTTTGTTCAGGATTTTCATGATATAAAACTAAGCCTGACCACCGTTTTTCAATTTTTCCATTACGGCTTCCATGCCACCCATTTTCTGAATCATAGCCATCTGCTGTTTCATTTTGGTATATTGCTTGATTATGTGTTCTACTTCACGAACTGTGCAACCTGCTGTTTCAGCAATACGCGCCTTGGCATTTGCGAATATCTTTTCTGGATCTGCACGTTCAACCGCAGTCATCGCTTCCAATATCTTAATTTGCGCATCAACGCTGCCATCTGCTATTTTTTCCTTCATAGCATTCACAGCATCTTTCATACCAGGAACCATTTTCAACAGACCGCTGAAACTGCTCATCTTTTTAATCTGCTTCAATTGCGCCAACATATCGTTCATATCAAATTGACCAGCCATCATACGTTGTGCAGTTTCTTTCATACCAGACGGCATTTTAGCCGCTTCTTGTTCCAAATCAGCATTTTCTTGTTCTGCTAATTTTTTCTTTTTACCAAATCCAAACATATATATCCCCTTTGAATTGAATTTATTTTTGTGCTTGTTTCATCAACTGTTGCATTTTATAACGTTCAACGAAGTTTAATGATTTATATATTGCACCCGCTTCTACTTCATCCATTAGCATCAAAGCAGTCTGTAAATCACCATTTTTGATAATAACGTTATGAATAAATCTTGCGTGCGCCTGAACTTCTGGATATGTAATAAATTTTTTTTGTTCTTGCGCATTATAACAATCAAGCATTTGTAAAGATTTAATAACTGATGTTGCCTCTGGTTCGTCCATTGTTCCCAAAGCTGCCCGTAAATCACCATTTCTGATAATGGCATCACGAACAATTTTTGCATGTTTTAAATATTCTGCATGTGTAATCATTTTTTCTCCTTTATTTATTAATTGTTAAATTACTCAAGACATACTACTTATTTTTCTTTGGTTTGTCCAGATACTTTTTCAGATATTGTCCAGTCAAAGAATTTGGATTTTGTGCAACATCTTCTGGGGTTCCAATTGCAACAATTTGTCCACCACCTGCGCCACCACTTGGCCCCAAATCAACAATCCAATCTGCAGTCTTAATAACTTCCAAATTGTGTTCAATTACAATCACTGTATTACCTGCATCAACCAATTCATGCAAAACAGACAACAAAGATTTTATATCTTCGAAATGCAAACCTGTAGTTGGCTCGTCCAATATGTATATAGTCTGACCTGTACTGCGCGCAGCCAATTCTTTGGATAACTTTATACGCTGGGCTTCACCGCCTGATAAATCAAGCGAACTTTGTCCCAATTTGATATAGTCCAATCCAACACGTTTCAACAATTCCAATTTGCGCGCAATCTGGGGGACATTTATAAAGAATCTGTACGCTTCTTCCACCGTCATATTTAATACATCAGCAATAGATTTACCTTTGTATTTCACAGCCAATGTTTCATCGTTATAGCGCTGGCCATGGCATTTATCACATTCCACATAAATATCGGCCAAGAAATTCATCTCTATCTTAATTTGACCATCACCCTGACAAGCTTCACAACGACCGCCTTTGACATTAAACGAAAAGCGACCTGCATCATATCCACGTGCTTTGGCTTCTGGTAAATTGGCAAAGAAATCACGAATATTATTAAACACACCTACATAAGTCGCAGGATTACTACGCGGACTGCGCCCTATTGGCGATTGATCAATATCAACAACTTTATCTACATTTTCCAAACCGCGAATAATATCATGCGCACCTGTTTCCAGTTTAGAATTATATAATGCGCGCATAACCGCTGGATAAAGCGTACTTAACAACAAAGTTGATTTTCCAGACCCAGACACGCCAGTCAAAGCAATAAATTTGCCCAGTGGAAAATCTACTGTCACATTTTTCAGATTATTTTCACGTGCGCCTTCGATTCTTATGCATTTACCATTACCGACTCTGCGCTTTGATGGGACATCTATTTTGCGCTTGCCAGATAAATATTGTCCAGTCAAAGAATCAGGATTTTTAATAACCTGGGCCGGTGTCCCTGCTGCGACAACATTACCACCATTAACCCCTGCACCACGACCAATATCAACCAAATAATCTGCCTGACGCATCATGTCTTCATCATGTTCCACAACCAATACAGAATTATCTTTGTCACGCAACATCTTTAATGTATCAATCAGTTTATCATTATCACTTTGATGCAAACCAATAGACGGTTCGTCCAACACATATAGAACACCAGACAAACCACTACCAATTTGCGATGCCAACCTTATACGCTGGGCTTCGCCACCAGACAAAGTTCCAGCCATACGTGACATAGTCAAATAACCCAAACCAACATTTTTCAGAAAATATAAACGCGATGTAATTTCACGCAAAATCATAGTAGCGATTTCATTTTCTTTTTGCGTCAAATGATTAGGTAAATCTTGGAACCAATTTAATGAATCGTCCACAGACATATCACAGACGTCCATAATATCACAGCCATTTATCTTTATACACAACGCCTGAATATTCAACCGCTTGCCATGACAAACTGGACAAGTTTTTTCAGATTGATATTTAGCCAACTCTGTCCGCATTGAATCTGATTCAGATTCACGTAATCTGCGTTCAAGATTTGGTATAACACCTTCAAACGGTTTTTCATAAACAAAGCCGTTCCAATTTACCTTTACAGGTTCATCGCCTGTTCCATATAACACAATATTTTTTTCTTTATCAGACAAAGTATGCCAAGGTTTAGACAATGGGATTTTGTATTTTTTATGCAAAGCATCCATTACATTTTCATACTGGCTCAGCATGCCACCACGCGACCAAGGCGCAATTGCACCGCCCAATATAGATTTCGTTGGATCTGGCACAACCAAATCTGGCGAAACATTTAATTGCACACCCAAACCATCACAAGCATTGCATGCACCCAATGGCGCATTAAAAGAAAACAATCGTGGTTCAATTTTTGGAACAGTAAAACCACTGACCGGACATGCATATTCTTGGGAATACAAAGAATCTTCATTTGTGTCTAATCTGCGAACAATCACCGCACCAGGAACCAAACGCAAAGCAGCCTCAAATGAAGAATACAATCTGGACCGAAATTCTTCTACTTCGTCACCAGCCAAATCATTATCAGGCATCGCAACCCTGTCAATTATAACAAAAATATTATGTTTTTTATTTTTATCTAATGCCGGAACAGATGCCAAATCATACAACACACCATCAACAATAGCACGCTGATAGCCTTGCTTTATCAAAAACGCAATTTCTTTTTTATATTCGCCTTTTCTTTCACGAACCATTGGCGCCATTATATAAAACTTTACCCCATGCGGTATTTTCAGTGTCCAATCTACCATTTCTGCAATAGTTTGCGATTTAATTGGTAATCCTGTCACCGGCGAATACGGAATTCCAATACGCGCCCACAACAAGCGCAAATAATCATAAATCTCGGTCACTGTTCCGACTGTGGAACGTGGATTTTTTGATGTTGTTTTTTGTTCGATTGAAATAGCAGGCGATAAACCTTCGATTAAATCTACATCTGGTTTTTTCTGCATATCTAAAAATTGTCGCGCATAACTGGACAAAGATTCAACATATCGACGTTGCCCTTCGGCATATATTGTATTAAATGCCAATGATGATTTTCCAGAACCAGATACGCCAGTCAGCACCACCAATTTGTTTTTTGGCAGATCAACATCTATGTTCTTAAGATTATTTTCGCGCGCACCGCGAATTTTTATAAATCCTGACATGGCTTTTATAAAATAGTTCAGATTAAAGAAAATTCAATACGCAACGGGCAGAAAATTATTCCGCAATCCCCGCACCTTTCAGAGCGCTTGGGGCCATAGATATACCAGATTTTCTGGTATTTGGAGCACCTAATTTATTTATGCGCTGGCCATCAACCCAAACATCTATGCCACCAACATTACCAAATGTTGCCTTGAAATTATCGCCAAGTGGCATGTAATAAACGTCCCCAGGCAATAAAACGCGTGAAAACACAGAATTGCCTTTGGCATCATCTATGCGAACCCACGATTCTTTTTCAGCCTGCAAAACAACACGCGATTCTTTGCTATTTTTAACATCAAACTTTTCACGCACAGGATATCTGAAATCTGGTTCTGTGACAGTTGTAGCAACAACTTCTGTTGGTGCTTCTACGTTTTCCACAACTTCTGCTTTCTTGCCACCAAAAACCAAAGCCAGCACAACGGCCAAAACAACAATTCCAAAACCCGAAGCAAACCAAATCCAATGCTTTTTGACATATTGACCGGCCGACTTGAACCATTTAACCAAAGTTTCTTTGTTGATTTTTACCTGACGTTTTGGTTTTTCAATAACCTTTTCAGGCTCAGATTCTGTTTCTTCTGGAACAATACCCAATTCACGTTTCAATTTTGCAATAACTTCATCAGGATTCAAGCCTAATTCCACAGCATAACTGCGTGCAAAGCCCAATATATATACATTTTCAGGGATAACGCGATAATTACCCTCTTCCAAAGCGGTCAAAAATTCTTCACGAATACAAAGCAATTTTGCAATCGTAGCAATCTCACGTTTTCTGCGCCCAGTTGTACGCGCATTACGCAGCATTTCGCCAGCAGTTAGTTCCATAGAAGGTTGTAAAATTTCTTGTTTTTCGTCCATGATAAAATCCTTTGATAGATATATGTTATGATAGAATCTGTCCATTGTCAATCTATCGACCAAAAATCTTTTATAATTTTTCGCAGTTCTGATTCGTCTGTGATTTGATTTACTTTTATACGAAATTGCGCAGCATTTGGGCGACCCGCAGAATACCATGCAGCATGCTTTCTGAACATTGGAATCGCAACCTTTGCCCCATAATATTCAATCATAAAATCCAAATGCTGCAAAACAACGTTGCCAATATTTTCTGGCTTGTCACATGCCCCACAAATCTGCCCCATAATCCAAGGTTGCCCAAGCATTCCACGCCCAATCATCGCACCATCATAACCCAAATTTTGGACACGTTCTATGTCCGCAAGTGATTTTATATCACCGTTTGCAATTATTGGTATCGGCAAGTCTGGTTTGATTGGCAAAATCGATTGTCCCAAATATCCCTGGGCCCTTGTTCGACCATGAATTGTAGCAAACGAAGCACCAGATTCTGCGGCAACACGTACCAAATCTTGCCAATCTTTGTGCGCTTCATCCCAGCCCAATCGTGTTTTTATCGAAACAGGTATCTGAACAGATTTTACGCAACTTTCAATTATACGCCCTGCCAACGCATGATTTTTCATCAAAAAAGCGCCTGCACCTGCACGTGTTGCAACTTTTGGTACTGGACAGCCCATATTTATATCAATCCATTTTGCACCCGCATCTTGTAAAATCTTAGCAGCCGTCCCCATCAATTCAGGTTCAGCACCAAAAATCTGGGCACCAATATTCCCTTCGTCATCATAACTATCAAAATTACGAATACAATTTTTATGTCCGCCAACCAACGAATGACAAGATATCATTTCGGTCACCAAAGAAACATCGGGCGCAAACTGACGTATAACCTTTCTGAAAGGCTTGTCTGTTATACCCGCTAATGGGGCAGCAAAAATTTGGTTATTATTTGTAAACATTTGTGATATAATACACGCTATGTGGACAAAAATCAAAAATTTCTTTGACTTTATAAAAAGCGCATGGGCCTGTGGCGCACGTGGTAAATGGGGCATTTTATTTATGCTGGTCGCGATATTTTTCTTTGTCCGACTGTTTTTTGGCGCCCAAAATGTCCAGGGATTTGTTATAAACGCATGGCATTTGAATCGCAGTCGTACTGAATTAGCAGTTGCGCAAAAAAAATTACAACAAATCCAGCACCATATATATTTGCTGCAAAATCCCGAAAATTCACCTGATTATATTGAAGAATTGGGGTTAAAGACATTAAACCTGGGCAACCCCGAATTCAAAGAATTAAAATATTAAAATAACCACCCCCAATTATAAATCCTTATTTAGTAGTCTGATTGAGCGATTATCACAAAAAATACTTGACATATATGTTTTTTGTATTATATTTTGATTATCAAGAGAAAAATCTTGAACACAAAAACAACTAAACCAAAAGGAAAAACACATGTTTTCAGAAAAAGACTACGTAGATGCTTTAAAATTTTGTAAAGAACAAAACTACCCTTTGGACAAACTAGGAGTTGTCACAAGAATCCGCCCAAATCCCTGCCGTCGAGAGCAAGGCTTTCATTATATAGAATTTGTAAGACTAAGTTCATTTCTACGTTATGAGACCACGGAACACTTTTCTAGCTGCATTATAGGTAACTATCAAGTAAAAAATGGTGCAGAACATAGTTGTTGCGAGATGAATGCCGACGGTGAAGTAGATTTAAAATTTTACACCGCTATTGGTGATTTAATTTTACTTGGAGAACATAAAGGTACTTATGGAATCTATTGTGATATTGTAAAAAATATTAGACATGAAATGATGCTTGAAAACTTAAAAAAAGCAAAAAATAAAGTTTTTGGCAACCTAGTAGAAAATCAAAAAAAGAAATAAAAAATAGATAAAACCCTGAAATTTTCAGGGTTTTTCTTTACACAATAAATCTTAGTTTAAATAAATTATCATCGCATTAAGATAAAATGCGAACATCAACCATATTATGTAAGGAACAACCAGCCAGAAAGAAGCCTGACTGACCCGATAAAACGCACGCGCCATAAATATTGCGGTGATAATCAAAGCCGTCAAAATTATCAACGCGGCTTCTGGTAAGTGTGCACCAAAAAACACAAACGACCACAAAAAGTTAAGAACTATATTTATACCAAATGCTGTATAAGCACCCGCTTTGTCGTGCTCGTTTCTTGTTTGCTTGCGTTGCATAACCAAAAACAAAGCAATACCAATCAAGAAATATAGTATCGTCCAAACAACACTGAACACCCAACCATCTGGGGTTAGGAAAGAGTTGTTTAGTGTGTTATACCACAGATTTTGCCCAGATTGTATTGGTGAAAAAAATAATCCCAATAATCCAGGCAAGAAAGACAAAACCATTGCCAGAACAAATTTCCAAAAAGCCATTTTTTACTCCTTTTGTTTCACAGAAAGTATACCACCCGAAAAAACATAAACCTATTGGAAAGATTTCTTAGGAAAACATAAAAAAATGTGATATAATGTGTCTTGAAAAAAATCGTGGCATGCGGTTTATTTCACTTGTCTAAAACCACCGAATTCTAAAAACGGTGGTTTTTTTATTTGGTTCAAATTTACATAATCTATCTGTTTGAATTAAAATTATCTACCATTTCGCTTAGTTTGACGATTGGCGATAAGTTGTTGTTTGTTATTTAGCTGGGTGCGTGCCCACAACTTTTTGATGTACGAATTGTCACAATCGAAATTCTCTACACAAGGCATATTCAAAGTTTGTAATACTTTATTTAGTTTCAGAAATCCGTATCCAAATTGTTTAACCTTTGGTGCATTTAGTGATATCAACGAATTATTTTCATGCATAAACCTAGTGCCAATCGTTTCAAGTTTTGGGAAGTTTGCCACTTTTAATTCTTCGTTCCAGTATAAGAAATCGTCAGCAACCGTTTCAAGTTTTGGGAAATTTGCCACTTTTAATTCTTCGTTCCATTCTAAGAATTTATCGCCGATGTCTTTTGTGTTTGGTAATGTCAGTTCTGTGATTACACCATTTTGTACTACAACACAATTGCCATCAGGGGTAGAGATAATTTTTCTGGTTTTATCGTTTTTATCTATTTTTATGCTTATATTTTTACCGTTGAATGCTTCTGCAAAAACAGAATGGTCAGCATCACGAAATCCCCAGTTATTCGGGAATATTTTGATTCGCTTGGTTTGTGTGTCCAATACTATATAGTCCATCATTATTTGATGGTCGGTATTTAATTTTACAATATTGCCGTCTTCTACATAATAATCAGAACCATAGTATATATTATCTAATTCATAGTTATAGTAAACCAATTGGTTATTAATTCGAATGTATTTATTTGGTAATTCAATATCTGATGATGTTGTAAAATCTTTGTGAAAATATTTTTTTAATGAATCTGTCAATCCAGGAACAATGTTGTCAGGATTATTATTAAATGTTGCATCAGGGTTCTGTTTTCTAAGGGCATGATTATATCTGTTTTTGATTGATAAAAAATCATCATCTTTTGCAATTTGTATAGATATAACAGATATTCCGTATTCGTCTTCACGCTGTGGATTTGGAAACGGTTGTATTTTATCTGCATTTTCCTTTACTGCGTGTATCATATAGTAATCTTTATAGCGATTGTGGTCACCAAAAGTGCATAATTCTTCGCCCTTACGAAAATATTTTTTGATAGAGTTTTGTTGTTTTAATGTTTTAACAACAAACGCATTGTAATGTGCAGATTTTAATAATGTTATTGGGTCTTGGTCTGTATGAACAGTTGGTTTGAGTTTTTCTACAAAGTTTTCATGAATATATGGAACCAATCTTTCGATGTTTTCTGGGTCATTACCAGCAAATTCCAGTAAATGAACAATATTTGGAACACCTAATAATACAGCACGACGAATAACCTTAGCAACCTGTTCGCCATTTTGCTTTTTCAACTGCTTAAAAACTTGCTCTGTATCAATTAGTGACATAATTTACCTGTTGTGATTGTTGTGTGTATAATAATGCCATTTTGTGTGAAATCAAGCCAAAATAGAACCCTGAATTAACAGGGTTTTTGCATAATATTTATTTATGTTTTTGGCGTTTTTTTAACCAAGCATCTTTCAGGACATTTTTTCTAGCTTGAAAGTTATTCCCTTGTGCCTGTAGTTTCGCATTTTTTGATTCTAGCTCTACTACTGATTTTTTCAGAGCGGCAATTTTTTGTTCCGCTTCGTTTAATTCTTCTGTGTGTTGTTGTTCAACAACCTTTAACAGCGACAGTGCAATACCTTTGTCCCCATGCTCAGCCGCACGCATCAATGTCGTATAATCTTCGTTATCTTTTTTATTTAAAGTTGCACCGGCATTAATAAGTGAAACTACAATTGATGAGCAACCATCTATAATAGCATACATCAATGCTGTATAACCTTTATTATCTTTTATATTTAAATCTGCTTTGGCGTTAATAAGTGAAACTAAAATTGATGAGCAACCAGCTATAATAGCATACATCAATGCTGTACGACCCTTATTATCTGTTATATCTTTATCTGCATCTGCGTTAATAAGTGAATCTACAATATCTTTGTAACCATTTATAGCCACCCACATCAACGCTGTCTTACCATCATTATCTTTTTTATCTTTATTTGCGCCAGCGTTAATAAGCGAATCTGCGATATCTTTGTGACAATACCTAGCCGCCAACATCAATGCTGTACGACCATCTTTATCTTTTATATTTAAATCTGCTTTGGCTTTAATAAGCGAATCTACGACGTCTTTGTGACCTTTTATAACCGCCAACATCAACGCTGTACGCTCCTTATACTGCTTATCGTACCAATCTACTACTTTATCTTTTATATTTAAATCTGCACCGTTGTTAATAAGTAAATCTACAATATCTTTGTAACCATTTATAGCCGCCAACATCAATGCTGTAAAACCATCTTTATTTTTTATATTTAAATCTGCTTTTTTAATAATATTCTGTCTTTCTTCTGGCGATGCATCACAAAGTGCCCTATACAACTCATAAGAATCATTAAAAGAATAATTCATGTTTTTGTCCTTTTGTTGTTATCATGCACCAATATAATACTCAAAATATAATTTGTCAAGTATTTTATTTGGTTCAAAAAGGTGTATTCTTTACATTTGAATTGTTATTTATTCACACCATACTTGCCACGATTTATTGGACGATAAGAAATCGCCTCGGCTAAATCTGCCATTATAATATTGTCATCACCGCGCAAATCTGCGATTGTGCGCGCCAAACGTTTAATACGATTATAGCCACGCGCAGACAATCCCATTTTTTCGGCCGCTGTATTCAGAAACTCTGTCAATTCGTCGGTTAAAACAACATATTTATCCATATCTGCGCCATCTAACAAAGCATTAACATAACCCTGTCTGGCGATTTGTTTGTTCCGCGCATTTACAACACGTTCACGAATTTGCGCGCTGGTTTCCACAGATTCATCATTGTTTTTCTTCATTTCCCATGGATTCACTGCATCTACATCAACATGCAAATCGATTCGGTCCAGTAATGGACCCGATATTTTATTCTGATACGCTTCTGCACAACGTGGAGCACGCGAACAAGACAAAGCCGCATTTCCCAGATGTCCACAAGGGCATGGATTCATCGCAGCAATCAACTGAAAATGTGCAGGATATGTAGAATTACGTTTTGCACGCGATATAACTATTTTGCCAGATTCCATTGGCTGACGCAAAATCTCCAATGTTGCACGATTAAATTCAGGCAATTCGTCCAAAAACAAAACACCATTATGTGCCAAAGATATTTCACCAGGTTTTGCATCACTGCCCCCGCCTGCCAAAGCAACAGGGCTGGCCGTATGATGAACACTACGAAACGGACGATTATATATCAAAGATTGATTATCTAATTTACCAGCAATTGAATAAATTATCGATGTTTCCAGAACTTCATTTGCTGTCATTTCAGGCATAATTGTTGGTAATCTTGACGCCAGCATAGTTTTACCAGATCCTGGGGGACCAACCATCAACATAGCATGACCACCTGCGGCTGCGATTTCCAGCGCACGTTTTGCAGCCTGTTGACCATGTACCTCTGCCAAATCGCCAACTTTTGCATTTGATTCAGAAATCTGCATCATTTGTGGCAATGGCAAAATCTGTGTTCCATGGAAATGATTGATTAAATCCAGAACATGATTTGGCGCCAATATGTTTGTGTGCCCTGCCCAGCGCGCTTCCGACCCCTGAACAGCGGGACAAATTATACCCAAACCGTTATTATTCGCCCAAACGCTGGCTGGCAATATACCGCCAGTCCGAACGACAGCACCGTCCAGGCCAATTTCACCGATAATAACATATTGCGATAATTTATCTTCGGGTAAAACACCCATTGCGCACAAAATTCCACATAAAATGGGCAAATCAAAATGCGAACCTGTTTTTTCTATGTCTGCAGGCGACAAATTCACAGTTAATCGCTTTGACGGCAAAGAAATATTCAATGCAGATAAAGCATTACGAATTCTTTCCGCAGATTCTTTGACCGCCCTGTCCGCCAACCCAATGATATTAAATTCAGGCTTTGCAAAACCTGCAGACAGTTGCACTTGGACATCTATCTTGGTAATATCCATACCATTAAAAATAATTGAATTCAGATTTATCATACGAAACATATTAAAACTTGCACAGATTGTTTTCAAGGTATAAAATACCCATGTCAACAAAGGATGAAAATATGCCAGCAAAGAATCATAATGCCGTTCGCGAATGGTTTAACACTATATTTTATGGTGGTTTAATCGCTATATTATTTCGCAGTTTTTTATTAGAGCCATTTAATATCCCGTCTGGTTCTATGATACCGTCATTGCATGTGGGCGACCATATTTTTGTGCAAAAGTGGGCTTATGGTTATTCGCGTTATTCTTTTCCTTTTGGGTCTTGGAATATGTGGAACGGTCGCTTTTGGGTGCCACACGAACCCCAGGTTGGCGATATAATTGTATTTCGTAAACCAAACGCAAATATAGAATATGTAAAAAGACTGATTGGACAACCTGGCGATACTATCCAGATGAAAAATGGCCGTCTGTATATAAACAACAAAATGGTTGAACGCAAAAATCCGCAACCATACATTGTTGCTAATTTACCAAAATCTATGCGTGGTGTTGGTTATTACAAAGACAATATGTCTATCAAGGGCAATAAGATATGGATAGACAACAAACCTGCACCATTTAATTATACAATTGAATATAAATCTGATTCTGTGTGCAACGCACATCCTTACGAATGCGGTGTTTATAATGCAACTGAATATACCGAAGTTTTACCAAACGGTGTTGAACACAGCATCATTGAAACATCGGACAATGGTCCATTGGATAATACAGAGGCATTTGTTGTCCCTGAAAAACATTATTTCTTTATGGGCGACAATCGTGATAACAGCGCAGACAGTCGCACAACTGCTGTATCATACGTGCCACGCGATAATGTGCTGGGTAATGTTTGGTTTATCTGGTATTCACACAACTATTATGCACCAATGATAGCCTTTTGGAATTGGGGCAATAAAATGCGTTGGGACAGATTTGGAAACAAAAAGAAAAAATAATGAACCTGAATTATAATTTTAACGATAAAAAATTATTAGAACTTGCTTTGACACAAAGCGGTGTTGATTCAAAACACAACAACGAACGTCTGGAATTTATTGGCGACAGGGTTTTGGGTTTGTCTGTTGCCGCCCTGCTGTATGACATGTATCCAGATGAAGCCGAAGGTGGCCTGGCGCGTCGTCACGCCTTGCTTGTTTCCACAGAAACACTTGCACGCGTTGCCACGACTATTGGACTTGAAAAACACGTTCGCCATGGCCATATGACCAGCGGAAAAATAAATCACATTTTGGCAAATGCTATGGAAGCAGTTCTGGGTGCAATATTTCTTGATTCTGGATTTGAATCTGCACGCAAAGTCATCATTGATTTATGGACAGATTTGGCTGCAGCTGAAATTGTTGCACCAAAAGACGCAAAAACAGCATTACAAGAACTTGTACAAAAGGCGCAATCTGGCGCTTTACCAACATATGTTTATCAAGAACCAACAGGCGCATCACATAACCCCGAATTTACGGTAATCGTAAGCGCATTGGGTAAATCCGCCACCGGCAAAGGCCCATCAAAAAAAGCCGCAAGTTTAGATGCTGCATCAAACCTGTTAAAAATTCTTGCAATTTGATAGTTTGCTGGCTACAATCACAACAACAAAACACAAAGGAAAAAATATGTTTTCGATATTATTAGTTTTATTAGTTATCGTCGCAGTTTTAATGACATGCTTAATTTTGTTACAGAAATCCGAAGGTTCTGGGATGTCTGGTTCATCTGCAGCATCTATGTTTGGTGGTGTATTGACTGGATCTGCGGCCGGAAACTTTTTAACAAAAATGACTGCATGGTTGGCAACGATATTTTTTATCTTGTGCGCATTATTATCATTGGTTGTTGCAAAAACAAATGTTTCCAAACAACATCAATCTGAATTACGTCAGGAATTAGCATCTTCAATGGTTGTTGATCAGAAAGCAGAAGAAGCACCTGCACAATCCACACCGATTGAACCGGTAAAAACAGACACACCGACAGAACAACCAGCAAAAGCACAATAATACAATTAACAATCTAAAAAAAACACCGCAGAAATGCGGTGTTTTTTTATTTTCATATTTTATTCTTTGATTTACAAAATGTTTTTGTTAAAATGACTGATGTCAGATGGTGTTCATCTGATAGGTGTAGATACCTGTATTGAGTAGCGTCTGTAATTGATTATTACAGATGAACAAGACTCCAACCAGAGGGTTGGAGGGTTGCGAATATGTTGAATAAGCACACAATTTCTACTCAAATTGTATCTAACCTCCAACCGCCAAAATTTCGGCGGTTTTTTGGTGTGTAAGTGGGGGAATAATGTTAAAACGATTGATGCAGATTTTGTGTTTGTTGCCAATATTTGCGGCTGGTTCTGCATACGCTGTCACATGCCAAAGTAATGAATTTGAATACAATGGCGAATGCATAGAAAACAAATTCCAAATTACAACCACAGATGAAGCATCAGCATTTGTTTTCAAGTTTCAAATATCTGCCAAAGGAACATTTTATGTTGATTGGGGCGACGGCAACACACAACAAATTACACGTAGTAATACAACAATAACTCAATATTCACACAGTTTTGCTGCTGGGCAATATACTATCAAGCTTGGTGGCTTGGCAACAGAATATAATACATCATCCAGCCCATATACACCCGCAATAAGATTTGGCGAAGATGCAAATGGTGCAGGTGGTAATTCTGCTAGTAATTTATATAGTATATCTGGTTCGCTTAGTGCCATATTTCCAACAATTGGATCTGGCGAAGCTGCAAGATACAGACCGCATTTTAATACTGTTTTCAGAAATTGTAAAAATCTGACCGGTACAATTCCAGATGATTTGTTTGGACGTATTGTGAACGGTGTATACCAAGGAATTTCTGGTATTCCGATTGGACATATGTTTAACGGAACGTTTTACGGTTGTTCGGGTTTAACAGGTTCAATACCAGACACCTTGTTTGGTCGTGAGGTCAACGGAACATATTATGGTATATCTGGTTCACCAATGACATATATATTTTATGGTACCTTTTATGGTTGTTCCGGGTTAACCGGTTCAATACCAGAAAACTTGTTTGGCAGATATATCAATGGAACATATTATGGTATATCTGGCACACCTTCAGCAAGCATTTTTCAATATACTTTTGCATATTGTACTGGTTTAAGTGAAACAGATATTGATGATCCTGATAACCCTGGTATGAAATATGCAATACCACCCAATTTGTTTGCGGGAATATCTGGAAAACCAGCAAGTGCAATGTTTGCCCAAACTTTTGCTGCAATGTCAGGATTGAAAGGGACGATTCCAAAAGATTTATTTAAAAATATATCTGGCGCCCCAGCAGCAAATATGTTTATTACATTATTTTCTGGTTGTACTGGATTAAAAGGGTCTATACCAGGGACATTGTTTGCTGGTATATCTGGCGCACCGGCAACAGGCATGTTCAAAACAACATTCAGCGGATGCGATCATTTAACTGGTGCAATACCTGCGGACTTATTTAGTGGTATATCCGGCGCCCCTGCTTCAGAAATGTTTTATCAAACATTTTCTGGTTGTTCCGGTTTGACTGGCCCAATACCTGGGAATTTGTTCGGCGGGATATCTGGGGCGCCTGCAGGCAATATGTTTTATAGCACGTTTTTGAGATGTTCTGGATTAACCGGAACCGAGATTGATGATCCTGATCAACCTGGATATAAATACGCGATACCGCCAACATTGTTTAGTGGTATAACAGGTAGCCCGCGCACCAATATGTTTTATCAGACATTTGATGAATGCACAGGCTTGACCGGCACAATCCCTGGGAATCTGTTCGGTGGTGTTGTTGGCGCACCTGCAGATGGCATGTTTTATGCTACATTTTATAAATGTACGGGTTTAACTGGTTCGATACCCGGAACGTTATTCAGTGGCTTATCTGGTGCACCAGCTACAGATATGTTCAGAAGCACTTTCAATCAATGTAGTAATTTAATAGGCTCAATACCAGGTGATTTGTTTGCAGGGGTTGTCGGCAAACCTGCAAACACCATGTTTCGTGGAACCTTTCAAGCGTGTTCTAAACTAACTGGACCAATTCCTGGTAATTTATTTGCTGGGATTATTGGTAAACCTGCAGCACACATGTTTTATTACACCTTTGACAACTGTACTAATCTTGGTAAAGACACAATTGGTGGAACATCAATGTATTATATACCACCTGAATTATTTGCAGGGATTGATAAAACAACAACTGCGACATATCAGATGAACGGTGTGTTTAATAGTACTGGTTTGCTTACAACTTGTCCGGCGGGCACTTCACAATATATTACAGGGTTCGAGAGTTATTTTAGTGGTAAAAAATCATGCACGACATGTTCTGTGAATTATCCAAATTACGATACGACAAATGACCAATGTTATGCACAAATTACATATATTGACAGCGACAATAATACATTATTGAAAACAGAAAATGTTTATTATGATGCTAATTATCCAAATGGTTATACTTTGCCGTCATACAGCCCAACAAAACCTGATACAGTTCTGGATAATTGGGAAAATGGTTCTGGGACAGTAATTGCTGCAAATGATGTTTTAACTGGTAATCAAGTGTTGTATTCTGATTGGGGTTTCAATTGCGATTCTGGACGATACTTTCATATTGGTAATGAACAAGTCTGCATTGCAGAAAGCAAACGTACAGAACACGCATTGGTGATACAGTATGACCCTGAACATACATATTATATACACGCAACCCCGAACAGCGAACACGATTATACGATAAACAGTTCATCAATACATAAACTGAAAGCAGATTATAATGGAACGATATACAACCTTCACGACGCATCAGTATATTTCAGTGAGTAATTAGTTATGGGCTGATACAGGTTCCCCGCCCATGGCGGGGGGGACCGCTTGCGGCGAAGTCGCGCCGTAGCCTTTGGCGTAGGCGGATGGGGAGGGTATTCCGGTGTGTTTGTAATTATGAACGTCTGGAACAATAATTTATTTGACCCCTCTCCGTCTTGCTATCGCAATCCACCCCTCCGGTGGAAAGGAATATAAATCGGTCTATTATATTTTTATATATAAAAAATTTTTTACTTGTATTGTATAAAAAATTTTTTCTAGGATTATTTCGTTAGGTAAAATTCATTTAAAGTAACAAGATAAAACACCCGCACAATCCGTACTGATTGAGCCCGATAAAGTTGAAAAAAAGATTGAATAAAGAATGGTAAAAAAAATCCCCTGCCACTGCTCCTTGGACCTGGGGATTTTTTCATTTTTATACTTTTGATAAAATTATTTTTTCTTTGTTGCTTTTTTAACAGATTTTCTTGCAACGGTTTTCTTTGCACCACCCGCAGGCATTTTTTTGTATTCTGTGTACAATGCAGATGCACAAATATAAATCACCAATGCAGATACAACTGTGAACAAGCCAGCAATCAAATCACCAGCAAAATAAAAGAAACAAATCAAAGCAACAATCAAAACGACTGTGTATGCAATGTTGTTCTTTAACACTTTACCTAATTTTTCAAGAAAATTCATTTTTTTCCCCCTTTGTTATAGGCATGAGTGTATTATAACACAAAAAAATATAAAAAGCACCATAAAAAATACGGTGCTTTTTTACTGACAAAATCAATTTATTCCCTAGCGGTTTATTATTCCACCCTTTTGTAACACTATTCGCAAAGGTTTTTTAATATAACGCGCATCATAGTCGTAAATATTTCTTAAAATTTCCGCTGCTTTACCATATGCTTCGACAGCTTTCTTTTCGTTTTTCTTTAATGTACTAAAACTCCAATCTTGTCCGCAATCTTCTTCAACAGCATACAAATGTCCAATTTTACCAGGCATATAAAAGAATTTTGCAAAATCAGAAAAGTAATACGATTTAAGATGTTTACCATGATTATACAAGCTGACTTTTTCAGGAAATACTTTGATTACTTGTTGTCCCACAATTTTATAGTTCGCCCTTGCCACCTTAAAAGAAATACCATGAAAACGACCATCTTTGTCCAATTCAGAAATTGAACCACCAGAAGTTACTTCATAAAACTGCTTGTCGCCATCATCCGCTAAGAAATAACGTGTTTCATACCAATAACCATCGGTCGAAAAACTCTTTTGTGCCATTTTATATTGCATTTGTTAATACCTTTCTTGTTTATTATAAAATCACATTTCCATCAATACGTGCATCACTTGGAATTGGACCAAATGAAGAACGTGGGGAAACATAAATATTACCCTGGACAGTAAATTTACCACAGAAACTTAATTTTTCAACATTGCGAACAAATAAATTGCCACGAATCTTTGCATCACAAGGCAAAGTATATTTACGCATATTTTGGATAAACAAATTACCATCAATCTTTACACCATTTGATAAAACTGGCGCAGATGGGTACATATCAACAATAACATCACCCATTAATCTTTGCTTTGGCAAAACTTGTGCCGGCAAAGAAATTTCCTTTACAACCACAGGCTTTTTAACACCGACTGTTTTAATTTGTGGTTTGATACCTGTTTCGGCACTTACTTTCAATGGCAAGGCTGTATTTATTTTGTACTTACGTTTAACAACTTTGCGATTATCCTGCTTTGCTGAATTTGTTTTGGCAACAACAACACTTTTATTTGTTTTTGCAACCGTATCCACAGAATTATTATCATATCTGGTAAAATTGTGAATCAGACCTGTAAATAAAACGATTATAGCGACCAACAAAGTCAAATTCACCATACCAACGATATCAATACTCTTTACCCAATTCCAGATTGCTTTGCATATACGGCAAATAAAACGCCATGCTTTTTTACACAATTCCCAAGGGAACGAAACAACGCGTTTCAACCATTGTTTAATATTGCGCTTGCGCGTATTACGTGCAGCAGTTTTCATTTTTTGTGTTTTATTCATATCAAATCCTTTTGTTATGTTTGCATATAATATAGACTATTTATAACATTTGTCAAGAGATTTGTCAAAAAAAATATTAGAGCGCTATAAAAAAACGCCCTATTTTTTAGATTTTTGGGAAAAACGTTCAATAAAAGCATTCAGTTTGTATTCGTCTTCCAATTCCTGATCTTTCATCATCCCCTTAACATCTTCAAGTGTAGCAGCAGCATTCTTTAATTTTATAATACCTTCTTTGAACCCCAAAACAAACATTTGACGCCGTTCTTCAAGATAATCTTCGATAGATTTTTTATCTATTTTGTCTATATCGTGTGCAAGTTGTGCCTGAAAAGTTCGCAATATATACATTTGCCCGGCACTTAAATTATGCTTTCTGTCACGATCAAAAGCATTTAAAATGTCCCTGTAAAAACCTGGAAAATATTTATAAAAAGAATCTAAAAATTGTTTAATCGATTGTCTAGAATATTCTTCATTGTAATATATTCCCACAGGTAATTCAATATTGTATGGATTTTTGACCGAAACAATTTCTGCAGATTTTTCTGGACGCAAAAAAGGCTTAGCCACTTCTACAATCTTATTTAATAATTGCGGGGTTAAATCGTAAAAATATATAGTTATCGGATCATGACGACTTTGCCAATGATACAAACCTGACGGTGTTTTATATTGAGCAATATGCTTTCCCTTATCTTCGTTTACAATGTCATCCAAATGTTCTATCAACCCACTAGCCATATACACATTCAAAGACAAACGCGCCTTTAATGCCTTGTTTCGTTCGCTCTGAGGTTGATATTCACGATAATACCAGCCGTTTGTTGCCCCATCAGGCAAAGTATCAGCGTTAGTTAATAACTTAACAGATTTATATGGTGCCCTGATTCTACTGAAACGTTTGTCTGCGAACTCTCTCACAGAAGTGGTATTGTTTTTTATTCCCGCTTTGGTATAATCAGTCAAAGGATATTCATCACCATCTTTGACATGCCGTAATTTTTCATATTTTTTATTCAAAACTGTAAATACATTTACATCGTCACCCTTTTCCCAATTTACATCACCAGCAAACTGTTTTAACCAATCTTTGAATAACATAAAAACTACCTCTGTATCATAGGATGATTTTAGCATATTATGGGTTATAAAACAAACAAAATCGGGATAAAAAAGTCAACAAACAAAAATTAAAAGTTGCAATCGTAGGGTTTATGATATAAAATCTGGGACATGCGCCCATGGCTCAATTGGATAGAGCAACAGATTTCTAATCATCCGTAATTTTTATGGATAGATTTGGATCTGAATGCATAAACGCCTGATTTGTGCGGATGTGCGCGAAAATCAGTTCTGTATAAAACTGGATACAGATTGATTGAAATGTACGCAAATGGATGTAAAATGTTACATATTTGCTACATAGAATGTTACACAGGAATTGGACGATATATGCGTTGAATTCCGCAAAGCAGTTAAGTGCCCATGGCTCAACTGGATAGAGCAATTGCCTTCTAAGCAATAGGTTGCAGGTTCGAATCCTGCTGGGCACGCCAGATATAAAAGCCCCGAAACTTCGGGGCTTTTTAAGTTCGAAAGTTTATAAAACACGAATCGTTAAGCATAAAATGCTATTGATTTTTTCGTCAATTTGTGGTATAATTGCAGACAAGGATGAGGGAGAATTTTATATTCCTTTGCTTGACTTGTAACGTTTCTTGTGCCAAAGTGCAAACAGATATAAGGGTAAACCTATGAAAGATATGCGTAATAATTTTGGTGTTAAGGGTGTTAGTACACCTGATGCAAGTTTTTTCAGTAATCTGAAAAAGCCTGTTGATGCTACAATGGTTAAACGCGCACAGAATATATTTAGGGGCATAGAGAATGTTAAAGTTTGTCGCGTGGATGCCCAATAACTCTATTCCAGAGTTTGAATGTAAAGATTCTCAGATCAACAGATATTACAAAGAACAATTACAAACAGACATAGATGTGCGTGCCTGTAAAGCGTATTTTTTGTTTCAAGATGATAATGTCGTCGGCTTTTTCACGTTATTACCGCATTCCATAAAAAATACGAATAATCATAGTATCCGTAAAAGAAAATTTAAGGGTATGGGCAAATGGTTGTCGGGTGTGTTACTGGGGCATTTTGCAATAGATAACAAATTTTGCAGCCAGCAACATATGAGCGGACTGAAATACAGTAGAATATTGATGTTATATGCATTGAGAATGTTTGAACACGTTGTTCGCAATTTTTGTGGTGTGGCTTTATTATTAAATCCAATAAATGAAAGTGTCCGTGATAAATTTTACATAAAAGAATATGGTGGTTTATTTGAAAAGTATCCCACCAATGACGATTATATGTATGCACGTACAGTTGATGTATTGGCTGTGTTAGATAAATGGTGGCCAGATCGTAATAAATAATCAGTCGCCGTTAGCGTGTAAAACATAACTCTATTAAATTATCCCGTTATCATGCTTGCGACATTGTTTGCGGTGCGACGTGCGGCGATGCTTGATGCGTGCGCATATATTTCTGTTGTGGTGATTTTGGTGTGTCCCAGTACGTCTTTTAATATTCTTATATCTTCGCCCATGCTGGTTGCCAGTGTTGCAAAGGAATGACGCAAGTCGTGTATGCGCATACGTGGCAATTCGGCACGGTCCAATGCCCACCAGAAAGCTTTGCGCAAATCTGTCAATGGACGCGTATGGTCGATTGGCGAATGAAATACATATCGTTTACTTTTACAAATGTTTAGAGCCTGTTTTATAACTTCTATTGCTGGATCGCCCAGTGGCACATTAAACGCATCTGTTTTGCGTTTATTTAAATGCAGGTATCCGTTTTCCAAATCTAACTCGTCCAGTTCCAGGTCTGTTATTTCGCTGCAGCGACATCCTGTCAGTGCGAGAGTTTTGATTGCTAATATGGCTTGCGGTGCATATTTTCCAGCGCAATACGCTTCATCCAGTGCATCGAACAACCGTTTATACCCATCGATATCCAGGATTGTATGGGTCATCTTTGGGGATTTTGCTTTTTGGACCAAATGGCACGGATTTGAATTTATTGTGCGATAATTGTATTTTTCACACCAATTTAGAAAAGTCGACAATAATCGCATAACATGCAGTGCAACCGCAATGGTTTTTGTATTTTTGATTTTATCGTACATGTCTTGGATTGTGGACAGATCAATATCCGCAATGTATTTATCGCCAAGATATGGGATTATATACAAACGCATCAATGCTTCGTTTGATTTATAGGTATTTGCCCGATTGTTTTCGCGGCAATGTTTTTCCATAAATATTGGGGTTAATTCATGGACTTGTTTACGTCGTGCCTCGGCCATTTCGTTTTGCTTTATGCGCATACGTTGTTCTGCTTGTGGGTCCAGTCCATTGGTAATATCTTGTTTGGTCTTTATCGCGCGAGCCCGAATTTCGTTCAAACTGAATTCAACCAATGAACCTAATTTTATGTGCTTTTGTTTGTACGAACCGCGAACACGATACCCCAAATAGAACACTTTGCGACCAGTTGCGGCTGAATACCGGCATTGTAATCCCGGTATAGCCGCATCTGTTATCTGCAAATCAATGTCGGATTTAAGCTTGTTCAGAAATCCTGTTGTTAAAACCAACTTTTGACATTTAAGTGCCCGCATTTTAACGCCCTTTATTACACACAACATTGCCAATAAAAGTGCACAAGTCCAGTGAATAACGCTATTAAAGTTTCTGTGATTTCGGCATATTTTTGCAGTATTCTTGTATAAAATATTTCATGCCCATATTACAAAAATCTGTCATTATTCTATCCCAAATTATGCGCATTTCATACTCGGACTTTCCCATCATCTCAAGTGCGGCTTTTTCAGATAACTTGGTTGATTTTTTTCTTAAAAATGCTATCGTTTTTTCAAGAGATGTTTTTGCGTTTGGTGTCATTTTATTCTCCTTTATTTTTTCCTGTTAATAAGTCGCACAAACTCGTTAATGAGTTTGTAATTTCCTTAGTCAAAATATATTCGATCTCGGAAATACTGTTTTGACCGATAATTCGTGGCGCAACACGCTTCGGAATCATCAGTAAATGATCCCTTGTAGCCCGAGAGGCTGCAAAGATATCAGATTCTACTTGTGCTCTAGAGACTAACTTTCCTGCTCGTTCTTCATATTCCAGTTTCTTCAGCATCGCATCATAAGTCGTCTTCATCATTCTGCTTTTCTGATACGGGGTTGAAAAACTGTCATCTGCACGTGGGGTGTTATAGGCGGGGTTAGTGTTTTCCACCCATTCCTTATCTGCTTTTTCAGGATCTATCTTTCCGTCCGTCAGGGTTATTCGTCCCGTTTCAATCGCCTTTTGGACTGCTGATACCGCAACCCCACGATGTGCTGCATATTCTCTTCTTGATAATAACATTGTTGCTCCTTTTTGTTTTGTGTTCACCGTTCACCGTTTTTTTGTTTCTGTCGCTAGGCAAATGCCGCGCTCGCCGTTACCCTCAGTACGAAAGGTCGTCACAGTACCTTTTACTTATGTGAATTTTCCTTCGTTCCTTATCCATCCTATGATTTGTGCCATTGTTTTGTCTTGTCCCATACATTTGCGTATCAATGACATTTGTCCTTTTTCCAGTTGTTCTGGTGTAAATTCTTTAAATAATGGAAACAAATCAGTGTTCCTTTTAATGATTTCTGGCAATGAAAATTCGTTATCTATATGATATTTAGGTGTGCGTGATGCGCTGAAAGAGCCTGCTAATTTTTGAAGCATATCATTCGCACGACTTTGTATTGCCTTGCTTTGTTCTATTGTATTTGTATTGTTGGTCTTGCTATTTGCTATTGCGTCTGATTTCTGTCCGATATCTGATAAAGTCTGTTTGATATCTGATGAATTCTGTTCGCCCCAACGTGCCAATCTATTCGTGGCCAGTCGTTCACATTTGGCTTTGTATTTAATATCGTCTTCATCTAATTCGGCTTTTATAAATGGCCACACAGCACTTGAACATTCCACATCTGGATACTTCAAAACTGCCATGAATATATCGCCACGTTCTTCGCGTGATATATTTTCCAACAAAAGTGCCCATTTTGGATTAGCCAGCCGTTTCATAACCGTTTCCTATCGTTTATTGGCTGTACGTTGGAATATATTGTTTTGTTCAAATTCGGCTATGTCTTGTTTTCGGTATACTATGCGACCAACACGTTTTAGAAATTTTGGTCCAACACCGGCGCTGCGCCATTTTTGTAAAGTATTGCGTTTCAATCCCCACATTTCAGCCAGCGCACGTTCGGTCATATATTCGTCTTTGGATAATATTGTTGTCATGATTTGTCCTTTTGGTTCGGGTTCTGATATGTCTATATACAAAAATATGCACAAAAAATACGCGTACACAACGCACGCTTTTGCGACAAAACGGTATATTTATTGTTTTTGATGTCTTTTTTCGCGCAAAAATATGCGACAACTCATGATTTAAGTTGCTAGTTAGTCTTTTGGATGATTCAATCTCCAAACCAATGCATCCAGAGCATTAGTGTAACGACGACTTGCAGTCTGACGCGATAATCCTGTCATTTTCCCGACTTTAGTCATTGACAAACTGCATGAGTGCAAGATCAACAATTTTCGATCCTTGACACTATCCACAGATTCTAACCAACGCACTAAAACATCGTATAAATTTTCATATGTGTTATCAAAACCGCACATAATTGGGTTCAATTTAATATCCGCAATAACAGATTCAAACCATTCATATCGCACAGAACAATCCGCCGGCCATGATGCCAACATTTGTTGCCATGTCTTGTCGTTTTTGTTCATACGTACAGCAAAGATGACAGCTGAGCCAATTTTTACTTCAACGCGTGCACGTGTCCATTTCGTATTGTCTGCAAATTCTGCATCAAAACGTTCATGAATAACACGCGGATTATTATTTTTCATACATAAACAATACCGCATAATCTGTAAAAATCAAGAAAAAGCAATAAACTGATGAAATTCGTTTTTTGGGCAAAAATTTCTGGGTATTTTTTGCCCCCAGCGCAACAAAAAATCCCACCGATTTGGTGGGATTATATTTGACTATAAAATGATTTATTTCATGTTTTTACGCATAAAGGATTCAATTTTATCAAACGGTATTACATCCATATTGTCGTATAAATCAACATGGCTTGCCCCCGGGATAATCATCAATTCCTTGTTATCACCTTTCAGTTTTTCAAAAGCACCTTCGCTGAAATAACGACTGTGTGCCTTTTCGCCATGAACCAACAATACAGCACTGCGAATTTCATTCGCGCGTTGTAAAATCGGCATATTGATAAATGACAGGCTGCTAGTCTTGTTCCAACCACCATTTGAATTCAGTGAGCGTTTATGATACCCACGTGGTGTTTTGTAATAAGCAAAATAATCCTTCATAAACTGTGGAGCATCATCAGGCAAAACGTCAGGAACACCTCCAGCCAAATCATATTTATCATTCTTATAGTCGACGGTGCGTTGTGCATTTAATACACTTTTATTTGCAAAGCGTGCATCAGCATTATCATCAGCATCAAAATAACCGTTAGCGGTCACTCTGGTCATATCATACATGGTTGACGCAACAGTGGCTTTGATTCTGGTATCCATTGCTGCAGCATTGATCGCCATACCACCCCAACCACAGATTCCGATAATACCGATTTTATCTGCATCAACGTCCTTGCGATTTGCCAGATAATCAACCGCAGCAGAAAAATCTTCGGTGTTTATATCTGGGGATGCAACATAGCGAACTTTGCCACCACTTTCGCCAGTAAACGATGGGTCAAACGCCAATGTTATAAATCCACGACTTGCCATTTCTTGTGCGTATAGGCCTGACGATTGTTCTTTGACGGCACCAAATGGGCCAGATACTGCGATTACAGGCATTTTATTTGCTGTTTTATTTTTTGGCGCATATAAATTACCTGTCAGTTCGATTCCGTATCTGTTGTGGAAATGCACCTTTTGCATAACTACATTTGGGTTCTTTGAAAATACATTGTCCCATTTGTTGCAGGGTATAAGGAAATACCCCAGTATTCCCAAAATTGCCACGATTGCGATTATGATTGCCGTTTTCATTTTAGACTCCTTTTTATTTTTTTGTTAATTCGAATGATGTTTTTATCAATTGTTTTACATTCTTTTGTGGTACTGTGTTGTCCAGGACAACCGAAACCCAATTTGCCTTGCTCATATGATATGCTGGTAAAATGCCAGGAATATCACGCAAGAATCCAATATCATCAGTGTCACATTTTACATTTATAACATCTATGTTTCCATCACCAGATAATTTCAACAATTTACGTGGCACAGTCATTATAATCGCAAACCATTTTCTGTTATCACTATGGCGGAAAACGCAATACGCTGGATACCGCTTCCACAGGTATTCTGGTTTTGCCTTATAAGTTTTAAATATAAAATCAATGATGTCTTGTTTCATATTTTATCTTATAAAGTTTGTGAATGTTATTTCTTCTTCCACTGGCATAGGAATACCAGCATTTTTGCCTGCTTCTTGACATTTTAAATGCCACGCCATATTGCGTGCCAAAATGCGCATGTTTTGCAGACCTTCGGCATCTTGCTTAACATCTTCTGGCACCGCGCCATGAACCATATTCCAATACCGCCCAGAAATAACCGGCATTTGTGTCATCAAGAAATATTTATTCAACTGATCCAGGGCCGCTGTTGTTCCGGCACGGCGGGCACTGACAACCGCTGCGGCTGGTTTATGTAGAAAAACTTCCTTATTACCAAATGCGGAAAAGAAAACACGATCCATAAATGATGCAATACTGCCACCTGCAGACGCATAATGAACAGGGCTGCCGAAAATAAAGCCATCAAAATCTTTTGCTTTT
>JAZRBB010000003.1:0-284687 GCA_045634865.1 Candidatus Enterousia sp.
CCATTGTAGTACGTTTGTAGCCCGACCCGTAAGAACCATGATGACTTGACGTCATCCACACCTTCCTCCCGCTTGACGCGGGCAGTCCCCTAAGAGTTCCCGGCATTACCCGCTGGCAACATAGGGCGTGGGTTGCGCTCGTTGCAGGACTTAACCTAACATCTCACGACACGAGCTGACGACAGCCATGCAGCATCTGTCTTTGGTCCAACCGAATTGAAGACAACCATCTCTGGAAGTCGCGACCAAGATGTCAAGGGTCGGTAAGGTTTCTCGCGTAGCATCGAATTAAACAACATACTCCACCGCTTGTGCGGGTCCCCGTCAATTCCTTTAAGTTTTAATCTTGCGATCGTACTCCCCAGGCGGCATGCTTAACGCGTTAGCTACGTCACTGATACCCCGAAGGGAACCAACAACAAGCATGCATCGTTTAGGGCGTGGACTACCAGAGTATCTAATTCTGTTTGCTACCCACGCTTTCGTCCCTCAGTGTCAGCGACGATCCAGAAGACTGCCTTCGCCATTGGTGTTCTATCTGATATCTACGGATTTCACCCCTACACCAGATATTCCATCTTCCTCTATCGCGCTCCAGCTTGCCAGTATCAAAGGCAGTTCCAGGGTTGGGCCCTGGGATTTCACCCCTGACTTAACAAACCACCTACGGACGCTTTACGCCCAGTAAATCCGAACAACGCTTGCACCCTTCGTATTACCGCGGCTGCTGGCACGAAGTTAGCCGGTGCTTTTTCTGTAGCTACTGTCATCATCTTCACTACTAAAAGAACTTTACAACCCGAAGGCCTTCTTCATTCACGCGGCATGGCTGGGTCAGAGTTTCCTCCATTGCCCAATATTCTTAGCTGCTGCCTCCCGTAGGAGTCTGGACCGTGTCTCAGTTCCAGCGTGGCTGATCGTCCTCTCAGACCAGCTATGGATCATTGCTTTGGTAGGCCATTACCCCACCAACTGGCTAATCCAACGCGGGCACATCCATCACCGATAAATCTTTCCCCTTGCGGGCGTATGCGGTATTAGCGTTCGTTTCCAAACGTTATTCCCCAGTGAAGGGCAGTTTCCCACGCGTTACTCACTCGTGCGCCACTGACTTCAGAGAGCAAGCTCTCTGTCATCCGTTCGACTTGCATGCCTAAGACCTGCCGCCAGCGTTCGTTCTGAGCCAGGATCAAACTCTCAAGTTCTAAAAAAACTTGTAATTTAAGTCCTGTGCATTTAACAAAGCTGACTTTAATCAGTTCGTCTTTACATATTATATATTCGCAAGACAAGTTTTCAACGAGGTTAATATTATCCGTCGGCGACAAGCGCCGTCGCGATAAGCAAATTCACAAAATCAAAGATTTTGGATTTTTCTAAACCTACTACCTGTCTAGGATATGCACATTTGACTTAGTCAAAGTTTGGATATTCCAAATTCAACTGTCTGCATATCTCTTCTTGAACAGATTTTTGAAATACATCAAAAATCATTTTGATGAGCTGCTTTTATTCACAATGTTGCGATTTAATCGCTAAATTTCAGGGGTTGATTTCTTTTTCTGATTCGATTTCAACTTGAAAGCCCGGTTATTATGACTAGGAACATCTAAAAAGTCAAGTTTTTTTTCTAAAATAATCTAAAAAAAATCCTATAAAACAAAAAAGCCCAGAATTCTGGCATTTTACGCAATCAAAAAAATTAAATATTCTGGAATCAGTGGACACCAAAACCACAAAAAACACATAAAAAATGATTCGGTTTGACCGATTCGCGAACGAATTCGTGCGATTCGTTCATACCGAATCGGTCAAAGCCATATAAAAGTCGTATTAAAAACGATACATAAAACCAAGTTTAACCAACGGATAAAAATCATATTTATCCAATTCTTTTTGCGCTTCTGCCAATGCTTCCTTTTTAGCATTCTCAAAAGTAGCGACTGCAGCCTGAACAAGTGGGTTAGTTGTATTCGTAGGATCGATTTGTGTACCGTTTATATCTTTCAACCCATCATATGGCACATCAAGGCTCACCTTTGCACTGTTGCCAGTAAACACAACACCTGCGTCCATATAGATTTTAAATCCCCAGAACAAGCCCAAGTCAAAACCCGCACCCAGATATGGTCCGCTATACTTCCAATTCACATCAGCCTTGCCATGCATTACATCGCCATCATAAGTATACTTGTTACCAGCCAATTCAAATTCAATTTTGCCAATTTTTTGGGTTCCCAAAATATCTGCATTCAAATCTAATTTTCCGGTTACATAACCACCTGATAAACGCAATCCGCCAAAGAACCAGGTATCCCCAAATGGATAAAAATCAACCAAAGCGCCAAAATGTTTCCCCGACAAGTCAACATTATCAACCTTCAAGTTTTCGTCTATTTCCATACCTTCATCACCCAGCGCATCATTTATTCTGGAATTCAGTTTGCTTTTTATCGGCGAATATGTCGCAAAATCGAATCGGACACCGAATCGCTTTGCCCAAAAAGAATCAAAGTTTTTATTGTTATAGCCAACAAACATATTCAGACCACTGGTTGGCGAAACGCCCAGACCAACCTGCATACCGCGTGGAAACTTAGTTTTTGGATTGGTATTTGTTTCTGCTTCTTTCACAGGTTTTTCATCCAAATATATTATACCCGAATCATTTGACTGTGCGACATCTGGTGTTTTTGCATCATTTGCAAAAGCCGATACAGAAACCGCTGTTAAAATTGCAACAATAGAGATTTTTTTCATGATTTCACCTTTCCTTTGGTTATGAATCTTTTCTTAGTATAGAGTTTTTAATAATGCAAATACAACAAAAATATTTATTTAATAACGACTATTTTTGTGATACAATATGTGTTATGAAAAACAAAATTTCTTTTTTAGCAGTACTTGCTATTGCGCTTGGTGTGAATTGCGCCAATGCGTCTGAATGTGTTGATGATGATTGTGAATTAAATCCTGTTGTTGTCGTGGAAGAATCCGAAACAGTTGACGTATTGGAACCAAACGAAGTTACTGAAACCATTTGGGCAACCGACACGAAAGAGCAAGCCGAACAAACTGATTGCGAATACGATTTCAATTGTCCTTTTGATTCAGCAGATGAATGTGCAATATGGTATCAAAAACCTGTGTATAAACAGGCTGTGAATCCACGTGGTCCACATATAAACCCGATAAAAACAGACGACATTATTTATGCGTTAAACATACAACCAAATGCGTCTGCAAATAATACGGTGTTTGCGCCTTTGGTGGACAGATATAAAATGTTGATGCGTGCATCCAAGGCTTGCTGTACCGAAGGCATTATATATAAATTACATACAGAGAATGCAACTGATGCACAAATTTATAAATTCTTGAAAGACGATGCGAATCGTTTTGCAGTTGGTTCGCGTTGCTTGGTCATGAATAATGAAAATTTGGCGTCCAGTTATTCTAATGGTGTAAACGGTAAAATGGTTGCCAATGTTCGTAATGCCTGTCTGTGTAAGAATCGTGAATGGTTTGATTCATTATTATCACCATTTAGCGATATTTACAATCATGTGCCAGAGTTTCAATCTGCACCATTTAATTACACTTATACAGATGGTCTGAAACGCGAAATCACAGTATCCATAAATACTGACGTCCAAAATGCTATAAACATGTTGGGTTCATGCCCAGATTAAAAAACATAAATAAAAGAAAATGCCCAAATGGGCATTTTTTATTTGTTTGATACGTTTTTACGCACCCATGCATAATTACGGAAAAACTCTGTTCCTGGTGCTGCGGGATATCCCATCCATCTTTCACCGTCTGGAATATTGCGGAACACGCCACTTTTTGCACCGACTTCTACATCATTACCAATATGAATACCGTTTGCAACACCAACCTGACCAGCCAACAAAGTTCTGTCGCCAACAACAGCCTGACCTGCCAATCCGCAACCAGAAGCCAAGAAACATTCTTTGCCAATGACAACACCATGTGCGATTTGGCAAAGGTTGTCTATCTTTGTTCCGTCGCCTACAATTGTATCGGTTAACAATCCCCTGTCGATACATGTATTAGCACCCACAGAAACACGATTACCCAACACAACCCGACCAGTATGCGGTATAAACACATTTTTTCCGTCCTGACGCGTATAACCAAAGCCGTCCTTGCCAATTACTGCATTTGCATTTATCACGCAATCAGAGCCAATTGTAGCGTTTTCAATATGTGCCCCAGAACAAACGACTGTATTTGCCCCCAACACCACATTACGACCAATAAAAGCACCAGGATATATCTTTACCCCAGCCTCAATAACTGCGCCACGTTCCACAGTTGCAAATTGCCCGATATAAACTGTGCTTTTCTTGCGGAAAAATACACCACGTGCAACATGTGAAAAATAGCTGACCCCAAAGCGTGGCTTTTCACGATAAATCTCACCCAAAATTTTTACAATATTTCCACGTGGCGAATCTGTAATCAACAAAGTTGTCCCCGCAGGCGCATCTTTGATTTGTTCAGGCTGTAACAAAATCACAGATGCCTTGGTATTTTTTAGAACCTCAATAGGCAAAATTTTGAATGCCGCAGAATTGCGTTCTGTGGAATAGAAAGCCAGTTGCCCAGGACGCGCATCAGCAATTGGTGCAACCCCGGTTATAACCTTTTTCGCATCGCCCTGTAATTTCAGACCGAATTTAGCAGCCAATTCACCGGCTGTGGTTCTGTTTGCACGTGGACCAAATAATAATTGTAATAACCTTTTCATTTTTTCGCCTTTTTATTTTATTGAATTATAGAACTTATCATTTTTACAAAGCAATAAAAAAAGATGTTCATAAATCTATATTAAACTTTATTCGTTATCTAAAATTTCTTTCAGTTCCATCATGTCATCAGGCATACGAGACTTGAAATGCATTTTTTCGCATGTTGTTGGGTGAACAAACTCTAAAACCTCGGCATGCAACATTTGACCGTCATGATTTTTCAAGAAATTTAACAACTCTGGGTCTTTGACACTACCAACACGTGATTTTTCGCGCCCATATAATGGGTCGCACAAAACTGGAAAACCATGCGAAGACAGATGAACACGAATTTGATGTGTTCGGCCCGTCAATAATGTGCAACGAAATAACGAAATATTATTCTTGGTCCAAACATCTGCGACATTTACGATTGTGTGTGCAGGCTTGCCCCCCGATTTCACCATAGACATTTTTTGACGATTGCGTGATGAACGCGCGATATTCCCAGTTATGTCTGCCCCACCCCACGTCGGAGCACCCCAAACAAAAGCGATATATTTACGGGTCAAATCATGCGCTGAAAACATCTTTACCAATGCGCGATATGCTACATCGCTTTTCGCAAAAACCATAACACCACTGGTATCTTTATCCAGACGATGAACAACCCCCGGTCTGGTTTCGCCCCCCAGCGCAGACAAATGTGTGTGTGCCAATAAATTTTGCACCAAAGTCCCAGTTTTATTGCCTGCCGATGGATACATTACTATGCCACGCGGTTTGTTTATCACGATTATATCATCGTCTTCGTATAAAACTTCTAAATCAAAATCACTTGAAATATTATCACGCGCTATGTCTGACTTTTTTTCGAGAACATTTACAACAAACTCATCACCTAATTTTGTTTTTTCTGATAATTTGACGGCCCCACCATTTGAACGTTTAATGTCAAATTTTTGTATTTCGCTGCGTGAAAAATCAGGCATTTGTGCAGATAGAAACTTATCAACCCGAATACCAACATTATTTTCATCTACAAAAAACTTGCGAACATCAGACATCTATCGAATCTCTTTCCAATTTTTGCCACGTTCACATTTTGCAATATCGATTGTAAAATTACGCTCACCATCAACAGGGCAAGTTAAAATGCCAGTAGAAACTGAATCCAAAGCCTGTTCATCTGCATTACGCCATGCGAACGATATTGTTTCAGGTTTATACAAACATACCAAACGCAAATTGCCACTCATTTTTCCTTTTGGCGAAAACCAAACACGAACGCTATCCGCTTCGCCATAACAAGGGAAAGAATCCAGGTAATACAAAACCAGCCCCTGCTTTACAAAAGACTTGTCATGCCCTTTTATCGTTCCTGTAAATTGTTTCAATGGAATTCCCGTAACCGCAGCCCAATCAACAGTTGTGGAAAAAACACTAACGCGTGGACCGATTGGCGCAGGTGTAGACGTGTCTGCAAAAACAGACGACATAAACAATAACGACAAAATAGATATCAAAGATTTCATTTGAATTCCTTTAATTCAACAGACACACGTTTTACGTTTGTTGGATCTACTGACAATATATGATTGAATGTCACAGTGTTTTTAGGTTCTAACAATGTTGCTGGCGGAACAAAAGACTGACGCGACAACACATTATTAGCAACATCATACGAAATCACAACCAAGTTTGGCAAACCGTATATATCATTAGTATTGTTGGTTATATCGCCAGACACAAAAATTCTGTCCATTCCTTTTTCATCACGCACAATGCGAATATTTTTTTCATCCAGACGTGCAACAAGCGGTTTGTTCTTCATAGAACTGTTCTGGAACTTTACAATCGCGACAAAAGAAAATACACATGCTGCAATCAAGGCACAAATTACAACCAATAATTTCAACCATACACCTTTAACAGAAAAAGGTTTATGTGGCATCCACACATGTCCGCATACGGCACATTTAACAGACGCATTCGGCAATTTTGCCAATGAATATTCTGTTTTACAAAAATCACATACTATTTTCATTTGTTTACCTCTGTCATTTAGGTTTATACCACATTTTATTCTAAATTCAACATTTGATATTTTTCACGAACACGCGTTTGAATATCATGTAATGCATTAAGATAATCACCAACCGTTGCGTTTGTGTTTGATGCTGTGGAACCAAATAATGTTGTAGATGATGTTCCCGCTTTGGTTTCTGTTGCAACAATGCCGGATGCTAAACGCGCCAGTTCTGGCAAATAAATATCTGCAAAACGCGCTTTTTTATTTTTTATATCCCAATAATAACTCGAATCCTTGGCATCTTGAATTTTTTCACTGACGTATAATTGTGGCGTCACTGAACCTGTATAACCAACGGTCACATAATCAGCATTTATATGTCCTAAAACCAAATCCATATCGCCAATTATTTTCAGAATCGAATCTTTACCTGATGAAGAGTTTACCGAAAAACCATTTAATGTTAAATTATTCACATACAAATCGTTTGTTGTAAAAGATGAAAATTTTCCAGAATCCATCAAAGAAAACAAGCCAGAAACATTCATTGTTCTTGAATCTGCTGTCAGTGCACCATTTACCACAGCGCTATTTGTCTGGTATATTGCATCCAATGTTGTACGATTTGCGAATACCAATGTATTCAGTGCGGTTCTACCAATCGTAAGTTTTTCTTCAAACTGTGCTTTGTTAGCATCAAAAAATCTTGCATTACGAATATCATGTCCATCCAAATTCAATGAAGATAACATCGTAGCATCGCTTGCTTTCTCAGACGGAACACGCCACAAATATTCGGTATTTCCACGTTTAACAGATGTTGTACCAACCAGACCTTTTGTGTTCTTTACACCAAAATCTGCAATATTTGCATGAAAAGCACCAAAACCACCGTATGTTGTATTACCTTGGATAAAACCAAATTTTCCACCACCCAGATTTACTATCTCTCGGGTTCGCAAAGGTGTAATATTTTTATCGTTTAAAATGACTATTCCCTGAAGGGTTGATTTATTATTTCTGTCTGATGATTTTAATACACGTAATTGATAATCATCTTTGTACAAAGTCGCAATATTTTCAGGCAAACCATAATTTACCAAATCTGCCAATTTTACCCGAAATATTTGTTTATCCACAGGTTGCATTAAAACTGTTTTGTTTTCAACAATATATCTTTCCAGCGCAGTCTGAACGTTTTCCAGTTGTTGTGATATCACGATGTTTCTGGCACGCGAAATAGCATTTTGTTGATACCGAAACACAAACGGTATAACAATAGCAGCCAAACAAATTGTCATCATCAACTCAACCAGCATTCCGCCATGCTGAGATTTTAACTGGGCAAAATATTTTTTACTCGTTTTCATTTTGTATCCCAATTTGCCGATATTATTTTTCTAAATTCATGCGCATCTGGTACCGATGGTACAGACGAACGCGTCAATATAAGTTTTGTAAATGATGGCGGCGTATTCGTAGGAAAATACCAAGAACCAATCTGCAACGGTGCCACGCCCGACACCAATAATTCGCCAGACACAGTTATACCAAAACCATCTGCAAAAATCATCTCTGATGCAGAAACATATGGTGTTAATAATTTGCTGGTTGAGATACCATTAAAGCCCGTTACTGTTCTGGCACTTTCTGATTTTAATACAAAATTACCTGCAACATTTACAGAATTCGCCACAGTTGCACTATCAACAATTAAACGACCATTTGTGACATATTTATCGCCGTTTAATTTGTCTGCGATAATTGTTCTGAAACCATTTGTATCACCTGTCACACGCATACTTCCAATTTGTATATCATCAGAACTGATATTTGCACCTGATGAAAAGTAAACAGTATCTGCATCCACTACATCTGATGTTAAAAACACAGCACTTGCATCAAATATTTTCGCAGATAAGGATGAAATATCACTGACATTAAATACATTAAAATTATTCATATGCAAATCACGTTGCATCTGATTCAGCCCGTCTTCGCCCATTGTGCCCCGATGTAAAAACTTCGATTTATCAGCCCCATCAAAATCACGCGATATTCTGAAAATTAGGTCACCACTATTGAATACTTCCGGTGCAGATACAGCCCAAGATTGAGAATATGCAACACCGTCATTACGAACAATTGCGGCCGCATCACCAATATGTTTAGCAATATTAGAAGAGCGGTATTCAGAATCACTTATATTAAAAGCCAAATAAACTTCTGTTATTGTTGCACCATTGACTTTATATTTATCGATAAATCCAGCATAAGCCATTGGCGCAATTTCTGCAATCTCTTCATCTGTCAATTTTATTTCAATCGTATCCGGCCATTGGTTTTGATTGATACGCAAAAAGTTTATTATTTTGTCGCGATTTTTAACAATCTTGTTTGCCATAGCAATATCTTGAACATCTTTGGATATATCTATGATTTGATTATACAAAAACGGCGATACACTAAGCACTACTGTAATGGCCAAAAGCACCTCTAACACGGACGCGCCGCGTTCTGCAAATCTATAAAAATGTTTTTTACATACAGTCATTTCTGCCGTTCATTAAACACTGTTTTATATCTATTCTGGTTTCCAATCTTTGCCAAAAGACATACTGACATATTATATTTTGCGCCAAAGATTTACTGTTATAATTTCCGTTTAACGATTCAATTATTTCCCTGCATGAAACAGTTTTGCCTTCTGTATCCTTTGGGTCCGCAATAATTTCGAAAGAATCATTATTCACTGTATCAACATATACATCTGGCAATAAAGATGTTCCAGCAGGTCTGACATCAATCAAAACAGCGCCACTTTGTCCATTCAATAAACCATATGATGTCTGATCACGTAATGTTATATTTGCCGCAGAAATTGTTTTAACATCTATACCAGATTTAGCGTTATATTCCAAACTTGTTGGATCCACATACACATCTTGACCACGCGAAGCATCGATATATGCACCAACGTCCAACCGTTCAACTGTGAAACTGAAATTATCTGCACGCAAAGAACCACGAACCAGCCAATCTGATGGGCCAGCAAACCCAGTTCGACCCTCTGTCATAGAAAAATCATATACAGATGCGACATTTGATTCAAATGCCCCGGCATTTCCATATTTTGCAATCGTGCGCAAAGAAGCATCACCAACATTCAAATCACCACGATTTAGCGCCAAAGCTGCACCACCATCAGCACTTTGGAATATGGTTTTGTTTGCAAACAAATCTGATATTTTATTTTTGTCTTGGTTTCCTGATTCCACACCATACAAAGTCAAAGTCCCAAATTGCGCTGTTTCAAAATCACCGTTACGCGCAAACAAAATATTTATTTTATCTATGCTGTTATCATTCATATCTAATTCAGATAAAAAACCGACATTTTCGTTTGTTTCTTTTTTATTTACGATATCAGAATACATGACATCAACAGGGATATGCACATATATATCTTTGTTATGTATTTCTGCATAAAAACCGATTCTGTGTGCCAATTCTGCAATTTGCATTTTTGATAAATTTCCGCCACTAATTTTCAGATAACAAATTATACCGTCTTGGTTTTTATCTATGACCAAAGAAATATTCTGCCCCATTCCTGTTATAGGCACAAACCCAATTGGCAAGCCATAACTTTCCAAAGTGCTTATAAATTTATCATCTGATATTTCTATTTTCTTGTACGGTAAACTGTTTTTTGTTTCCAATATATAAGCGCGTGCAACATTATATGCTGTTTCGATTTGTTCTGTGGCAGAATACATCTGGGCAGCAGAATCGCGCGCGGAAATTTTACCTGCAAAAAATGGTATAAAAGCAAAGACCATCGTCAATGCTAACAAGGCTTGCAATAAAAAACTACCACTTTGTTTTTGCAAAACGCTCCCCCCTACGAACAAAAGCATAGCAATTGAAAAAATTTATTGCAATCAGTTTTAAGATGTTTTAATATTAACTTGTTGAAACAAAAACAGTAGTGGGATTACTGAATAAATTATTCCCTTGTAAACAAAGTAAAGAAAATGCAAAACAAAAAAAATCAAACATCCGTTGGTCAGATGATTCAACGTTGTCATAAGTGGCGTCAAAAAAGAAAACAGTATATTGATTTGGCACGCCAAACCAGTGATGAAATCGAACGCGAACGCTTGTTGCAAACTGCGGAACATTATGGTCGTATTGTCAACGAAGAACAGGTTAAAATTGATTCCCAGCGTGATCCAAAAGATAAAACGCCTGTGGCAGAAGAAATTACAGAATCATCTGAAAATTCAGAAAACTCTGAATCAAACGAAGATGATGAAATTGGCTTTCCAGATTTCATCGCTAACCTGAAATAAATTTAATCTATTTTTTATTGAAATCGGGTATTTATTTGCTATGCTTTAGCCAAAGGAAGCATTATGGAAAATAATTATACCGTTCTGGCCCGTAAATATCGCAGTCAAGATTTTGAATCATTGATTGGTCAAGATGTGTTGGTAAAAACACTAACGACTGCTATCAATACGGGTCGTATTGCACACGCTTATATATTCACTGGAATTCGTGGAACTGGTAAAACCAGTACTGCACGTATTTTGGCCAAAGCTTTGAATTGTTTGTCGTCTGAAAACGCAACATCAAAACCATGCGGTCAATGCGAAAACTGTCGTGCAATTGCAGCGGGGCAACACATTGATGTTATGGAAATTGATGCCGCATCACATACCGGTGTTGATAATATGCGCGATATATTGGATGCCGCCCAATATCGTCCGACAAATGCCCGGTATAAAGTTTACATTATTGACGAAGTCCACATGTTATCGACCAGCGCATTTAATGCTCTGCTTAAAACATTGGAAGAACCACCTGCACATGTTATATTTATTTTGGCAACCACAGAAATCAGGAAAGTTCCTGTCACGATATTATCACGCTGTCAGCGCTTTGATTTGGCACGCGTTCCCGTCGAAACATTGAAAAAACATTTTGCATGGATTGCGGAACAAGAAAACATCGAATTATCTGATGGTGCAAATGAATTGTTGGCTCGCGCTGCTGACGGTTCTGTTCGTGATGGACTATCTTTGTTAGACCAAGCAATTGCACAAACTGGTGGCCATGTTGATGAAAGCGCTGTGTTAGATATGCTAAAAAGGACAGATCGTGGCACAGTTGTTGGTTTTATGAAAACTGTATTATCTGGCGATGTAAATGCCGCGTTGAACAAACTGGATGAAATATATAATAACGGCGCTGATTTAACAATGCTGTTAAACGACATGATGGAATGGACACATTGGGCAACGCGCATGTATCCATCTTTAAGATTACAAGATTCTACTTCTTCGCCATATACACTGGATCAACGTGAAACGATTAAGAAGATAAATGAAACCGTATCTTTGAATACTTTATCACGCATATGGCAGGTTATGGTCGCAGCAGTTCCTGAATTACAGGCATCAAACAATCAAAAACAATGTTTTGATATGTTGACTATTCGTTTAATGCATATTGCAGATATGCCATCAATTCCTGAATTATTAAAACAGTCTGAACAAGACACCCCGCTGCAAACAACCCCGAAAAAATCAGAAGAACCTGTTGTTGAAAAAACTAAATATATGGAAATAAAAACATCTGATGAATTGGCGTCTGCTTTGCAACAGGCACGTGAATTATTATTGTATTCTTACTATACAAACAATTTGGAAATCACAGATTTTGCAGTTGGAAAAATTAAATATTTTGATCGCAAAGGCGATAAAGATTTTTCACAAAAGTTGGCAATTTGGCTGAAAGATAAAACCGGACAAACTTGGGTGCTGGAAACCATATCTGAATCGCCACACCAACAAACAGTATTGGAACATGCAAAATCTGAAATTGCAGCGGACCCGATGGTGGCCAGCGCTATGGATTTATTCGAAGATGCAGAAATTGTAAATATATCAAAATAAAAAACGGGGGTTAAAATATGAGGGAACAATCAGGACGATCATTGATAGAAATTATCGGGGTGTTGGCAATTGGTGCTATTATGGTGTCCGCGGCATTCAGTATGTACAAAACATCAAATCAACGACAAAAAAGATTGATTGCAACCGAAAGTTTGCGTGACATTGCAACCAAGACAAAAACTTTGTTGGAATATACTGGCTATCAACCCGTATCGGTAGATTTTCTGATTGAGGCAGGCGCATTGAATAACAACAAACAACCAATTGGTGCAGACGATTGGTCAATCACATCATCTGTTGATGGGTCTGAGTTTTCTATAAATTTGGTCGGATTGTCTTTTGATGATTGCGCATATCTTGCAACCAAGAAGTTCGATTGGGCGACACACATAATTGTCAATGGGTATGAGTCTGCAAATGGCTCGTTATGTCTGAAAACAGGTGATAACAAAATATCACTTTTTGCAAAATAAAAATGAAAGTGAATAAAGGCATTTTATTTGGCTTGTGTTTTTCTTTGATTAGTTGTGCGCAATACCACAGCCCTAGTCGAGATACATGGCAAAATTATTTATATGGTGCAAGTTTTATGGATATGACCGAAACTGCAAAGACCGCTAAATTACCCGTATATATGGGCAAAGGCGGAAAACTTATCACCGCAAATGGCGAATTATCACCAAACATGCAATATGGTGATAAAAACAATATTGATAATGCCACGCTAATCAATTATATGGCAAAACTAGAATATGAATTGTATGACAGTTTACGCAAACCAGGAATATCTGTTCAACGCGCAGGGACAGATGTTGTTATTATATTAGTTCGTGATGCAATTATGGAAATGAATATCGCAGACATTTCACAAAATGGTGCTGATACATTAAAGACAATATCAAAAATTCTGAATAAATATAATGCAACATTTATGGAAATCGCGGGATATACTGATTCTATGAAAGATCAAAATGCTGCCCAGGCATTATCTTTGGACATGGCAGAACGTGTGGCTGTTTGTTTTGCAAAAAACAAGGTTTCTACTGCACGTATGTTTATTGTGGGACGTGGTTCTGCAAGACCAATCGCAGCCCAAGATGATATGGGACGTTTAATGAATCGTCGCGTTGAAATCAGACTCAGCCCTGCCCGATAATAATACATAGACATAAAAACGTTTTGCGTTTTATTATAAAGACTGCTATATTCATTATGATTAATCAATTCCACTTCGCCAATCTGCCTGCGCCAAGGCTACGGCAAGACAAGGGTTTCGTGGGACACAAGCAAAAGGAAGAAAAAATGAAAGAAAATAATATCATCAAACAATATACAAAAATGGGTATAATTGCATGTGCAGTCATTGTTGTCGCTTTGATTGGGATATTTGCGTTATCCGGCAATCGTGGCAGCACATCAGTAGACAAAGCATTGTCCGAAGTATCTGAAAATTCTGCACGCGCCGCAGATTTACGCATTGCGATTATCAGTATGGATAAAATTCAAATGGACGCAAACGTATTGAAAGATTTACACAAACAGCGCGCTTCATTTGAAGACAAATTGAAAAACAAATTGGACAAAGAACAAAAATCTTTGGAAAAAGAAAAGAAAGATATTGAAAAATCTCAAGATGTTTTATCCCAAGAAGCATTGCAACGTCGTGTTGTAGATTATCAACGTCGTGTAAATAATTTGCAACGTGATTTGGCTGAAAAAGCCCAGGCTGTGGAGGCTTCTTATCAAGATGCTTTATCAACAATTCAGAAAAAACATCTGGATCCGGTTATTGAAGGTATAATCGCCAAGAAAAAATTGTCTTTGGTAATTGATGGACGCATGGCACGTATTGGTCAAGATGTTCCAGAACTAGATATCACAGATGAAGTTGTGAAAGCATTGAACAAAAAAATATCTTCAATGAAAATGGCAACACCAAAAGGTTTTTAAGATAAAACTTTGATTAAAGAACACCCGCCAGATCGGCGGGTTGTTTTTTGGTTTACATCAATTATAGTTGTGCTTTGACTTCTTGAATTTCGTAACACTCAACCCTATCACCTTCTTTCAGGTCATTGTATTTATCGAAACTCATACCGAATTCAACACCGTTTGAAACTTCGCTAACTTCGTTCTTTTCACGACGCAATTCGCCAATTTTACCGTCGTAAATAACAACATTGTCACGCAACAAACGAACCATTGCAGATTTTTTAATAACACCTTCGGTCACACGACAACCCGCAACTTTTATCCCCTTGCCCACTGTGAACAAAGCGATAACATCTGCATAGCCAATGAATTTTTCGTGTTTTTCAGGCGCCAATTTACCAGACAATATTTCTTTGATTTCGTCTGTGATACGATACACAACACTGTGATAGCGAATATCTATACCATTATTACGCGCCATATCACGCACTGCAGAATCAGCACGCACATTGAACGCGATAATAACCGCACCGGACGCTGTCGCCAATCTGATATCACCTTCGGTAATCTGACCAACACCAGCAGATAATAATTCAACTGCCGCTTTATCAGAATTAAACCCACGCAACATATCTGAAATTGCTTCCACAGAACCTTGAACGTCTGCACGCAAAATAATTGGCAAAGTCAATTTCTTGGTTTCATCACGTTTGGCAAATAATTCTTCCAACGAAGAACGTTTAACTGCGTTCGCTTTATCTTTTGCTTTCTGGACGCGATATGCTGCAACTTCACGTGTTTGCGCTTCTGTTTCCATAACATGCAATTCGTCCCCTGCACTTGGCACAGATTCCAAGCCCAGCACCATCACTGGTTGACCAGGTTTAACACTTTTTACACGAATTCCGGCAGAATTTACCAAACCACGAACACGTCCAAATGTTTCACCAACTACAAAAACATCACCCACAGACAAAGTCCCCTGACGCATTAAAACAGTTGCAACTGCACCCAAACCCTTTTCCATTTTGGCTTCTACAACATACGCAGACGCTAACATTTCTGGGTCGGCTTTCAGGTCCATCATGGCAGCCTGCAACAAAATCGCCTCTTCTAATTTATCAAGTCCCATTTTTGTTTTGGCGGATATTTCAACACATTGAACATCACCACCCATTTCTTCGACTTGAACTTCTTGTTGCAACAAATCTGTTTTTACACGTTGTGGATTTGCTTCTGGTAAATCGCATTTATTGATAGCAACAATAAATGGAACCTTGGCTGCACGAATATGATTTATTGCTTCTATTGTCTGTGGCATAATAGAGTCGTTTGCCGCAACCACCAAAACAACAATATCGGCAATCTGGGCACCACGTGCACGCATTGCTGTAAAAGTTTCGTGACCCGGCGTGTCCAAGAAAGTAATAACTTCGCCAGATTTTGTCTTAACTTCGTATGAAGAAATATGCTGGGTTATTCCGCCTGCTTCGCCCGCAGTTACATTAGAATTACGAAAAGCATCCAGCAAAGATGTTTTGCCATGGTCAACGTGTCCCACAACTGTCACCACAGGCGCACGATGTTGCAATCTGTCTGGATTTGGTTGTTCTTCCAAAATATTTGCATATGGCTTTACATCAACACGTTTAACTGTGGCACCAAATTCAGTCGCAATCAATTCTGCTGTATCCGCATCAATAGATTGATTTTGTGATGCCATCATACCCATTTCCATAAGTTTTTTGATAACATTACCAACCTTTTCTGCCATGGCGACAGCCAAATCTTTTACGGTTATTGTATCACCCAAAGTGACCACATGCTCAACCTTTTGTGGTGCTGTAAATACTGCACGTGCTTTTTCGCGAAAACGTTTTAATGACGCTTCGCTTCTACGACGATTTGCACCACGCAGACCGATTTCATCATCGTCATCATCATCGCCACCACCAATGACAATGTCATGAATAGATATTTTTCCACCTTTCTTGAAATCTTTCTTGAAACGATTTTGTTTTGCAGAGCGCATATCTTCATCATCATTATTTCCATGACGATTATTATACCCCATCGATGATGTAGATTTTTTAGATTCGTGTGTATTTTCACGTGGTGGGACATTAACGATTTCTTCTGTCTGAACATCAACTTCACTTTCGCGTTGCGCTAATTGTTCTTTAACATGCTCGTATTCACGATTTTCGCGTTCTATTTCTGCCTCACGCGCCTTGCGAGCAGCCTCTTCTTCGGCTTCACGTTTTCTGCGTTCTTCATCGCGTGCTTTGGCAGCCGCCAAAACTGCGCGTAATTTTTCATCAGCAGCATTATGTGGTGCTTCGACCTTCTTAGGTTCCTCACGCAATTCTTTGTTTCCAGGTGCAACAATGCGACGACGGCGTTCTACGAACACCGCATCACCCTTCTTACTTTGCACCGCATCAATCGTTACTGATTTTCCGAGTGTTAATGTCGCCATATTTTAACCTTTGGTTAAATTGTTTTATTCTACATCTTCGTCTTGTTTAATACCGTATGCTAATTCACGAGCCTTCATAACAATACGTTCTGCCAAACGAGAAGACATATTATCTTCGCCCAAGATTTCAACCAATTCATCAGATGCTAAATCAGCCAAATCAGATAAAGATTTAATGCCCGCTTCACCCAACTTCATAATGATTGGACGTTTGATAAAGTCAAAATTTAACAAATCATCGCTCATACCTGATTTGTGACCATTATCAAAGTAATCTTTTTCCAATTTCGCCAGATAAGTTTTTGCGCGATTTTGTAATTCTGTTGCCAATTCAGGATTAAAGCCTTCGATAGATTCTAATTCAGATTGTTCAACATATGCAATTTCTTCAATTGTTCTGAAGCCTTCTGTGATTAACAGTTGAGCAATTGTGTCATCAACATCCAATGCCTTGGTGAACAATTCTGTCTTTTCTTTGAATTCTTTTGCACGACGTTCTTGTTCTTCGGCCTCACTCATCACGTCGATATTCCAGCCAGTCAATTGAGAAGCCAAACGAACGTTTTGACCACGACGACCAATTGCCAAAGATTGTTGATCTTCTGTCACAACCACAGCCGCAGTATGTGTATCTTCATCAACAATAATCTTTGCAACTTTCGCAGGTTGCATTGCATTGACAATAAATACCGCAGGGTCTTCCGAATACAAAATAACATCGATTTTTTCACCATGACATTCATTTATCACAGGTTGAATACGCGTTCCTTTGATACCGACTGTCATACCAACTGCATCAATAGATGGATCCTGGGTTTCAACTGCGATTTTTGCATGTGAACCAGGCGCACGAGACACAGATTTGATTTTGATGACACCTTCGTATATTTCTGGCACTTCCTGGGTGAACAACTTTTCCATAAACATCGGATGTGTTCTGGTCAAGAATATCTGTGGACCTGAATTAGAACGCACAACATCCATAATCAATGCACGAACACGATCCCCAACAGCCAAACGTTCACCAGGTATCAATTCTGTATTTTTAATATAACCTTCTGCTTTGCCATTAATATCGACAAATACACTGCCAAATTCAATACGTTTAACAACACCGTTCACAATATCACCAATATTGTCTTTGAATTCTTCGAATTGACGACCCTTTTCTGCATCACGAACACGTGCAGTCATAATCTGACGCGCAGTTTGGAATGCCATACGACCAAATTCTGGTTCTGGCAACATATCTTCGACAACATCACCCACAGATGGATTGGATGCATATTTTTTTGCCTGAGCCACAGTCAACATGGTGTTTGGATCATAATCTTCGCCGACAGATTCAGGTGATTCTATGACGTCAAACAAGCGTTTAACGTGTATAGAACCATTTTTACGGTCTATGTTTGCCACAATATTAAATTCTTCACCATATTTGTGCTTTGCTATTTTTGCAATCGCTGTTTCCAAAGATTCAATTACTGTTTCTTTGTCTATCATTTTTTCTTGGGCCAAAGAATCAATGGCTAGTAACAAATCTTGACGTGGCATAGATTCAAAAGACATTTTTATTCTCCTTGCTATTATGTGTCATACTTTTGTTTTTTTACTGAAAGAGCGGGGTCTTTCAACCCCGCCCTTAAAACTTATTTTTTTAAGAACGTCGTTATTATGTGCCACGAATCGCCAAAAATCAAGAAAAAAAATTAGTATTTTTAATATGAAATCATTATTTGCTTTGTATTATTGTCGCTTGACGGTTAGTGTTTTGGGTTTTATACTTGCAGTATGAAAATTATAAACCGGTATTTTAGACGTCAATTACTAGGAATTTTTGTAATGTTATTGCTGATTCTGACGGGTTTGGCATGGATGATGCAAATTATGTCCATGATGAAATTCCTGATAAATTATGGCATAAAGTTTTCGAGTTTTGTTTATTTAACCTCTTTGATGATTCCATTTATTGTATCTATTATTGTTCCGTTTGTGACTTTTATCGCAACAATATTCATTTACAACAAAATGATTTCTGAAAACGAAATTACAGTTATGGCTGCATCTGGCCTGTCGCCATGGCAGTTGGGAAAGCCTGCAATAAAACTGGCATTAATCATAACGATTTTGCATTTTATTTTGAGTGTTTGGATTGTGCCGTCCAGCCAAACAATGTTTTATAATACCCAGTGGAATTTGCGATATGGTTTAGCGCACTTGAAATTGCAAGAATCTGCATTTACAAAAATGGCACCGGGGTTAGTTGTTTATGTAGACAGCGTGTCAGGTCAAGATTTAAGCCAAGTTATGCTGTCTGATATGCGTGATACAAATAATCAAATGCTGATTTTTGCAGAACGTGGAAAGTTAGTGTCCACAATACATGGGTTATCTATTGTAACAGATAACGGCTCGTTACAAATGCATGGTAAAAACGGCTTTTCAACAGGGACGTTCGATAGTTTTGATATGGACCTGAATTTGTCTGATAGTGATACAGACGCTTCATTTCGCGTTCGCAGAATACCTACGTGGAATTTGTTAAATGCCCTTATGAACCAAGACGATTCTCGCAAGCATAAAAAAACATTGGTCGAATTATGCACAAGGTTTATTAATCCATTTATGAATTTAATTTTGGCGATTGTTTGTGTTTTGATTTTATTAAAATCTTCGTTACTTCGCCGTCGTGCCAGTTTTGCACCAGTGATGGCAGTATTGTCTATGGCTGGCATTATGGCCGCATATATGTCTGTGTCAAATATGGTTGCCAGTATAACTGATTTTCTACTGGTCGCATTTGGTACGTTTGTATTATTGGTCGTTTTAATTGGTTTGCTGATAAAAAAATGAAGTTTTTAACATCATCTTTGTTTGGATTATTTGTTGTCACCAATGCAGTGGCACTGGGGCTTAATCTTGATGAACCTAAAACAATAAAATCCGAAAAAATTGAATATAATGCAAAGTCAGCAAAAATAGAAACTTCTGGAAAGACAGAAATCGTTAATAAATCAGGTCAAATAGTCAAATTAAACCAGGGTACCATATCAAAGAAAGAAGATGCTATGTCTGCCAATGATATAGAATTATGGTTGGGAAAAAACGTATATATTCGTGCAGAGGAAATAACTAAAAAAACAGATGAAACTATTGCAGAACACGCAATATTCACCGCATGCGACAAGTGCGACTCTTTTGGTAATGCATGGGAAATATCAAGTATTGAAGCCATTCATAATAAATCTGAAAAAATGCTTTATTTTCATAATGCTGTATTTTGGGTTTATAATGATACTGTACCGTTATTTTGGTTGCCATATTATGCAATGCCAGACCCATCTGTAAAATACAAAACCGGCTTTTTGATGCCAAGTTTCAGTTCTACGAACAGTATGGGAACACAGATAAACATACCTGTATACATAAATATTTCAGACAGACATGACTTGACGCCTGTGTTTTCAATACTAACAAAAGAAAAGCCGTTATATCAATTAGAACATCGTTTAAATCTTGATCGCGCAGAATTCAGAACAAATGGCGCATACACACATAACAAAGAAAGTCAAAACCGTTGGTATGTACAAAATAATGATAAAATAGAATTAGGTGAAAATGCGCGTGCATTTGTTTACATACACAGATCTTCTGATGAAACATTTTTACAAAAATACGGATTTTATGACGCGCAACCATACTTGGATTCTGGCGCAAAACTTGAATTATTTGGTGAAACAAGTTATGCCGTAGCAGACACCCACATATTCCAAGAATTGCGTGAAAAATCTGCACTTGGAAACATATTGCCTGGTGATATTTTGCCAAATGTTCGCGGTGTTTATCAAACTAACCCTTTGTTCAAAGAAACGTATATGAAGTTTACAGGCGACGTTTTAAGTGTTTACGGTGACAATAGTTCCAGTCAGCGCCTTATTGGCGAAGGACGCATTGTTTCGCCTTGGACTTTGTGGGGCGGAAACAGGTTGACCCTAAGTGCTGCTTCACGATATGATATTTATAATTTCGAGGATACAGCAGTTTATGCGCCAGGTTATCCAAACAATAAAAACAAATCTTATTCTGGCACAAAAACACGTTTCCTGCCAAATGGGTACATAGAATGGGATTTACCGTTTTTCAGTGTAAAAAATGATTGGACATATATTATTGAACCACGCGCCAGATTAACAATTATGGAACATACAGATAACAAAGCGTTCTTTGCTTATACAAACGATTCCGCTGGGCGTTTTTTGTCTGATACAACGATGTTTTCTAACAACCGATATGCTGGATATGACGTTTGGGAAAACGGTAATTTTGCAGATTATGGAATTCAATGGTTTGGTTTTAATAAAAGAAATAATATTGAAGTCTTTGCAGGTCAAACTTATGATTTCAGAAAACATAACCAAGATAAAGCGGACTTTTATGAAAATGGTTTCAGAAATGGATTTTCTGATTATGTTGGACGCGTTTCATACAGTCATAATAATAATATCCAATTATCAACACGTTTCCGCCTTGATAAACAAGATGCGACTTTGCACCACATGGAAAATTCTGCGTATTTAAGATACAAACGTAATTACATATCATTGGGACACATTTGGGATTCCAACCCAATTACAAAAAACAAAGATACTAATGAATTGCGGACAGGGGCCGGATTACAATTAACTGGACGATTAAGCATCAAAGGTTATGCGATTTTCAACATGTATGAACACATAATTCAACAACATTCTGGCGGAATATATTATAATCATCCTTGTTATTACTTATCTTTGGAATACAAACGTGATAATGCAGTCAGAAAAGATTATGTTGGTGGCACAACCTTCCAATTCAAATTCGGCATCAGTATCGAAGGGAAACATTATTAAAGGAATTTATTATGAATAAAATATTCGCTATGTTTGCACTTTTACCGTTATTTTTTAGTGTTGCAAATGCTGCAACCGTCGTTGCGACTGTGGACGGTAATCCAATAACAGATACAGATATAACTGCGCGCGTCACTTTGATGGCAAAACAAGGTCGAACATCTACAACAAATCGTCGTCAAGCACTGCAAAATATTATTGATGATTATATAAAATTAAATTATGCAAATAATTTTGGGGTTCGTCCGACCAATGATGATGCAGACAAAGAATTAAAGCGTATGAATCTTGGTAATATGGACGATACCATGCGCTCTGTTGCCAGATTGGCTGTGCGTTCAGATATCGCATGGCAGGTTATAATGGCACGAACAATTATGCCAACTGTTGATGTTTCAGATTCTGATATCGCGTCTGAAAAATCAGATTTAATTCGCGAACGTGGATTGCCGATTGAAATAACTATGATTCGTTTGGTCGATATTCCAAATGAAACCGCAAAAAAACTAAGCAAACCCAAGAATTGTGATTCAGCGATAAAAATCGCTGAAGATTTGGGTGGATATCCACAAAAAATAACGGCTTTGCAATACGAACTGTCGGACGATATGCGTCAAAGAATTGCAGATTTGCCAATTTTAACTTGGTCCCCAGTTGTCGATAGTTCTGTTGTCTTGGTATGCAAAGAATCTAAAACCAAAGAATACAAAGATATTGACGATATAATTAAACAAAATGCAATGTTCAGAAAAGCGTCCCAGATTGCGGACCAAAATCTTAAACAACTGCGTCGCAAGGCGGTTATAATCATTAATGATGACAGATATAAACTATGAAAAAAATACTCTTTGATTTAACCGACAGTGAATTAGAACAATTCGTCACAGATATGGGATTGCCACGATTTCGTGCTAAACAGATTCGCGAATGGCTAAATCGCGGTGCACCAAATTTTTCAGTAATGAAAAACTTGCCCGCAGACTTACGTGAAAAATTGGATAGTGTTGCGAAAACCTTGCCTGTGAAAATTGTTCAGAAATTGGAAAGCAGTGATAATCAAACCACTAAATTTTTACTAGAATTAAACGACTGTGAACAAATTGAATGTGTTTTGATGCGTACAACATACGGGAACAGTGTCTGTGTCAGTTCCCAGGCAGGTTGTGCCATGGGGTGTAAATTTTGTGCCAGCACTTTGCTTGGCCTGAAACGCAATTTAACCGTCAATGAAATGTTTGCCCAGGTTTTAACTGCTCAATGGGAATTGCGTGGCGATAAATTGAAAGACATACATCCAAATGGTGATGCGAATAATAACGATGTTTCGCATATTGTTGTTATGGGGACTGGTGAACCTTTGCAAAACACAGAAAATGTCATTGGTTTTCTGGAACATGCAAATAAGGATTTAAATATATCTTGGCGCAGAATCACAGTATCAACATGTGGCGTTGTTCCGGGCATAGACGCATTAAACGCATGGGGACGACCAATCAACCTGGCGATATCTTTACATGCACCTACGGACGATTTACGCACACAAATAATGCCTATAAATAATCGGTACAAGATACAAGAAGTTTTGGATGCTGCATTCAAGTTTTCAGAGGCACATAATCGCCAATTGATGGTTGAATACATATTATTGGGAAAAAAGTCCGAAAATGGCGAAATAGAATTGTTTAATTCAACACCAGAATATGCCGAAAAGTTGTCAGATTTAATGCGTGGGCATAATGTTATGGTAAATTTAATTCCATGGAACGCGGTTGATGAACGCGATTTTGCATCTATTTCTGGCAATGCAGTCCATAGGTTTCAAGATATTTTGATAAAAAACGGGATTCATACTCGTATCAGACGCGAACGCGGGGCAGATATAGGCTCTGCTTGCGGACAATTACGATTGAAAAACGCAAAGACAAAACATATTTCATAATCTTATTTTGTCCCGAGAATAAATTCTGCCCCGATGGGGAAGTGGACGGATTTGCGTTAGCAAATACGGACGAAAGGGGGTGAAACAAAACGCAAAGCGTTTTGTCATGCTGAGCGAAGCGTGAGCATCCATCCGTCTACGCTTTCGCTACGCCGAGACTTTGGGTAAATAAAAAGTAGTCTGGTCAAAGACCAGACACATATTATAAACCTGGATTGCCACGAGTATTCAACAACAAACGCCAAGGCTGTTTGTTGTATTGAACACTCTCGCAATGACAATACTCTGGAATAATTAGATAATTTTTGAAATGTTTAATAAAATTGAGAATTTTATTCTTGATTATTTGTTATGGTTCAATACACTTTTTGGCATGAAACAGTGTAGAGAATCTTATAAATATTACGTATATATAATGGCATCTGGTAAAAACGGCACATTGTATACTGGTATTACTAATGATATAGCCAGACGCGCTTTTGAACATAAAACACATATGAATAAAAATAGTTTTTCAGCACGATATAACGTGAATAAATTAGTATATATAGAAGTTTTTGAAAATCCTGAATATGCGATAGCACGTGAAAAACAAATTAAATCGTGGACCAGAAACAAAAAGAAAGATTTGATAGAATCTATGAACAAAGAGTGGATAGATTTGTTTGATTATTTGAATTGTTAAACAAAAAACTGAAAGTTTTTTGTCATTCCGAGTGAACGAAATGAACGTGGGAATCCAGGTTTCTTAAACTTTCAGCGCAAAGCGCTGACTTTTTTATTTATATTTGTCAGCTTCGCTGGAAAGTTTTTATTTACCTGGATTGTCACGCAGACTGTCGTCTGCTCACAATGACACAGCCCTTTGGGCTGTTTCACCCCCCGCCATGGGCGGGGAATTATAAGTTCTCCTCCTTTGGAGGAGTGTCCGCCAGGACGAGGTGGTAAGAGAATACAAATACTTGGAAATAAAACAAAACATTGTGCCAGATGTTCGATTGAACGAATACACCAGAATACCCGCCCCACCGCAAGCGCCCCCCGCCATAGGCGGGGAATTAAAAAAAAACCAAGGTTTTAACCTTGGTTTTGTCTGCATATTTCGTTTCAATCTTAATTCATTTCCTCGAAATTGAAACTTACGTATTCACCATAACCTGCCAAATCTTCACCACCGATATAGCAACGGATATGTTCACCCATTGTCTCTTTCCATTCAGCAAGTTTTTTATCTTTAGCCTGGGCATTTTTCGCATCAACAACAGTTTTTGCTATACCAAAGCCCAACACACCACCGGTTACTGCACCAACAGCCGCACCAATGCCTGTTGCTTTTGCAGAAGAATCATTATTATCAACCTTGTTTCTGCATTTTTGCAGTACTTTTTCTATTTTGTTTCTAGAATCATCATCCAATTTTTCGCCAATTGATACATCTGATTCTAATACTGTCCCAAATGTATACCAATTATCTTTATATCTGCACTGACCGGAATGGACATTTTTACTGTTGTCGCCTTCTCCTTGGCAACACAAATCTTTTTTGGTACCTGAACAAACATCGGTACCATCCGGACACCAAGAATAACGAGGGTTATCTTTGGCTTCACAAACGAGCGAATTTTTAGTGTTAGTCCAAGATACATTGACACTGATACCAGCAGCACGCGCATCACGCAACCCTGCGGCACACGCCTTACTATTGTCACCATCCAAACACTTATTCAGATTGTTCACGCAACTGCCTGCATTTGTTTGGTCATTAGCTTTTACTTTTGCATCGCTGTTCAGCAAACCACCGCCACTACCGATTTTACCGTTTGCTAAATAATTGCCAACCAATGCACCAGCACCACCACCAAGCAATGCACCACCAACGGAACTCCATGCCAAGGCGGCCTTCTGTTTCCAGCCTGACATACCTGCACCTTTCTTGACTTCATTTTCAATAGATTCCATTGTTTTTCGGTCTAACCAAGAACCGCATTCGAACGCATCACCCACAGCAAAATATGCGGTTGCTGCTTCACCCAATTTTTCATTGATTGACTGGTCATCAGATATAACCGTTATTCTTGCACGACAGAATGAACCATGCAAATCGTTGCTGGCTATGAATTGTGCAGGTTTCAGCCCCTTTTGTGGGTATGAACCAGGAACCTTGCCGCTTCTCAATTTAACCCACATAAAAGCAGAGCCATTTTCGCTACTACCCTTGATACCGCCCTTGTTATTACCCAAACAAATGTTTTGTTCCTTGGTCAATCTGGCGTTATACTTTGCCTGGGCTTCTTTTTCAAGATCCATCAAAACTTCCTGGAATACAGTATTGGCGGCATTACTAATTAAATAATCCCCCTGTGATTGCTTAACTTCTTGATCATATATGCAACCATCATCATCAACCGTACCACATTTTTCTATATTAGTGCTGTTTTTACAATCATCATTTAACGCAGTATCTGAATTGACACGACAACCAATAACAACATCATCGCTACCCGTTCCTACAGAGATACTATCAGCAGATCCCAACCAGCCAGAACGAACATCCTTGGCGCCACCCCAGGCACTTCCTAATGCAATCGAATCACCAAAAGGATTATATAATTTGCGCGCCTTCACCGCCTCTATTTTTAAGTGTTCATCACAAACCTTGGCATTTTTGATTGTATTCAAGCACAAGCCCGTCACGATATTATAATCCAACACCCCAGACTGTTTGTTCATGCTGGCATCAAAACCGCCACTGCCGGTGTCATATATACCCGCAGTGATATCCGTTCTGTTGCGGAAACAATTAGAATAATCTTTGCCACACATTGCTTTGACACAGCTGACCGCAGTATTGGAACACTGTTTTTTCATTTGAGCGATAGCATTGTCATTGTATGACGTTGCCAACTCCCCCTCTAACGCAGCAACCGCCCCAAGCAAGTCCTTGCCACCATTTTTTGGAAATACTGCACCGAACACATCTTCTGAATCAGAAACAGTCCAATAACCATCACTACCACTGACCACAGCAGAATATTGACAATTCGGATCGGAGTTTATAAATGCCTGACAACCAAGTTTTATTTCTTCATATACATCGCCAGCATTTATATGTTTATCAGAACTGTTCTTGAAAACCTGGGAATAACAAACAGACCCAACACCACCGCCACATGTCCGCATCACGCAAGAACGAATCGTTTCCACACATTTATCACGTGTCTTTGCGTCATAGTCCGACATTAAATCTGCAATACGCTGACCAACCGTAGCATTTATACGCGTTTCATAAATGTCGTCATAAACTTCTTCATACAAATCTTTGCGTTCAAATTCAGATAATTTGCCGACCAAATCTTCGAATTTATCCGGCTGTATCGCCTTACCATTATCAGCTATGAACATATCGCCATTTGCAACATGCGTCATATAACAATATTTATTATTACCAATCGCTTCCAAACACATGTTCTTTACATAAGTTTTTTTGTCACGAGTCGTAACCCTGTTCGCCCATTCAGCCAATTTATCCGCAGGTGCAGGCTTATTGTTTGCAACATAATCTGCCATTTCAGCTGCAGCATTTTCCTTGTCAACTGTGCATCTGGCTGGATTTTTAGTACAAGCTTTTAATATACATTGATCTGCAACTTTGTAACATGTATTAACCGCATTTCCCGCCGCCAAACCAGCCCCCGCAACAACCATTTGAGCCAAAACAGAATTTGCATCATCAAGACTTAAATTATTTGCAGCCGTAACAGAGCCAAACAAAGCCTTTTTGCCATCCGCCGAACAACGTGCCAAAGTTGACGCACAGAATACAGCCTGTTTCTTGAACTCTTTCTTGCTGGTACACAACTCAAAATCCGCACCACAAACACTGTCGCGCTTCAGACATGTTGAATATTTTTTGGAACATTGTTGAGCATCCAAACTGTTAACCTTCCACGCGGTTTGTATCCAATCGCCCAATTTACTGTCGTCTGTTGGATAAGTATATCTCGCAACTTCTTCCGTATTATTACCCTTCTCGTCCTGAACATAAGAGGCAACTTGTGATAAAGCGCTAACCGAGCCGGCCCCAAATAACATTGATACCCCCGACGCATTACAACGCAATAAAACGCTGTCGCATTTTGGCATCTGAAGATGGAACAAAACATTTGTCGTGCATTCTGCAAAATCTTCACCACAAACATCTTCCTGACGAACACATTCAGAATATTCATCCATACATTCTGATACCCCCAATGTTCCCAAACTGGATGATGTCGCAGTACCAGCAATTATAGAGGCCGAGTTCACATAACCAGCAATTGACGGCAAACGCGATGTCGCTTTGCCCATCACACTGGCACGTGAAGTGGCCGCAAAAGCCCCAGGAATTACAGACATTACAGCCAGAAAACTAACGGTTTTGATAAGATGTTTCATCCCCTTTCTCCATTTATATTCACATTTATTCTATCATAGTTGCAAAAATAATGAAAGCAAAAAATCACATAAAAAATGATTATTTTTAAGTCGAACTCTCTGTCGTTCTCGTCTAAACATCACATGCAAAAATTAAAACCGGCATTCGCCGGCTTAAATTTTTAGTACGTTAAAAATGTTTTTTTATAAATTCACGCCCACATTGAGATTTTAGATATGTTTCAAAATCTTTGGCTTTTTGTTCATTATCAATAGCAAAATAATCTTTTATGCGCCATGGACGATATTTATCAGTATGTCCAAAATGTTCATAATTATGTTGCTTTATGCGACGTTTCAAATCATCGGTATATCCAATGTAAAAATTATCTGGCGAACTTATACTCTGCAAAATATATACGTAATACATAATTTTTTGTCCGTCTACGCTCGTTTCACTCACTCCGTCGCGACATCCGTCCGTCTACGCACACTGCGTGTGCTCCGTCGCGACATCCGTTTCGCGTGATTAAAATCACATCGCTCCGCCCGATTATACTAATCGCGACGGAGCGAAGCGAAGACGGATGGTGGATGTTAAGAGACTCGAACTCCTGACCCTCTGCGTGTAAAGCAGATGCTCTAGCCAACTGAGCTAAACATCCATAAAGCGATAACTATGTTATCTTATTTTTTTCAATTGTCCAGTATTTTTTATTCTGCTGATGTGCCACTTGTAATTTCAGACATTACCTTGTCAATCAAAACATCGGCTTTGGACTTGGCATCTTTGTATGCTTCTTTAACCAATTCTGAAACTTTTGCGGAACCAAAAGACAATATTTCATCACTAACAACCACAGATACAACATCGTATTTACCTGTCATATCAACAACCACAGCACCGTTTCCAGACACACCTTTGACATGCATGGTGGATAAAGAATCTTGGGCTGCTGATATTTTTGTTTGCAAATCTTTAGCCTGAACCATCAATGATTCCATATCCATTTTATCTTCCTTTGATGTTATCTTTGATTAGCAACATTTGAATCGCTTTTTCTGGGATATTATATTTTTTGGCATACAACTCTGGCAAAAGCAAAATCGGAATAATTTTTTCATTTGCTTCGTCCACAGCATTCTGTTCAGAAAAAGAACCGATGTTCGAAGAAAAAATTGGTTGCAACATTTTATTTCCAGACTCATTTAAGCGATATGTATACAAACAAAAGTGATACTTGCCATCACTTTCCTTTATATCAACACGCGAAATAAAATCTTTTTCCAATTTAGTACGATATTTCTGGATATGCTCAACTGGGCAACCTAAATAGGCTGCCCAATCTTTATCATTCCAATTCAATCTGTTATTTATCATTTAAACAAACCTTGAATTATTTTTCTGCACCTGTTTTTTGATCGATACCGACCATAGACATACGTGTTTTTCCACGTTTATCTGCACCCAAATAACGAACATAAACAGTATCGCCAACTTTCAATTTAGCGTCTTCGATTTTTTCCAAGCGTTCACCTGTGATTTCAGAAATATGAACCATAGATTCAAAGCCTTTCAGAATCTTTACAAAGATACCAAAGTCTTTTATACCGCTGACTTCACCCTTATAGATTTCGCCAACTTCTGGTTCTGCAACAATGTCTTTGATACGATTCATCGCTTCGTTTGCATCTTCTTGGCTGGATGCCATAATTTTGATTGTGCCATCATCAGACAATTCGATTTGAGTGTTTGTTTCACGTGTCAAAGCCTGAATCACAACACCGCCTTTGCCGATAACATCACGCACTTTGTCAGGATTGATTTTCATTGTATAAGCCTGAGGTGCAAATTCAGACAACTGTTTACGTGGTGCTTTAATCGCCTTTTCAATCTTGCCTAAAATGTGCATACGGCCATCTTTTGCTTGGGCCAAAGCATGTTCCATAATTTCAAATGTGATAGATGTGATTTTAATATCCATCTGTAAGGCTGTGATACCCCTGTCTGTACCAGTCACCTTGAAATCCATATCGCCCAAATGGTCTTCGTCACCCAAAATATCGGTCAAAATTGCATAATCATCGCCTTCTTTAATCAAGCCCATAGCAATACCTGCAACAGGTCTTTTCATTGGGACACCACCGTCCATCATAGCCAATGTTGCACCGCATGTTGTCGCCATAGAAGACGAACCATTTGATTCCAAAATGTCAGAACATACGCGAATTACATAATCAAATTGTTCACGAGATGGGATCATTGGATGAACTGCACGCCATGCCAAATTACCATGTCCCAATTCACGACGACCAGGAGATTTCAATCCCTTGACTTCGCCCACTGCATAACCTGGGAAATTATAATTCAATATAAAGTCGCGTTCATCATCACCGTCCAAAGATTCAATTGGTAATGCGTCTTTGCCACCACCCAATGTCAAAGAAACCAAAGCCTGGGTTTCACCACGTGTAAACAAAGCAGAACCATGTGCGCGTGGTAACACACCCAATTCAATTTCAATTGGACGAACTGTTTTTGTATCACGACCGTCAATACGTGGTTTGCCAGCCAAAATATTTCCACGCATAATACGCGCAGTTATATTTTCAACAATTTCGTCTGCCCATGATTCCAAAGTCGATGTCGCAGTTGTTGTATCTGGGAACAATTCTGGAATACGAGTTTTCGCAGTCGCATGAATTTGTGCCAAAGTATCCAGACGAACCAATTTTTCTTTTATCTGCAACGCTTTTTCAATATCGCCAGCAAATTGTTCAAAATCTTTTTCCATAGCGATATATTCTTCGCTGTGTTCAGGTGTTTCCCAGCGTTCTTTACCGGCCTTTTCAACAAATTCGTTTATAGCATTTATAACAACTTGTTGTGCATCAAAACCAAATTTCACAGCACCCAAAGTTGTCTTTTCATCCAATTCACCAATTTCAGATTCAACCATCAAAACACCGTCTTTGGTTGCAGCAACAACCAAATCCATTTCAGAATCTTCAACATCTTTCTTGGACGGATTTAACAAATATTGACCATCTTTATAGCCAACACGCGCCGCACCAATTGGACCAGCAAACGGAACACCGGACAATGCCAACGCAGCACTTGAGGCAATCATAGCCAAAATATCAGGTTGATTTTTCTTGTCATAAGAAAAAACCTGGGCAATTATCTGCACTTTGTTCTTGAAAGTATCTGGGAACAAAGGACGAATTGGTCTGTCAATTAAACGCGCAATCAATGTTTCGCTGACACTTGCCTTGCCCTCGCGTCTATCACGAGAGCCAGGAATACGACCTGCAGATGCATATTTTTCTTGATAATCAACAGTCAAAGGAAAGAAATCTTGCCCTTCTACTGCTGTTTTTTCTGCACATACGGTTGCCAAAACCATTGTGCCACCCATTGTTGCCATAACTGAACCAGTTGCTTGTTTTGCATAACGACCAGTTTCCAATCTGACAGTTTCATCGCCGTATTGAAATTCCACAGCAACAGGATTATTCAATACGTGTTTTTCACTTTTACCAAATAAACCAAACATATTTTTATCTCCATTTTTTAGTTTGTTTTTATGATGCGGAGATAAATTATTCATTTTTGTATTCTTTGCCCAAATACAAGAAAGAACAATTTCATCCCCTGCACTTTCAGCAAGAAATTATATATCATATTTATTCGTTTGCAACAAAAAAGCCGGAAAATAACATTTATAAATTACAAACCCATTTTATCTTTCATTTCACATAAAACTGGGGTTTTTATGTTTAATTTTTCTGCACGATGTATCAAACCACGCAGGGCAAATATACCCTCCACCGTCCCTGTATATTCTTCACCCTTGGCTATCGCTAAACCCGCTGAAAAATTACGACTGGTCGATGAAGTCGCAGACAAGAACAAATCACCCACACCGCACAGTCCAAGGAAAGTTCCGCAATTTGCCCCCATATCAACGGCTATATCAACAATTTCAATCCATGCACGTGTGAATATCAATGCACGTTCATTCTCGCCACCCGATTTAACAGTTAAATAGCCTGATATCAAAGATTCTGCATTTTTACCAACACCGCAAATTTGCGCACCAATAACATCGTCTGTGTCCTGTAGATACAGTTCAGAAAGCGCAACATGTCCCCCTGCCCTAACAATTTCATTTCCAGCCAATGTCGAACCCGTCGAAACACCAAGCGCAACCTCTCTCGCAAATTGCGGGCCAGACAAAACACCAAAATTTTTACACTCTGGCAATTCTTGTTCCAAAATTTCAGACATAAACAGACCTGTTTCTGCCTCCATGCCCTTGGTACAAATCAAAATCGGTTGATTATCATATACAGAACGCATTTTTTTTACTGTTTCACGAAAGAAAGCCGCCGGCGTCACAATCAACCAATATTCGCAATTCTGCAAATCTGACATATTTGCGGTTCTGATGATATTTTGGGGCGCCTCTAAATCAGATAAACCGTCAAAAACACCGTCAAACCCCCAATGCACCACTTCATTACCCGATTTTGCGCACACAAAAGCCAGCGCAGTGCCCCATGCACCAGCACCAAAAACGCCTAGTTTCATTTTAATTTCCTTATTTTTTTCTGGACAAATGGGACAACAACCAAACCATCATCAGATAAATCCAAGGCACGTAAATACGATTTTTTTGCCTTTTCAATGTCACCATTTTTGACATAAAAATCGCCCAAATGTTCATACAAAGAAGATGTTGTCACAGAAATCTCACCCACACGTTCCATCAATTCAAGCGCAGCATACACTCCTTCGCGTTTATCAACAATGACGCCTAAGATATCCCATGCAACAACATCCGAAGTATTTCTTTTCACCAACATCATTGCATAATCGTATGCCTTGTCCAAATTACGATTTTGTTGTGCCCAAATACGCGCTTGTAACGACAACACATCTGGCAACAACCGAACATCTATATCTTGGGCTGCATCTAAATCTTGCTGGGCACGCTTTGGACGATTAAACATTAAATAAACATTTGCGCGTTGTTTAAGAAAATGAACCCGACCCGCATCAGTCAAATTTTTGTCTCGCAAAGCCCGATTTATCAATCGCAATGCCGAATGCTCATTTCCATTTTTAATATTGTCTGTTATAACTGCGTCCACAGCAGAAATAAATAATGGATTTTTATACGCTATTTTTTCAACATCTTCTAAATTACCGGTCTTTTCTGCAATTTTCATTTGCCCAAACAGATATAACGGATGACTTTTTGATATTTTATTAAAAGCCTTTTCATAATCACCTGAATTGTAAAAATAATATTGCCCCAAATAATAATTAATTGCATCTGTATTCGATTCGTTTGCTATGGCATCAGCAAAACGCAACATCAACAGTGACAAATCTGTGAAAATCATGATTTGGGTATGTGATATGGTTTGAATAATACTGAATACCAGATTATTTTTGTATCCCGTATAATTTGACCAATCTGGAATATCTTTATAACTTAACAAGACCATTCCTGCAGGTTTTGTCATAAAATCTTTCTGCAAAATATCCACATCTTCATTCATACCGTTCGCTTTATAGAAAGATATTAAATACAAATAATCATTAATATTCATAAAATCCGGATGAACATCTGCAAACTCTTTGGCGGCACCATTAACATCATTGTTTAATACAGCAATTTGACCACGTAAAAAAGCCTTCCAAGACTTGTTTATTTTCAACGAATCGATAAAAGTTAAGGCTTCTTTGGTTTTACCCTGCTGCACAGCAGAAAATATACGAAGTGGCGCAAAAAATATAGACGCATCTTTGACGTGTCTTTGATACACAGATTTCCAATCATTTTGTTGCACAAGATATGCATCATAGATTAAACGCTTGGTTAAATCTTTTTCATCTTTTATAGATTTAATATTTTCTGGTATTTTGCCGTTAAAAAAATCAATCACTGTTCTTGCATCATCAACAGCCAACACATCTGCTTTTACATCACGAATCATTGCAGCAGCCGAATCAAAGTCATTAATAAACAACGCATGCTGTGCAGCAAGAAACGCACCATAATCAGTATTTGTTACCAAACTATCGTGTTGCAAGTGTTTTGCTTTTATACTTTTAACTCTGTCCATAACAACAAGCCCCAGGCAAACCACAGCCAAAACAACAAATACACCCTTCCAAAAACTTTTATTTTCTTTCATAGCAAAATCATGTTAGAATAAATATCATGAATAATAAAGAAAAATTTATTAAATACGAAAAACTGCTGAAAGAATGGTCAACAAAAATGAATCTTGTTGCCCCCAGCACTTTATCAGACATACAAAATCGACATATTGCAGACAGCGCACAACTGGCTAATTTTATACCAAAAGATGTAAAAATCATTGATTTGGGCAGCGGCGCCGGTTTTCCCGGGGTTGTTTTGGCGATTATGGGATGGAATGTTATATGCATAGAATCAATCAGTAAAAAAACAAACTTTTTAGACACATTAAAACAAGAACTAAATTTACCAAACCTGACAATAATAAATGACAGAATAGAAAATTTTCTTTCGAAAACACCGGTAAAGGCCGGGGATTTTATATTTACAGCACGCGCCTTTGCACCACTTATTAAAATTTTAGACTATACAGCAAAAACAAAATGCCGGCTTTTTTTATTAAAAGGCCGGGAAATCGAAACCGAAATAAACAATGCAAAAAAGAAATATAAATTCGATTATAAATTATACCCATCAAAAACTGGTGACGGCTATATCACATATATAAAACCAATAAAATAGACACCTTATTTCACATGAAACAATAAATAACATATTGTTTATACGATATTTTAATATTTATATTGACTATCTTTGTGCTATTTTATATTCTGTATTCTGAATTGAAGGAATAAAAAAATGGCGATTGTTATATCATTTGCAAATCAAAAAGGTGGTGTAGGTAAAACAACAACAGCGATAAATATTGCTGCATCTTTGGCAACAATAAAAAAACGTGTTTTGTTGATAGATATCGATTCGCAGGGTAACGCAGGGACAGGTTTGGGCTTTGTTCGCGCATCACACAAACAAAGTGTATACGGCGTATTGCTTGGCACTGCGACGATAACGGAAAACATTTTAACCACCGCGATTCCAAATTTACATCTTTTGCCCGCATCTGCTAAATTAGCTGGTGCAGAACTGGATATGTTGGATTTGGAAAATCGCGAATACCGTTTACGCGACGCTATAAAAACGATTGAAAATAATTACGATTATGTTTTGATAGATTGCCCCCCTGCCCTTGGTATGCTGACCATAAATGCATTAAGCGCATCTGATTATGTTATAATACCACTGCAATGTGAATTTTTTGCATTGGAAGGTGTTCAACAATTACTATCAACAATCACCGCTATACAGCAGAAATGGAACCCTAAACTTGATATCTTGGGTATGGTTTTAACCATGTACGATAAAAAACTTGGTTTAACAAAAGCGGTTGAAGATGATGTTCGCGCAACATTCGGCAACAAGGTTTTCCAAACTGTTGTTCCACGAAATGTCCGTATATCAGAGGCACCAAGTTATGGTAAACCCGTATTATTTCATGATTTCAAATCATCTGGGGCCCAGGCATATTTACGTGTTGCAACAGAAGTTGTCAATGCACTTGAACAAAAGGGGATAAAATGACTTCTAAATTCTTAGGCAAGGGCCTTGCCGAATTACACAACGAAATGGGACAAATACCGGACATTTCTGTTCTAACAGGGTTAGAAAGGGTGGTTGTTAAACCAATACCTCTTGTCCAAATTAGTCCAAATCCTGACCAGCCACGAAAAAGATTCAGTGAACAAGAATTGAAAGAATTATCCGAATCTATAAAAGAAAAGGGTGTATTGGTCCCAATTATATTGCGTACCGTTCAAAATAAACCATATTTGTATGAAATTGTGGCAGGCGAACGTCGTTATCGTGCTGCACAAATGGCGGGGTTAAGCGAAATACCTGCATTAGTAAAAACTTTGACCAATCAAAACGCAATGGAAATTGCTTTGATTGAAAATGTTCAACGTGAAAATCTGAACCCAATAGAAGAAGCAGAAGGTTATGCAAATCTTATGGAAAAATGCGGTTATACTATGGCAGATGTTTCCAAACTTATTGGTAAATCTGAAAGTTATATTCGCAATTTAATGCGTATAAATTCTTTACCAGAATCCGTAAAAGAAATGGTCAGAGCAGGGCAGTTATCTGCTTCGCACGCCAGAACAATTGCGGTATCAAACGACCCTGAAAAATTGGCTCATGATATTATAAACAACAGATTATCTGTATCAGAAACTCAAAAACAAGTTAAACACGCCGAAAGAAATAAAGCCAGCCGGTCTTTTAACACAAAAACTATGGACGCCACTTATGTATCAAAAATCGAATCACGCTTATCTAAAACACTTGGAACAAAAATAAAATTACGCGAAAAACGTGGCGGGGCAGGGGATTTTATCATTTCTTTTGCCAACCGTATTCAAATGGAAGAGTTAATAAATAAATTGTCTAAATAATGGCGTAAAAAAAACTTGAAAAAACACCGGCAAATGCCGGTGTTTTTTATAACAAAAGTTATATATTATTTAACTGTTGTTGTTGCATTACGATTGAACTTCCAGACTTCTTCGCCTGAACCCAAAACCAATGGGCGTTCTTTACCGTAAGAGATAGTAGAGATACGACGTGGATCTATACCATCATTAACCAATACTTTCTTTGCCGCGTTTGCACGACGTGCACCCAAAGCCAAGTTGTATTCTACAGAACCGCGTTCATCGCAGTTACCAGCAATTTGAACTTTTACATCTTCGTGATTTTTCATATACAAAGATTGACCCAACAAGTTGTTGTTTGCTTCATCTGAAATTTCAGCAGAATTGAAAGCAAAAAATACGCGTTGGTTATTTAAATCAGCTGGTTCAACAACACCGCAACCAGAGCATGCAGCCATAAGTCCGGCGACACCAGCCAACAAAGCAAAGTTTTTTATTTTCATGAAAATACTCCCTTGAGTTTTTGTTGCTCAGGTTATATTGTATATCAAAAATGATACAAAATCAAGGATTATTCATGGGAAATAATGCGCTGTACGATTTGAATATGGCTGGGGTTCGCTGGGAACTGGCAGAAATGCCGATTAAATCAGATGTAAAAAAAGCCCCTCTCCAACAAAATTTTACAGATATTACGAATCGGTCTGTGTCAAAACCAATTATTGTTCCACCGTCTGCGCCAATTACTTTAGACACTGTAAAATCCATGGTTGAACGCCCCACAGATATCGAATCATTGGTTCGTATGGTTTGTGAATTTAATCACCCATTACGCAATAGTGCAACAAACGTGGCTTTGCCGAACATAGCAAAAAATTCAAATGGTTTGTTAATTATTACAGACATTCCCAGCGCAGAAGATGATTTATCTGGCAAAATTTTATCAGGAAATGCCGGTGAATTGATTGATAAAATGTTGTCTGCTATCGAGATGTCGCGAAATCAGGTGTCTATTATACCGCTTGTTTTTTGGCGGACACCAGGTGGTCGAACCCCGACACGCGAAGAATTAGATTTGGCGCGCCCGTTCGTTAACAAAATGATAGATATGTTAAACCCAAAAATAATAATAACCTTGGGAACATTGGCCGCCACAGAAATAGCAAAAACCAATTTAACAACAAAACATGGTAATGAAATCCAAACGGATGCGGGCTATACAATAATACCAATTTATCATCCAAATTATTTGATTTTGAAACCTAGCGCAAAACGCGAAGTTTGGGACGCACTGCAAAACGTGCAAAAATTGTTGAAAAAACAATAAAAATATTCAATAATTCCCATGTATACAAAAGGAGCATACTATTAAAAACACAAATAACAACAACAAAGCCCGCGATATGGGGCCACGTGTGAACGATAAAATATTTGCTAAATCTGTTCAGGTAATCAGTAATGATGGCCAGAATTTGGGCACAATGAATACAAATGATGCATTGAATATGGCTTATGATATGGGATTAGATTTGGTTGAAATAAATGCCAATGCTACGCCTGTTTTGGTCAAGATTATGGATTACGGCAAATATAAATATGATCAAAAGAAACGTGCGAATGAGGCACGCAAAAAACAAAAGACGGTCGAGATTCGCGAAGTATGGGTGACGCCTGTGATTGAAGAAAACGATTTCAATGTAAAAATGAAAAAAGTTTTTGAGTTTTTGGGCGAAGGGAACAAAGTAAAAATTGCTGTGATGACACATGGCGATAAAAGAATCTTGGCACGCAGTCGTGATGCTGTACCCCAATTATTTGAACGCATCATTGCGATGATTGGTGACAAGGGGACTTTGGAATCAAAATCAAAACCCGAAGAACGTACCAAATCGATTATAATTGCGCCTGTAAAATAAAATTACCGCCAAATGGCGGTTTTTTATAAAATATTCAAGTTGCAAACCTTGATTTTATGCGATATTGTTAAAACATAAAATCAAAGGATGAAAAATGGATTCTGAAAAACTTTCTTTTGAAGAAGCATACAAACAACTTACTGAATTAGTAAAAAAGATGGAATCTGGCGAATTGCCTTTGGCTGATTCTGTTGTAGCTTATGAACAAGGAATAAAATTAAAGGCATACTGTGAACAATTATTGAAAGAAGCAGAATTGAAAATCGAAACATTGAAAGTGTCAAATACCGGCGAATAATATGGCTGAGAAAAACAAACTTTCCCCAGTAATGCAACAATATGTTGATATGAAATCCGAAAATCCAGATGCATTGTTGATGTTTCGGCTGGGTGATTTTTATGAGGCTTTTTTTGAAGACGCAAAAACTGTTAGTGATGCTTTGAGTTTGGTTTTGACGCATCGTGGCACAGACGGCTTTGGCGAAAACGTTCCAATGTGTGGAATTCCATGGCATGCATCAGATAATTATTTTGGTCGCTTGGTTAAATCAGGGTTCAAGGTTGCTTTGGTTGAACAAATGGAAACCCCACAACAAGCAAAACAACGTGGACACAAATACATAGAACGCAAGGTTGTACGTGTTTTAACCCCCGGGACATTGACTGATGAAAACTTATTAACGCCAAAAAAATCTAATTTTTTGGTTTCTGTTATACCATTAGATGATAACAGGTTCGATTTAGCAGGATGTGATATTTCAACTGGCGAAATGTTTGTTGGAACAACAGACAGCATTATTGATGATATGATTCGTATAAATCCTGCGGAAATTATATATCCTGAACAAAATGCTGAAAATCTAATTGTAAAAAATTTGCGCGACACATATAAAACAACACCTGTGTATGAAAAATTATATGTTCGTTCAGATATAAATTTGATTGTTATGCGCGTATTCGGCGGAAATGTTAAATCAGACATAAAAGAAAAAATATCTGCAACAACACTTTTGGCTGGTTATTTATTTAATACACAACGTGGTGCAAATGTATCTTTTCGTGCGCCATATGATTTCAAATCAGGGCAACAGTTAATTATAGATTCTGCAACATGGAAGAGTTTGGAAATTGATGCACCAATAAATGATGGTGGTGTGTGTTTGTTGGATGTACTGGACAGGACAAAAACAGCATCTGGCGCGCGAAAAATGCGGGCTTATCTTCGGACTTTGCCGTCTGATAAAGATGTTATTTTATCCCGTCAAGAGCATATTGGTCATTTATTAATGAATCATTCTTTGATGGCTGAAATAACTGGTGTTTTATCTCGTATACCAGATGTAAATCGTGCTTTATCACGATTATTGGCCGGACGCGGGACACCACGCGATATGCGAAACATTTCTGATTTTTTGATGATTTTAGATTCAGTGCGTATGTTCGGATTAAAACTGGACCCAACATTATCTGAAAAGTTCCAAAGTATAAATACTCATGATAATCTAGCAAATGAATTGAAATCTGCATTGGCTGACGAATTGCCAAGTTTTTTCCGCGACGGTAATGTGATTAAAACAGGTTTTGATTTATCTTTGGATAATATGCGCAACCTGTCAAATGGCGCAATGGGAACAATTGCAGAATTACAAGCAAAATATATAAATGCAACGAACATAAACACGCTGAAAATAAAATACAATAATATATTGGGTTATTTTATAGAGGTTCCGTCCAGTCGTGCTGACGTTTTAATGGTACCAGAGTCGGGATTCATACATCGTCAAACGATGGCTGGAAACATGCGTTTTACAACGTCTGAACTGATTGAACTGGATAACGATATTCGTAGTGCATCTGAAAAGGCTGCCGCTATTGAATCAGAAATTATTACGACATTGATTAACAAGATTCAAGAGGTGTCATCTGATTTGATGAATACAGCAGATTTAATCGCTGATGTTGATGTATGGTTGGCTTTGGCAGAATGCGCAGACTTGTATTCTTGGGTTCGACCGAACATAACACAAAACAATGATTTTAATATTGTTGGTGGGCGACATCCTGTCATAGAATATGTTTTACGCCAAAGCGGAAACAATTTTGTTAAAAACGATTGCGATTTGAATAATAAATCTATTGCACTATTGACAGGACCAAATATGGCCGGTAAATCAACATATTTGCGTCAGAATGCGATTTTGGTTGTATTGGCACATCTTGGTTCATTTGTGCCCGCAAACAATGCGACAATCGGTATTTGCGATCAATTATTCAGTCGTGTTGGTGCATCTGATAATTTGGCAGCAGGGCAATCTACATTTATGGTAGAAATGGTAGAAACAGCAAATATTCTGAATCGTGCAACGCAAAAATCTTTCATCATATTTGACGAAATAGGGCGTGGAACATCTACCTTTGACGGTATGGCTATTGCCCAGGCTGTGTTGGAATATCTGAATACATTAAAGCCACGCACTTTGTTTGCGACACACTATCACGAATTGACACGATTAGTCGATGAAGAAAACCTGAACAACGTTTGCTGTTTAACTATTGATGTTCGTGAACACAATAATGAAATTGTATTTTTACACAAGATTATTTCTGGGGTTGCGAATCGTTCATATGGTATCGCAGTCGCCAAAATGGCTGGTATGCCCAATCAGGTTGTTAAACGTGCTGAACAAGTATTGGAAAATCTTGAAAACAACCGGGAAAAGCCGGAAACAAAACAAACAAAACCATCTGTAAAACCTGTGGTTGAAGAACCAAAACAAAACTCACAATTATCACTGTTTGGATAAATATGGACGGAATTATCATCTTGGACAAAGAAAAAGGTCTGTTCAGCAGAACAGCAGGCTGGCGTGTTGCAAAAATGTTCGGTGAAAAAAAATTCGGTCATATTGGAACTTTGGATCCGATGGCCAGCGGGGTTTTACCTATTGCTGTGGGTAACGCAACAAAAATGATTCCTTTTATTGAAGAAGCACATGAAAATAAAAAAGAATATTTGTTTGGTTTGCGTTTTGGTGTTGAAACAGATTCTTTGGATACAACTGGAACCACAATAAAAACGTCGAAAAAAACACCAACTGATGAAGACATTTTGGTTGCTTGTAAAAAAATGATTGGCAAAACAAATCAGGTGCCACCGGCTTTTTCTGCTGTACACATAGATGGCAAACGCGCATATGAATTAGCCCGCAAAGGAGAATCTGTTGATATAAAACCACGAAAAATTATCATTTATGAACTGGAATATATTGGTAAATCAAATGATGAATATAATTTTCGCATTGTTTGTTCACGTGGCACTTATGTGCGTTCGATTGTTCGTGATATTGCACAAATGTGCGATACAGTTGCAACAACAACATATATTCGACGAACCCAAACAAACGGTTTTGACATAAAAAATGCTGTAAAACTTGATTTTTTGGAAAATCTGTTTAATAATAATGGCGACATCAGTAAATATCTGATGGCACCAGATTGTGCACTGGGGGACATTCCGGTAATCAATCTTGATGATGAAGCCACCAAATTATATAAAAATGGCGGATTCATAAAAACCGATGAAACAAACGGTTTATGGCGTGTTTATTCTGGTAAGACTTTTATTGGAATAGGGCACATTGTTGACGGTTTGCTTCGTCCACAAAGAACAATTTAACAAAGGAATATATAATGTCCATAACAAAACAAAAGAAAAGCGAATTAGTCGCTGCGTTCAAAACAACAGAACGTGATAATGGTGGTTCTGCAGCATCCCAAGTTGCTGTTTTAACAGAACGTATCAACAATTTAACAGAACACATGAAGGCAAATCATAAAGACGAACATTCAAAACGTGGTTTGTTATTGATGGTTAATCGCCGCAAAAAATTGTTGGCATACATCAAAAATAAAAGTGTTGCTGAATATGAAGATTTGATTAAAAAATTGGGTCTTCGTAAATAATCGAAAAACACCGGTAAATACCGGTGTTTTTTTATACATTTTTATTCATATCTCAAACTATCGATTGGATTCAATTTTGCAGCCTTGATTGCAGGCATAACCCCAGATGCCAACCCCACAACAATCGCAACTGTCACAGACAATATAACCGGCCAAATACTGAACGGAACATTATAATGCATTATAAATCGCCCAACCCCTTGGGATAAACCAACCCCGATAACCAATCCGAACATTGAACCAATAAACGATATCAACACCGATTCGGATAAAAATTGGGTAATAATTACACGTTCACGCGCACCGATAGCCTTGCGGACACCGATTTCACGTGTGCGTTCTGCCACAGAAACCAACATCATATTCATAATACCAATAGAACCGACTAATAAAGATACCGCTGCAATCGCTACTAATAACAATTTCAGATAACCTGTCACAGTATTCATTGTTTCCATAATTTGTTTCATATCTGTCACCTGAAAATCGTTATCGTCACCTTCTTTGATTTTATGTCTTTGACGGAGTAGGGCGCTGATTTGATCTGTGACAACAGCATTATCAGCATCTTGATATAATTTCAATGCAATCATTGATACAGCATCTGGAAAACGCGAACCCTGCAAACGTTTCTTTAATGTGGTGATTGGTATGATTACCATATCATCTTGGGAGCCCATTGCAGAATCGCCTTTCTCTTTCGTAACACCAATTATCACAAATGGTGTATTTTGGATACGAATTATTTCACCAACTGGGTTTTCAGGCATTCCCAATTCTTTCGCGGTTGTTGGTCCAATTACAGCATAAGTTGATGCATTTTTAACAGCCATTTGATCAAAAAATGTGCCATATTCCATTTCTACGTTTTGGACAGTCACATAATCAGGATAAACGCCAACCATTGATGTTGCCCAGTTTTGATTTCCATAAATAACCTGAGCCCCTGCATTTTGTGCAGGTGTCACAGCAGATACATCTGGTAATTTGCCGATTTGTTCAGCATCGCTTAATGTCAAAGTCTGACGATTTCCCATGCGAACACCGCCAGAACGCGCCGCACCAGCGCGAATCACAATCGTATTTGTTCCAAGTGATGAAAATTGATCTGTGATAGATTGTTGTACAGTTTCCCCAACAGCAACCATTATCACAACCGCCATAACACCAATAATGATACCCAAGACCGTCAGAAACGAACGTAATTTATTTCCGCTTATCGACAACCAGGATTCTTTCAATATATCGTTCAGAGTCATTTTTTATGGCCTTTTTCTGCTTTCAATAAAATCTGTTCATTTTTCGGTACAGGACCATCATATACAATTCGACCATCATATATGTGAATTATTCTGTCTGCATATCTAGCAATCTCAAATTCATGGGTAATCATAATGATTGTTATTCCCATATCTTTATTTAATTTCTTGAAAAAATGTAAAATTTCATTACCCATCTTGGAATCCAATGCACCTGTTGGTTCGTCCGCCAAAATCAGTTTTGGATTTCCAGCCAAAGCACGAGCAATTGCGACACGTTGTTTCATTCCGCCCGATAATTGTGTTGGAAAATATGTCTCGAATTTTTCCAACCCAACCAACTTTAACATCTCACGCGCCCGGCGGATTCTCTCGCTCATAGGCAATCCAAGATACATCAAAGGCAGCATTACATTATCTAAAACTGTACGCTTTGACAACAAGTTGAAATTCTGAAAAACAAAACCGATATATTCATTACGGATTGTTGCCAATTCATCGGCTGTCATAGTTGTAATATCTTTACCATACAATTCGTAAGTCCCAGAAGTCGCAGAATCTAACGCACCAACAATATTCATACAAGTCGACTTACCAGAACCACTGGGCCCCATAATTGCAATAAACTCACCAGGTTTAACCGTAAAAGAAATATCAAACAAAACCTGTTGATAGCCCCCAATAGCCAACGGGAAACTTTTATTGATTTTGTTCAACACAATTATCGGTGGTTCTTTCTTTGCTTTCATACTAAAACCTTACATTCTTGGTCCACCACGCATTTCGCTTTTATTTGTTGACTTTTGACCAACAAAACCAACAACCAATTTATCATCAGCTTTGATTTCATCGGAAATCAATTGTGTTTCTGTTGGTGTGACTAAACCACGTTTATACGGCACAAATACCACTTTGCCATTACGTTCAACCGCAAGATGTGTTTTTGGTGTTATATCTTCGGCTACATTATCAACCAAGTTTTTATATGTTCTTATCAACAAGCCAGAATTTTTTGTTTTCCATGCATCTTTTGCCTCTGCCACAACGATGGTCACAAACGCTGTCATACCAGGCATCAAGCGCAAATCTTCATTATCTACATTTATAACCACAGTATAAACAACCACGTTTGATACAGTTGTTGGCGACAATCTTATTTGATGAACATCGCCATGGAAAGTTTGCCCAGAATACGCATCAACAGTAAATGTCACCGGCAGGCCTTCTTTGATCATACCAATATCCGCCTCTGACACAGCAGTTTCAATTTGCATTTTTGATAAATCTTCAGCAATTTCGAACAAATCAGGCGTTTGGAAAGATGCCGCGACAGTTTGCCCCTTGTCAACCTTTCTGGAAATAACCGTCCCATCCACAGGCGAAGTAATCGTTGCATATCCAAGATTTGTCACAGCCCTGTCATACGCATATTGTGCTTTTTTTACCGCCTGTTCTGCCTGTTCATATGTTGTTTGCGATTTTTCCATTTCTGCACGAGATATAAAACCATCTTTGTATAACGCTCTGTTGCGCTGATATTCGCTTTTAGAATATTTCAGTTGCGATTGGGCGGACGCAAGTGAAGCCTTGGCCTCATCAACAGATGACTGCAATACAGACGGTTCAATAGTCAACAAAGTATCACCTTTCTTAACTCTTGAATTAAAATCTACAAAGATATCTTCGATTGTTCCAGAAACCTGAGAACCAACACTAACTGTATTTACAGGCTGAATTTCACCAGTTGCAGTAACCGTTTGGATTATATCGCCACGAACAATATCCACAGTGACAAAATCCTTCTTTTTATTTGCACCCTTTGGACAAAGCCACCAACAAAGCCCGCCAACAACTATTGCCAATATTATAATCCACCACTTTTGACGCCATATCCAACCAAAAAATCTTCTTATGAACGATGGTCTTTCTTCTTTATTTTCCATTTGTGTTTTCCTTTAGCCCAGATTTTATATCACCGATTGCCAACGCAACCGCTGCACGTTTTATAAACAAATCGTATTTTGCGGAATTGTTTTGTTTTTGCGCATCAACTAATTCAGATTGCGCCGTTTGCCAATCAAGCATTGTTGCACGTCCAACCTTGTACATACCAGATGTAACGCGTTCGCTTTCTGTTGCAGATTTCAACAATGTTTCTGATTGTTTCAGAACTGTTTTTGCGGTCTTGTAATTTTGATACGCAGTAAAAACATCCATCATTGCATTATTAACAACACTGTGTTCACGGTATTTCGCGCTGTCATAATCAGCATTTGCAGAACGCGCATTATACATATTTGCAAAACCAGCAAATATTGGCATCGAAACAGATACACCAATTCTGCCACTGACACGCCCAGACATATGATCTAATAACCCGCCCACAGAATCCGCAGTTAAACCAGCCGTTCCATTTACGGATATAGCCGGTAAATTTTTCAGAAACGCAGAATTACGTCTGTGCCATGCCGCACTGGTTTGTGCATTCGCCTTTAACAAATCTGGTCTTTGTTTTTGCGCGATTGCAATCAATTCGTCAATATTTTCTAGTTCTGCATCAGAACCAAAACTGGCCGGCATATCTTTTATTTTTATATCCTGATTTGCCGGAAAAGACAAAGTGTTTAACAATGTTCCTTTTGCGATTTCACGATTATTTTTTGCGCGTTCTAATGATAATTGCGAACTGGCCAACGTTGTATCGGCTTTGTATACATCAGCCTTGGCCACAGCGCCAGATTTGAATTTTTTATCTGCTGTATTTTTTGCAGTTTGCGCCACAGTCAATGCAGAAGTTGCAGACTTTACGTCCGCATCAGCATTTAACAATGAATAATATGCACCAATCACAGAATAAAAATAATTTTGTATTGTTTCATCATAATCAAAACCTGCCGCGCGATATACAGCCAAAGCCTGGGCAAAATCTGATTCACGCTTGCCAAAATCAAAAATCAAATAGGATGCAGATAGTGATGCATCATATTTCCAAGCATCATGTTCAGTATGCAAACGACCTGCACTACCACTGGTATTCACCGATGGCAAATAGGCAGAATACGCACTATTTTTTGTATATCTGGATGATTGCAAAGACGCATAAGCAGCCGCAGTTTGTGGATTACGACACAACCCAAGATTCAGAACTTCCTGTAAAGACATTTCTGTTTCTGGGACATGACGCATTGTTGCACAATCATCTTCTGCAAATGCGCATATCGGCATAAATACCAGAAAACAAGCAAATCTTTTCATATATAATCTCTCTCGTTTTAGATATTATTACAATATATATCACCTTTTTTCAATATGTTTTTTAGATGAAATTTTTCATTTTTTATATTTTTTCAATATATTAAATTTTTATGTTGAAATAGATTTATTTTTTGCCTAAGATACCCTTGCACAGAAGGCCAGGTGGCAGAGTGGTTATGCAGAGGACTGCAAATCCTTCTATGCCGGTTCGATTCCGACCCTGGCCTCCAAATTCTTGAAATGATAAATCAAATTACTCTTACAAATTTCAGAAATCACACATCTTCCAGAATCAGAACAGATGGTTGTAAAAATGTAATTATAACCGGTCTGAATGGCGCAGGGAAAACAGCAATATTGGAAGCGGTTTCATTATTATCTGGCGAACGCGGTTTGCGCAATGCGGACACACAAATGCTGGCACGATTTGATGGCGACAATGGTTTTTCTGTATTTGCAACAACTGATGATGATACAGATTTATGTGTTTTTTTGCTTTCTGGCGAAACAAACAGACATGCGAAAATAGATAACGAAAATGCCCCACTATCTGATTTAGCAAAAAAATTACGTATTGTATGGCTAACACCAAAAGAAGACAGAATTTTTGTAGAATCTGCATCCGACAGACGTGCTTTCTTTGACAGACTGGCCGCCAGTTTCGAGCCTGCGCATATCGGTCGAATTACGCGTCTAAACAAATTGATGTCCGAACGCGCTGGCGCAATCAAATCTGGTGCAGACAATAATTGGCTGGACGCAATTGATAAACAAATTGCTGCAACCGCAATCGCAATTGGGGCAGGGCGAATCCGCTATGCAGCAGAAATCAACTATTTTTTCACAAATGGCGCAGTTTCTGTTGATGGCATGGTGGAAAGATTGATTATTGAAAATACCGCGACAACCGCAGAAAATATTTATTTCGAATATCTGACAAAAAATCGTGAATTGACTGGTGATAAAATGGTCATAGACGGTGTACACAAATCAGATTTTGGGGTTTTTAATAAAAAATTAAACCTGCCTGCAAATATAACCAGCACCGGTCAGCAAAAATCCATATTGATTGATTTGATTTTGGCACATGCCAAATTGATTCACATAAAAACAGGTCAAGAACCTTTGATATTACTGGACGAAGCGGCCGCACATCTTGATAACGAAGCAAGATTAAGGTTGTTTCAAGAACTAAATGATTCAAACGCTCAGGTTTGGGCGACAGGGCTGGACATAAATGTATTCCAAAATATTCCGAACGCAGTATTTGTTACTTGCCAAGACGGCCGTATTAGTAATATAGTATTAGCGGAGAAAACAAATGCATAAGATAGATTATCAAAAATTATTAGATGACGCATTAAAATCAGTTGTTCGTGAAGCGCTGATTTATGCACAGTTTAACGGGCTGGGCGATGATGCAGGATTTTTTATAACTTTCAAAACACGTGATCCAGGTGTTGTGTTGCCTGACTTTCTGCGTATGCGATACCCAGATATCATGACAATTGTTTTACAATATTCTTTTAATAATCTGAATGTATCAGATAAAGAATTTGGTGTTCAATTGACATTTGACGGTCGTCCATTTTTTATTCGCGTTCCATTTTCTGCATTGGTTGAATTCAAAGATCCATCAACAGAATTTATGTTGTCTTTTCATCCAAAACAACCATCCACTGCGAACACAAATACCGATATAGAATTACCACTAGACGAAAAACCAAATACTGTTCCAGATGATAAAAGGGTTGTTTCTTTGGACGAATTCAGAAAGAAAAGAAATCAATAAATATGTTGAAAAACACCGCCCCAAAAGGCGGTGTTTTTTATTCTGATTTTTCGTCTGTTGTTTTGATTGTTTCTTCGTTTTTACTTTCAGCCAAGAAATGTTCCAACCAATGATTATCTGTTTTCAACTGGCGAACATCTGAATTATTTAATAAACGTTTTTGCAAAGGTATTGTTGTTTTGATACCTTCAATAACAAATTCGTCCAGCGCACGTTCTGCACGCATAATACACGCAGTCCTGGATTGCGCATGAACAATCAATTTTGCAATCATAGAATCGTATGTTGGTGGTATAGTATATCCGCTGTATACAGCAGAATCTACACGAACGCCCAAACCACCAGATGGTGCATATAATGTGATTTTACCAGGGTTTGGTACAAATGTTTCTGGGTCTTCTGCATTTATACGAAATTCAATGGCATGACCATGCGGAACAATATTAGATTGTGTATAACCCAACTTTTCACCCGCAGCAATTCTGATTTGTTCACGAACCAAATCAACCCCATAAACCATTTCAGTCACAGGGTGTTCCACCTGTAATCTGGTATTCATTTCCAAGAAATAGAATTTACCGTCTTCGAACATAAACTCAAAAGTACCAGCATTTGTATAACCCATTTTCTTGGCTGCTGTTTTGCAAACTTCAATCATATCATCGCGCTGTTTTTGTGTCAGCACAGCGGCAGGGCATTCTTCCATAACTTTTTGATTTTTGCGTTGCAAAGAACAATCGCGTTCACCAAAAATCACAACATTACCATGTTTATCGCCCAAAACTTGAAATTCGATATGACGTGGATGCAATAACAGTTTTTCCATATACAAAGTATCATCACCAAATGCAGATTTAGCCTCAGCCTTGGTCAACGGAAATGCTTCGCGTAATTCAACCTCATTATTTGCGGCACGCATACCACGACCACCACCACCAGCAGCGGCCTTTATCATTACCGGATACCCGATTTTATCTGCCCAAACGATAGCATCTTCGATTGTTTTTATTGCACCATCAGACCCAGGAACCACAGGTAATCCGCATTTTATCGCAGTTTGCTTTGCGTTAACCTTGTCCCCCATTTGACGAATCATATCTGCACTGGGGCCAATCCAAATTAAACCATGCTGTTCAACTTTTTCAACAAAGTCTGCACGTTCAGACAAAAAACCATAACCAGGATGAATTGCATCTGCATTTGCCAACAAAGCAGCCGTTAAAATAGCAGATTCATTCAAATAAGATTCAGACGATTGATCAGGGCCAATACATACAGATTCATCAGCCAGTTTAACATGCATCGCATCCTTGTCAGCCGTAGAATATACAGCAACAGTTCGAATACCCATATCGCGACACGCACGAATTACACGCAGTGCAATTTCACCACGATTAGCGATTAAAACTTTCTTTATTTGTGGCATGTGAAACCTATTCTATTACTGCGATTGGTGAATCAAATTCAACAGCAGCGCTGTCCGATACCAAAATTTCTTTGATCACACCATCAACATCAGATTTAATCGGATTAAATGTCTTCATAGCCTCAACCAATGCAATGGTATCGCCAACTTTGACACTGTCGCCAACTTCTACAAAGTGTTTTGCACCAGGTTCTGGCGCCAAATAAACAACACCGACCATAGGCGATTTCACAACATGACCAGATATTTTGTCGTTTTGGTCGTTTTTCTGTTGAGACGAAACAAACCCGACAGGCGCAGCCACAGCCTGTTGTTTAGATAAATGAATATGTTTGCGGTATAACCCCAGCAATAATTGTCGTTCTATATCCAGTTCTGTTATGCCCATTTCGTCCATCAATTTGGACATATTTTCAACTGTTGCACGAAAAGATGTCATAATTAAAAATCCTTTTTATTTATGTTTTATGTTGTACTAATTTTACCACAATGATTTCTTATGTCAAGGAACAGGGTCGAATCCGCATCCGCCTCCTGGTCGACAACGTGATATACGTCTTATTCCCATAATTGTTCCACGCAACAAACCATATTTCAATATGGCCTGACGAGTATATTCGCTGCAAGTTGGCGTAAATCTGCACCCCGCGCGTCCGCCAATAAAAGGCGAAATACATATTTGATATATGCGCACAAAACAAACACCGATACAGGTAAATATGTCGCTTTTATTTTCCATTTTTAATCTTGGCTATTTTCTTTAATGCCTTTGACATTTGGGCACGTCCATCTTGACGATTACAGTTTAAGATAGGAGAACGCGCGATGAAAATATAATCCATATCAGGCAACATTAAATCTTCATTAAAAGCAATCCAATCACGCAACAAACGCTTTGCACGATTTCTGTGTACAGCCAACCTGAAAGTCTTTTTAGTCGCAACCAAACCAAAACGCGCATCATCTGTAAATTTTGCAGATTTTGCCTTGGCAACAAAACAATCGGCGAACACCGTTGGGTCTTCGCGCGCAGTCAAAAAATCACGATGATTGCGTATAGTTTTACGTTTCATGGTTCTAATAATACCAAAATATACAGATTTGCAAATAAAAAAGCAAAAATTATCATGGACACTTGATTTTTATAATGTCTGGTCTATAATGCGAAAAAACAAGTCAAAGGAAGACCGCATGTATAATTGGTTATTGAAATTTTTCTCGGCAGATATGGCTATTGATTTGGGGACAGCGAACACTTTGATTTACGTCAAAGGGCGCGGGATTGTCTTGAACGAACCGTCTGTGGTGGCTGTTGCTGAAAATAGATTGTTGGGACGCAAAGAAATCTTAGCTGTGGGGGCAGAGGCCAAACAAATGTTTGGTCGTACACCCGGCTCTATTACTGCCGTTCGTCCATTACGCGATGGTGTTATCGCAGACTATGACGTTGCCGAAGAAATGATTAAATACTTTATTCGCAAAGTGCACCAAAAAAATCCATTGGCTGCGCCTTTGATTATTATTTGCGTACCGTCTTGTGCAACCCAGGTTGAACGTCGTGCTATTCAAGAAGCAGCAGATGCGGCTGGTGCACGCAAGGTTTATATTGTCGAAGAATCAACTGCGGCCGCTATTGGTGCTGGTCTGCCTGTGGATAAACCTATGGGGTCTATGGTTTTGGATATTGGTGGCGGAACAACAGAAGTTGCAGTTATGTCACTTGGTGGAATTGTATATTCTAATGCTGTCCGAACTGCTGGCGACCAAATGGACGAAGATATTATTGAATATGTTCGCAAGAATAAAAACCTTTTAATCGGTGAAAACACAGCAGAAGAAATCAAAAAGAATATCGGCACAGCCATTATGCCAAAAGATAAAGACCATGAATTAAGCATGAAAATAAAAGGGCGCGATTTATTAAGTGGAACACCACGTGAAACAATAGTGACCGAGTCCCAAATTGCGTCTGCTTTGGCACAAACTGTGGCAAAAATCGTAAATACAGTTCATCTGGCATTGGAATCTACACCACCTGAATTGTCTGCGGATATCGCAGATTTGGGTATTGCAATGACTGGTGGTGGTTCATTGTTGCGCGGTTTAGACGCCGCGATTCGTGCAGCAACAGGCTTGCCAGCATTTTTGGTTGATAATCCAATGGCGTGTGTTGCATGTGGCAGCGGTAAAATGTTGTCTAATATTGATAAAAACAAGCACGTATTGCAAACGATGTATTAATCCGTCTTTGTGGGTGCCAAGCCGCGATTACAATAAAATCCAAGATACCGACGTTTGTCGGTATTTTTATTTGCAAATCTAAATTTCTTTGTTATAATTTGTTTACTTTGGACGGTTAGCTCAGTTGGCTAGAGCGTTACGTTGACATCGTAAAGGTCGTTGGTTCGAGCCCAATACCGTCCACCACCAATTTTCGTTATTGCGTGCACAGCACACAATTAAGAAAAGTGAGTGTCCCGCCGTAGTTTTAACGAAGGCGGACAAAAACATTAGAATAATATAAAATGCGAATGTATAAATAATCTTTATCAAAAACATTACGGGAATTGACAGCGCCCGTTTTGGGCGTTTATTTATAAACAAAGGATTCGACAAATGGCACAAAAATACTTAATTACATCTGCATTACCTTATGTAAACGGCGAATTGCACTTAGGGCATTTGGTTGGTTGCTGGTTGCCAAGTGATGTATATGCCAGATTTTGTCGCGCTATGGGGCGTGATGTATTGTATGTTTGTGGCGCAGACGAACATGGAACACCTGCTATTATTGGTGCAGCCAAAGAAAAAATGCCTGTCAAAGAATACAATGATAAATATTATGAAAAGCATTTGCGCGCAGTATCAGATTTCAATTTGTCTTTTGATTTATATGGTCGTACACACACAGATTTACAAGAGAAACTGGTCCAGGATTTATTCACACGTCTTGACGAACAAGGTTTAATTGAAGAACGCGAAACTGTACAACCTTTTTCAATTGATGATAACACGTTTTTAACAGACAGACAATTGGTTGGCACATGCCCCAAATGCGGTTATGACAAAGCGCGTGGCGACCAATGTGATAAATGCGGTTCTATATATGAAGCGACAGAATTGTTAAACCCAAAATCTACAATTTCAGGGTCAAGCAATATTGAAAACCGCCCAACAAAAAATTTATTTTTCTTGGCATCCAAGGTTGAAAATGCATGGAAAAAATGGTTGTCTGAACATGCACCAAAATGGTCAAAAACAGCATCTGCTATTGCAAAAGGCTGGGCGAATGAGGGTTTACACGATACATCTATCACACGCGATTTATCTTGGGGAATTCCTGTAAATAAACCAGGATATGAAAACAAAGTTTTCTATGTCTGGTTTGATGCACCATGGGGTTATGTTTCTATTTCTCAGGCTGCTAATAAAGATTGGGAATCTTGGTGGAAGAACGATGATTGTTTTTATGCACAATTCATGGGCAAAGACAATGTAAAGTTCCATTCTGTATTTTTCCCAGAACAAGAATTGGCGATGAACGACAACTGGAAAACAGTTGATATGTTGAAATCCATGAACTTCTTGAATTTTGCAGGTGGCAAATTTTCTAAATCAGAAGGGCGCGGAATATTCCTGGACGAAGCAATAAACATCGCTCCAAGCGATTGTTGGCGTTATACCTTGTTGGCTTCTGCACCAGAAACAGACGATACAGATTTTACACTTGAACGTTTTGCGGACATTGTGAATAAAGATTTGAATGGAATGTTGGGCAATTTTGTATCTCGCGTATGCAAATTATCAGATAAAAACTTTGGTAATATTGTACCAAAAGGCGACCAAGTTGATTCAACATTAAAAACACAAATTGATGAAAAATTGAAAGATTTAACCGATGCGTTGGAAAAATGCGAATTTCGGGATGCGATATTTGCATTGCGTTCAATGTGGGCGATTGGAAATGAATATATGACAATCAATGCGCCATGGGCACTTGTCAAAGACGGCAAGATGGATACAGCAGAAAACGTGCTTTATAACTGTTTCCAACTGATTGATTTTTATGCACGTGTATCTGCACCGTTTATTCCAAACGCATCAGAAAAAATGCAAAATATTTTTGCGACTACACACGATTTATCTTGGCCAAAACAATTGGAAGCCTGCATAGAAAGTGGCACAGAATTTACAATTCCAGAAAATTTATTCGAAAGAATTGATGATGACAAAGTTAAAGAATTGGTCGAAAAATATTCGAATAAATCTGGAAACCCAGAATTGATTGTTGTAAAAATTGTTGATATAAAAAATCATCCAAGTCGTGAAGATTTGCATATTGTGACTATTGACGATGGTAATACAAAACAAGATATTGTTTGTGGTGCACCAAATGTTCGCAAAGATATGTTGGCTGTATTTGCGCCAGTTGGGGCAATCATACCTAAAACAAACAAACCAATTAAACCGCGTTCTGTGGCGGGGGTAGAGTCAAGAGGGATGCTTTGCAGTGGCGCAGAATTAAATATATCTGATGATGACGACAGCATTTACGAAATCACAGACAATAAAAAACCAGGGCAGGTATTGAAATGACAACTAAATTTAATAATGAAATGGAAATTTATCGTATAGAAAACAAGAATCCAGTTTTGATGTTTAATTTTGCATGCAAAAGTTGTGCAAAATTTATGTCTTGTTCACACTCTAAACACAAAGGTCTAGAATGTGAAATAGGAAATCTTATCGTTAGGTCTGAAGTTTTCAATACAATCGTCAAAGTTAATAAAGGCAATTTGACCAAATGGATTGTTGATACAGAAAATTATTTTGAGTTACACAAGGCGCGTGCTTTGTTGAAATATATTGAAGAACAATATTCACGTTAAAATGTCCGGTATTCGTTTAATTTTAATGTCTTGTTGTGCGCCATGTTCTTGTGGCGCAATTCAACAACTTGTAAACGGCGAAATCAGCGGCCTAGACGATTTTATTGTTATGTTTTTCAATCCAAATATTTTTCCAGAATCTGAATATCAAAAGCGTCTAGGCGAACAAATTAAATACTGTGAAAAAATGGGTGTAAAATATATCGTTGGCGATTATGACCATGACAAGTGGAAACAAGAAATCGCAGGTCTTGAAAACGAACCAGAACGTGGTGCACGTTGCAGCAAATGTTTTGCATATCGTTTTTGTTACGCGCGCGATTATGCGCAGAAAAACGGTTTTAATGCAATTGCTTCTGTATTTGGTGTATCAAAACACAAAGATCAATCTCAGGTTGATTGTGCAGGTGAACAAAATTGTGGGACGGTGCGCTATATACCGATTAAATGGAACGAATCTTTGCGCCAAGAAATAAACCACGAATCTGACTTTTATCGCCAAAATTATTGTGGCTGTGAATATTCAATGCGAAAATAGTTTTATATATAGAATATATAAAAACTTGTTTTTTGCTTTTAATTTCCTATAATTTTATACGAAACAAACAAAAGGACGATTATGTCATCTGTGTATGTATTCCCAGGTCAGGGCGCACAAGCCGTTGGAATGGGATACGATTTATATGAAAACAATGCCGCTGCACGCGAAGTGTTCGATGCGGCTGATGCTGTATTGGACACAAAATTATCAGACATTATTTTTAATGGCCCAATAGAAACTTTGACTTTGACTGCAAATGTTCAGCCTGCGATTTTAACAACTTCGATTGCTATGTTTCGGGCTGCAAATCCAAAAACGCCTGATTATGTCGCTGGACATTCTTTGGGCGAATATACAGCACTTTGTGTTGCTGGGGCACTTTCGCTGGAAGACGCGGTTAAACTGGTTCGTCTGCGTGGCGAAGAAATGCAAAAGGCTGTACCAGCAGGTCAGGGTGCAATGGCTGTTGTTTTGGGTATGAACATTGAAGAATTGAAAAAAGTTTGCGAAACTGCGGAAACCCAGACAGGCGCTATTTGCGATATTGCAAACGATAATTGCGATGGGCAAATTGTTATATCTGGTGCAACTGTTGCAATTGAACGCGCTATGGAACTGGCGAAAGAGGCCGGGGCAAAACGTGCAATGAAATTGCCGTTATCTGTGCCGCCACATTCGCGATTGATGGCGCCCGTTGCAGAAAAAATGAAAATCGCATTGGATAATACAGAAATCAAAACACCAATTGTTCCTTTGATTTCTAACAAAACATGTCTGCCTATGACTGATGTAAACGAAATCAAGGAATCATTGATTTATCAAATTACGCATGGCGTTCGTTGGCGCGAATCTGTATTGAATATGGTTGATTTGGGTATAACTGATTTAACAGAAATCGGCCCTGGAAATGCTTTGGTCGGTTTGGTTTCACGCATAACAGACAAAATTAACGCACATAAATTGGAGATATAAAATGTTCGATTTAACAAACAAAGTTGTTTTAATCACAGGCGCAACCGGCGGAATTGGCGGTGAAATTGCAAGACAAATGAAAAACGCAGGCGCAACTGTCGTTGTATCTGGTCGCAATTCTGAAAAATTGAAAAATGATTTTAATGACGATTTTATCAAAATTGTTGCTGATTTATCTGTGGACGACGCATGTGAAAAACTGGTTAATGATACAATTGAACAGACTGGTCATATTGATGTTTTAATCAATAATGCAGGTATTACAAAAGATACCCTGATGATGCGTATGAGTGATGAACAATTTGACGATGTTATAAATACTAATTTGCGTGCAACATTTAAAATGTGTCGCAGTGCAATTATGCCAATGATGAAACAAAAATACGGTCGTATTATAAACATGGCATCAATTGTCGGTGTTGTCGGTGGAATTGGCCAAACAAATTATGCTGCGTCCAAAGGTGGAATTATCGCATTAACAAAATCTATCGCTGCCGAAACTGCTTCGCGTGGAATCACAGCAAACTGTATTGCGCCAGGCTTTATAAAAACACCAATGACAGATGTTTTAAGTGATGAATTAAAGAAAACTTATTTATCACAAATACCTGCAGGTCGCTTTGGCGAACCAAAAGACGTTGCAAACGCCTGCGTATTCTTGGCAAGCGATGAAGCATCTTATATCAACGGACAAACAATACATGTCAACGGCGGCATGGGGAGGTTTTAATTATGAAACCACAAGAATTCAAACCATTACAGACAGAACGTCTTGATTTAAAACCGTTGGTTGCAACTTTCGATTTTGCAAAAGAAATCTTTGATATAATTGATAAAAATCGTGAATATTTCAGATTTATGCCGTTTACTGACATAAAACAACCGGAACAAGAATTCGATTTTTTACGTAGCGTAGAAAAGGGTTGGAAAAATAATTCCAACGCAACGTATGGTTTGTATCTACGCGAAAACAGCGATTTTGTTGGCTTGTGTACTATGTTCGCAATTGATTGGGAAAATGAAAGCGGTGAAATAGGTTATTGGTTAAATCCAAAATATGCACGCCAAGGTTTTATGAGTGAGGCCGTCCATGCAATCGAACAAGAGTTTTCCAAAATTGGTTTCAAGCGTATTGTTATAACTGCAAATATTGAAAATATCGCGTCTTGCAAAACTGCTGAAAAATGCGGTTTTACGCGCGAAGGTATTATGCGCGCTTGGACATTTAACAAGATGTTGAACAAGCGTGAAGATATGGCTTTGTATGCAAAAATAAATACTAAATAAAAATGCAAAATTATGATGTGATTGTTATTGGTGGTGGACACGCAGGGGTTGAGGCAGCAACTGCATCTGCACGTCGTGGCGCCAAGACGTTATTAATCACGATGCGTGAAAGCGATATTGGCGCAATGTCTTGCAATCCATCGATTGGTGGCCCCGGCAAATCACAAATGGTTGCTGAAATGGCTGCATTTGGTGGTGTTATGCCGTTTGCGGCAGACAAGGCTGGAATCCATTGGCGCACATTAAATGCAACACATGGTGCAGCGACCCAGGCTTTGCGCGCGCAAATCGACAGAAATTTTTATCATGACGCAGTCATGAATATTTTGCATACAGCAGAAAACCTGACCCTAGCGATTGAATCTGTTTTTGATTTAGACATTGAAAACAAAATTGTAAATAAAAAATATTCTGCCAAATCTATCGTTTTAACAACTGGAACATTCCTTGGCGGACTCGTCACACGCGGAAGCGAAAAAATTCAATCTGGACGTTTAATGGACAATGGCGAATACCAAGAAAACGATACCCATATTTCAAGTGTATTAAAGAAAGCCGGCTTTGATTTATTGCGGTTAAAGACCGGAACTCCTGCACGTATATATCGTGACAGTATTGATTTTTCTGTATGTGAAGAACAACCGGGGGATTTACCACATGATTGGTTTGGCTTGGGCGACGATAATAATAAATATGCTGAAAAATGTTTTATTACACACACAAACGAAACCACGCATAAAATAATTCGTGATAACATAAAAAATGCCCCAATGTATAATGGCGATATTGTTGGATTGGGACCACGTTATTGCCCATCACTCGAAGACAAAGTTATGCGTTTTCCAGAACACACAACGCATCATGTCTTTTTAGAACCAGAAGGTTTCAATAGCGACCTGTTTTATCCAAACGGCATTTCAACCAGTTTTGGCAGCGATATTCAAGATAAATGGATTCGTACTATACCAGGCTTAGAAAATGCAAAGATTGCACGATACGGATATGCGATTGAATATGATGCGATTGATGCGCGTGCATTGAAATCTACGTTAGAATCCAAGGATATAAATGGATTGTTTTTTGCAGGTCAAATAAATGGAACCAGCGGATATGAAGAAGCCGCAGCCCAAGGTTTAGTCGCAGGCGCAAACGCTGCTGCATTTGCATTAGATGCAGAACCATTGGTTTTGGACAGAACAAATTCAATGATTGGTGTATTGATTGATGCTATAACAACACTGGCGGTTGATGAACCATATCGTATGTTCACTTCGCGTGCAGAATATCGGTTAAATTTGCGCGCTGATAATGCAATATTAAGATTGGGTGACATGGCAGAATCTTTGGGCTTAATCACAAAAGATTTTCACAATAACCTAAAAAAATTGCATGAAGATGTCGCGCATGAAAATGATAAGTTTTATGCGGGATACATTTCAAGAAATGAACGCGAAATCGCGAATTATAAAAAAGATTCAGAATTGAAAATACCGCACGATTTTGACTATAAATCTTTGCCTGGTTTAACAAATGAACTGATTGAAAAAATGACCAAGACCAGACCTGAAACAATTGCATCACTGTCGCGAATCCCAGGCATGACACCCGCAGGAATCATGGTTGTTTTACGTAAATTAAAGTGCGGGAAGTAAAAGTTAAAGGAGTGCAATTATGCGTTTATATATTCTTACACCAAACGGAAATAATTTTTCAGACCAACAAATGCAAAAATTATCGACAGTATATTCCGAGATCATTTTTGTCGACAAGGTTATAGAGTTTTCTAAATTACCAAAAATAGACGACGATACAGACAAAGTTTTTGCCATTGACCCTGATTTTTGTGATTGGAATATACCAAATAGTGCATTAGATACAAATGGCTTAAAAGCAATTTGTTTAGACACAACGTCATATTCTTGGGTTGATTTAGAATATGCAAAAACAAAAAACATAATTATCACAAATGTCAGACATTGGTCTACAAATGCCGTTGCAGAACAAGGGATTTTAATGGCATTAATGTTGGCAAGAAAAATACCATTATTAACACAAAACAATATGCAAATAAACTTTGCAACTATGCGCGGAACAGAATTACGCGGTAAAACAGCCGGAATTGTTGGGCTTGGTCATATTGGAACGCGTTTATGTGAATTGTGTAAAGGTATGGGGATGAATGTTGTTTACTGGTCTGCACACAGCCGAAAACCAGATTTTCAATTTGTATCTTTACAACAATTGTTCGCCGAATCTGATTTTATATTTCCGGCATTATTAAAAAATATAGATACTAAAAAAATCATAACAGATGAATTATTAAAATCTATGAAACCAAATACTATTTTTTGTGAAATTACAGGAAACTTTCTTTATAACCACAATCTTCTGTTAGAACTAGCCAAAACCGATAAGATTGGCGGATATGGATTTGAAAAAGCGCAAACCGGTTATACTGGCAATATTTTAGCTTTACCACCATTGGCATACTATACTATTGAAGCAATGCAACAAAACATTAATCAATGGCTGGAATGTATTCTTGGTATATCAGGTAATGTAAAAAACCAAGTAAATTAAAGCCTGTTTTTTATTATGAATAATTGTTGTTTTTACTGCCACCCAGACCGCGTTGCAGACGCGACATTTTATAAATTCTTTTTGATGTTTATCCCGTCCCACTTCGCCCTTTGGGCTTCTTGGGACACTCCTTCGCGGTAACTGTTCCGCTTGGGCGGCCTGCCACCCGAAGCGTCGCAGACGCGAAGGGTGGTGCCGGTGATAGGAGTCGGACCTACGACCTTTGCATTACGAATGCACTGCTCTACCAACTGAGCTACACCGGGTTGACACGCGTCAGTATAACCAATTCATTATCTTTTTTCAAGTTTTATAACTTGATTTTTTATAAAAAACATTGTATAAATGTGGGCATGAACAAAAAAGCAATAATTATTATTAAATGACGGACACTGCGCTTTGGCGGTGGCTGGGGCGCGTTAGGCGCCATTTTTTATACAAAAAAGGCATAAAACCATGGCATATACAAAAACAGAACAAAAAGCGAACTTTCCAAAACTGGAAAACGAAGTTTTACAATTTTGGCGCGAAGATGACACTTTTCATAAATCTCTGAATAAAACCAAGATGGGTGAACCTTTCAATTTCTATGACGGTCCACCGTTTGCAAATGGTTTGCCACACTGGGGACATTTGGGTGTCAGTGCTATCAAAGATATGGTGTCACGTTTCCAGACTATGCGTGGCAGATATGTAGAACGTGCTTTGGGTTGGGATTGCCATGGATTACCAGCCGAAAACTCGGTCGAAAAAAAGCAAGGTAAAACCGCAAAAAACATTGTGGCAGAGCAGGGTATTGATGCTTTCTGTGATATGTGCAGAAAAGACGTTATGACATATACCAACGAATGGTTGCGTTTTATTGAACGTATTGGTCGCTGGGTTGATGGTGGCGATGATTATGGATATCGCACTATGGATAAAAACTTTATGGAATCTGTAATTTGGGCATTGAAAAAATTACACGATATGGGTCTGCTTTATAAAGATTTCAAGGTGAATCCGTATGATTGGAAATTGGGAACTGTTTTATCCAGTAGTGAAGCGTCCAGCGAATATATGGACGTTGTTGATGATACTGTGACAGTTTGGTTCGAATTGGAAAATGGGGACAGGGCAATTGCATGGACAACAACACCATGGACTTTGCCTGCAAATTCTGCTTTGGCTGTTAATCCAAATATGAAATATGTCCGCATGAAACATGATGACGGACATGTTTATGTTTTGGCAGAAAGCCGTTTAAGCGCATACGAAAAAATATTTGCAAATTCTGAAAGACTTGGCGAAGTAATGGGTTCTGAATTGGTTGGATTACATTATAAACCAATATTTGATTATTATACCGATATGTGCAAAGAAAACAAAACTTTGTACACAGTGATTTCTGCGGATTATGTGTCTGATGGGGACGGAACAGGTATCGTTCATATTGCGCCTGCTTTTGGTGAAGACGACTATTTTGCAGCCAAGGCATTAGACCCAAAGTTCCCAGTAATTCTGAATGTAGATGATTATGGTAATTTTGATAACACTGTGAAAGATTGGGCTGGTGAAAATATATTTGATGCAAATCAAAAAGTTATCGATTGGCTGAAACAAAATGGTATTTTGGTTAAGAAAGAACAACACAAACACAGTTATCCGTTTGGGCCACGCAGTCATGAAAAATTGATTTATCGTGCAACAGACGCATGGTATGTTGATGTTCCAAAAATTCGTGACAGATTGGTTGAAATAACCAAAAACGAAACGCATTGGACATCTGCGGGAAATCGTTTTATGGACTGGATTGAAAATGCGCGCCCTTGGGGTATAACCAGAAATCGTTTTTGGGGCGTTCCATTACCAATTTGGGAAAAAGATGGCGAATATAAAATCTTTGGTTCAATCAAAGAAATGGAAGATTTCTTTGGTGTGAAAATTGACGATTTACATCGACCAACTTTGGATAAATTAACAAAAGACGGCTGGCACAGAATAACCGACGTTTTGGATTGTTGGTTTGAATCTGGCTCTATGCCGTTTGCATCTTTGCATTATCCATTTGAAAATGTTGACAAGTTTGAGAAGACTTTCCCTGCAAATTATATTATCGAAGGTCAAGATCAAACACGCGGTTGGTTTTATCTGTTAATGGTTATGGCGGTTGCTTTGTTTGATAAACCCGCGTTCAAAGTTGTTTCTGTGAACGGTATGATTTGTGATGAACAAAAAAGAAAATTTGCTAAATCTTTACATAATTATTCCGACCCATCTGAACAACTGGAAATTTATGGTGCAGACGCGGTTCGTTTGTTTATCCAAGGTAGCAATTTTATGAAGGCAGAACCTGTCGGTGTTGATAAAGAGGGCAACGTATTTAATGATGCGACAAAAACGATTTTGACACCGTTGTGGAACGCATATCATTTCTTTACTTTGTATGCGAATGCCGCAAATATCACTGTAAAGAACAAACCAACATCTGACAATTTATTAGATAAATATATCTTGGCAGAATTAAATGAATTGATAAAAACAACAACATCTGCTTTGGAAGAATACAAACCAGATGTTGCAATCAAAGAATTTGTTCGCTTCTTGGATATATTAAACAACTGGTACATTCGTCGTAATCGTGACAGATTCTGGGACGAAGACGAAAGCGCATTTGAAACATTACATTATGTGCTGACAACATTCTGTAAATGTTTGGCACCGTTCGCACCGTTTATTTCTGAATATATATTCAAGAACTTAACGGGTGAAGAATCTGTTCATTTACAAGACTGGCCAAAGGCGACAGAGACTGATGAAAAAATAGTTAATGATATGCGTCGTGTCCAAGAAATTGTATCTGTTGGAAAACAGTTACGTGAACAATATAAATTACGCAATCGTTTGCCTTTGTTGGACGTGGCTATTGCTGGCGCAGATATGCATGATTATGCAGATATCATCAAAGACGAATTAAACGTGAAAAATGTTAAATTCATTGCTGACATTCATAATGTTGCAGATTCATTTGTTTATCTAATCACACCCAAAATCGGTAGCCGACTTGGCGGTGCATTAAAAGATATAATACCAACTGTTAAACGTGGTGATTATGAAATCCAAGGCGACAAATTGATTGTTGGCGAATATAGTCTGAACCCTGATGAATACGAAAATCGTTTGACTGTCAAAGATGGTATTACCGGCGCAGCAATTCCAGATAATACTGCCGTAGTTGTATTGAATACAGAAACAAACAGCGAACTGATAGCGGAGGGTCTGGTCAATGATGCTCTGCGTTTTATCCAAGATTCCCGCAAGGCAGCAGGATTAGATGTGTCTGACAGAATAAAACTGACGTATACAACAGAAATAGCGCTACATAATGCGATTGAGGCACATAAAAAACGCATTATGCACGATGCCTTGATTGTTGAACTGAATTTTGGTGAAGCAGATCAATTCAGCAAAGAAATTGAGGGTTATAACCTGTCAATCAATATTGAAAAAGCAAATGCCTAAGAAAAATATAACTTTGACACCGGATATCTATTTTACAAATGTCTGTCCGACATTGAATATGGATATCCGGTCAGAATTATATTCAATAAATGAATTTACTTTTGCTGTGGCCGTAATTTTGTCTGCCCAGGCAACAGATAAAAAAGTAAATGAAGTCACACCAAAACTTTTCCAAATGGCACCAACACCCGATAAAATGCTGGTGCTTGGTATTGATAAGTTGAAAGAACATATTCGGGTTATTTCTTTTTTCAATAACAAGGCTAAAAACATTATTGAATTATCAAAACAATTAAAGTCTGATAAAAGCGATGATATAAACTATTGTTTTCCAGACAAATACCATAATCGTGATGAATTGATGAAATTATCAGGAATCGGGCAAAAGACTGCAAATGTAATCATGAATGTTTTATGGCACGCGCCAAATATTGGTGTTGATACTCATGTTTTTCGTTTATCTCACAGATTTGGTTGGGTTGACGACAAAGACAATACGCCAGAAAAAGTAGAAGAAAAATTGCTGAGATTTATCCCGCAAAAATATCATGAATTTGTAAATCATGTAATGGTTTTACATGGTCGTTATACATGTAAGGCAATCAAACCAAATTGCACAAATTGCCCAGTTGCAAAATGGTGTAATTCAGCCGATAAAAACACATAAAAAAACACCGGCATCCGTCTTCGCTTCGCTACGTCGCGACAAGTTTGCCGGTGTTTTCGTTATTTTTTACACAATGAATTATGCACGCAGTTTTGCACCGCATTTTGATTCTATGTTTTTGATAATCGCATCTTGAATCTTTAACAATTCTTCATCGTTCATATTATGATCCGGATAAATTGTGATTGTAAATGCGACAGACTTTTTACCATCACCCATATCAAACGAATCAAAAACAACAGCATCAGCAACACATGAATCTGTTGCAAGCGCAGTTGATATTATTTTTCCGGATTCAAAATCTTTATCAACCACAAACGCAAAATCACGTGTTATTGGCATAAAATCTGTCATTGGGATTTTTTTATGCTTTGGATTTTTTGGCAGATTTTCAATATCTTCAACCAATCCAATGTATACGTTTGTTTTGATATGCAATTGTTTCGCAATTGATGGATGCAGTTGTCCAAATTGTGCCAAAACTTTTTTACCCTGGACAATAGCACCATATCTGTATGGGTGTGCCCATTTTGGCGCGCTTGCAGTATCAATTGTGTATTTTTGTGCACCAAGCAAAGACACTAAATCAGCCTTGACATCAAATATATCAACAGGGCGATTACGTTTCTGCCAATGTTTTGGTGATGTAGAACCTGTGCGCACTATACAAATTGATGTGTGCTGTTCGCCCGGTTTATCACCGTCAAACACAGGCCCCATTTCGAACATATTCATATCAACAAAGCCACGTTTTTCATTGTTCGCCACAGCAACCAACATATTTTCCAACAAATTATTACGCGCTGTATCCATATCCACAACAATAGGATTAGCAATCTTAACAATTGGTTTGTCTGTTAAAATTTGTTCTATTTTACTGTTCCCAAAACCAAAAGAAACTGATTCGTTCAAACCCAAGCCAGCCAATTTTTCTTTTAACGATATATCCATATCATTATGCTCTGCCGGAGTTATCTTTTCAGGAACATAATTTAACCCAACTTTGTCATAACCATAAATACGAATTAAATCAGATACTATGTTTTCAGGTATTACAACATCAACACGTGATGAAATAGGTGTCACCACCCAATCACCATTTTTAGTGTTTTTAATATCGTAATGTAAATCTGTTAAAATCTTTCTTTGTATTTCTGCGTCCAGTTTAACACCTGTTTTTTGTTCGAACAACGATGGGTTATAACGCACAGATTCTGGTGTATAGGACGCACGACCCGCAACAGACACATTTACGATTTTACCACCACAGGTATCCATTATAATTTTTGTGGCCTTTGCTAATGCCTTGGCTGACAAATTTGGGTCTATGCCACGTTCGTATCTGTATGAAGAATCAGTTGATAAACCAATTTTCTTAGAAGATTTACGAACAGATACTGGATTGAAATAAGCAGATTCCAGAATGATATTTTTGGTTTCATCTGTTGTAGATGCTCTGTCACCACCGACAACACCCGCCAAAGCAAGTATCCCAGCATCATCACAAATAACTAAATCTTTTTCATTTAATGTATGTTCGTTTCCGAACAAATCTGTGAATTTTTCACCATCTTTTGCCATACGCACAGTAATATCGCCAACGATTTTATCTGCATCAAAACAATGCATTGGTTGTGCCATGTCATAACAAATATAATTCGTTGCATCAATTGGTGCATTCTTTGGATTTATACCAGCAGAACGCAAACGTCTTTGAATTACATTATTCGATGGTGCGTTTTTGATTCCATGTATTTCACAGAATCTGTATGTTGGACAGGCCTCTGGCGCCAACAAATTTACCTTCCGTTTGCCCGCAACCAAATCAAGTTCTTTGATGTTTTCTTCAACATATTCGCCAATGCCAGATGCGCTTAAATCCAGCGCAATACCACGCACAGCCAAATAATCAGGACGATTTGGTGTAATGGAAGTTTCTATTATCGCAGATGCAGAATCAGCCAAAGCAGATATTGGTTGACCAATTTTCTCTTTCTTTTCGTCTAATTCAATGATACCGCTGTGGTCATCATTGATACCCAATTCTTTACCACTGCACATCATACCCTTGGATTCAACACCGCGCAATTTACCATTTTGGATAACCATATCACCAATTTTACAACCGGGTAACGCCAGCGCAGAAACTAACCCCACACGCGCGTTTGGTGCACCACACACAACCTGACGCAAAGTACCAGAACCATCATCAACCTTTAACACATGTAAATGATCGCTGTCTGGATGCGCGACACATTCAATAATTTTGGCTGCAATCGGCAAAACTGGAATTTCCACATCTTCAACCTCCAGTCCAATTGTTGTCAATTTATCAGCGATTTGCCCAGGGGTTAAATCTGTTTTCAGATATTGTTTCAACCATTCATAAGACCATTTCATTTTTTTACCCCTTTATTAAAAACCACTGTTTTTCAGCCAACGAATATCGCCATCAGTAAATGCGCGAATATCGTTTAGTCCGTATTTCAACATTGCCAATCTATCCCAACCAAACCCAAAGGCAAAGCCCTGGTGTTCATCTGGGTCTATGTTGCAATTACGCAAAACATTTGGATGAACCATGCCTGCGCCACCCATTTCAAGCCATTTACCGTTATCCCACTTTATATCAAATTCAACAGATGGTTCTGTAAATGGGAAATAAGATGGACGAATTCTTAATTCTATGTTGCGTCCAAAAAATTTTGACAACAACACACGCAATGTACCAACCAAATCAGACATATTTATATTTTTATCAATATATAAACCTTCTATCTGACGAAACGACGGCAAGTGTGTTGTATCCATTTCTCTGCGATAAGTGGAGCCAATTGCAAACATTTTTATCGGGGCGCCAACTTTTTCCATCGCGCGAATTTGAATTGCAGATGTCTGTGTCCGCATTACATTACCATTTTCCAAGAAAAACGTGTCCTGCATATCGCGGGCAGGGTGGTATTCTGGGGTATTTAATGCAGTAAAATTGTGCCAATCATCTTCTATTTCTGGCCCCGTCCATAATTCATAACCCAAAGATTCAAGTATAGTTGCGATTTCTTTTAGTGTCTGAGTCAGTGGATGAATTGTTCCACGATTTTTTGGTTCTGTGTCCAGTGTCACATCAATTTTTTCACCTGCTAATTTAGCATTTAATGCCGCCAATTCCAGTTCATTTTGTTTATCTCTGAACAATTGACGTAATTCTGTGTTTTCAGCGTTTATAACTGCGCGTTCTTCATTGGACAGATTTGCCATATTTTTCAACTTTTGCGTCATTGTACCGTTTTTACCAAACGTTTCTGTGTACAATGCTTGCAAATCTTCCAAAGATGCTACGTTTTCAATTTTACTTTTCATTTTATTCCCCGTTGATAAATAATAAAGACCGTATCTCTACGGCCTTATTATGACAAAACAAAACCCTGCCGCCAAGAGTTATTTAGCAGTAGAGGAAATAAATCGTTTTGCAGTTTCAATCAATGTATTGAAGTTTTTATCAGCATCATATGCCATCTGGGCCAATACTTTGCGGTCCAAAACGACCCCCGCTTTCTTCAAGCCATTCATGAACTGGCTGTATGTTAAACCATTAGCACGCACAGCAGCATTGATACGGACAATCCATACCGAACGAAAATCGCGTTTCTTTTGACGACGATCACGGTATGCATACTGACCTGCTTTTTCAGTTTTTTCACGTGCAGCACGATATGTAGAATGATGACGAGCCAGATAACCTTTCGCTCTATCAAGTATTTTCTTGTGTTTTTGTTTTACAGTTGTTCCACGTTTTACCCTTGCCATGATATGCCCCCTTAATCTAATCCATATGGAGCCAAGATTTTAGCCTGACCCACCATATTTTTGTTTAAATACTGTGGTTTAGAACCCGCATTATTTGCACGTTTAGATTGGTGCATAAGACGTTTTTTGTGGGCATTTCTTGCAACGCGGATTTTACCAGTTGCAGTCATGGACGCACGTTTTTTCATATATGATTTTGTTTTCATTTTTGGCATTTTATATCCTTTTTTTATATACCTCGTGGCAATGCCTGCCATGTCGGATATGGCTATTTTGACATATAAAAAAGAAAAATCAAGTTTTTATTGAATATTGATTTTTTTGCGATTAAAGTAATTCGTATGACCAAGGATAAATTATCTTATAAACTAACAAAAATCTTGAAATCTGTGTTGGCAGCGGTGGCTGTGCCTGTATTCATTATATATATCATGATTGCAAAACCTGACTATGCAATTATGAACAGTTTGGCGCATATTGTTTTACCAGTTGCAAATTTTGTTGGTGATATTATTACCTGGCCAGTACGCGTTATCGGCCAGGGCGCAGATTGGATTCGCGAAACATCTAAAATACGCACAGAAAACAAAGAATTACGCATAAAACTAGACGAAGCATTATCAAATCAGCATACATGCAAAGTCGCAATTGAAGAAAACCAAAAACTGAAAAAAGAGATTGATATACAACACGCTTCGCCTTTCAAGACAGTAATAGCTGATATACAATTTGATGATTCCGTATTTCATCACAATACTTTTTTAATAAATCGTGGGAAAAAAGCGGGACTTGAACGCGGTATGGTTGTTGTATCTTTTGATAACAGATTGGTCGGAACGATTATTGATTGTGGATCCGAATTTTGTCGTGTGCGTTCTTTGATGGACGCAGATACCAATCTGGCGGTTCGTATCACAGGCTCTGACATTTCTGGCTTTTTACAAGGAAACGGAAAGAATAAATCTTTTATAAACTTTTTCAGTGATCCGCAATTTGTTGGACGCAAAGGTTTGGGTGTAGTGACAAGCAATATCAGCGGTATTTTGCCATCTGGAATATATATTGGCGATATGAAAGATGAAAAACAGGTCGATGTCTTGCGTCCAAATCAATTATCGCGCGTTATGGTATTAAAATATAACAATTCAGATTCGTACAAATAATGAACAAGGTTGTTTATTTTTTAAGAAAAATATGGCCATTTTTAATCACTTTGATTTTATGGCGCCTGTCTGCATCTTTTTGGAATCCAGCAGGTATATTGGCTTTGACAACTGTGTTCTTTTATTCTTTTGTTAAACCGATTAATTGGTTTCCTTTGTTCAGCCTATTTATTTGTTTTTTGATTGATTACAGATGCAATCTGCCATTATTTTGGACAATTATGTATTGCCTGTTTTACGCAGTAAACGGTTTTCAGAATTACATAGATGCAACACATACATCAAAAGACGGTCTGTATTTATTCATGACTTTTATAGGTTTTGGATTTTGTATATTGATGTTTTCTGGGTTAAATTTTGTTGTTATATCAAATAATTTATGGTTATTTATATGGTTGAGTGTTTTATATATACCTATAACAGCATTAGATAAACGGATTGAAAGATGATAGATACAGAAGTCGCACGCACTTTTGACAGACGCAGTACGCTGTTTTTGACAGGTGGTGCAATATTGACTTCTGTTCTGGTTATAAGAATGTTGCAGATGCAGGTTTTCAACTATAAAGAATACACACGAAAAAGTGAAAATAATTCATTTCGTATTCAAACGACTATGCCGAAACGTGGTAATATATTATCAGAATCAGGAACTGTTATATCCAGGGATACCGCTGTATACAGAATTTATATCATACCAGAAGAAGCAGAAAATTTACACAATTTGGTTGATAACGTTGCAAAAGAATTAAACTTGCGCGAAAAAACAGTCAACAGAATCTGGCGCAATATAAAAAAACAACAAGCGTTTCAACCTGTGTTAATCAGCGAAAGTTCTGATTGGAATACACTTGCAAAACTAGCAGCCAAAAACATTCCAGGAATGCATATATCCACCGGTTTTTCACGCGTATATGAAATGGGGCCTGCTGGTGCACAAATATTTGGTTATGTTGGGGTTCCAAAGAAAACGGTTCCAAACGCACCATTTTTTTCAACCGGTATAACTGGTCTTGAAAAAAAGTTTAATGACACTTTGTTTGGCGAAACAGGGCGAACTGTTTTAGTGTCAAACGCCGTTGGACGCATTACAGGTGAAGATAAATCACAATTTATTCCGCCAAAACCTGGAAAAAATATAAAACTAACAATCAAAGAAGATGTCCAAAAGGTTTTATATGATTCTTTGGCGATGAATCGTGCGGGTTGTGGTGTTGTTATCGACATAGAAAACGGAAACATATTAGCAATGGCATCAACCCCAAGTTTTGATCCTAATATATTCAAGACAGACGATGGTGATGAATATATATCGTCTTTACTTGGTGATGTTGCAAAACCTTTTATGAACAAAACTATAGAAGGGTTATATCCACCAGGTTCTACTTTCAAAATTATTGTTGCTTTGGCAGCGCTTGAAAGCGGTGCGATAACACCGACCGAGAAGATATTTTGCCCAGGATATTGGGAATACGGTAATCATAAATACCATTGCTGGGAAAAAGATGGACATGGTTGGGTTGATTTAATCGGTGCACTTAAACATTCTTGTGATACATATTTTTACCAAGTTGCTTTACGCATAGGTATTGATGCTATTAAATCTATGGCATTAAAACTTGGGTTAAACCAAAAATATATGGATAACATTTTAATAAACGAAATGCCTGGAATTATGCCGGATAGAAAGTGGAAAGAAAAAAATATTGGCTCTTCGTGGGTTCATGGGGATACGATTATTTCAGGTATTGGCCAGGGCTTTATTTTAACAAATTGTTTACAACTTGCTGTGATGATGGCACGTGTTGCTTCTAATAAAGAAGTTATTCCGCATCTTATATATGACAATAAAAAAACAAAATTTAATAACCTTGGTATTCAAGATAAAAACATTAAACTTGTCTTAAACGGCCTCGAAGAGGTAACAAAAAAGGGTGGAACCGCATCTGGTAGCGCAATAAATATAAATGGTAAAAAAATGGGTGGCAAAACCGGAACATCCCAGGTTCGTAATATATCAAAATCTGAAAGACAAAATGGTGTTTTAACCACAGAACAATTAAAATGGAATTTACGAAATCATGGTTTATTTGTTGGTTATGCACCAACAAATGCCCCAAAATACGCTGTATGCGTCATAATAGAACACGCTGGTGGATCAACACCTGCCGCACGTGCAACAGCAAATATATTCAAGGAGTTATTAAAGTAAAATGCAATCTACAACGCGCGTTTCTAATGCAAATATGATGAGTTTTCGTGAAAAACTATCACGTTTTTCGTGGCCCTTGTTTATACCTATGTGTGTTGTTTTGTTGATATCTTTGGTTGTATTATTCAGCGCAGGTGGTGGGTCTTGGTTTCCGTTCGCGATGTCACAATTATTGAAAATCATTTTTTGTATGGGAATATTTTTTGTTGTTTCTTTTTCTAATATAAAGTTTTGGATAAAATCCGCCTATGTTTGGTATATTATTGCATTGGTTTTGATTATTCTTGTGACTTTTGTTGGCAGTGTTGGTGGTGGGGCACAACGTTGGCTATCATTAGGTTTTGTAAATATTCAACCATCTGAATTTATAAAAATCACTTTTGTTTTGGCTTTGGCACGATATTTTGCATGGTTTAATTCCACAGAATTATCACAATTTAAGAACTATTTGATTCCAATTGGCATGTTTATTGTGCCTTTTATGTTCATTGCTTTACAACCAGATTTAGGGACTGGCATATCTTTGGCACTGATAACTTTTGGTATGTTTTATATTGTTGGCGCAAACAAAAAATGGTTTTTGATTGTGTTTATATTGGGTTTGTTGGCTGCGCCAGCTGTTTGGTATGGTGCGATGCACAATTATCAACGTGATAGAATTATAACTTTTCTAAATCCTGAACGCGATTCACGTGGGGCAGGATATCAAATAAATCAAGCAAAAATAGCCTTTGGTTCTGGGGGATTTGTTGGCAAAGGGTATATGTCTGGAACCCAATCCCAGCAATCTTTCCTGCCAGAAAAACAAACCGATTTTATATTCACGATGCTTGGCGAAGAGTTTGGGTTTATTGGCGCATTTACACTACTGATGATTTATACATTTATTGTGATTATACTATTTTGGTCTGCAAAAAAATGCAGAAATAGGTTTGGACAACTAATTTGTTTTGGTTTTATGTTGAACTTTTTCATTTATTATTTTATAAATATCTCTATGGTATTGGGATTATTACCAACAGTTGGTGTTCCTTTGCCACTTATGTCTTTTGGGGGCAGCAGTTTGATATCTTTACTGTTTGGTTTTGGTTTATGTCAAAATGCGCAAATCCACAAAGATCAACAATTATCATCCAAAGGGTTTTAGAAAATGAATTTACTTATCGTTGAATCTCCATCAAAAGCAAAAACAATTGAAAAATACCTTGGTAAAGATTGGCGTGTTGTTGCGTCTATTGGGCATGTTCGTGATTTAGTCCCAGAATCTGGTAGTGTTGATACAGAACATGATTTCAAACCAAAATGGCAAATAATGCCCGGCAAAGAAAAACAGATTAAACTGATTATTGACGAATTGAAAAAAGCAGATGCAATATATCTGGCATCCGATCCTGACCGCGAGGGGGAGGCTATTGCGTGGCACCTGAATGATATATTAAATACACGCAAAGTTATAAACGATAAACCTGTTTATCGTGTTGCTTTTCATGAAATTACGAAAAATGCTATAATTGAAGCACTAAAAAATCCACGTGAAATTGATAATAATTTAGTTGATGCTTATATGGTTCGCAGAATATTAGATTATTTAATTGGTTTTGGTATTTCACCTTTGCTTTGGCGCCGCAACCTTGGGAAATCTGCCGGACGCGTACAATCTGTCGCTGTTAAATTGGTTGTTGACAGAGAAAGAGAAATCGAATCTTTCAAGCCTGTTGAATATTGGTCTGTGGATGCAAATTGTTGTTTTAATAAAACAGATTTTTCTGCAAACCTTGTAAAATTTAATGGCAAGAAAATTGAACGTATGACCATAGAAAACAAAAAAATGGTCGATGAAATCACATCTTCTGTTAACACTCCAACAAATGCTATTGTTTCACAGATAGATAAAAAGAAAGTACAAAGACACGCATCTGCACCATTTACAACATCAACATTACAGCAAGAGGCTGCACGTAAATTGCATTTTTCATCTAAACGAACAATGGCAACTGCACAAAAATTATATGAACAAGGTTTTATTACATATATGCGAACAGATGCTACGAATTTATCTGTAGAAGCAGTAAACGAAATTCGTGAATATATATCCAAAGAATATGGTGATAAGTTTGTTCCAAAAACACCAAATATATATGTGACTAAATCTAAAAACGCCCAAGAAGCACACGAAGCAATTCGTCCTACACATTTTCTGGAACAAAAGGTCGAATTATCTGGCGATGAATCGAAATTGTATGATTTAATATGGAAAAGAACGATTGCATGTCAAATGACAAATGCTGAATTTGATTCTGTGTCTGTTGATATAGATACAAAAAACGCAACTTTCCATTGTGTTGGAACAACACGCACTTTTGATGGTTTTATGAAAATTTATATCGAAGATAACGATGATGAAAAAGAATCAGATGATATAAAATTACCAGAATTAAATATCAATGATAATATTGAAATTAAATCATTAAAATCTGAACAACATTTTACACAACCACCTGCAAGATTTACAGAAGCATCATTAGTCAAAAAACTTGAAGAACTTGGTATTGGGCGCCCATCAACATATGCAACGATTATGAGTACTATTGTAGACAGAAAATATGTTGAACAAGATAAACAACATCGTTTTCATCCGACGACTGCTGGTTGGGTTTTGATTTCTTATCTGGCTAATTATTTCAAGGATTTGGTTGATGTTAACTTTACCGCAAAAACAGAAGATACTTTGGATGATGTTTCAAATGGTATAAAAGATAAATTATCATCACTAAAATCTTTTTGGAATCCAACAAACGATATGATTGAATCTGCACGCAGTATCAAAATTGCAGATGTTATAGACAAAGTAAACGATTTTATGCATGACCATTTATTTCAAGATGGCAAAGATATATGCCCAAAATGCGGTTCTAAACTTGGTATAAAGTTATCTAAATTTGGACCCTTTGTTGGATGCAGTGATTATCCAAAGTGTAATTATACTATGAAATTATCAAATGATATTTTGGATACAAGTTCAGATAAAACAGATGAAAAAAATACAGAAAAAACAGAAAAAGAATTAGGCGAAAATATTGTATTTCGTATTGGTAAATACGGACCATACGTAACAAACGGTGAAAAAAATGTATCCGCAAAAAAATATAATATTGAAACAATAACTTTGGACATAGCAAAAGAATTATTAAGTGGTGAAAAGAAAAAAATAGAACCGATTATTTTAGGTAAAAACCCTGAAACAGATAAACCAATTTACTATTATCCAGATGGCAGATATGGTCCATATTTATCATCAAATCGTGTGAATGTTTCTGTGAAAGAAAAACCAAGCCTGGATGAGGCAATAAAATTGATAAATAACAAGAAACCAAATAAACAATCATTTAACAAAAAGAATAAATAGTTGGCTAAGTTTGATAATTCTTTTACAGACGAATTAAGACAAAGATTATCTTTGGTTGATGTTATTGGACGCAAAATCCCACTTACTAAAAAAGGTCAAAATTATTGGGGATGTTGCCCGTTTCATAACGAAAAAACACCATCTTTTTCTGTTTCCGAAGAAAAAGGTTTTTATCATTGTTTTGGTTGTGGTGAACATGGTGATATTATTTCTTTCACTATGAAATCTGAAAATATAGATTTCAAGACCGCTATATCAGAACTGGCAAACATGGCAGGTATAAAAATGCCAGAATTAAAACAAAAAACCCCAGAACAAAAACAAGCAGAAGAAAATTATGTAAAAATCACAGAATCTGCTGCACAGATATATCAAGATTTATTGTATACAGAAATTGGCAAGGTCGCACTAGATTACATAAAAAAACGTGGTTTTTCTGATGAAATGATAAAAAAATACAGGATTGGTTATGCACCAAAAAATAATATCATTTCATCAAAATTTGCTAATATAAAAGTTGATAAACTTGTTGCCACAGGTCTTGTACGTGTTGGTGATTATGGGCCGTATGATTTTTTTCGTGATAAATTAATGTTTCCTATATTTAATGCGCATGGTCAAATTGTTGCATTTTCTGGACGTTCTTTGGACGGAAGTGAACCGAAATACATAAATACAACTGATACAGAATTATTTCATAAAAGACAGACTATTTTCGGTTTCAATTTCGCACGTGATGCAATACACCGCCAAAATCGCAGTATTGTTGTCGAAGGGCAAATAGACGCAATTCAAATGCAAAATCATGGTTTTCCTGAAACTGTTGCACCACTTGGTACCGCATTAACCGAAGATCATGTTGCAATTTTATGTAAATCAAATCGTAATATTGTATTTTGTTTTGATGGCGATAATGCAGGACAAAAAGCCGCTATGCGGGCGTGTACGCTGGTTTTACCGTTTTTACGTGATAATTCTGATGTTCGTTTTGCTTTTGTTTCTGGTGGAAAAGATCCAGATGAAATATTGAAAAATCAAGGCGAATCAGCGATGAAAAAAATCATTGATAACGCCGTCCCTTTGATTGATTTTTTATGGGATAATGTGAATAAAAACTATTTAATAAATACACCAAATGGTCGCGCCCAGGCAGATAAATTCTTGAAAGATTGTTTATCTAAGATTACTGATAAAATATTCCAAAATGAAATTGAACAAGAATATAATGGGCGCAAATTTAATCAGTGGCATAAATGGAAAAAAGAAAAATATACATCTGAAATAGAATTACCTGATACAGATTCTATGACTATAAACATTATAAAATCTATTGTTCAGACTTATCCCGAGATATCTGAAAAACATTTGGATTTTTTATCTTCACTAAATATATCTTTTGATGAAGATGCGCCAAAATCAGATTTAAGTTCTGAAAATGCTGAAAAATTCATAATTTCATTTAAACTACAAAAATATATCCAAAAGTTAAATCAAGAAAAACAACAAATTTTATCTGATTTATTAAATAATTCAGAATCTAATAGTGAAAGAATTAAAGAAATAGATAAAAAAATAAAAGAAAACCATGAAAAATTAGACCTATTATTAGATATGAATAATAAATAAAAAATACCGGCCTTTTTGTATATTTTTATCAAAAAAGCCGGCTTTTTATTTTTTACACATTAAACAAGAAATGACATATATCACCATCTTGCATAATATATTCTTTACCAACCAGCCTCATTTTACCAGCATCTTTGACGGCGACCTCACCACCATATTCAATATAATCAGATGGTGAAATTATTTCTGCACGGATAAAACCACGTTCAAAATCAGTATGTATTTTACCTGCTGCCTGGGGCGCTGTCATACCTTTGGTAATTGTCCATGCGTGCGCTTCTTTTGGCCCAACAGTATAAAATGTCTGCAAACCAAGCGTATCATAACCAGTATGAATAACTTGATCTAAACCTGATTGTGTTAAACCAAGTTCTTGTAAAAACATTTTTCTTTCGTTTATATCTGTTATTTGTGCGATTTCCATTTCTATTTTACTGGATATAATTAAAACAGGTGCAATAGAACCGTATTTTTCACGTACCATATCTGAATATTTATTACCTGTTGCAGCAGCAGATTCTTCAACATTACAAACGTAAATTACCGGCTTTTTCGTTAATAAATTGAAAGGTGAAGCATCTGTTTCTTGTAATCTCGCAGGGATTGATTTTTCAAGACCTGATTTTATAGCGTTTGCATCAGCCAATAATTTTGCTGCATTCTTATCTTGGCCGTGAACTTTTTTTTCAAGTTTTTTTATTTGATTATCTAAACTTTCTAAATCAGCCAACATTAATTCGGTTTCAATTGTTTCGATATCTAATAATGGGTCTATTTTACCATTTACATGAACAATATCATCATTCTCGAAACATCTGACAACATGAATAATTGCGTCTGTTGATAAAATATTTGCCAAGAATTTATTACCAAGCCCTTCACCAGCAGATGCCCCTTTGACTAAACCTGCGATATCTACAATTTCAAGTTGTGTTGGTATAATACGCTCAGCCCCTGCAACACGCGCCAAATTATGTAAAGTTTCATCCGGTACAACAACACGCCCTGTATTTGGCTCTATGGTACAAAATGGATAATTTTGTGCATCAGCCGCAGCGCTTTGTGTCAAAGCATTAAATAATGTAGATTTCCCAACATTTGGTAAACCAACTATACCACAATTAAATCCCATATCTTTTCACCAATTAAAGTTGTTTTTTATTTATTTTTTATTATTATACTATTTATATAGTTATATAAACAATTCGGATATAAATATGTCATACCTTTGGCAAGAATTCAATATAAAAACATTTCCTGCGGAAACTTTGGTTTTTCGTGACGGTTTATTTTGCGAAGATTTATCCGATTATACAAGCGCTGAATTTGATAAAAATACTATAAACATATTAAAAACACCGAAAATACCAATTCATATCATATATATTGGCGAAATTGCCGGTAATATCGATATAAATGTTAATATTTTAGCCAAAAATACGAAAGTTATAATGACAACAAAAATAATAAACAAAAAGCCGGCTTTTTTGAATATTTTTATCAAAAACACCGGGAATAATAGTTTATTTGACGGACAAATTATCGCACAAAATTATAAAGATTTAACAATAAATGTGTCAGGACAACATTTATATGAAAATACCGGTGTTTTTGTAAAAACACGTGTTTTGGCACATAAAAATACAAATACTATATTAAACGGTTTTGCAAAAATAGATAAAAAACAAAAATTTTGTGATTCAGATATATCTTTTTCTGTTATGGCAGATGAATCTGCAAAAATAACTATGAAACCATGTCAATTTATTCAATCTGTCCCAAAAAATGCTGTTCATAGCGCATCTTTATATAAATCAAATGATAATCAAATAAATTATTTACGTAGTGCTGGATTATCTGGGGCTGAAATAAAAAATATATTACAAGAAGCGTTTTTATCAGAACAATAAAAAAATACCCAGAAAAACTGGGTATAAAAATATCATCCAATTGGATTGTTATTTTCTTTTGAATCCCTGTTTTGCCTTTAATTTAGGATTAGCAGGGTCAATCAATATAACTTGCTTTCCACGACGAATTTGTTTTACATTTCCGCGTTTTTTCCAAGCCTTTAGAGAACTTAAAAATTTCATTTCAAAATCCTTTTTACTGCTTGATTATAAACCAGTTTTATAAAAAATCAAATATTTATTATATTTATTGTTGTTTTTATTGTTCTTGTTTATTTTATTAAAAAAGACTTTCAACTTTTTATAAACAGTTTTTCAACAAAAAAATCTTGAAATACCGGTGTTTTTGTAAAAATGTTGATAAAATAATATATTAATTAAAAGTTGAAAATTACGGTCTTTTTTAATATTTTTAACATTTTTCAATATTTTTACTTTTATGCTTGTTGAAAAATGTTGAAATTGTTATAATTGACTTAACAGGAGAGGGAATATTGAGGCAAAAGGTTCTGAAAGCTTTGGCAAACCCGCCGCGCATATTTTATGTGCCTTATTCACTTGCTATATTAAATTTTGTCTTTTGGTTTTTATTGTTTGTGGTTTGCATGGTTATAACAATAATTTTCAAGATAGATAGCGCTTTATTACCTTTGGGGTTTCTTGGGGCTTTATCGCTTTCACATTCTATATTGGGTGTGTATTCTAAAAAAGACCCACAAATTGCCAATATTATATTCTCTAACTTAAGATTATTGAAAAACAAAATACCTAATAAACTGGTAGTGTAAAATATGGAAAAGATTTTTGATTATTTTGCAGGTAGTATTAATTCAATGACTCTGAATTTGGTTATTGTTGCTATGTTTGTTTTATTGGTTTTTATTATATTACTTATTTACATACCTGTTTTAACAAAGAAAATTTTACCAAATTTTGGTTATGCAAAATATTCTGATTATTTACCTTTTGATAAAGTTTATTCAGATAACAGTTTATCTATGACTGATGGTTCATTGGTTCGTGTTTATAGAATAAAAGGTATCCAGACCAGTATGATGGATGAAAAAAATCGTGAAAAATTACTGGATTTGCGTGCACAATTATTTAATCAAATCCAGGATCCATCTGTGTGTTTACGTTTTTTTACAATTCGTGATAAAGCTGATGAAAAAACAAATTATGAATTTGATCAGCCTGTTTTACAAAAAATATATGATAAATGGAATAACCAAGGCCTGAAAATATATGATAATAATTATTATCTGGTTATATCTGTATCAGGTCAAAATAATCGGGAAAAATTAAACCAATATTGCGGATATATTGAATCTATTTTATCTGCATATAAACCAGAAGTATTAAATAATAACGATATTGATAATATGGCCACATTTTTTGGACGTATATTATCACCAGTGACAAAACCTGTTATAAAAAAATGTGATAATAATATTGCAAGTTTAGTTGCTGCTGATAATGTGACTTTCCGTAAAAATGGTGTTATAGAATATACCAGCGGTGAAAAAACATATTATGCTGCTATGATTTCTTTTAAATTATCACCTGATTATATGGATGAAGAATTTTTCAATACAGTTTCAACACTTCAATGTGAAATAATATGTATGAATGCTTTTCATGTGTTAAGATATAAAGATATAGAATCTTTGATGCGTCAACATAAATCAACAATAACAGATGAAACAGAAGAATCTACAATGGAACAAATCATGGAAGCAAAAACTTCTATGGATGAAAATATTACAGGTAATCAGACATTAGTTGATTATTATCCTTTGTATATATTGTTTGGATATAATCTTGATGAATTAAATCTTTATATAAACGAATTCAAGAAAATATGTGCAGGTTTTGGTATTGCACCAGTAGTTGAAGATTTTGCATCAAAAGTTTCTTTTTTTGCACAAATACCAGGTTTTGATATATTTCCACGAACTTTCAAGATGTTATCAAAAACAGCAGCAATCAGTGTACCTTTGTCCTCTATGCCACGTGGCGTTAAAAATAGTGATTGGGGTCCTGGACCATTGGTTGTTTTCCCAACAGCCCAAGGGACGCCATATCAATTTCAATTTCATGTTTCTGATAAACCTGCTGCGGTTGGGCATACTTTGACTATTGGTCCAACAGGTGGTGGTAAAACAACATTATTTTCTTTCTTGATTGCACAATCTTTGAGACACCAAAAGTTGAAAGCGTTTTTCTTTGACAGGAACAAAGGTGCAGAGATATTTACTTTGGCTGTGGGTGGTAAATATATAACCATGAATGGTAAAGAGAAAAATGCTGATAATAATGCATTTTTAACACATTTAAATCCGTTAAAGATGCCGGATACAGCTGTGAACCGCGCTTTTTTGCGTAGATGGTTAGCAATGATCACAGGACAATCAGATGTTATTTCAGAAGATGAAATTGCGCGTGCTGTATCAGTTAATTTTGATTATTTGTCTGATAAAGATAGATTATTGAAAAATCTGTATGAGAGTTGTTTTTCATCAAGTGGTAATATGCGTGGTGCATTGAAAAAATGGATAGACCCACTACAATACGGTGATATTTTTAATGAAGAAGTTGATACTTTGGATTTGTATTCGCGTTTAACAACTTTTGATTTTACAGAAATTTTACAAGATGAAGTTTTAGCGCCAGCAGTGATATCTTATATATTACACAGAATAAACAATATCACTGTATCCGGCGGAAATCCTTCGCTAATCATGATTGATGAAACTGCACCGATGCTTGAAAATAAAATGTTTCGCGATAATTTTATAACTGGTTTACAAGAAGGACGTAAAAATCGTCAGGCATATATGGTCGCTTTCCAACGTGCAAATGTGTTGGATAAACTTGGTATTGGTGATGTTGTTCGTGGTCAGGCACAAACTGTTTTGTTCTTCCGTAATCCTGCTGCTGATGTTTCTGATTATGAAAAATGGAATTTAAACCCATTAGAAATGGCGTTTATTCAGGGTAAAGCATATCCAAACTTGAAACGTGCTGTATTATTATCAAGACCTGTGACTGGTGAATCAGTTGTTTTGAATACAGAACTTGGTGGTCTGGGAAATATGTTGAAATTGTTTGAATCTGGGCGCTCTTCAGTATTATTAGCCGAAGAATTATATAAAAATTACGGAAATAATTTTGTTGCAGAATATCTTAAAAAACAAACAATGTAATATATGTTTAGGTTTTATTTGTTTTTATTAGTTTTATTTTTACCAACAATATCTTTTGCAGATGATTGTTTAGGGTATAAATTGACGCCAAAAATAACAATAAAAACACCATCTTGGAATAAGCAAGTTGTGCAACCTTTGCAGCATATTGATGTTTTACACGGTGATGTTATTGCAACATTGGTTGATAATTATGAAATAACAGGTGACATAACATCCATAGAAGATGGTTTTTGTGTTGGATTGAAAAATATAGATGCAACAATTGGTTATAGTGATTTTTTGGTTCAGATAGATATATCACACAAACCTGATTCTTGTTCTTATAATGCTGTTTTGTCGCACGAAGATGAACATATACGGGCTTATTTATCAGTTATAGACGATAATCAAGATTTATTAAAACAATCAATAAGTTCTGCGGCTGATTCAATAACACCGATTTTTGTGAAAGAAGAAAAAGATATAGAATCAGCATTGGATAAATTAAATGAACAAATACAAAATCACCCTGATATAATTTTATTAAAACAACATATCAAAGCAGAAGAAGAAATTCGTAATAAACACATAGACCAAAATGAAACAGGTGAAACATTAAAGAAGTGCTTTGATTTTCAAGGTAATTCATAGGGTAAATATAAATTTGACTGTATAATATTTATGTGTTATAACCTTTCTTGCAATGGGGGTTTATGAATAGTAATAAAGCATCTTTTCCGATAGATATTGTTTATTTGTGGGCAAATGGTGCTGACGAAAAGTTTTCTGCCATTAAAAACAAATATATTCAAGATTTAAATAAAGATACAAGCAAATATATTGATGATGTCCAAGACCAGATATTTCGTGATAATAATGAATTAAAGTATTCTTTGCGTTCGCTGGAACAAAATGCGCCATGGATAAATCATATTTATATTGTGACATCTTTTGGTCAAGTACCAATATGGCTAAATACAGATAACCCAAAAATAACAATTGTGCCGCAAGAGTCTATTTTACCACCAGATGCAGGGCCTGTTTTCAATTCTTGTGCAGTAGAAGCAAGTCTGAAAAATATTCCGAATTTATCGGAACATTTTTTATTGGCAAATGATGATATGTTTTTCAACACACCGATTGAACCAGATTATTTTTTTGATATGGCAAGTGGTAAAACAAAAGTTCGGTGCGTATGCCGTAAAAACGGCCGTATACCGCGAAATAAAAAAAGTATATATCAACTGCATTTGATAAATGCGGCAAATGAAATAGAAAAAGTTTTTGGTATAAATTTGTATAATTATAAATCTTCACATGGTATAGATCCGTATATAAAGTCTTCAATAATTGAATGTTGTGAACATCCTGAATTATCAAAAGTTATAAATAACACAAGATATCACAGATTTCGTGACGAAACAGATGTTCATCATTTGATATTTAATTTATATGATTTTGTAAAAGGTCGTGCAGAAATTATAAATTCACATTCTAAACATGTTGGACATAATGTGATACTGGATTTTTTATATAATTTATTGCACAAAAAATCTATAAAAGAGTCTGTTTTTTACTGTACAGACGCGATTGAATCAAAAGTTTTATCTTGTGATGCACCTGTTGTCTGTATAAATGATAGTGTTTATAATAATGATATAACTCGTGAACATAATAAATTATTTTTTAACACAAAGTTTCCAAATAAAAGCGAATACGAGAAATAGATTATGAGAAAAAAAACACTCGTTTTTGATGTGTCTGTTATAGCCGAAAATATGCTTTCTGGTTCTGGCAGAAGCGGTATATATTTTGCTGCATATAATATATTGGTAAATTTGATAAAATCTCAGCAATTTGATATATCTTTGTTTTGTGAAAAATTATGTGATAAAGATTTTCTCGTTTTTGTAGAGAATCATTTTGGTAAAAATATAAAGATTTATTTTGGAAATAAGTATGCTATAAAACTGAAAAAACTATCAGATTTAAATCAAAAATTACGTAAATCGCATCATAATATTCTGAAATTATTATTGAATATATTTGTTCGCAAACCTTTATATTTTGCCGGATTGATACACAGGTTATTAAAATGTGATGTTTTTATATCACCTTTGCGTGTTGTATCCAGACGAATAAAAGCAGAACAAAAATATGTAATATTGTATGATACTATACCTTTGTTATTTCCACAGTATTATCCAGAAATGAAACTGAAAAAATATTGGTTTTATGACTTGGTTAAATCTATAAAATCAAAAGCAGTATGTAAGTATTTTGCTATATCTAAAAATACAAAAAAAGATTTTGTTAAGTTATTAGGTGTAGCGCCAGATGATATAAGTGTAATTCCTTTGGCAGCATCTGATTCTTTTTACAAAGAAAAAGATAAAGCAAAAATAGAGCAAATTCGCAAGAAATATGGTATTCCGGCCGATAAAAAATACATATTTTCGTTGTGTACCTTGGAACCACGTAAAAACTTGATACGCGCGGTTAAAACTTTTGTTGAATTTATAAAAATAAATGCTATAAATGACTTGATATTTGTTCTGGGGGGTGCACACTGGGACGAATTCATTGGTAAATTAGAATCAGAGATAAAAAACTTTGGTGAATATAAAGATAAAATTGTGCGTGCAGGCTATGTTGATGATGATGATCTGGCTCTGCTTTATAGTGACGCAGAATTTTTTGTTTATACTTCACAATATGAGGGGTTTGGTTTACCACCATTAGAAGCGATGAAATGTGGGTGTCCGGTTATAACATCTAATAATTCATCGTTGCCAGAAGTTGTTGGTAATGCTACAATAATGATTGATTGGGACAGCGATGAACAACATATAAATGCGTACACAAAATATTATTTTGATGAAATGTATCGCAAACAGATGGCAGAAAAAGGTTTGGAGAGAAGTAGGCTTTTTACTTGGGGAAAAACTGTTGATATTATTATTAACACAATAAAAGGAAGTGTAAATGAGTCGAATTCTGTACAAACTGAATGAAGTTGGTGAACGTCCATGGGGAACTTGGAAATGTATTGCTGTGGGCGATAAATATATTGCGAAACTTATAACCGTCAAGCCACATTCTTCTTTGTCTTTGCAAATGCACGATTTTCGTGGCGAACATTGGACTGTGATCGCTGGAAAACCAACAATAACCGTTGGTGATATGGTGAAAGAATATACTTTTGGTCAGTCTGTAGATATCCCTGTAAAAACTAAACATAGATTAGAAAATATGACAGATGAAGAAGCTTCTGTTATAGAAGTTCAGATGGGTGATATATTGGATGAAAATGATGTAATACGTTTTGAAGATATTTATAACAGAACAAACGGAAAAACAAAATAAGTATGGTGGCAAGTTATGGTTAAAAAAGTGGCTTTGATTACAGGTATCACAGGACAAGACGGTTCTTATTTAGCTGAATTGTTGTTGGATAAAGATTATGATGTTCATGGTATTGTACGTCGTGCATCTGTCCCGAATACGCAACGCATAGATCATATAAAAAATAAACTGAATATGCATTATGGCGATATGACTGATTCTGCTAGTCTAAGTAGTTTAGTTCGTGAATTGCAACCTGATGAAGTTTACAATCTGGCCGCACAATCTCATGTGAAGATATCGTGGGATTGTCCGGAATTTACTGCTGAATCAGATGCAATCGGTGTGTTAAGGTTGCTCGAAGCCATTCGTACAAACGGTTTAGAAAACAAAACACGTTTTTATCAGGCTTCTACATCGGAACTGTACGGGTTAATTCAACAGCCAATTCAATCGGAAAAGACACCTTTTTATCCACGTTCACCGTATGGGGTTGCAAAGTTGTATGGTTATTGGATTACTGTGAATTATCGTGAATCATACAACATGTTTGCATGTAATGGTATCTTGTTTAATCATGAAAGCCCACGTCGTGGTGAAAATTTTGTTACACGCAAAATAACACTTGGTGCAGCAAAGATAAAATATGGATTACAAGATTGTTTATATCTGGGCAATTTAGATTCCAGACGTGATTGGGGACATGCAAAAGATTATGTCGAAGGTATGTGGCGTATATTGCAGGCAGAACAACCAGAAGACTTTGTTTTGGCAACAGGTATAACCACAACAATTCGTGATTTTACAACAATGGCTTTCAAGGAAACAGGTGTTGATTTGAGGTGGTCTGGTAAGGGTGTTGATGAAAAGGGTATTGATAAAGCAAGCGGAAAAACAGTTGTTGCAGTAAACCCAGATTATTTTCGTCCTGCAGAGGTTGATTTATTATTAGGTGATAGCACCAAAGCACGTACAAAATTAGGTTGGAATCCAAAATATGATTTGGCTGGTTTGGCAAAAGAAATGGTTGCGGAAGACTTGAAATTGGCTGCACGTGAAAAATTTATAACAGAAAGTTTACAAAGGTGACAAAGATGAAAAAATATCTTGTTACCGGAATAAACGGTTTTGTTGGAAAATATTTTGTTGATTACATTAATTTAGTTGAACCAGATTCTGAAATATTTGGTTTAGGATTAGAAGAACAAACACAAATAAGCAATATAAAATATAACAGTGTAAATTTGTGTGATACAGATTGTGTAAATAATATAATTGCAAAATATAAACCTGACTATATTGTTCATTTAGCTGCTGTTTCTTCTGTTGCTAAATCTTGGAACTGTCCAGCAGAATGTTTTCTGAACAATAATACATGTTTTCTGAATCTTGTAGATGCGGTCAGAAAGAACGATTTGACGAGCAGAATATTATCAGTTGGTTCATCAGAAGAATATGGTATTTATGATGAACCGATAAAAGAAACATATGCTTTACATCCAAAAAATCCATATTCTGTGGCACGTGTATCCCAGGAATATCTTTCTAAATTATATGTTGATAAGTTTGCTCTAGATATAGTAATGACGCGTTCTTTTAATCATATTGGTCCAGGACAAAGTACTCAATTTGTAATACCCTCTTTTATAGAACAGTTGGTAAATATAGCAAATGGACAAAAAGAAAACAAAATGATGGTTGGTAATATAGATGTAGCACGTGATTTTACAGATGTTCGTGATGTTGTTGATGCTTATTATAAAATTTTAACAATGGCTCCAAATCGTGAGGTTTATAATGTTTGTTCTGGCGTAGCAGTTAAATTGCGTGATGTAATTGATAAAACATCAAAACAACTTGGGGTGAAACCAAATATAATGATAGATTGTGCACGTATTCGATCAAATGATATAAAACTGGTTGTTGGTGATAATACAAAGATAAAAGAAGAATTGGGTTGGAAACAAAAATATACATTGCAACAAACAATAGCCGATATTATTAAAACTTATGACAGATAAAAGGTTATATAATGAAGATCCCAGTAATATATGATGCAACTATTTTAACAAGTGTTATTGATAAGAACTCTAATAGATCTGGGATATTTTTTGCAGCATATAATATTGCGCGTGAGTTAAATAATAATAAAAACGTGGCTTTGTCATTTTATTGTGAACCTGCGTCTTTAAATGTGTTGGAAAGCGCAATAAAAATACATATGCCAGAATTTATAAATGTTCCTTTTAATAATCTTGATGGAAATTTTTTACCAAACACATGTTTTCTTTCACCTGTATTTAAGGTGCCAGATGCTTTAGAAAACAAAGGCGATATACGCAAATACACAATTCTTTATGATACTATGCCTTTCTCTTTTCCGCAGTATTATCCAAGTATTGTAAATGAAAATGTATGGATATGGAGGTTGCGTAAATTGATGGCACGTAGCCCACGCGATAAATATTTTTCAATTTCTTTGTGTACCAAGAAAGATTGGATGAAATTAGTACCTGAATTAAAATCGAGACAAATAATTGTGACACCGTTAGCGTGCGCAGATTCTTTTCATCCATGTAGCAAAGAACAAACAGACATAGTTTTAAGAAAATATGGTGTTCCAACAGATAAAAAATATGTGTTTTCTTTGTGCACATTAGAGCCACGTAAAAATTTGGTTCGTGCAGTAAAAACTTTTATTGAATTTATCAAAAGAAACAATATAAACGATATGGTTTTTGTTCTTGGTGGTGGACATTGGGATTTATTCATTGATAAATTGGAATCAGAAATATCAGATTTGGGTCAATATAAAGATAAAATTATTCGTGCTGGATATATAGATGACGAAGATCTGGCTGCGTTTTATAGTGGCGCACTGTTTTTTGTGTATACATCGCAATACGAGGGGTTTGGTTTGCCACCACTTGAAGCAATGGCATGTGGAACACCTGTTGTTTCATCAAATAATTCTTCTTTGCCAGAGGTTGTTGGTGATGCGGCCATAAAAATAAAATGGGATAATGATGAACAACATATAAAAGCCTATGAAAAATATTATTTTAACGAAAACTTCAGAAAATCGATGACAGAAGAGGGGTTAGAACACGCAAAAGATTTTTCATGGAAAAAGACTGTTCAAATAATGGTGAATGAATTTAAGAAATCAGGGGATGTAAAAACTATGTTAAGAGAAATACTTGGTATAAAAACAACTGTGCACAAAGATTATTATCGTTGCTATTTTTTATGGTTGCCATATATAAAAGTTAAATATTTCAGAGATTTAACAAAAGTTTATCTTTTTGGTATTCAGATTGCACAGGTTAAAACAAAAATACAGCCATTAGCACCTGTTGTGAAAGAGGTTATAAAAGAAGTTGTTATAACAAAAGATAATCGTGAGGTTATAAACCAACGTGCTATGGAAATTATTGCAAAACACCAAGATAGTGATTATACCAAGGAAGCAAAATAATGAAGATATTGTTTGATTTTATATCGTATCAAATATCTGCACAGCGCGGGATTGGTCGGTATATTTTGTCAATGTACGAACATATGATTAAACTTGGTGGTTTTGAATCATACATTTTGGTTTCAAATAAATATCCATTAGATTTACCAGAAACTGTAATTAAAAGCGGAAAAATTTATATGTTGGAATCATGGAATGATTACAATATTGATATTGATTTTGATTTCTTTTTCAGGGGTGATTTTTTTCCTTCGCGTGGAGATACTGATTTATCAACAATATTACCAGTTGATGTGGTAAAACAATGTAAACAAATTGTTGGTATTATGTATGATTTGATACCACTTGTATTTGCTAAAAATTATTTATCACAAAGTACGTTAATAGAAAACTATGCAAAAGCCATGGATAATCTGAATTTGGTATCACATTTGTTTGCAATATCAGAAAACAGCAGACAAGATTGTATTAAACTGTTAGGTGTGCATCCAAAAGATATTACAACAATTTATGGCAGTAGCGATGAACAAAAATTTTTAACCAAAAACTCAAATAAAAAATATGATGCAGCAAACAGAGCAAATAATTTAATTTGTGTCCCAGGAGACGATTTGCGTAAAAATTATACAGGCGCAGTTCGTGGTTTTTGTATGGCATATCAATCTGGAAAAATACCATCAGATTCAAAATTGTATATTATATGTCGTATATTAACCACAGATTTTAAGTCAAATATAACTTCAATAATAAAAGATTTTCAGCATATAGAAATTGGTAAACAAATCATTATAACTGATTATATTCCTGATGCGATAATGATAGATTTATTGTCAAATGCGCGTGCTTCTATATTCCCGTCTTTTTATGAAGGGCTTGGGTTGCCAATTTTGGAAAGTTATATTGCTGGAACGCCTGCCATAGGTTCAAACTTATCTTCGACCAAAGAGTTATTATTACCAGAATGTTCTTTCAATCCATATAATAATGAAGAAATTGCGCAATCTATAATCAATATATTTGCGGATGAAGGTTTGTGTCAAAAGTCATTAGATTTTGGTAAAAAGATTATCAAAGAAAAATATAATTGGGATAATTGCGCAAAGATAATTATAACTAAATTGAAAAAGTTATCTGAACAAGATACCAGATTGAAAAAAGTCGCGGTGTTTTCGTGTTTACCACCACAACAATCAGGAATAGCAATATATACATATAATGCACATTCTATACATCCAGAGATGTTTGATATTATATCTGATATTGACAGATTATCTGACTATCAAAATTTATTACACGATGATTTCAAAATAACAGTCTATGGGAAAGATTTACCGACCCAGACAGAACACGTTGTTGATGGAATGTATTTGTCTTTTAGTGATTTTAATGAAAAGAGATTAGCATCGTTTGGTCCATATATAACACTAGATTCTGGGCAATATAATTTAATCATAGAATACGAATCAGATGACAAAGCAGATATAGATTTCAAATTGACTGCAGATTGCGCAGAGACATTTTTGTTAGATGGCAAATTAGATGCAAAACAAAACAAGATGATAATACCGTTCAGTTTGGATAAAGAATATAAAAATATAGAATGTTCTTTGTTTTATATGGGTAAATCTTTGCTTATAAAGAAAATATCTTTTGTGAAAGCGAAAGAAAAAAAACCAAATAATACGATTCCGTATGATATGTATCCATATGCAAAATTATCAAGAGATTATATAGGAAAAATTTTTGTGTTTGGAAATTCGCCACATCATGGTGTTGCTTTGGAAGAAGCAATAAAATCAAATGGTGAAAACCATCGCTTTGCATATATGCATGAGGCAATCATATTAGGATCTTTTGTTTCAATTTTGAACAAACCAGTTAAGATTGGTTCGTCTAGCGTAGCGTTTCCTGATTTAAAAGTTTTTCTGAAAACATGGTATCCATTTATTGCAGATGAATTAGAAAATAATGATTCTTATGACACTTTGCGTAAAAACAATTTATGTGGAATTCGTCCGTTTATTGAAATGACCGGTATTCATGATTTTATCGTGAATAACGAAACTGCAAAATCATTAATTTTGTCAGAGGTAGAAAGATTAAATCTAGGAACATGTAATATTCAAGTTTTATTTCATCCGGTACCAGATTTGACTGATATGAAGAAAGATAAATCTTTGGATTTTGGTGATGCCGAATTTGTTGTTGGTTCGTTTGGTATTCCAAATTATACGAAAAGATCTGACGATATAATACGTGCAATCAACAAATTAAACAATGCGGGGCATAAAATAAAATTAGTGTTAGGTGGATATGATGCCGTAAACAACGCAAATAATATGGGACTTGATTTAAATAATGTAGTTATATTTAATAATCCATCAGATGTAGATTTGATAAATTTAATGAAATCGGTTGATTGTGCAATTCAGTTGCGTAAAAATCCACATGGTGAAAGCAGTGGCTGTATTGCGCAATTATTGGGGATGGGACAAAATTTAATAACCCAAACAGGTTTTGTTATGTCTGATTTTCAAGAATATTGTACACTGATATCACAAAATGCATCTGTTGATGAAATAGCAGACGCAATATTGAATGCGATGAAAAACAAAAATAAAAAAATACCAGAATCATTGATAAAACAATATTCGTTTGAAGAATTGTCAAAAAAATTATACGATTTGGCGGTAAAGGGTTAAAAATGAAATATGATGATTTTATAAACTCGGTTAAATACCAAAAAGATTACGATGAAGTCATTTCAATGGGTTTTAACTGTTGGACGTCCAGGGCTTTAAGACGCTTATATTTACAATCTAGTTCATATCCTTTGGATTGGATTCGCTGCATTGAGGAAGAGACGCATGATGTATTAGGGGTTCGTAGAAGGCTCGAAGTTATTTGTTCGGGTTTTCAGGATTTTTTCAATGAATCTGATTTATATATAGGTGATGATGAAATAGAAGATCCAATAAAACAACCGCATAGGGTGGTTTTAAATAGGTTTAACGGGATGTGCTTTTTTCATGATTTTCCAAAAGGGAAAACAATCGCAGAATCATATCCAGAAATAAAAGCAAAATATGATCGCAGAATTAAACGTTTTATGGATTTATTAAATTCTGGTAAAAAAATATGTTTTGTTGTTTATGCTGGGTTGGGTAAGTTGCCAGAGGCAATGGTCAAATATCCGATTTCTATTTTTTATAAAATTTTTCCGAATGCAAATGTTGATTTTGTAATATTGCAAAATGATCTGGAAATTGGTGATGGTATTATATATGAAGAAATATCAGATAAAATACGTCGTGTATATTTTTATAATGGACCATATGATAATTCTTTCCAGGGTGAATATAGTAAAATTTGTTTGAAATTAAAGCATGTTATTAATGCTTTGGTAGCAAAAAAAGAAAAAAATATAAGACTTTCTGATTTGGCGGGTAAATGTTTTGATGGAAAAATTGTTACCAATCCAGTACATGATTATAAAGGATTTTTAAGTTTTGGACCATATACAGTATTATCGGCAAATGATTATAATATTATTGTTGATTATGAATTGACTGAAAATTACGATGTATTTGTAGATGTTTGTTGTAATTGTGGAAAAAACATTTTGTTTTCACAAACAGCATTGCCACATAATCAAAAACAATTTAATTTTGATTTACATTTGGATAATTTAGTGTCTGATTTAGAAGTTAGATTTTTTGGAAAACCAAAAGATTTTGAAGATAAAAATAATAAATTCAAATTATTTGGTATAAAAATAATAAAGGGATAAACGTATGAAGCAATACGATTTGGTTATATCTTTAGGGTTTGGTTGTCCTACTGCTGGTGCTTTGAAAGAATCGAAAATTACAGAAAAATCATATCCACTTGATTGGTCAGGGTGTGATGGCGATGCGTCTGAGCAATTGTTAAGAAAATGTAATTTAATAAAAAATCATTTTGAAAATGCTTTTAATATTGAAGATTTTATTGAATATTCACTTAATACAGATCCTGATGCAAGATGTGTAAAAAATGTAAAAACAGGACTGCATTATTGGCATGATTTTCCATGGAAAAAGTCAGTTCAGGATTTCTTTCCAGAATTTGTTGCGAAATATCAAAGACGTGTTAAACGTTTGTATGATGATGTAGAAGCAGCAAAAAATATTTTGTTTGTATATCAAGATGATACTGGTGTTTTACCAATTAAAGCAATAACAGAATCAATAAATATATTGAAAAATTCTTTCCCGCAAAAAAACATAAATATGTTGGTTATTTTGTCTATAGCAACATCAGAACAGACAGAGTGTGCTGAATTAAATTTGAATATAGATAACGTTCGTGTTTTAACTTGTCAAAAAACAGATCCCAAAACACATACACCCGCTTATCGCGTATACAATGTAGAAAAAATCCTGAAAAGAGTACTTTGTGGAGAATATTATAATTTTGTACATGATAAAGATATTATCAATATTGGTTTGGGTGTAATTGAATCTTTTGGACGTTGGTCAAATTCACAAAATACATTTTTTAGATTACAAACAAAATCAAAACAATCAAATGTATCAGTATGTATTAACGTCGTTCCTTTTGTTAGAGCGGTATGCCCAACACAAAAATGCAAAATTATTTGTAATGGGCATGAAATAACGGAAATGGTTTTTGATAAGCCAGATAGACAGCCGATAAAAATGATTGTTCCAAATGATAATGATGGAAATCTGGATTTTGTGTTTGAATTTGATAACCCGCAGTCACCACAAGAATTAGGATTATCTGGTGATACACGTAAGTTAGCGTTGGGGTTCATCGATGCTGTTATATCAGACGAATAAAAAACATATTTATTTTTATGTCAATTTGTGATATAATATCATATATGTGCGCGGTGGTTGTTATCATCGCGTTTTTTATGCCGTCAATTTTTTGACGGTCTTTTTGTTTATTTATTCAAGGAGAAATAATGTCTAGACAAATACAAATAAGACGTGGTACAGCCACGCAACATAATAATTTTACCGGTGCAATCGGTGAGGTTACTATGGATACAACAAATAAAACACTACGCGTTCATGATGGTTCAACGCTTGGTGGCAATGAAATTATGTCTGTAAATAAATTTTGGTCATATGCAACAAATTGTGTTGTTGAGATATCGCAAGATATTCAAGTTTCGTATTCTGGTACTACTTTAACAATTAAAAAAGATTCTAAACTGTATTATCCAAACGGCACAGGCGTGTTTGATAATGTGGTTTTATCAGCAGATGAAACTTGCAGTGCACGTTCAGAATCTGGCACATATTTTGTTTTTCGCAGACAAGTAGGAACAGGTTATTTTTCTGAACTTGTGCCATATATAAAGTCAGGAATACCAGATTCATCAACGCATGGTTTGTTTTATGATACATCAAATAATCGTATAGATTGGTATGAACATGGAACAAAAGTTGATAGATTATATTCTTTTCCGATTTGTAAAATTACTGTGTCTGGTGGGGCAATAGTCAGTATAGACCAAGTATTTAACGGTTTTGGGTTTATTGGTTCGTCTGTATATATTCTACCAGGTGTAAAAGGTATGGCACCAAACGGAAAAAATGAAGACGGAACGTTAAAAAATGAATTGTGTATGATTTCCAACGTTCGTGTGGTAAATAATGTGAATTCAATCACAGGGTATACTTTTGGAATAAGGCATATTGGTGGGTTGGCATCTTTTTATGGTAAAGAATGTGTCCAAGAAGAATATCCAGGAACAAATTATAGATGCTGGTATAAACTATCTGAAAATAAGATATATAATACCAAGACTGCACAAGGCAGCGAAATACAAGATGTTTGTGTGACATTGTTTTATGTTAATACTACAACATATACTTTTGAGCCAAAAACAGTATTTCATCCAGTTGATTATAATGATACAGATTGGGTTGCTAATCAGGCTATGCCATCACAAAGATATACAGATTTGACTTTGGGTGCTTCTGGAACAACATATACTGCACCAGCAAACGGTTATTTCACTGTGACTAAACAATCACAAAGTGCGGGTGAATGGTTGTTCTTTATAAACGAAACAACAAATATTAATGTGGGGATGTATCCAGTAAATCAGACGAACGGTAGAATGTGTTTTTCTGTGTCAAAAGGCGATGTTATAAAAATACATTATACATTGTCTGGGAATACATCTGTTTTTCGTTTCGTATATGCCAATGGCGCAAAATAAGGAGATGTTTTATGTTTGGAATAATTGATGAAAACAAAAAGTTCATTTTGTTGGATGCCGACAAAGATACATTACGTACAACTGCGTTAATGTTGGCAAAGGAAACAGAAAATGGTTTCGTCCCTATGTTTAACGAAGACAGTATTGATGAGGCAATCAAAGAATATGTAGATGACGATATAGAAACCGCATACAATGGCGAAAAATACATCAAAGGGTTTGCACCTGCGATAAATAATGAATATCAATCCGCACAACGTGAAAAAGCCTATGTTGCAGAAGTTGATCCAATCACAGCGCATATTATGCGTTTGCGTGATGATGACCCAGAATCACCAGAGATTGCAGAATTGATAGCAGAACGCATAACAAAACGTGAAGAAATCAAAGCAAGATTCCCTTATCAGCAGGCATAAAATGATAATCTATACATCGGAAAGATGTATAGATTTTTTATTTGCATATCGGTTTTTCTGTGCTAAGATTTTCCCTGAAAATATGGGGTTGTCCCGTTTAACAGAAAAGGTGTTTGCTATGACAAAGAAAAAAAGAAAATCTATAATTTTGGGTTTGGTGTCTGTTGTTGTATGTGTTTTTTGTGTGTTCTCGTTTTTTAGCAAAAAAACATCGAAACAAACAGATTTGACTATTGTTTTTAATAAATCTGGCAACGTGTCAGAATATAAAACAAGCGGTTTCTCGGCTCCTGAAAATGATTGTACATGGACAAAGGAAGAATTTGCGTCTGTTGAGGTGCCACTACCAGAAATTGCAGATGATAAATTTTTCAGAGTGTCGTTTGATGCTGCGCCATTTATTGCAAAATGGTTGAAAAAGAGGAATGTTAGTGTATTAGTAAATGATGAACCTGTGACAGATTTTGTAATGACAAAATCTGGTATTTACAAATTTGCTTTGCCACAAGATTCACAAAAACTGGGCAAGGTTGCAAATATCAAATTCAAGATTGCAAAACAGGTTAGTCCAAAAGATTTAGGTTTGTCTGCAGACTCTCGTAAATTGGGTATCTGTGTTAAAAATTTAACTTTGTCTACTGCGGACAAGGGCAATCCAAATGGTTTTGAAGAATATAAAATTGGTAAAAATATTAGTTTTTCCAAAGGTGGAAATTCCAATTTGTATACAGAATCAGGCTGGAGCAACCAAGAAAATGGATTGACTTGGACAGATGGACAAGATGCCTATGTGAACATGTTTGTTAATGGTGCAAAGGGTAAATCATTAAAATTGGTCGTAGAAGGTAGTGCTATTTTTGCGCCAACAGATAAATATCAAAATGTTACAGTTTATGTGAACGATAAAGAATTGACAACTTGGTTGGTGTCACGTTCGCCCGCTTTTTACAATGTTGTAATACCGGCAGACGTAGTTGCTGATGGTGCTTTGAGTATAAGGTTTCACATAGCAAAACCTTTTTCGCCAAAGCTGGATTCTAGACATTTAGGTTTTGCGGTAAAAAGTATGGAATTATCAAGTCGTTTTGGCGCACAAACAAAAACAAAAGTTGCCTCTTGGGTAAAGGACAAGGTTTTAACAGATTCTGAAGAGGCCACAAAAAACGTAAAGTAATAGAAAGCGCCAAACGGCGCTTTTTTTATCGGATAAAATTGTTTTTTTGTTATCTCTACGCGGGGAATTAATATCGGTCTAGTTTGAGAGTAAGTTCCCCTCCTGCGGAGGGGTGTCTCGCTGTAGCGTCAGCGAAAGCGGACGGGGTGGTCTTTTCGATATTCGTATTCTCTGGAATCAAAGACCACCTCCCCCTGCGGGTACTCCTCCGCAGGAGGAGAACTTTTTAATTCTCCCTTTGGGGGAGTGCCGGCGTAGTCGGGGAGGAAGGGTTCTTTTAGTCCGCTTTTGCCAATAATCGTAAATATTGCATCATAAAAACGACCAAAGCTACGGCGTGACACTGTCCGTCTTTACTTCGTTCCGTCGCTACACAGAATTTTCTAAACAAAAATACCGCGCAAGCGGTATTTTTAGAAAATTCGTGGTTGCGGGAGCAAGATTTCCCTCGGCATAAATGCCTGCGGGCAAATTTGTAGTTGCTTGAACTTCGCTGTCGCTTGTTCTCGCATACAAATTTTGAACCGGCAACTGCGTTGCAAAGTCAAACTGACAAACCACAAAACAGATTAAACAAAAAACACACCGCACAGGGTGTGTTTTTTATTTAACTGGTTGCGGGAGCAAGATTTGAACTTGCGACCTTCAGGTTATGAGCCTGACGAGCTACCGGGCTGCTCTATCCCGCGATAAAGTAATCAATATTATATATATTAAACCCCGCATGTCAAATAAAAAACGCATTTAATCTTATGTTTTGTGTCTAATTTGCCTTGGCTTGCATTGTTGTTTTTTTGTTGCTATGATTGTCAATATGCAAAAATTGGTAAAAAAGAATTTTGGACGTGTTGTTCGTGAATTGCACAGTTGGGCTGTTATTCAGTGGATTATGGCCCTGATTTATTATGTTTTGATTTGGTTTGTTTACTTTACATCCAAAAAAGAAATCAAAGATTACAATATTCTGAAAAAATACAGAAAAAGACCGGCGATTTTCGTATTTTGGCATGGGCGGACTATGATGTTATCACCACTTATATCTATGGCGGGTGTGCGTGGTTATGCAATTGCATCTGCGCGTCGGGACGGTCGCGCGATTGCTAAGCTCGAAAAATTATTCGGGTTAAAGACTATTTACGGGTCGTCCGCAGATGGTGGCGTTTCAGTGTTAAGAAAAGGGGTCAAAGTTTTAAGACGTGGTGATAATTGTTTGGCTTTGTCGCCTGATGGACCCAAGGGACCATCTATGCGGTTTCATGATGGCGCGTTATATTTTGCAAAGATGACGGGCGCCCCGATTGTTCCTGTATGTGTGTCGTGCAGTCGTCCTTGGTTTCTGAATAGATGGGACAGATATTTATTGACTAAACCTTTTTCTATAATACGTGGTTCGGTTGGAAAGCCTGTGTTTGTTGATGCAAAGACTGATGTCAAAGATTTCGAGAAATTGCGTAAATGTCTGGAAGACCTGATGGTAAAACAGGCGTATGATTTAGATAAACAATTTACAGATTTCAAGGTTGAGCAAGATTTAACCCCGAACAATTTTGCAGAAAAGGCGAAAATAATATGAAAACACCAAAATGGTTTCTGAAACGTAATATTATCTCTTGGGCTTTGCGTCCATTGTCTTGTTTTTATTACGGCGTATCACGATTGGTTTTTAATATACGCAAAAGAAGCGAATATGTGTCCAGACGACCTGTTATTTGTTTTGGTAATATTTTATCTGGGGGGGTTGGAAAAACACCAATTGTTCGTAATGTTGCAAAGTGGTTTGATGCGCCTGTGGTTATGCGTGGATATAAAAAAAGCAAAGAAACTGGCTGTATAGGTGATGAAGCGACTATGTTATCAAATGATGGTATATTGGTTCATGTCGGTGACAGAAAAAGCAATTTGATTTTATTAAACAAACAAAAATCCAAAACACCGATTATAATGGACGATGGTTTTCAGAATCCGTCTATTAAAAAAGATGTGTCTGTATTGGTGTTTGATGAACATATTGGTTTTGGAAATGGTTTTATTTTGCCTGCCGGTCCATTGCGTGAACCGAAATCTGCCATACACATGGCGGATGCAATAATCGTTATAAAAAACAAAGATGTCGCAAAAGATTTTGCTTTGCCGACAAATATTCCAATATTTTATGCGCATAATAAAGAGATTTGTCCGTATGATGAAAATACATCTGTTATTGCATTTGCGGGGATTGGTTATCCTGAAAAATTTTTCAGAAATATTCCTGTGCAAATTGTTGAAAAGCGTGCGTATCCTGATCATTATCAATATACTGATTCAGATATCAAAGATTTGATAAAGCGCGCAAAAGATAAAAATGCAAAGTTATTAACAACTGAAAAAGATTGGGTTCGTTTGCCAGATTGGGCAAAAAAAGAAATTCTGTTTTCTAAATTGAATACTGAAATAGATGGCAATTTTTACGATTGGTTAAAGGAGAAAATAAGTAATATATCTAAATAAAAAAGGAGAAAACAAATGACAACTGTAACAAAAAATGTCAAAATTTCTGGTGTTGGAATGCATCTGGGGTTGCCGGTTAATATGGTTATTAAACCATCACAAAAGCCTGGTATTTTTTTCAGAAGAATTGATTTGCCAAATTCTGAATTGATTCCTGCAACTTTTGATAATGTATGCGATACAATGATGCGTAGTACGCAGATTGGTAAAAAAAATGGTGCCAGTGTCAGAACAATTGAACATTTAATGGCTGTATTATTTGTGTTGGGCATAGACAGCGCTGTTATTGAAATAGATGGACCAGAAGTACCATTCTTGGATGGTAGTGCGTTTGAATTGTATAGATTGTTAGAAAAGTTTGTTTCTGATAAAACAAAGATGAGAAAAATAGTTGTGAAAAAAACAGTAGAAGTAAAAAGCGCTGATTTAATAAAAACGCTTCCTTTTTGGCAACGCATCAAAGCAAAAATTTTTAGTCGAAGAATTACTACTGACGGGTTTGTTAAAATAGAACCTTATGCTGATGGCTTGTTAATTGATGCTGTTTTAGATTATGATAATAAAATTATTGGTACCCAGTCTTATTCTTTTGTTATGAATGATTCAAAAGCGTCTGTAAAAGAGTTTGTTGAAGATATTGCAAAAACTAGATCTTTTGGTGGGTATGCTGAATGGGAATGGGTAAAAAAATATGGTATGGGACTTGGTTGCAATTTGCACAATGTTATTGCTATTAATGCAAGATGGGATGCGACGATTAATAAATTGTATTATCCTGATGAATTTGTTCGGCATAAAATAATTGATGCGCTTGGCGATATGTTCACCAGCGGTGGTTTTATTTATGGTTGGTTGCAATCTTATAAAGGTTCGCATGCATTGAATAATTTGGTGTTGCGTAAATTGTTCAGCGATAAATCTAACTATGAAATAATCGAACCCAAAGGAGCCAAAAAATGAAAAAGGCGTTTTGTTTATTGTGCGTCCTGACTGCATGCGCAACTATGACAGATGCAGGTAATGGTCTGAATAGATTAAAGCAAGAACCAAAGGATTGTGAGTTTTTATATACAATAAATTCCAGTGCTACAACATACGATATTGAAGATGCGTATCAATATCTGGAACAAAATATTTTAGACCAAGAAAAGCAGGGTGATTCTTATTTGATTATCAAGGCAGATACAGTGCGTAATCCAAGTGCCGTATTCGGGCCAAAAAATACTTATAAATTCAGGACAAAAGTATATAATTGTGAAAAGTGATTAAAGTCGTAGAAATACGACTTTTTTATGCAAAAATATGGCTTTATTTTTTTTATTCGTTTGTTTATAATGTGTTCATACCGAGAGAGAATTGATAAAGCAAATAATAACAGTTCGTCGAAAAAAGTTTGCAACGGGTTTGTTTTGGCAACCGTTGAGTGTTGGTAATACACCATTAAATTATGCTAAACAATTATCGCATAACATAGATAAAAAGTACACTTTGTATGTCGGGTATAAATCTATGGTTGGTTTGGGTGATAAAAGTACGGGTGTGTATTCTGGTTTGACAAGTGCTGCAGCTGAAATTGTTGATTCTTTGTCTGAATTTATTTCTTTTTTAGGTGTGTTTCAAGCGACAAACGGTTATTATCTGGTTGCGGTTCGTAATGGTGTCATTATTCGCGATGTTTTATTTGAAACCGCTGATCAAGCACGCAGGGCATATACAGAATTATCAAATATTCCAGATTGGGGTGCGTTGTTTGCACCTGCGTCTTGGGGAATGCCGCGTTCCCAAGAAAGGTCTTTGTATAATTTGGTTCGATCAAATACTTCGGCAAAGTTGCGTCAGATATATGTGCTGAGGTCTGTTATGCCATCTGTGATATTTTTTACATTGGTTGTATTGGTTGGTGGTTTTTTGTTCAGGGATAAAATTGGTGAATTGTTTGTTGCAAAGCAAAAAGTAGAACCGAATCCAGAATTGGTTAATGAATATAAACAGCGGATTGAATTGAAAAAACAAGAGGCGGAAAAGCAAATAGAGGTTCCAGAAGTAAAACCCATAGAACATCCGTTTGATTTTTTACCAAATGTTATGGAGCGTGCGAATCTTTGTTATAAGGCGATTGGTTTTGTTATGCAACCTGTTGCAGGATGGAGTCAGACTTATACAAAATGTGATGAAGGTTTTGTGTCTGCGACCTTTACGCGTAATTTTGGAACGCTAAATGATTTTTATGTGAATGGTGCAGAATTAATGCCGGGCGCTATTGTTCAGCAAGTTTCTGAAAATGAAGTGATAGTTCGCGTAAAATTACCAGAACTGAAAACTTATACATCTTTGGACGAACGTGATATAACCAGTGCTATGCGTGATATAATGACGGCCTTTCAGAAAATAAATATCAAGGCTGATATAAATGCGGTGACTGATACGGTGTCAAAAGGTGTTGATACAGAAACGATGAATGTTATTGAAATTGCTGCGTCGTCTAAATTAATTCCGTCAGAGTTTATGAAGATATTTAATGATTTTCAGGGTGTGTATATGACTTCTGTTGTGTGGAATGTTAATACACGAACATGGAAATATGAAGTAATCGTTTATACAAAATAAAGGTGGTAAATATGTGGAAAAAAATAAAACTTTTATTGATGTCTTTGATGATTGTGTCTGGTGCTTTTTGTAATTACGCAATTGCAGAAGATGATTTCATAGATGATGAAGAAGTTGTTGAGATGGAGGAGACAGAGGAACCAGAATATATAGAAGAAGAGGTTTTGCCGACAGAATCGAACGAAATTGATGAGCAAGAAGAAATTGCAGATCAAGTATCTGTTAATGCTTTGAACGATTATCGGGTTGAAGGTTCTTTGTTCGAGAAAATCACAATGTTGGAACAAGATAAAGTAGTCTTACAACTTGAAAAAGAACGTGCACAACTGGATTTAGAATTAGAAAGATTAAATGCAGAAAGAATGAAACTGCAAATGGAATTGGACACTTTGTCTGGTCGTGCAGAGCATCAGCAACAAGAATTAGAAGTCGCCAAAGCACAACTTGAAGCACAAGCAGAACAATTAAAACGTCAAAAAGAAAACTTGGATTCACAACCTGTTGCACAGGTAAGCAGACCCGCACAGGCACCACAAAAACAAGAATATGGTTCGTTGAGCGCCAAGTACAAGTTAGTGAACATTGGTGGTGTCGGCAATCAATTGCAGGCAACAATTCAAGAAATTTCTTCGGGACAAAACAAACGTGTTTTTGTCGGTAAGGAATTAGATGGATATATTATTAAATCTATATCTTTGAATGATGGTATTGTGTTCGAGAAAGATGGTGAATCTGAAAACTTGAATATCGGAAAATAAAATGGCAGAAGTAAAGCAAGATTTAAATGATAAAACTAGTGCGAATCTGTCTTTGCCGGCGGGTTTAGAGAGTGCGAATAGCAAAGATATTTTGGACTATTTGTTTGCAAATAATAACAGATTGCTGACTGCATCTGCGGGTGAACTGGCTTTGCCGAAAGATACCCAGGGTTTGATTGCTTATTTTTCTGGTGGCGAACTTATTATTTCCAGAACGCATAAATATGATGGTCGTGTGTTGGCATTTTTAGATTTGTTGCACAAAGATAATCGTATTGTGAAAGAGCCTTTTTATTCTGATTTAGGTTTGATATCAAATATTTATAAAACAAATGATGAAAGGCTTGGTGGTGGTGCACATTCCCGTTTTGATTATGACAATCAAATGCAGAAAGATTTTGTCGATATTATTGCACGCGCTGCTGCCCAGAAAGTGTCTGATGTGCATATAGAAGTCGCGGATCAAACAACCATTTATTTTCGTATAGATGGAAGTATGCAACCTGTCTTGGAATATAATTCACAATGGGGAGAGTCCTTTGTGCGTGCCGCATTTGCGTCTGCTGATATTTCTAATTCCAGTTATGCGCAAAATGAATATCAGACTGCATTGAAAGATGGACGAACACCGCTTCGTGGAACAAAAGATTTATATTTGCCGAATGGTGTTTTGGGTATCAGAATGCAATTCAATCCAATTGCGTTCGGCAGTCAATATGTTGTTATGCGTTTGCTGTATGATAACCCAAGTGAAGGTATCAAGGCAGAACAAGAATTTGATGAATACGAACAAAAATTATTATTGCGTTTGCGGTCTGCGCCCACAGGTTTGGTTGTTGTTGCAGGACCTACATCATCTGGTAAGTCTACGACTTTGGTGCGTAATATGTCGTTGATGTTGAAAGAGCGTAGATATGAAATCAATTTAATAACTGTGGAAGATCCAGCAGAGCAAAAAATATTTGGTGCGCATCAAATGCCTGTGGTAAATGCGCTGAACGAAGAACAGCGCGAACAAAAGTTTACAGAAGCATTAGCGGCGGCATTACGTAGCGACCCTGATACTTTGATGGTTGGTGAAATACGAACATTGTCTGCGGCACAATTGACGGTCAAGGGGGCTTTGTCAGGGCATAATGTTTGGACAACGTTGCATGCGAATTCTGCGATGGGTGCTTTGACACGTTTGTTGGACATGGGTGTTGAAGCGTTCAAGTTGAAAGATGAAACGATGTTGCGTGGTTTAGTGTCCATGCGATTGTTCAAGAAACTTTGTCCGTATTGTCGTGAAAAATTGACTGATAAACCAAACCATACCGCTTTCAATCGTGTCAAAGATGCATTTGGCCAGTTGGGATTAAATCAAACTTATGTTCGTGGTCCAGGTTGTGAACATTGTAAAGGAACTGGGACAATCGGTCGTATCAAAGCAGGCGAGGTTATAATCGCAAACAGTGAATTTTTAAGTTTAGTATTATCTGGTGAAACGGATGCAGCGTTGCGATTCTGGCTTGAAAAAATGGATGGTCGCACATTGAAAGAGGCTGCCATAGAATTAATGTTGCGTGGAATTATTGGTGTTGATGAATTAGAACGTTGGGTTGGATTGTTGGACAGACCATGGGTGTATTAAGATATGAGCAAGTTAGATGTACTTTATGCAAAATTAGTTTTCAAGACGAATACTGAAAAACGTATGGCTATTTCGCGTAAGGTGGCGTCATTATTGCGTAATAATTTTACATTGATGGACGCATTGAACAGAATCGAAATGATAGAATCGCAAAATGGGCGAAAACCAAATGAACCATTTGCGATTGCTATGCGTGAAATCCAGAAAGGCTTGGAACGTGGTATGACTTTTTCAGAAGCAACGCGTGGTTGGGTTCCAAACGAAGAGACGCTGTTATTGACTGCGGGTAATGTTTCCAGTTTATTGATATCTTTGGAAAACGTTGGTCGTGTAGTCGAAGGCATAAATCGTATTAAACGTGCGATGTGGAGCGCGATTGCGTATCCATTGTTTTTATTGTTTTTGACATTGGGTATTATCGTTATGGTTGGCATATATCTTGTTCCACCATTGGCCGAGGCTGCAGGTAGCGATATTATATGGCATGGAACGGCCGCATCATTGGTTTGGATGTCTGATTTTGCAAGACAATATTGGTTTGTGTTTGGTGCTGCTTTTGTTGGTATCATTGCTTTGGCTTGGTTGTCTTTGCCAGTATGGACAGGGAGACTACGAACATTATTCGATAAAATGCCACCATGGAGTACGTATAAATTGCAGTTATCAGTCAGTTGGTTGATGTCGTTGGCTGCGATGGTTTCTGCAGATGTTAGTGTGCCAGATGCTATGCGATTATTGGCAAATACATCGAACAGATATTTATCTTCGATTTTGGAAGATACTTTGCATCATATTGCAAACGGTGAAAATTTGGGTAATGCGCTGGCTATGACTGGTAAAGAATTCCCAAGCAATGAAATTATCGGTGATTTGATAATTTATTCTGATATGGTGGATTTCAATAAAAATCTGGATAAAATTGCGCGCGATTATATGGAAGAATCTGTTCGTAAAATGGAAGCCATATCAAATGTTATGAACAGCATTGGTATTATATTGGTTTCTGTAATTATCGGTTGGGTTGTCTTTGGCACATTCCAAATGCAAGAACAAATTACATCTGCCATAATGTAATTTTTTGGATATACATTTTTTACTTTCTTTTAATATATTTATTGCTAGAATAAGTCTTGTCAGGAATATTTTGCTGATGGGGTGTGATTACCCGATAAAGCGCGTCTTAGATAGACGAAAAATATCTCCAACCGGTTTGGGTTGGAGGGCTGCGAATATATTGAATAAGCACACAATTTCGCTTTAATTGTAATCAACCTCCAACCGCCAAAATATTTCGGCGGTTTTTCAATTTAATAAAAAGGGGTAAAAATGAAAAAGTATTTAACAAGTGCATTAATTGCATCTTTGTTTGGTATCGCAAATGCCAACGCAACAGATGTTAAACCATTTGTTGAGGCTAATTTTGCGCTAACAGGAGTTGTGTGGACAGAAAGTACGAAAGACGCGTCTGCCAATGTTTGGGAATTACCAACATCTTTTTGGGGATTAGGTTTTGATTTTGGGGTCAGATTCACAAATGATAACATGTATAACTGTGGATTAACACTTGCATATGATTATATATTTGATTCAAGTGCAAGAATATCCTCAATTGCAAAACCGTATATTGTATCGGTTGAAACTGGCTTTTCTGCGTTTAGTTTGACTTTTGACAATTATTTGCGTGTATCTGAAAAAGATGAAAAACGTTCAGATATTGTATTGGGAATAGGTATGGCAAGTGTCAAAGAAAGATTGTATCTTCTTCCAACTTCTGTTGGGGCACTTAATGGGATAGAAAAAATAGATGACTATGATACAGGTGGTGCATTTATTTTCAAGGTTGGTTATAACAGTAAAATAAACGATAATATGGATTGGGGTATAACAGGTCGTTGGTTTATAACTTATGGCAATTCAAACGAAAAAGATGTTGAAACGATGTTTAATTTAAGTTTCGGTTTAAGGTATTCGTTCTGAAAAATAAAGACCGGCATTTGTCGGTCTTTTCAATTTTTTTTACACCATAAATGGAAGGTTTTCAAGGTTTCCTTCGGTGACTCTGACATTTACATCAATCAGCATGAACACTGATTCTGGTGATGATGGTGCGTTGCAAGAAAACATTTCGTTTGTTAATAAATGGCTGGTATTCACTGTCAATTTTGTTACCAGATGATCATCGTCCAATAATGTATAAATCGGCCCCATATCACGTGGTGTGTTTTGACCGATTTCGTGTTCGTTTTGTGGACAACGCAATCCGTCCAAAATTGTTTTTACGCGATTATCAATATCAGAACGTGGAACACCGATAATTTCAGGGTGCATTAACAAAATATCTAATTCTGCAATCATTTTCAGATTTGATGTTATGATTGGATTCCAATCTATGCCACCAATATGTTTGGTTATAATTGGGCTTTTGGTTGCATCAGGCATCATAAACTTATTCAGATTATCCCATGGTTGAAATTTTAATAATTTTTTCAACTGGGGATGAAACTGCATACGTATGTCAGCAATATGCTGGGCACGTTTCTTTGGGTTTGTTAAAATATCGCCATAATATAATAATTTGAATTTCATATTTTTGCCTTTTGGTTGTATATAATATACTGTTTTTACATGTTTTTATCAGTTTGCAACCAAAAAAACCTCTCTCTAATTTTTTTGTGTTTTTTTGCCGATAAAAGACCCTTTTTCCTTGATAATTATATCATAAATTGCTATGTTTTACATAGCAAAAAGAAAGGAATATTAAATGGCTGTAAATAATGAATATACTGGTGATTCAATCAAAGTATTAAAAGGACTGGAAGCGGTCAAAAAAAGACCTGGTATGTATATCGGTGACGTCGGCGAAGGTGGCGATGGTTTGCACCATATGATTTATGAGGTTGTAAATAACTCTATCGACGAAGCGATGGCTGGTTATGCAGATACTGTGTTTGTATCGTTGAATGCAGATGGCAGCGCGACAATTCGTGATAATGGTCGTGGTATGCCGTTTGATATAAACCACGAAACAGGGCGTAGTGCGCTGGAATTGATTATGTGTGAATTGCATGCTGGTGGTAAATTTGATAACGAAGGAAACGGTGCGTACAAGGTTTCTGGTGGTCTGCATGGTGTGGGCGTGTCTGTGGTTAATGCTTTGTCTACTTGGTTGGAAGTGCGCGTGTGGCGTGGTGATAAGGAAGCGCGTATGACTTTTGCAGACGGTGTTCCGACCAGCGATTTAACTGTGGTTAAAAATGAAACCAAGCATGAACATGGGACAGAAGTGACTTTCTTGCCGTCGCCTGAAACGTTTACTGGCACAGTTTTTGATTTTGATAAATTGGAAGTTTGGTTGCGCGAACAATCTTATTTGAATGCTAATGTTCGTATAATATTGGAAGATTTGCGTGGGCCAGAAAAAGTCGAACGCGAATTTCATTCGGCTGATGGATTAAAGGGTTTTGCAACATATCTTGATAAGTCAAAAGAATTGCTGAATGCAGAACCAATCCAGATGATAAAGACGATTGATGATTCTTATATAGAGATTGTTTTACAATGGACAACCGCCTATACAGAAACCTCATTATGCTTTACAAATAATATTCCAAATCGTGATGGTGGAACGCATTTGGCTGGATTTCGTGCAGGTTTAACACGTGCGCTGAATAAATATATTTCTGAACAAAATCTGAAGAAAGATATCAATTTGTCTGGTGAAGATTTTCGTGAAGGTTTAACCAGTATCATCAGCGTTAAAATACCAGATCCAAAGTTTGGTTCGCAGACCAAAGATAAATTGGTGTCCAGCGAAGTTCGCCCATTGGTTGAAAATACTGTGAATGATTTGCTGTATGAATATTTGGAAGAAAATCCAGTCATTGCGAAAATGATTGTTGATAAAATCGTAGAAGCAGCAACTGCGCGTGAAGCAGCACGTAAGGCACGCGAATTATCAAGAAAGAAAACAGGACCAGAACTTGGCAGTTTGCCGGGTAAATTGGCGAATTGTTCTGAACGTGATCCTGCAAAATGCGAATTATTTATTGTAGAGGGGGATTCTGCTGGTGGTACTGCAAAACAGGGGCGCGACAGAAAGACCCAGGCTATTTTGCCACTGCGCGGAAAGATTTTGAATGTTGAACGTGTGCGTTTTGATAAAATGTTGGGCTCTGATACAATTGGTGCTTTGATTACGACGTTGGGGGCTGGTATTGGTAAAGACGATTTTGATATTGAAAAGTTCCGTTATCACAAAGTTATTATCATGACTGATGCGGATGTTGATGGTCAGCATATTCAGACTTTGTTGATGACGTTCTTCTATCGTCATATGCCAGAAGCGATTGAACGTGGGTATATATATGTTGCTAAACCACCGCTATACGGTGTAACACGTGGCAAACAGCAGATTTATATCCAGAACCAACGTGAAATGGATGACTATTTGTTGGATCAACTTGCAACTGATGGAACGATTGAAACTGCGGATGGTCAACAGTTGGCGGGTGCAGATTTGAAGCGTTTGCTGGAATTGGTTGATGATATGAAAAACAATTTGCAATCGTTAAGTCATATTATGCCACTTCGTTTTATCGAAGCGTTGGCCTTGAATAAAGTATTCGAAAATGAAAGTGCTGAAAACTTTGCTGCGGCAGAAAATATGCTGGATAACGAAGAATTGGAATTTGAACGTGGTTGGAAAATATCTTCGGATACAAATGGTATAAAAATAACCAGAACTTTGCGCAGTGTCACAGAAACACATGTTTTAGACAGAGAAAAAATCAATTCGCCTGAAATTCGCGCATGGTTACGTATGGCCGGTCGTGAAGAATTGATAAGTACGTTTTCTAAACCAACAATTTTGCGTGTTAAATCAAAATCACAAAAAATTTGGGGTGCGTTCGCTTTGTTAAATACTGCATTTGAATATGCCAAGAATGGATTGAAGATTCAGAGATACAAAGGTTTGGGTGAAATGAACGCTGAACAATTATGGGAAACAACAATGGATCCAAATCATCGTTCTTTGTTCCAAGTCAAAGTGACAGATGCATCCCAGGCTGATGAAGTTATTTCTATGTTGATGGGTGACGTTGTTGAACCGCGTCGTGACTTTATCGTAGAAAATGCTTTGAACGCAAATCTAGACGTATAATGTCTAAATAACAGAGGAGGGGCGATTGACTGATTTCAAGCAAAATGATTTCGGTCAAACAGGAAACAGATTACCAAAATATCATAAAGATGTTTTGGTAGGCAGTTTCTGCCGCCTTGAATACAAACCGTTGAAAAATTATTATCAGCAAAATAATAATTTTGGAAAAAATAATACGGTCAGAAAATCTGTTGATGATTTTAATAAAGCAAAAGAGCGCATAAAACAACAGATAATAAGTTCTGATAAAACCCAAGATAATTCGTTGGTTTATACAGCAATAAGTCAATTTAAGAAAAACAATGAATAAGCAAAATGAGAATAAAAATGGCAAATGAATTTGAACTAGCAGATAAAATACTAAAAAGAATAGAACGTCCTGAATTTGGTGATCATGCGCCTGTGATTAATGAAAAGTTGCCAATAAACCCGATACCTGGAACAGAAGTGCTTATAACGCAAAATGTAAAAAAATGGCTTGATGAAATATTTAGAACAACGATTGATGCTAACGAAGAAATAACATTTTTATTATTTGGTCATGTAAATGGGCAACAGGTTGTATTTGATGATGGTTTTGTGGACAGAAGTCCAACAAGTTCGGGTGTTAGTGCAGGAGTGACAGCAAGACATGATGAAGCATTAAATAAATTTTGTGATGCTGCGCCAAAAGATAGTTCGTGTATAGTTGCTTGGGGGCATACACATCCTAGAACTGGGTATTGGTATACTAATTTTTCTTTGGGTGACATAAAGGGATTAACTAAATTTAGAAATGATGTTAATGTTTTTAAAACCGGGCAAATAAACTTGTGTGCTGTATTGTTGACTGGTGGAAATTATAATTTCTTGTTTTTTGATGGCAACGATTATTATCGTTTTGATAAAGTTTTTGTAATTGATAGATTTAATAGAAAAATACAACAGCTTCCATGTTATGGCCCAGATACAAATAGTTTGCATAATGCTAATAACAGGAATCGTTAGGTATGAATTTTTCTGCTGATTGGTTTTTCAATTTAGATTCACAGTTGCGTGATATGGGGTTGGATAGTGATGATAAATCTTTTGATGAAATCAAAGATATTTTAGCAAAACCAAAGCATTTGTCTTCGGAAGATTTTGCAAATGCTGTGGCATATGTAATTCTGGCAAGTGGTTTTTCACAAAAAACTGCAAAAAAATATCATCGAATTATTATGGATAAAATCCAAGAAAACCAATGTATAGAAGAGTTGTTAAAAGTATTTAATAATAAAAATAAAATAAATGCTATTGTGGATATTTGGAATAACAGAAAATTATTTTGTGATGAATATTATAAATGTAAAAGTTTAGATAAAAAATTAAATTACTTGCAGACTTTGCCACATATTGGAAAAATTACTGCAAATCATTTGGCACGAAATCTTGGTGAAAATGTTGTTAAATACGATATTTGGATTCAACGTCTGGGTGTTCTTTACAGCGGAAATAGTGCCCTGGCAACAAAAATAAATAATGGAAATTTGGATGAAGAAATAAAAAAAGTTTGTGATGATATGTTTGAGCATTTAGAACAAGAAACAAAATTACCACGTGGATATATTGATGTAGTTCTTTGGAAATCTGCGCAAAATCATTTAATAGAGGGATTATAAATGGATGTGAAAATTGAAGAATCTTGGAAAAATGCTTTGGCATCAGAGTTTGCAAAAGACTATTTTAAGAGTCTGACAGATTTTGTGCGTAGTGAATATATGTCTGGTAAAACTGTGTATCCAGAACCAAAAAATATTTTTAATGCGTTTAATTTATGTCCGCTGAATAATGTGAAAGTTGTTATAATTGGGCAAGACCCATATCATGAACCAGGCCAGGCGCATGGTTTGTGTTTTTCTGTACAACAGGGAATTGAATTACCGCCGTCTTTGGTCAATATATATAAAGAGATAGAACAAGATATTGGACATAAAAGTATAACAAATGGTGATTTGTCTGATTGGGCAAGACAGGGTGTGCTGTTATTAAATTCTACATTGACAGTATTGGCACATGTTGCGGCTTCGCATAGTGGTCATGGTTGGGAAACTTTCACAGATGCTGTTATCAAAGCGGTTAACGAAAATCGCAAAAATGTTGTGTATATGTTATGGGGCTCTTTTGCACAAAAAAAGGCCGACTTTGTTAACGAACAAGATAATTTAATTCTGAAAAGTGCGCATCCATCGCCATTATCTGCCTATCGTGGTTTTTTTGGTAATCATCATTTTTCACGCGCAAATGAATATTTACAACAACATGGTGAAAAACCGATAAATTGGTAATAATCTTAGAAATTATATGTTGCGCCCAATCCGTAAAATGCATATGAATTATTTTCGTCTGCGGTATTAGCATTAGAGAAATGCTGGATAAAGAATTCCATTGCCCATCGTCTGGAAATATTACAACCAAATGTCACCTTGAATTGAAAAATCAATTTTGAGCCGATACGATCATTTTCTTCTGCTTGCAAGCCAACACCAGCACCAAGACCAGCATATAAACGTTTATATCTGAATAGTGCGATGTCTTCGGTTATATATGCGATTGGGATTGTATAATCTTGCCATTTCCAACCGCGTGCTTCATCCAAGCCCAATGTCATAGATACATTTATAGAACGTCGCGCAGGAATACGGAAAAAACTGGTCGGTTGAGAATATTGAATTGTGCCAATATAGAAAGGTACAGGTTTCACAGGTGGTGGTAATAAAATACCGGTGTCAAAACCCTGGCCGATGCCGAAAGCAATTTGTTCCTGGTACGTTCCCATAAATGGATTGCGATCAGGTAAAACATAATCGCGCGCCCAAGAAATATTTGGCAATATAAGTAATAATAAAAAAGCGATGATTTTTTTCATGGAACCAATTATACCATAAAAACAGTGCCAAAAAAACAGTTTTTTGCAAATATTGTTGCAAAGGTAAAAAAGTCTGTTATAATTCGTTGCACTGGCGGCGTAGCTCAGTGGTAGAGCAGAGGAATCATAATCCTTTGGTCAGGGGTCCGAATCCCTTCGCCGCTACCAAAATAACAAACGACCCTTGTGGTCGTTTTTTGTTTTGGTTTAGTGACGACGGATGAGGACCCTGGGTCCGTAAATTTGTATGCGAGAACGAGTATAACGAAGTTCGAGCAACTATAAATTTGCGCACAGCCGGCATAAAGTGCCGAGCGAGCGAATCCCTTCGCCGCTACCAAAAATTCAAACCGGGGTTATCCCGGTTTTAATTTTGGTATAGTCGCGAAAGATGAGGACCCTGGGTCCGACAACAAGTAGATTTTGGAAGTGTGAACGTACCAAAATCGTTACGGTTGACGCGTAGGCATTTATGCCGAGCGAATCCCGAAGTCGTGTTGTATATTTTTTTGGACACCAGCACAGGGGTCCGACCCGCAGGCGAAAGGTAGACGAAAGTATACCGGTGAGCGAAGCGAATGAGCCAAGGGAGTGAAGCGTCAGCGAAACAATCCTGAAGCCGTTTAGTCGCGAAAGATGAGGACCCAGGGTCCGACAAATTTATAAATAAACCTTAAGAAAACCGTCTTATTAAAAAGTTATCTATTTGTTGGTATTATGGTTCTATGTCAGAAAACATAATAACAACATACGAAACACTTCCATTGATTGGTGATAATGCACCAAAATTTAATGCAATCACTACAAATGGAAAAATCAAATTTCCAGACGATTATACAGGGCGATGGGTTGTTTTCTTTTCGCATCCTATGGATTTTACGCCTGTGTGTACCACAGAATTTCTGGCTTTCCAGGCCGCGTATAATGATTTTAGAAAATTAAATACAGATATTATTGGCTTGTCTGTGGGCGGCTTGCCATCTCATCTGGCGTGGTTTCGTTCGATACATGATGATATAAAATACAAAGATTATAAAAATGTTGAAATTACATTTCCTGTGATTGCTGATATTGATTTAAGCATAGCAAAATTGTACGGCATGATTCATCAGAATACGTCTGATACCAAAACCGTGCGTGCAGTATTTATAATAGACCCCAAGGGCGTAATCAGGACTATTTTATATTATCCGCAAACCACAGGTCGCAATATTCAAGAGATATTAAGGATCTTGATTGCTCTGCAAACGACTGATGCGTTTGGTGTATCAACGCCTGCTGATTGGGAACCTGGATTACCAGTAATCGAGCCTGTGCCCCAGACTGTGTCAGATATGCAAAAACGAATTGAATCAGCCAATAAAAATAAACACGTGCAATCTTGGTATTTGACTTTTCGTGAATTGCCCAAGACAAAGATTTATGAAAAATTGTATAAAGGCAAAAAATAAAGCCATCTGAACACAGATGGCTTTTTGTTTATGGCATCAAGCGTGACGGTCCGCGGAACAGGAACGTTGATTCTCTGATCGTTGGCAATTCCAGCAACTGCTTGATAAATCTTGCGCCACCAAAGCCCCAACCACCATGTGGTGGCATGCCGTACCGGAAACAATCCAAATACCATTGTAAGCCCTCTTGGTGTAGCCCTTTTTCGCGTAATTGTTCACACAATTTGCTATATGATTCTTCGCGCTGAGCGCATGTCACAATCTCTACCCCTTTGTACAGCAAGTCGGCAGATACTGATATTTCATGTCCGTGTTTGTCTATCGCTTTTTTATGATAGAATGGGCGTGATTCCCATGGCCATTCGGTCACGAATACAAAATCAGAACCATATTTTTCTTTGACATAATCGCCAAGTGCTTTTTCTTCGGCTGTTGTAATGTCTGGCTCTTCAGATGCACAGCCCATTTCGCGCAAGATTTCTTTGGCTTCTGCCATTGTGATGCGCGGAATCGGCTTTTTCAACTGGAATTCGGTTATACCAAAGTATTTTTCGATTTCCTTGCCACATGCCTTTTTAATTGATGTCAGCATGTATGAAATCGCGCTTTCTAGTTCGTGCATAACTTCATCAAAACTTTCAATGTATCCCATTTCTGCATCGAAAGATGTGAATTCGGTTGCGTGACGCGTAGTAAAAGATTTATCTGCACGAAAAGCAGGGGCAACCTCAAACACGCGTTCAAGCCCAGACGCAATCGCCATTTGTTTGAATAATTGTGGTGATTGTGCCAAGTATGCAGTTTGACCAAAGTATTCCATTTTGAATAATTCTGCCTTGGATTCTGATGGTGTCGCCATAATCTTGGGTGTCTGAATTTCAATGAAACCTTGTTTAATCAGGTATTCATGATATCCAGCAGTCATCGCAGATAATGCACGCATTATCGTTGCGCCACGTTGGCTACGGAGCGACAAAAAACGCCAATCTTGCGATTTTTCAGGAGTCACTTCTACGCTGCCTTTTTGTGTGACAGGTATCGGTGTTGCCTCTGCCAAGGATATAATTTTTATTTCAGATGTCTGAATTTCAAATCCAGATTCTGTGCTTTTCGTTTCTACAACTTTACCTGTCACAGATATAACAGATTCTGTTGTGATTTCTTTTACTAAATCAAAAGCAGCAGAACCCTTTTCAACGACGCATTGAACGGTTCCGGTTATTTCACGCAGGACAATAAACGCAATACTTGATTGTTCGCGAATTGTTTGTGCGTGACCTTTGATTGTTATTGTTTCGCCAATCTTTTGTGGAATTTCGGCGATATGCGTTCTTATCATTGACATTTTAACCTCCTTTGTGTTTCGTTATTTATCTTAATAAGAACACAAGGACGTAAAATATCATGCATATCTTTTTTTTCAGAATACATGACACAACGTGGTGCCACCTTGTTTCGCAACACTGTCGCCAATGTTGCCTTTTTAACTCTCGCTGGATTCGCCATACCATCAAAGAGTCTCTTGCTGTGACGGGCAATCCCGGGAAGTTCTAGTAAGTGCAAATCACTTTGCAACCGTTCTTCTTCCGCCTCCCCATTGTTAGTGGATTATCGGCTTTCACATTGTATTATAGGATATTTTTTAGCGTTTTCAAGTGAATTAAAAATAATTTGTGATTTTGTTTAACTGATAATATAATAAAACTATGAATACAAATAACGATATTTTAAAAACCTTATACGCCTTGCAGGATACTGTATACAGAGATTTTAACTCTGCGCTTATACCGAATGTACCAAAAGATTCTTTTATTGGGGTTCGGACACCATTGTTGCGAAACTTGGCCAAAGATATGATAAAATATGGTGTGGCAACAGATTTTATTATGCAATTACCACATAAGTATTTCGAAGAAAATCAATTGCATGCTTTTATATTATCGTATCTGCGTGATTTTGATGTTGTTATTCGTGAAACGGAACGTTTTTTGCCATATGTTGATAATTGGGCAACGTGCGACCAGTTGTCGCCCATGGTATTCAAGAAACACAAAGATGATTTAATTAAATATGTTTATAAATGGATTAGGTCAAAACATACTTATACGGTGCGTTTTGGAATAAAAATGTTGCTGCAATATTGGTTGGATGATGATTTTGATGAAAAGTATGCTGATATTGTTGCGAATATAAAATCAGATGATTATTATGTAAATATGATGCGGGCATGGTATTTCGCAACTGGATTGGCTAAACAATATGAACGTGTATTGCCATATTTGCAAAAACTTGATGGTTGGACACGTAAACGTACAATTCAGAAGTCGCTTGAATCATATCGTGTATCAGATGAACACAAGCAAGAATTAAGGTTATTAAAATGAGGGTTGATGTCGCATTGGTAAATGCTGGATTGTTTGAATCACGCACTCGTGCAGCAGAAGCGGTACGTGATGGTGTTGTATTTTATGGCGAACAGCAAATTACAAAGCCAAGTTTTATTGTTGAAGATGTTGACTTGTTATCTGTGCGTGGTGATGTTATGCCGTATGTTTCACGTGGTGGATTGAAATTAGAACATGCATTGAAAGAATTTCGTATTGATATGTCTGGGCGACAAATGGTCGATATTGGTTCTTCAACTGGTGGTTTTTGTGATGTTGCTTTGCGTAACGGGATTGCCCATATTGTTGCAATTGATACAGGTACAGATCAAATGCACAAATCTTTGCGGGATAACCCAAAGATAGATTTGCATGAACAGACCGATTTCCGCTGTATAGACGATTCTTTGGTTGCGAATATTGATATTGCAACGATTGATGTTTCTTTTATTTCTGTGACGAAAATTTTGGATAAATTGGCGACTTTGCCAAAGTTGCGAGAAGTCGTTTGTTTAATTAAGCCACAGTTTGAGTGTGGGCCAGAAATATCAGCGCGGTATCGTGGTGTAATTCGTAATATTGATGTTCATAAATCTGTAATACAAAATGTTATTAGTGCTTTTTTGGAACACGGTTTTGGCTGTGTCGGTTTAACAAAATCACCAATCAGGGGCGGTTCGGGGAATATTGAATACTTGGCGCATTTTGTGCGCGGAAAACAAGGGGTAGAGGTAGATATAGAAAATACTGTGCGTGATGCGTTTAGGGCTTGATTATTCAGAATCTGGGGTTTATAATAGGCACGCTTGCCCTAATAGTCTAGTGGTAAAACACGTCCTTGGTAAGGACGAGTCGCAAGTCCGATTCTTGCTTAGGGCACCACAAATGTATCATCTATTTTGCGTTTGTTCGTTTTTGTTTCTGGTCATGTATGTTTTATACATTCCCATCACAAAAACTTCGCAATACGCAATATCTAATACATTTGTAAACGAATGTATCATCTATTTTGCGTGATGTGTTGATGCGACTGACAACCGCGGAGCATTATGTAAAATCTGAAAAGTAATAAGGCAGGGTGGCACCGCGCGAAAAAATCTTAGCGCCCCTGTAAGATTTAAGATTAGAATTGGTGCCGTACAGCAATTTTTATGGCACCGAAAAAAATTCCCCTTCGCTGAAGCTATGGGGGACAAAAAGGGGTGTTGAAAATGATGTCTTTGAAATCAAAATACAGAACGCATACTTGTGGTGAACTGACTGAAAAAAACGTTGGTGAAACTGTCACTTTATCTGGCTGGGTACATCGTAAGCGCGATCATGGTTCTTTGTTATTCGTTGATTTGCGTGATAATTATGGTATTACACAATGTGTGTTTGATGGTGGTGATGAAAATCTGGAAAAGATTCGTCCTGAATCCGTTATTAAAATTACAGGAACCGTTGTTGCCAGAGATAAAGAAGCGATAAACGATAAAATTCCAACAGGTCATATTGAAATTAAATCAGAAAAATGGGAGGTTTTAACAAATTCCGAAGTTTTACCTTTCCAGGTTTTTGGTGATGAAGACACCAGTGAAGAATTACGTTATCAATACAGATTTTTAGATTTGCGTCGTGAAAAATTACATCACAGTATTTTGATGCGTAACAAAATGATAAAATGGTTGCGTGATAAAATGTGGGATATGGGTTTTTCTGAATTCCAGACCCCATTATTGACTGCGGATAGCCCAGAAGGTGCTAGATGTTTCTTGGTTCCTTCACGTTTGCATCATGGCAAATTTTATGCTTTGCCCCAGGCACCACAAATGTTCAAGCAGTTATTACAGGTTGCAGGGTTCGACAGATATTTCCAGATTGCGCCATGTTTTCGTGATGAAGATTTGCGTGCTGACAGATTGCTGGAATTTTATCAATTGGATATTGAAATGTCTTTCGTTGATCAGGCTGATATTCAGGCAGTTGGTGAAGCGGTTATTCCAGAATTGGTTCGGACTTTTGCGAAAGACGCAAATATTTATCCAGAAATTCCACATATATCTTTTGATGATGCGATGTTGAAATACGGTTGTGATAAACCAGATTTGCGCAATCCGATTTTGATATCTGATGTCACAGATATATTCCGCGGTTCAGATTTTGGAATCTTTGCAAATGCAATTGAAAACGGTGCTGTTGTGCGTGCAATACCTGCGCCAAATTCGTCTGATAAACCACGTTCTTGGTTTGATAAATTAGGTGAATATGCTGTTAAAGAATTGGGGCTTGGTGGACTGGGCTATATTGTTTTTGCAGATGAAGCAAAAGGTCCTGTGGCAAAAAAACTTGATGCAGACAGAATTGCAAAGTTGCATGAAATTGCAGGCGATAATTCATCTTTATTCTTTGTTTGTGATAATGTTGATAATGCAAACAAGGCTGCTGGTCGTTTGCGTAACAAACTTGGTGCAGACCTTGGTTTGGTTAATGAACGTGATTTTGCATTTTGTTGGGTTGATAATTTTCCATTTTTTGAGCCAGATGAAGAACGCGGTGGTGCGCCAATGTTTACACATAATCCGTTTTCTTATCCGCTGGCAACACTTGAAGAATTATCAACGAAAGATCCATTTTCTATCAAGGCAGCACAATTTGATATGGTGTTAAATGGTCTTGAAATTTGTAGTGGTGGATTACGCAATTATAATCCAGAAGTTATGAAAAAATGTTTTGATATTGCAGGTTATCCAATAGAAGCAGTTGAAAAGAATTTCAGCGCGCTTTATACCGCTTTCAAATATGGTGCACCACCACATGGTGGATGTGCGTTTGGAATTGATAGATTGGTTTCTGAAATTTTGGGTGATGGTGAAAGTGTTCGTGAAATTGTTGCTTTCCCTGCCAATCAGCGCGGTCAAGATTTGTTAATGGGTTCACCGAATGAAGTTAGTGAACAACAATTGCGTGATATTCATATACAAATCAGAAAGAAAAACTAAAATCCAAAGCCCTACAAAATGTAGGGCTTTTTGTTGGTTAAAATTGATTGTGTGATTTTATAAAACTGCGCATATATTCAGGGTCAAAAGACATCATTATTGCGGATAGTGAATATTTGCGTGTGTTATTTGGGTATACTATTAAATCTATGGGTTCAGATGCAGGTGATGTTCCACGTAAGATTAATTTCAATTCAGCGGTCATTTTTTTGTTTTCTATTTGCATATTACCAAAAACATCTGTGTGTTTTAATGCAAGTGATATTGGTTTCGTCGTTTTTATGTCGCCACTGTTATAATTGCCGATTATTCGCATATTTTTGATTGGTGTTATTCCGTTTTCAAGTGCGCTGGATAATACAAATTCTGCATTTAATGTAGAAATGTTTTCTGCCGAGGCATAGAAATCTGCAAGTCCCAAACCGTATAATTTTCCGCCATCAAAATATAAATCAAATGTGCCGTTTATGTTTTCGAATACATCGTGTGCGATTTTACCAGATGTTTTCAATTTTATTTCTGCTGTTATTGCAGAATCAGAAATATTCAATGGCATATCGTTTGGTAATAACTTTGCATCAACAACAAATTTATTTAGTTTTATATTGATTGTATAATTATTATTTTGTTTTTTGATTGTCGTAAGCATATTTCCACGATTAGAGTCTGTGATAGAAAATGTTTGTGTGTTTGGTTTTAACGAATAAACAAAATTATTGTATTTTTGTCCGTTGTAAATCAAAGAATCTGCTGATAACGAGATGTTTACAGGTATATCAAAAGGTATTGTAATTGGGGCAACTGTAAAGAAAGATAATGCTTCGGAATTGTTTAAATAATCTTGTGATATAAAAGAATCCAAATTTAACAAGTCTGTTTTTAATGTTATGGATTTTCCAGATACTGAACCATTGAATACCTGTTGTGCAACTTCAATTTTCAAGTTTGATATATTTTTATTATTATAATTGCCTGAAATTGTATAAGATAAATCTTGCACAGATTGTAAATCAAGTTTTGGCAGCCAACGTTTAAAGTTATCGCCAGTTATATAAAAAGTATTTTTATCTGTTGCCAGTGACCATGTTTTAGATGCCGGTGTGAAAAACATGGTGTCATTTTGCCAAACAAAATTACCATTTTCTTTCAACATAAAATCTGGCAAAAATTTTAGTTTTATATCAGCCCAATTCAGATTTTTATTCATCACATAATCATATTGGACAGAATAATCTTTTTTTGTAAATCTTAACGTTCCAGCCATATCTGCAAATTGAAACTTTATAGTTCCTGTATCAGATAATTTATGTGCAGATTTAACAATTAAATCCATGTCTGGCATTTTTTTGTTGGAACATATATTTGCAATCAGATGATTTTTGCTTAAAGTCATATCACCAGAAATTTCATTGCCATAAGAAAATGTTTTGCATGACCAATCATTGGGTGTTCCGTCAAATAAACATTTTGTTGGTGTCACGTTTTCATATAAAGAAACATTTAAATTATGTGCGCCATTTGCGTCTATGCTTCCACCTTGAATGATTAAATCATCTGCAATAATTTTTTCAATATCAATACTTTTGTCTTTGCCGATTACGTTGATATACAAATGCTTAAAGTTATAATTTGCAAATTTGATTTTTCCATAAAAATCCATATCAAAGTGTGCGTCTCTGAAAATTTCAGGATTCTTTATCGCAAAAGACATGTCATAGTCTGCGTTTTTAGATTGTAATTTTATCGTTTTATATCCGTTTGGCGAAAGTTCTGCAGAACCAGTGACGCCATTTGCAGATATATCGTAAAAGTCAATTCCATATCCACCGTCCCATTTCATATTTGCCGTAATTGGAAATTTGCCTTTGATTTTTGGAGATTTGAATTCAAACCATCTGTTTATGTCTTGGGCAATAATGCTTATGTGTGCGGTTGCGGTCCCGTCAGGTAATAATTTTCCATAAAGGTTCAGATTGTTATTTTTGTTTTTAATTGTAAAATTGTTATCTATAGATGTAATGTCGTATTTGTGTTGATCTGTTCGGACCAGAGCAGAAACCATATTCTTGGAAAAGTTGCCATCAATAATTTCATATTCTTTGTTCAAGAATTTAAATCTGGAATCTTTTACGATTATATTTTTGTTCATATTAAATGGGGTGATTTTTTTCAGAACAAAAGACGCACCACTTATTGTTATATCATCAGATATGGTGGCATTTTTTATATTGAATATGTCTGTCCAAGGGATTGAAAACTGAAATGAAGAGATAAAACCGTCAGGGATTGTTATGTCATGTGCGATAATTGTTGTTTTGCCAAGCATGCTGAAATTTATATTACCATGAATTGTCGTGCGAATACCAGTTTCGGTAAAAATAGCATCTTGGATCTTATTTTTTAGCGAATTCAGGTGAATCATTGGGGGCAAAACAATTACGGTCAACAATAACAGACCGATAATGGATATCAAAGACCATAGTATTCTGCGTTTGTATCTTGGTTTGATGGACATATTCTCTTTCCTTGTATTTTCATTATAATAGATTATATTAAAGGTTGTGAATAGAAAAATAATATGAATACAAAGAAAAGTGTTTTTTCGCTGGAATCTGATTATGCCCCAATGGGGGATCAGCCGACTGCTATATCTGAATTGGTAGCAGGTGTTAAAGATGGCCGAAAATCCCAGGTGTTGTTAGGGGTGACAGGTTCTGGCAAGACATTCACAATGGCAAATGTTATTGCAGAATTATCCAGACCGACGCTTATTATGGCACCAAACAAGATTTTGGCTGCACAATTATATACGGAAATGAAGTCCTTTTTTCCACATAATCATGTCGAATATTTTGTGTCTTTTTATGATTATTATCAACCAGAGGCTTATGTTCCGACAACTGATACATATATAGATAAAGATGCGGCCATAAACGAACAATTGGATCGTATGCGTCACAGCGCCACGCGTGCAATGATGGAAGAAAAAGACGTTATTGTTGTTTCGTCTGTGTCGTCTATTTATGGTATTGGGGCGCCAGAACAATATGCTAAAATGAAGTTGGTATTAAACGTTGGCGATAAAATATCCGAAAAAGATGTTATGCGCGCTTTGGTTGATATACAATATAAACGTAACGAGATGGGTTTTGCGCGTGGTGAATTTCGTGCGCGTGGCGATACACTTGATATTTTCCCGTCACATTCCCAAGATAGAGCGTGGAAAGTTTCTTTTTTTGGTGATGAAATAGATGAAATTTGGGAAACAGATGTTTTGACGGGGGCAAAATTACATAAACTGGACAGGATTGCGATATATCCAAATACACATTATGCAACGCCTATGCCGTCTGTGTTACAGGCTATAAATCAAATAAGAAAAGATTTAGATGAAAGATTAAATTATTTTCATGAAAATATGAAATATGTAGAAGAACAAAGATTACGCGAACGTGTCAATTTTGATATAGAAATGATGGAATCCACAGGCACATGTCGCGGTATTGAAAATTATTCCAGATATTTAACGGGTCGTTTACCAGGACAGCCACCACCTACATTGTTTGAATATCTGCCGAAAAATGCGTTGTTGTTTTTAGATGAAAGTCATGTGACTGTCCCGCAAATTGGTGCTATGTCGCGTGGGGATAGGGCACGCAAAGAAACTTTGGCGCAATACGGATTTCGTTTGCCGTCTTGTGTTGATAATCGTCCATTGACTTTTGACGAATGGGAAAGTTTGCGTCCACAAACCATATTTGTTTCTGCGACGCCTGCCCAGTGGGAATTGGAACAGTCTGGCGGTATTGTTTCAGAACAGGTTATTCGTCCGACTGGTTTATTAGATCCGCTTTGTGAAGTGCGCCCGACACAGCATCAGGTTGATGATTTGCTGGATACGGTCAAGAAAACCAAAGGACGTGTTATTGTTACGACTTTGACTAAAAAAATGGCAGAACAATTGACTGACTATTTTGTTGAAAATGGTGTTCGTGCCAGATATTTGCATTCTGATATAGAAACTTTGGAACGTATAGATTTGTTGCGTGATTTGCGTATTGGAAAATACGATGTTTTGGTTGGGATAAATTTATTACGTGAAGGTTTGGATGTTCCAGAATGTGAATTGGTTGCAATAATGGATGCTGATAAAGAGGGGTTTTTGCGTTCAACGCGTTCTTTGATTCAGACGATTGGTCGTGCTGCCAGAAATGCAAATGGCCATGTAATATTGTATGCTGATACAATTACAGATTCTATGCGTGAAGCATTGGATGAAACTGCGCGTCGTCGGGAAAAACAGGAAAAATATAATCTTGAACATGGCATAGTGCCACAAACAATATCAAAATCTGTGTTTGATGAAGTGAAAGAAGCACAAGAAAAAACAGACAAATCCAGAAAATTTGTGTATAATAAAGATGGGGTGTGGGACGCACAATCTTTGCGCAAAGAAATTAAATCTTTGACACAGCAAATGCGTAAACACGCTGAAAACCTTGAGTTTGAAAAGGCTGCTGAATTGCGTGATGCGATTCATAAGTTGGAAGATGATTTATTATTGGTGGAATAAAATGACAACAAAAACTTTTATCTTGAATAATTTGGAAGAAACACGCGACTTTGCACGCGATTTTGCAAAAACTTTACATGCGCCTGTTGTTGTGGCTTTGCATGGTGATTTGGGAATGGGAAAATCAGAAATTGCACGAACAATAATCAAAACTTTGCGCGGTGAAGATACTGTGGTGCCCAGTCCTACTTTTACTTTGGTGCAAAATTATGATGGGATATCGCACTTTGATTTATACAGAATAGGGGATGTTTCTGAACTTGAAGAAATTGGTTTGCCGTATGCTATTGATAATGATATTACTTTGATAGAATGGCCAGAAATAGCGCAAGACATTTTGCCATCGAATACGATTCATATTTATATTACGCAAAATGGTGATGGACGCAAACTAGTGCTTCAATAAACTTTGTACAGCCAATGGAAAATCATGGGCATGTGCAAGATAAGAGCCACTGACCAGTAGATCTGCACCAGCATTCCAGCATAATTTAGCGGTTTCGGGATTTATGCCACCATCAACACTAATTAAATATTTTAATCCATGTTTTTTGCGCGTGTAATTCAGAATTATTATTTTTTGTAAAATATCGTCATCGAATGTTTGACCGGCTGCACCAGGTTTTACACCCATTACCATAACTTCATCAATATTTTTTAATATTGGGACAATTATATCTATTGGTGTTTCAGGATTTACAGCGATTCCGCAACGTTTGCCAGCATTTTTTATAACATTTATAGCGTCACGAACCCCAGATGTGTTTGTTGATATTATTATTGTATCTGCCCCAGCATTTATCGCATCGCGTGCCCATATAGACGGACTTTCTGTCATCAAGTGAACATGTAAATGGGCGTTCGTATTTGTTCTAATTTTTGCCAATTCATTTATTCCGCCAGCGATTTTTTCGACATACAAACCGTCCATTATATCAACGTGTATCATAGAGATTCCGCCGGACGCAAACAGTGTATATGTTGCTATATCGTTCATGTTGAAACATAAAGTACTTGGCATAATTGGAATAAATTTTTTCTTTTTAATGATTTTCTTTTTATGAAATAAACGCGTAATTCTTTTAAATGTATTTTGTATTTTCATTTGTTTTTGTATGTACGCGTTGCGTTTTGGTAAATTTAATTCCCATACATATTCAGATAATGCGTTTATTGTTGCGCTTTCTGTTTGGTTATCAACAGGCAAATTGAAAATTTGTTGTAAAAATATATCGATGTTTTCGATTGCGGTTCCGCCACCAGTTAATATGATTTTTTCAGGTGCATATTGTTCAATATATTTTTTTGATTGTTCATAAACAATGGTTATTAATTGTGTTAGTTTTGGAACAAATATTTCGTTTACATCTGCGCGAGAAAATTGTGCAAATTTTTCAGATGAATCAGCAGGTGTAAATCTGTCCATTTCATTTGGTAAAGCATTCGAAGTTGCTATTTTTAATATGTCCGCATCAGATATACTGATGTCTAATCCAGTTGCTATGGCACCTGTTATATCTTTTTGACCGAATTTTATTTTATTGAAATACAATGGTCCCCGATTTGTCCAGATTGATACAGTTGTATATTCATGTCCTAAATCCAAGAATAAAACTTTTTCTTTTGTTTTTCTGTAAATAGTACTGTGTAGAAAAGTTGGATCGAAAAATCCTGCTGGTTTAATATGCGACCGACGCATCATATCGGAGAGATATTTAGTTTTATTTTGTTCGTATGAAATTATACTGAAAATAGATTTTAATTCTGTATCAATATGTCCAACTGGTGTATTGCTGATATTTTTTATTGATTTTGTTCCATAGAAGACGGGTATGATATGCATGGTATAAAAATCATCAGGCGGTGTGATTTTCGCAATTTGACGGCGTAAATCTTGTTCGTTTATTTTATGTTCATCATGCCAAATCAGCGTGTCAGAAACGGTCTGAAAATCTGCATCGCCAAAATTACCGGTCACAAAAGCAGAATTAAAATGTGTTTGTAATTGCTGTTCTAATTCATCAATGACACAATTCAAAGCAAATAAAGTGTTTGTGTTTTTTACAAAATGGGTTGCAGACTGTATTATTTTCGCATTGCGTACAGAGTGTGCAAAACCACGAACACCATATGTTCCAATATCCAGACATAAAAAAGACGAATTTACAAGATTCATTTTTTTGTTTTTACCAAAATCCTGGCATTATCACGCATATCGATAATATCTAGTTTTCGTGATAATAATTTATTCGCTTGATTTAACACATTTATTTTGTTGATTGCATCTGCAAAATTATTTTCTGGTAAGTATATGGTTATCCCATTTTTTGTGTGTATATTCCAACGTCTTGATTCAACCATATATAAATAATCAATATATTCAGACAAAGCAGATGCGCTGGCGATTACTTCTGATAAATCATTTGGCAATTCGCCACGAAAAACCAAAGAGTTTTCATTGCAAGTATCAGATGGGGTGTTTATCTTGGTTCCATCAGAAGATAACGGATAACAAGAAACACCATCAGACCACATAGCGACAATATCGTATTTTTCAGATTTTATAATTATGTCGCCATTAGGTAATCGACGCGTGGCAGATTTCTTTATTCCTGGGACACCCAATACACGTTTGTTTGTTTGGTGTAAATCTATCGAGCGAATTTTTGTTTCCCCAGAAACTCCAATCGCCATTTTAATTGTATCTGGATTAAAATCTGAGGAATTGCTGGTTATATGAATATGTTTTACCAATGATATTGGACCGCGTCCCATTTGGCTGGTTATAATGCGACATGCGAAATAGGTCGCCAAAATAATTGACGCAACAAAATACAACCAAAAGAATATGGATTTCTTCATGCCAACCATTATATCATATTTTTATATAATAGCCAACATGCTTTTATTTTATTTTGCGCGCAACAAATAACCGCGTTTCATCATACACTTACGATAATAGCCGATTGTTTTAGATGCGGTGTTTGGTGGAACAGACATCAACGCCCGTTGTCCCACATCTTTGTATTCATTAGATTGAAATGTCACCCACAAGCCGTCCCAATCGGGCATCTGATCGTGCTGATTTGGTGATAGCAATTTAGCAAGACGGGATTTCGGGGCGTAATCCTTGTTTTTGATTCCCAGACAAGATTTGTGGTCGCGAACAAATTGTTCGGTGGTCACAGCATCGTTTTCCCAATTCAGTATAGTAGCATCATCAATCGAACCACGATTAGCAGATGCGCAGGCCGTTAAAGCCAAAAATAAAAATAGTTTTTTCATTCTCATAATTTATATTATAATTTAATTGCGTTCGGGGGGCAATAGTTTTTATAATGTAAAAAACAGGACAGGGGATTATCATGGCAATATCAGTTGAAAATTATGTAAAATTGGCTAATTTTTATAATGAAATGACACGTGTTTTGTCTGCGATTTGCGTGGCAAAGGGCGGAATTGCGATGGAAAACTATGTTGGTCGTTTTTTTGCAGCTGATGTTCTGGAATTTATTGTTGAATATGGGAACAGGTTGAAAAAATCTGGTGTAGTAATTGACAAGAATGTTGCTTCTGTGATGAATTTGTTCGAAAAGCAATATGAAAGTGTCAAAAGTTTAGTGACCCCAAACCAAAAACCTGTACATGAAATGACGTTGGAAGAGTTTGAAAAAATTATGAATATTTAGTATAAATGGAAATATGAAAGAAAAAAGGATACAAAATGGCGCAAAATAAGATAAAAACCAATGTTTTGATATATCTTGGAATTGGGTCTATGTTGTTTGCTGGCTGTGTTAAAAAGCAAGAACCTGTTTCCTATGATACGGTGAACGTGGTTGAAAATTTTGTTATCGACGAACGTTCTGTGCCAATTTTTCCTAAAAAAGCGGCTTTGACAACGGATACAGCGCAACGGTTTGCGCTGGATTTGCCAAAAAGATGTACTGTTGATTGGAATCACCAAAGTGTCGTGTCTGTGGTTCCAGAAGAAAAAATAGAAATCGTTCGTTTGAATACGGGTGATGAATTGCCTGAGTTACAAGTTTCTGATTATGATTTCAAAAGGATTCCTGTAAAAGACGCGTTGGAAAATTTGCTTGAAGGAACGGATATTTCTGTGGTGGAAGATAACTCGAATTTTGAGAAAATTAGTGGTGATATTAAATCTGGGGCTTTGGCTGATGCTATTGAATTGATGACAAAGTTGGGACGTGTTTATTATTCTTATGATGCTGAATTTGGCGAGATTCGTCTGACAAGTTATGGTAAATGGCTGATAAAAATGCCAAAAGATGAAACTATGATAATGGCGCTGTTGGATGCTATGCGTGGTGCAGATATTCGTAATTTGTTGGTAAACTGGCAAGAGAAAACCGTTGTGTTTGAGGGTGATTATCAGACTGAACGTGAAGTTGCAAAAATTATATCAGATGTTGCGTCAAAGAAATATGTTTTAGCGTGGGATATTGATGTTTATCGTGTTTATCCGAAAAAAGATGATGCGATTATTTGGATGAATATGTTGCCTGCATTTGGCGATAAGAATATTCGTATGTCTATACCTGGGGTTGTTGGACGTGCGCTGGTGGTAAGTCCAGAGATAAACACAAAAACTTTGCAAGAGTTTATAGCCCAGCAGGCTAATGTTGTTCTGATTTCCCAGGGGACTTTTGCAATACCAAACGGTTGGCAATCAAGATTTGATATTGGTCAATGTGGTAAGGAAGACAGACTGGAAACAGATTTGATTATTGGTGCGACAGGGACGTATGGTAATTATGCGGGCAGTAAAAAAATTGATGCCAAGATAGTGCTAAGTACCAGCAACGGTGAATTGTCTTCGTTCAAGATACCATCAAATGTTGGCGATAACTATGTAATCGTTGGTATACCGACACATTCTTTTGTGACTACGCCTGAAACATTGATAAGTCCGTTTGCGGAACTGGTTGTGTTTATGTCTCCGCGGTTAATTTCTATCATAGATGCAAATAATAGTGTTAAACAAATGACACCATTATCAGGTGATGAATTGCGTGATTTCTTGAATCAATAGGGATAAAAAATGTTGTTTTCTAAATTGGAAAAAAAGATTGCTTTCAGATATATGGCGGCCAAGAAACGTGGATTTGGTTCTGTGGTTTCTTGGGTGTCTTTGATTGGTATAATGTTGGGTGTTGCAACTTTGATAGTTGTGATGTCTGTGATGGGTGGTTTTCATGAAACTTTGTTGTCCAGAATTATCGGTATGAACGGACATGTTGTTGTATATCATCAGGCTGGAACGATTTCTGATTATGATTTTTTGATGGACAAAATGCGTCAAAATACAGTTGTATCTAAACATACAACATCGATTGTCCCAATTGCAGAAGGTCAAATAATGGCTTCGGCCAAGGGGAATAATTCTGGTGCAATGATTCGTGGTATTCGTATGCCTGATTTAATTGCAAAGACTGCAACTGGAACGCGGATTTATGGTAAAAGTTTGGACAAGGTCAAAGATGGCGAATTAGTCATAGGTTCTGTTTTGTCTCGTAATTTGCGTGTCAGCAAAGATGATAAAGTGTCTTTGATTTCTGCGGGGGCGGGGACTGCTACGCCATTTGGGACTATGCCACGCATTATGGCGTATCCGGTTGTTTCATCTTTCTTTGTTGGAATGCATGAATATGATTCTGGATATATATTTATGCCACTTGAAACTGCGCAAAAATATTTGAACATAGAAAACAGTGTGACGCATATCGATTTGTTTTTGACTGATGCAGAACAAAGTGGGGTTGTTGTTGATGCGTTAAAGGCTTTATTGCCAGATGGTTTCATTGTTCGTGATTGGCGTGATTTGAATCGTGGTTTTGTTGGGGCTTTGCAGGTTGAAACCAGCGTTATGTTTTTGATTTTGTTATTGATAGTTATCGTTGCTGCGTTTAATATCATTTCTTCATTGGTGATGTTGGTCAAGGATAAGAACAAGGATATTGCAGTGTTGCGAACATTTGGTGTGTCACGTAAATCTATGATGAAAATATTTATTTTATCTGGAACCAGCATTGGTCTGATTGGTGCGATTCTTGGAACAGTTCTGGGGGTTATTATGGCGGTGTACATTGAACAAATTCGCCATTTTTTCCAGTTCTTGACTGGACGTGATTTGTTTCCTGCTGAATTGTATTCATTATCTGAATTACCATCTAAATTGGTGCCATCAACGGTTATCAGTATTGTGGTTATTGCGATTGCTTTGTCTTTCTTGGCCACATTATATCCGGCTTGGAAGGCGGCAAACACAGATCCAGTTGAAACATTACGAAATGAATAAGGAAAATAAATGGCGAGTATATTGAATTCTTTATCAAAAATATCAAAGAAGGATGCTGTGTTATCCGTTCGTGATATTAAAAAGACTTTTGTCGAAGGTGGTCAGCCGTTAAAGATATTGCGTGGTGGCAGTTTTGATTTGTATCGTGGTGAAATTGTGGCTTTGGTTGGGCAAAGTGGTTCTGGAAAATCTACATTATTACAATGTATAGGTTTGCTGGATAAACCAACATCTGGGGATATTTTTATAAATGGTCTGCCTATTGATAAAATGAATGATGAAACACGTACTATGTTGCGTCGTAAAAAAATAGGTTTTGTGTATCAAAAACATAATTTGTTATCTGATTTTTCGGCGCTTGAAAATGTGGAATTGCCAATGTTGGCAGATGGTGTGAATCAAGATGTTGCATGTGCCAGGGCTATGAAGTTATTGCGTGCTGCAAATGTTTCGCATCGTGCGTGTCATTTTCCTGGTGAAATGTCTGGTGGCGAACAGCAAAGAACCGCATTAGCGCGCGCTTTGGCGAATAATCCTGAAATATTATTGGCAGACGAACCCACGGGCAGTTTGGATCCAGAAAATGCAGTTTCTGTATTTGATTTGTTGCTGGATTTGGTTCGTAAAAATAATATGTCTTTGTTGTTTGTAACACATGATATGAATCTGGCTAAACGTGCAGACAGAATTATCACAATCAAAGACGGAATCGTTAAATAAAAATAGTAAATTAAAGGAGAGAAAAATGAAAAAGCAAAACAACAGTGTATTAAAGTACAAGATATATGGCATAATCGGTATGATTTGCATTTTGATATTTGGTATTGGCATAGGTTTTATTATAAATGGAACATCACGCGTAAATAATTCAACTATGTCAATGGCGCAATGTCAGCAAATATCAGATCAAATTATTAATGCAGCAGAAAATAATAATCCAGATTTGTTAAGACAATTAAATGAAATATTTTCTGAAAATTGTAATAACAGAAATTTCAAGCGTGTAAAACCTGGGCAGCCAAAAAAATTTATACCACAGCATAATAATATGAAGCCACAAGATATCCCATGTGAAAGGATTGAGGCAATATGGTTGCAAAGATTGGGTAATATGAATTTTGACGTATCAAACGATGCCCAAGATTACATAAATCGTGCAAAGATTTATGCTAATTTAGCAGACAGGGGTTGCAAAGCAAATACTGATGCGTACAAAGAATTAGCACGAAAAGATTTGGAAGTTGCGCGTGCTTTGAATCAAGACAGATTGGATGACAGGCGTGAAGCGACAGAAATGGTTGAAACATATAAACGTCTGCAAATGCAAAATGAAGCAGCCAGAATGTTGGAAAAAGCAAAGAAATTGACCAATCCAGCAATTGATTTTATAATTCAATTGGAAAAAATCATAGAAGAATAGGGGATTATGATGAAAAAAACACATAATAATTCGTGGCTGTTCATAGTTATTGCAGTGTTGGTTGGTTGGGCATTTGGATACAGCACACATTTTTTTGTTGCGAATTGGCACAGTTTCTTTGTGACATGCCCCAGTGGTAATAAACCCGATAAACATGGTTGTTGCGAAGGGGAGGTTTATACCGATGCAGGCGGTGGTTGGATGGTTTGTTGTCCAAACGATTCGGATAATTGTTTCCCACCAATGAAATAGAATATTTATCCACAAAGGAATAATTTTATTAGTTCCCCGCCTGGGGCGGGGTGGCGCAAAGCGACGGGGAGGGTTGTATTTTATATTGTGTCTATGTTATGCTTTATCCATATCAAGACATTTGCCATATCTTTTCTTGCATCTTTGTCTGATATTCTTAATACATGTATCCCCAAAGATTTCATATATTCATCGCGTGTTTTATCATATTCGTATTTATTGTCATGTGACCAGCCGTCTATTTCTATAACCAATTTCTTTTCACGACAATAAAAATCAGCAATATAATTTCCAATTGGTTTTTGTCGAGTGAACCTGACACCCAGTTTACAATGTTGTAATTCATGCCAAAGTAATAACTTCGGCTAAATTGCCAGCATTACGATTGGCACGTGCCAAACCTTTAAGTTGTTTATTATAACCATACATGACTTTAATTTTATGTTGAAAATATGTTTTGTTCAATATTAAAAAAACAACCCTCCCCACCGCAAGCGGTCCCCCCCGCCCCAGGCGGGGAATACAAGTAGATTTTGCAAACAAAGTGTAGCGAAATCGTTACGGTATACGCACAGACACGCAGTGTCGAGCGAACTAGTATCAGTCTAGTTTGAGAGCAAGTTCACTTCCGCCGGAGGATAATATCCTCCCTCCCGGCTACGCCGGCACTCCCTCCAAAGGGAGAATTAAAAAGTTCCCCTCCTGCGGAGGGGTGCCGGAACGGCGGGGTGGTCTTTCAGATATTTGTATTATCTGGAATCAAAGACCACCTCCCCCTACGGGTACTCCTCCGCAGGAGGAGAACCAGTATCAGGCGGGAATTGAAAAAATCCCCGCATATTACGGGGATTTATATCTATCTACTTTTTTGGATATGGTTCATTTATAGGTGGTATTTTTAATATACCCAGCAATGTGTTCCATAACCATGCCCCAGCTCTGTATATGTAGCCTGTAAACCTTTGTCATTATTGTTCAATTGCTGACACTCTGCCTCACTAAGATCACAATAATAATATCCAGAACCTGCTGCATACAACTTTGACTCTGTGCATAATTGTTTTGCTATATCTTTTTTAGCAGAAAATAAACCTGTCACCTGTTGTGTTTCTCTTTTTTCTGGTTTAGCATCCAAGGCATCAAATGTAAATTGGAATTCAACCTGACCAACGGTACATACAACAGTATCATCGCCCACATAATGAACATATGCTTTACAGTCACTTAGGAGAGGTATATGGGCGCCCCATTGGTGTGCACGATTAATACCATCTTGTTCTGTTGCATAACGTTCTTTTGACAAATCTATACTGCATCGCAATTTTCCCATAGATGTTTGTTTTGCTTCTGAACCCTTGCAATACGTATCCAATATTGTTTGATTGCTGAAACATTTTCCGGCATACTTATATTTTGGAGCAGGGCAATCCTCTTCTGTCTCTGTACCCTTTACACAAGCATTCATAATAGAATCAAATCTTTCATCACTTTTGCACGGCAGTTTGTTATTTATTATTTCATCCGCGCGTTCCATGTTTTTCAGAACATCTGGTTTTAGTGACACTTTGGGTTCTGACTGTTTAACTTGCTCTGGTGTCGGCTTTAACGGAACCTTGACTTGTTTTTCTTGTTGGCGGGCATTTTCCCAATATTTTTCTGCCTTTATATCTTTCAACAAAGCCTCTGCCTGTTTCTTTGTATCGTCCTCTATTGCTGTTGTTGCATGAAAACACCACAAGCGTCCACCAAGACAATCTATATAAGAATTTGATCGATTTTCTTCATAATCATTATTTTGTTCTGTATATATACTGCCATTGCAACCCATGTTCATTTTACGTGCCGCTGTTATTAATGCATTATCAACATATGCCTTTGATTCTGGTACTGCGATATTGTAGTCAGCATCACAAACATCACATTTGGATCCTACAAGCATTTCATACCCTGCATTTATACATGCTTCTGTGAATAATTCTTCGTCAGATTTTTGTGGGGCTTCTTCTGGTTCAGATTCGTCTGTATCTGATTCTTCGCCTGCTGGGGCTGGTTCGCCCGCGCCACCTTTTTTAGCCTCATTTTGTTCTTTGCCACCTTGACCAGCATTTCCTTTGTCACCAGATTTTTTATCACCCTGTTTGTCGCCATCATCTTGATCACCTTGGTTATCAGCCTTTTTGTTGCCCTGTTTGTCGCCATCACCTTGATCATCTTGTTTTTCATCTGGTTTTGGCTTTTCTACACAATTACCATCTTTGCTGATATAACCATCTTCACATTCACCACAGGCACCATTATCATATTTTTTATGTTTGCTTTGGCATTCTTGTCTTCTTTTATCTTCCTCCAGAAGTCTTTGTCTTTCTTCTTCTTGTCTTTTCTTTTCTGCAGCTTCACGTTCATCTTTCTTCTTTTGTTCGGTATCGCGCGCATTTTCTGCTTTTTTAACATCTTCCTTGGCATTATTTAGAACCACCGCCTCTGCAATATTGGCACCAACACCAACCGCAGTTATACCCAATGTTGATAAACCTGCAATTTTCAGTTTTTTGGTCGTTCCCTGACATTTTTCCAGTTTTTCCATCTTGGCTTGCTTTTCAGCAATCAGCTGGGCAATCATAGGATGCTGGGCAAAACAAGCCCCCGACATCAAAGACATCATCAAACCAAATGTAAAATATTTTTTCACCGTTTTGCCTCTTTATTTTTTCTTGGTTATAACCACGTTTTCAAAATCTACAACATAGCCATATTGTTCAAAACATGGTCCATATGTCCATGCCTGATTCCTATTAGCTATAGCTACACCTCGTTTCACAATATCTCTTATTGAGTTTACTTCTTTAACCACATTCGCAACATCTTGTTCACTATGTCGACAACTACCATCATTAAGCTTTCCCACATTTTGCCCAGCAACATTGACACTGTTATCAGCTTCAATACTTGCCACCGTATTACCGTTTGCGTTACGTACTTCATACACATTAACAGGCACCTGATCGTCCGAATTTTCCTGTACAAGATCTGGATTATCACCAACTTGTTTAGCAGTTTCTTTCTGCTCTAAATCTTTCAATAAAACTGGAACCAAAGCATCTTCTTTATCAACAGGTTTTTCTTTCTCTGCCTGGGCCTTTGATTTATAGCATCTGTACAGACTGGTATTAACCATTTCGCAATCTTCAGCACAATATTCCATACAATCTAATACATTTACAAACGGTCTATAATTCGCGATGCTCACATTGTTCGGCAAGTCCGAAACACATGTCCATTTATTTGTAGACGTTAAAGAGAAGCAACCAGTAGATGTTTTACATGATTCTTGGCATGCTTGCTCTGTATCAAAAACATCAGAAACATCATTATTTGTTATTGTTGTTTTTGGGGCTTCAACAGATTCTGGTTCAACTTCTTTTTCTGTTTCTCTATTTTGTATGATGTCTGCATCTTGCCCTTTAGCCAATTTTGCCAAACGATCATCTTTAATCTTTTGTTGTGCATCGCGCGCATCTTTCGCCTTGGCTACATCGGATTTATAATCATTTAATACCACAGCCTCTGCAATATTTGCACCAACGCCAACTGCCGTTATACCCAACGTTGATAAGCCTGCGATTTTCAGATTTTTGGTTGTTCCCTGGCACTTTTCCAGTTTTTCCATCTTGGCTTGCTTTTCCTGCATCAATTTATAAATACGATCATTAACCCCAAGACAAAAGCCCGGAATCAAAGACAAAATCAAACTGGATATAATTGCTTTCTTCATGGTATCAGACCCGTTTATTGGTTAGGCGCGGCGTTTTCTTGCTTTAATTCTTTTGTTTCTTTTTCAAGCTTTTTCTTTTCATCTTTTGCCTTGCTGATTTGAACACCTTGAACAATTGCAGCAATACCAGTCGCAGCAACACCCGCACTGCCAATCACTGTACCAGCAATCCAACCTTTCTTGGACTTCTCACACTTTTTAATTTCTGCATCCAATATACGAATATCGTTTTCCAATATTTGTATTGTTCGTGCATCTTCCAGGGTCATTTCATTATATTCTTGCATTTCTTGTGCATACTTGTTCGCGGTATCGTTTTTTACGACCAGCGCAGCGTTTGCAACAGATACAAAGCCAAAGAATACACCAAAAATAATCAAAAATTGTGGTTTCATTTGTGAACTCCTACATTTAAGCTTATTGATATTATATCATAAAAAGGCACACAAACAAAATATTATTTTGCAAAATGTTTTATAAAATCTTTTTTCGGGTGTGTGGAAAATGTAACACTTTGGAATAATTGTTATTCAAACAGACCTGTTTTGTGGGCGGTATTCCACCATATTTCTGAATATATTGGGCGTGCACCGACATTGCCCCATGGCTTGATATAATTAGAATAGTGCATTACTACCAAATTGTGTTTCAAGTCATCAAGTTCTATTTCAGAATACATTTGGAATATTCGTGAGCCCAAGCGTGCCTGGAAATTATATTTCACTGGTAAAAATAATTTACGGTTTTCAAGTGTATAGTTCAAGCAATCTTGATCTGGGTTTTCATATTTTTCAGATTGCGAAGCGCTTATCCATTTTTCATAAATTTGTTCCATGCGAATCTTTGCCAAATCCATAACTAAAAAGCCTGAATTTATATATCCGTTTTTTTGTGTTGGAACGCCTGCAACAATATTTGTTCCCATATCTAGTTCATATATATCAATCAAGTCGTTACAGAATATTATGTCAATATCTGCATATATAATTTTATCAATGTTCGGCAATAATTTTGGCAACATTAGTCTGTACCATACTGCAACCGGCCATTCTGCGCGATAAGATTTATCAAAATCATGATTGCCGTTCAAGAAATAAACCTTGGATTCTGAATTATCAACTATGTTTGTTATTATATCTTGGAGTGGTTTATCAACATTATCGGTCACAACGCAATAAATATCATAATCACAGCGTCCGCATGATGCGTCCAGCAAAGATTTTATTGATACCGCTGCTAACTTACAACCGCGCGCATCAAAACAAAAAGATATCGGAATACGCTTTGCATATTTTTCACGTGGTAATCTATTTTGACCTACCGTTTCAATCAGACCATGGAATTTAATTTTATCGCGTTTCAATCTGCGTGATTCACGTGTCGTACCAAATAAGCCTGCTATGGTTGCTGAAACTTGGCGTAAAACAGAAAACTTATACATCTTTATATCCTTGGTTATTTTCGCAAATATGATTTACTTGTTTGATTGTTTATAGATTGACCATAATCGTTCAAAACTTTCAATGTCTGCATCAGGATCCTGGACAATAGACAAAGAATCCCAATCGATAATGCTGATAACATTAAATTTATCATCTAGCAGTATATTGCTTGCGTTCAAATCGTTGTGGGCCAATACCGAGTTCTTATTTACTTTTACTTTTGGTTGAATGTGTTGAGGTTGCAATTCAACGGTGAACATTTCGTAATTTAGTATTGTTTGTGGGCGAATTGCTTTCAGTGCATTTATCATATTTATAACTTGGGATTTTATCTTTCTTTCGTGTTTTAAGACTTGTGATTTATCGCAATTACAAAGAATTGTGCCGGGCAGGGTGTCTGCTACATACATAGAAATATGTTTTGCAATGAAAATTTTTGGAATATGCATATCAAGACGTGGTCTGATAAAATCCAAAAGATATTTATATGCATATAGCCTGCTTATAGACACGTTGCGAAATATTTTTACATAATATCTGTTGTTTACAACAAAGGTTGCGCGGTTCATGTTGATTTGACGAACAAAGCGAATTTGTTTTGCTTTTTCGCCATATATTTTTTTTATAAAATGCGCAATAGGTATATAGAAAAAAAATCGATTCACCATACCGCGAACCCGACGTCTGGCGTGGGTCCCGGGAACAAAATAAGATAATATTTGTCCAATAAGAAATGGTATTCTATACATTTTGTGCTCTTGACAGGAATATTATCAACACAATGAATAAAATACAAGGATAATTGTGCGTTGTGTCTCAATAAACGTCTTGACGCAAAAAAACGTGGTGCTATACTTGTAAAGGTTTGGACAAACAAAGAGAAAACAAAATGAATTCTATACAACATAAAAAGTTTTTACATGTAAAGACTGTCACGGATCAGACTTGGTTTGTATATGAAGTTTATGATATCAACTATCAATTGGTTGGTTGTATGGCTCAGCCAATGGGCAATACAAGATTCAGTGTATACGGAAAAACAGAAGAAGATTTGATTTCTAATATTGAAAAAAGTATGTTAAATAAAAATAACGCAAGACAAGAAGTCAGATAAAAATACAGTTTTGGTGATGCAGATTATGAGTAAAACAGAATTCTGGTTACAAGTTTCAGAAGAAAAAAGGCGTATCAGATTGAGGCTCGTTCATCCACAACATGTGAATGCGCATCATCAATTGGTTATCATCGTGACTGGTTTGCATTCTCATATGGATAAAGATACCCAGCAAAAGTTGGCTGCGGATTATCAAGATGCAGGTTTTTCTACGTTGCAGTTTAATTTTATGGGACATGGTGAAAAACAAAACAAAAGTGATGGAAATATAGCAGAGATTACTTTTTCTTCGGGCATCAAAGATTTACAAACAGTTTGGAATTATGCTTTGACTTTGGCGGATAAGGTTGATACCCAGCATATTGCCATAGCAGCAAACAGTTATGGTGCGATTATTTCTTTGATGGCATTGGAACAAAATATTATTTCGCCTGAATCTATGGCTTTGATATCCCCATTTGTTTTGGATAGATTTAAGCGCTGGTCATTATTGTTAAAGTTGATACCGAGTTTGACATTGAAGTTGTTGAAAATCCCTGTAAGCCCATCAGCAAAGTTTTTGATAAAAGATTTTTATAAAAATCACGCAAATGCGATGAGCAAGCACAATCTCCTTGGAAATACCGGGGTTCGCTTTTTTGTTGGTTCAGATGACAAGATTGCGCCGGTGTCTGATGTTGAAAAATGGTGCAAAGTCTTTAATTCACAAAAGCCTGAAAACGTGCCGTTTGTTGATGGCGTTCAGGCAAGTGTTAAGGTGTACGATAATGTTCGGCATTTTATTATTCCAGATAATGTCGCCAAAGATATGCGTAGCCGTTCGATAAAGTTTATTAAACAAATGCGAGATATAAGATCAAAATAAAAAACTCGTCGAATTGACGGGTTTTTTATGATATAATGTGTGAAAGCAAAAGGAGAAATAAGATGAAAAGTTTATTATATGTATTGGCTGTGATTATTGCAATTCTTGGTGTTTTTGCGGTTGTGCGGACACATACAACAAAATCGGATAGGGTGCTGGTTGCGTATTTCAGTGCCACTGGGAATACCAAATCTGTGGCGGAAAAATTAGCAAAAGAAATAGATGCAGATTTGTTTGCAATCGAACCAGAACAAATTTATACGGCTGATGATTTGAATTGGCGTAATGATAAAAGTCGTTCTTCAATTGAAATGGCTGATAAAAATTCCAGACCAGTAATCGCATCGAAAATAAAAGATTTTGCACAATATAAAACTGTATTTGTTGGTTTCCCAATTTGGTGGGGACGTGAACCAGCCATAATAAATACATTCATCGGCAGTTATAATTTTGATGGAAAAACAATTATTCCTTTTGCTACGTCAGGTAGCACACCAAATACTGATGAAGCGGCTGCAAATATACAGGCTTTGGCGCCAGGTGCAAAGGTTTTAACCGGTAAACGTTTTCCTGTAGACGTATCAGGGGCAGAATTGAAAACTTGGGCGAACGAACAGATGTAATAAAACCGCCTGTGCGGCGGTTTCTTTGGTGTTTGTATATTACAATGAATAACAATTAGTATAAGTTAAATGGGGATTTTATGAACAGTTTTTGGGGCGAAATCATAGGCTATTTATCTGGTATATGCACAACTCTTGCGTTTTTACCACAGGCAATAAAATCTATTGTTACAAAAAATGTATCAGGTTTGTCCTTGTATATGTATATCATATATTGCATAGGTTTGATTTTTTGGATTCTTTATGGTGTATACCTACATTCATTTCAGATAGTGTTATTTAACATTATTACTTTGATATTCAATATGATAATATTGTACATGATAATTAAATCATGTGTTAAGAAGTAAGATTATTCGATGATAGAAAAAATAGGTGTGGTGTGATTTGATTATTTTGCCCGCCTACGCCGCTAATTGTGAATTGTTTTCTTTTGTCTTGAACAATGCTACGGCGTGGCACTGAAAAATTTTAAGCCCGCACTTTTTTGTGCGGGCTAACAATTTTTCGTGGTGGGAGTATGCTTGCATTAATCGAGCAGAAAATAAACAACAGTTTGCGGATTTAATGCAACGGGTGAAAGAATTTACATATAAATGGTTGTTGAATGTTCGTAAAATGTAATTATAATAAATCTTAATTAATAAAAGGAGAACATATGATAACTATTGATAATTTAAAAAACGAAAAAGATATGGCTGTTATTGCCAGTTATTATGCGGATTATTATGCTAATTCTGTGCTTGGTGAAAAATGGACTAAAGAAAAAGCGGTTGAATTATTTCAGTATTTTTATAACCAAAATAAAGATTTGTTTTTCGTTGCGTATGACGATGATAAGCCTGTCGGTGTTATTATGTCAGTTTTAAAACCTTGGTGGGATGGTAATCATTTGGAAGATGGTGAAGTTTTTGTGTTGCCATCATATCAACGTAAGGGTATAGCAAAATCATTATTCAAAGCTTTGTTCAAACATGCTATAGAAAAATATAATGCGACCACATTAGAGGCGCATACATATGAAGACGAAAACGGATTTCCGTACAATTGGTATAAAAAAATAGGTTTTGAAACCATAGACGAGTGGAAAATTATAAGTGGTAATATAAAAGAAATCATCAAAAAAATATAAAAGACGGTGCAAACAAATGAACGAAACATTTAAATTCTTAAAAGAAAATACACAAGTAAACTTCTTGGCTACTATTGATGGCAACAAACCAAGTTTACGTCCGTTTGGCGACCCATTCTTGCATGATGGGAAAATATATGTAATAACAAACAAAAAGAAAAACGTGTCAAAACAAATCGCGACAAATAACAATGTCTGTATCGTTGCTTACGATGATGAAAATTGGATAAGAATAAATTGTCAGCTAATTGATGACAGCGATAACGTGGCAGCAAAAAAGAAAGCAATCCAAGAATATGATTGGGCCGAAGCGGCAGGATATACTTTGGATAACCCGAATTTTCAAATTTTATATATGAGCAATGCTTCATCCGTTTTATACGATGAGGAAGGCCGTCAAATTCGTTGTTATACTTTTTAATCTTTGTTCGAAGGTTGATAAAAATTAGTGTTTTTCGTATATGATATTTTCGAACCGCCCGAACAGTATAAAATCTAAAAGAAAACCGCACTTTAAAGGTGCGGTGTATCTTTTTTATTATCTGACAAGACTTGGCGGGTGGACTCGCTCGGCATAAATGCCTATGCGTAAAACGTGACGATTTGGCTGCGTTATTACTTGCCAAATCTACTTATTTTCGAACCAGACAAACTTCGTTTGTATGGCCGACCACCACAAACCACTCAATCAAAAACAAAAACCAACCGCAAGGGTTGGTTGGTGTTTTTGGTGGGAGCGGGTGGAGTCGAACCACCTCAGTCAAAGACAACAGATTTACAGTCTGCCCCGGCTCTCCGACTCCGGCGCGCGCCCGAAACTTTTTATTTTTGTCCGCCTTCGCCAATCACACCTTGTGTAACAGGTTGCTACGACATGACACTGGATTTTTGTAATCGTGTGCTTTGGCACGCGATAACCAAAACCCGTGGTGCGAGCAGAGGGAATCGAACCCTCATTTCAAGCTTGGAAGGCTTGCATTCTAGCCTTTGAACTATGCTCGCTATAATTCTTTAGGCCACCTGATTATATCTTATTTTTTTATAAACGCAAGTGTTTATTCTGATACCTCTACACTATCTATATATTCGCGAGATACATGGTCTAATTTTATAGGTGACCAATCAGGGTTTGATATTGTTTCATCATCGTCAGATGCATAAATCTGAATTGGTTCGTTGTTGTCCGCAATTTCTTGGGTTTCAGATATATAATTTGCACCTAACGGTTTTGTTTTATATTCTGCTTTTTTACGCAGATTTTCAGGTATTGTTATGTAATCGCCAGGGTTTATCCCTTTTGTTGCAATTGGTTTTTCAGGGACAGATTGTAATTCAGAAATATGAACGCTATACAGCGGTTTCAGGAAGTTTGTTGGTGCTTCTTGGAATATATTTGGTGTTCCGGAACCGTTTAGTGACATTATACGCAAAGCGTGTTCCGATTCGCCAGACGGCTGAATACGAAAGACACCGTTTGAACCGATATAACCGCTGGGGTCCAATAAATATGCTGTTTCTGATTTAGAAGAATATAACATACCAAGTGCTAGATTAGTCGCGTCATATCCAAATGCAGCCAAATAATCAGGTTTTTTACCAGCAACCAATGTGTACATATTATCGAATTCTTCGGATATTTCAGGCAAGGTTGCGTATTTGGCACCACTCATTGCAAAATCAGATGCGATATCAGAATGCTGCCACAATGTTGTTCCGTATAATGCGACATCACGATTGCCAACACCATAATATCGCAAGAAGGATATCAAAGCCTTGGAATCTTCGCCGTCACCCAGGAATAAAATTGCGTCATACGGCAGTTTTCCAGTGGTTTCATTTCGTGAAATCTTTTCCAATTGTTTATATAAACTATATCTGGTGTTGCTTGGGATATTTTTTTCCTTGGTCAAAATGTCAGATAATATTTCACGTGCGCGTGTGTTCACTGCCTTTCTGGTGTTATGCATCGAGGCACGCATTGCGACATCTTTGATAGAATCTGAATTTCCAGAATCATAATAGAACAGGCCATTGATATTTATGTTGTATAAATCCGTGGTTTGATTTGCGACAGATGCCATCACTTTGCCAGATGTATTATTTGGCGCCAGTACAATTATATTTTGCGCCCCGTCTTTTTGCATTTGTTGAACAATGGTTTCGATGCTCTGGCTTGGGACGATATTCATAGTCATGACCCCGTTGCCCAATGACAATACGTCAGAAGTAAATGACAGTACTGGCATACGGGTTGGTTTAATATCGCGCAGAGTTTTTGTGTCGTCTGCGAATAATGGTCCGATAATTATGTCTGGATTTGTGGCAACAACATTTTGCAAAATTGTATTGCGTTTCATTTTGTCGCCAGATAAATCATAGAAAGATATTTTTACGTTTGGTTTTGTTTTTTGTAAAAACGCTGTTTCAATAGATGTTTTTATGTCGTTTCCAGTTGCCTTTGATTCGCCAGTCATAGGTAATAATACAGCAATATTTGCATTGCGTCCGCCGTCATCTGAACCATAAAGTGATGTAGATTGCAGATATGCATCGCGAACATTCTGTGGCATAGATACAGCCGATTCATCATATTCGCCATACCAATGACCTGATTTAGTGCCACCACAGCCCGCCAACGTAAGCAAAACACCGATAAAAAACAAAAATTTATTCATATGCATTGAAAAACCTATTTTTTATATGTTATTATTCTACTATAAAAGGATACAAAATGCAATCAGGGCTTTATGTTGTTGGAACACCAATTGGAAATTTATCTGATATGTCGCCACGTGCGATAGAAGTTTTACGTTCTGTTGATTTAATTGCAGCCGAAGATACGCGCGTGTTTGCAAAGTTAGCCAAGCATTTTGACATCAAGACCAAGGTTGTGTCTTGTCATGAACATAACGAAAAAAATATTGTTGAGTCTTTGGTTCAAAAAATTCGCGATGGTATGTCGATTGCGACAGTTAGTGATGCGGGTATGCCTGGTATCAGCGACCCAGGGTTTCGTTTGGTGCGTGCTGCGCGTGGGGCAGGGGTTGATGTATTCGTTGTTCCTGGGGCTACTGCTGTAATATCTGCGCTGGTTTTATCTGGGTTTCCAACAGATAGATTTACTTTTTGCGGTTTCTTTGATGAAAAAAAAGTACGCGAAGATAACAAAATTCGTCACACGATTGTTTATTATGAAAGTCCGAATCGGATTATGAACACAATCAAAGTTTTAGCAACAGTTATGCCAGAGCGTCAGATTGCAATTGTGCGTGAAATTACAAAGATTCATGAAGAAACAATAATTGGCTATCCGGCTGATTTAGTGAATATCGAACCGCCGCGTGGTGAAATAGTTATCGTGGTTGCACCTGCGCCAGATAAAAAAATGTCTGATGAAGAAATCAGCGAAATAGTTAATGATATTGTATCTGGGTCAACAAAATCTGCAGCAGCATCATTGGCTGCGCGGGCAGGTATATCAAAAAAAGAAGCATATAAAAAATTGGTGAATAAATAATGATAAAATTTGTTGGTTCTTTTGAAACAGTAGAATCTCTGCCGAATACGCAGTTTTCTGAATATGCTTTTGTTGGGCGCAGTAATGTGGGTAAGTCGTCACTCATAAATGCGATTGTTGCACAACCTGTGGCACGAACATCTAATACACCTGGACGTACACAAAGTCTGAATTTATTTAATGTTGATGACAGAATTATGATTGTTGATTTGCCTGGATACGGTTATGCGCGTGTATCCAAAGAAGAGGCTGTGCGTTGGTTAAACAGGTTGGAAGAATATTTATTAAACCGTTCCCAATTGCGTCGTTTGTTTATATTGATTGATTCGCGCATTGGGGTTAAAGATTCAGATTTAGATTTGATGGCTTTTTGTGATAACAATGGCATTTGCTATCAGGTTGTTTATACAAAAAAAGACAAGCGGGTGCGCGAAAAATCTCAGACAATTATATCACACGAAAATCATCCTGCGATGGTGGAACAAGTATTGGAAACGTCTGCAGAAAAGAAGTATGGTTTGGAAGATATAAGGAATATTATTGGCATCAAATAATAATGTTTTTAATGTTTCTAATCCGGTATATATGCTGGACGCATTGTGGAATATGATTTCGCAATACAGCGACGATTTGTCACGTGTTCTAATTTTTTTGCCCAGTAGACGTGCTGTACGCAGCGCTGAACGTATGATTGTTGATAAAGTTGGCCATGCTGTGATTTTACCGCTTTTAGTGCCTTTGGGTTCTGGTCCAGAAGATGTTGCTGATGAAGAATATGCGCCAGATACAATATCAAACCAAGAACGCGTAGTAATATTATCTAAACTGTTATCAATGGATGCAAATGTTGCCAACATATCAACTGCATTGCCCATAGCCCACGATTTCGTCCGTATGCAAGATTATTTGGAAAACGAAGGTGTAAGTATTTATGATATAAATTGGTCATCATTGATAGATGATAAATATGCAACGCATTTCCAAAACAAAGCAAGAATATTAGATATATTAAAACAATTGCCAACAGACAAAATAACCGTTAGTGCTAAACGTAATCGTGATATTCGTTCATGGATAAAAAAATTAGATAATTATAAATTGGTTGTGGTATGTGGTTCTACGGCATCTGTGCCGGCTACGGCAGATTTAATGGCAGAGGTTGCAAAACGAAAAAATGGAAAAATAATTTTATCTGGTCGTATATCTGGGGTGTCAGAAGATTTTATGTTGGACACAAATCCATATAATTCAGAATATAAATTTCTAGAGCACATTGGTTTGTCTGTTGATGATGTTGAGACAATAGATGTTGGGAATAGCGGTTGTATGGATATCATGAATATTGCATTCGGGAATTCAGGTCAACATTGTTCAGATACATTAAATAATTGTGTTTTAATAGAATGTGCGCGCGAAAGTGAAGAAGCCTCTGTCGCTGCAAACATCGCAAAACGCGCTGTATTGGGCAATAAATCTGTTTTAATTATTACGCCTGATGCAGCAGGAAATCAAAGAATAAAATCTGAAATGGCGCGATTAAATATAGGTGCAGATTTTTCATCTGGCATATCTGGAAATATGACTGATGTTGGACGCGCAATTCTGAATTTATTTGATTTTTGGATTGAAAATAATCAATCTGAATATGAAAAATTGTATGCCAAGGCTGATTATAATATTTTCAATATGTTGGTTAGTTTTGTTGATGAAAACGATAAAAATGTTTTTCAACCTATGTTTAATACAGATAATGATGCAGATGTTCCAATTTGGATGGCGATAAAAAAATTGTCTGATATTTTGTGTGCTAATGGAATAGTTTTGGGGATTCATGATGCGCGTGCTTTTGTTGCAGATGCGATTGGTGCGGTTTCAATTAGACCAAATGTTCCAGAAAACTGTCATGTGTGCGTGTTGGGAACAATTGAATCGCGTATGCAAACTGCAGATGTTGTTTTGTTGACTGGTTTGAATGAAGGTATGTTTCCGTCCATTGGCTATGAAAATGCTTGGTTGCCACGTGCAATAGCAAACAAGATTGGTTTGCCATCTCCAAATCGCAAGGTTTCTTTGATGGCACTTGATTTTATGAATTTGTCTTGTGGGGCAGAGGTGTATTGGTTGCGTAGCAAACAATCTGGTGGAAACTTAACAACAGAATCCAGATTTTTATCGCGTGTGCGTGTGGCGGTTGGGGATATAAAAGACGGCAAAGACATTTTAGAATCTGTGCGGAAACGCGATGATATTGAATCAAAACCTTTGGATTATTCTGCGCCAACGCCACCGATTGACAGGACTGATGTTTATGTGACAGAACTTGAATTATTGATACATAATCCATACGCTTTTTATGCACGACATATTTTAAGATTGCGCCCAATCGACGATTATTGGATTTTGCCGGATGCGCGTAATTTTGGAAATCTGGTTCATGAAACGATAGAAAACGCAAAAACATTTGATGCTGAAGTTTTAATTCGTGAAATGGATTTACGGGCAAAACAAATTTTGGATAAAAATTCGATTTTATTTTATTTTTGGCACAAAAGATTTTGTGAAATTGCACCATTCATAGAAGAACATCTTAAATCCGGTGGAACCAAGGAAGTCGCAGGTTCTGTGTGTATAGCAGGGCGTAACGTTCGTGCGCGTGCTGATATAATTTGGAATGGTATTGTGATGGATATCAAAACAGGAAGTGCCCCAACAAAAAAACAACTGCTGGACGGAACTATGCCACAATTGCCTTTGGAAGGTTATATAATGCAATCAGGTGGATTTCCTATTAAAATGACGGATGTGTCTATGACGCCGATTTTACAATTTTTACAATTGAAAAACGGTGATTTAGATTTGTTAGAATATTCGGATTCTGTTGCGCAAGAAATGATTGATAATACTGTTCAGAAAGTCAAAGAATTATTTGGGCAATACAGCGGAAATACTGTCGCAGAATACGAATACCGCGAATCTGTCGGTGACAAATATCATGAATGGGATGATTTGGCCAGAATCAGAGATTAGTTTTTTATATCGACCATCAGACCGCAGTGGTCTGTTGGTTTTTCTGCCAAGCGTGGCGACATATCTATTTCGCAGTTCTTAACCATTTTTATAGCAGTTTTATTACACAGAAAATAATCCAGCCTTAAGCCTTGGTTATTACCAACTGTATCACGTCCGCGATAGCCATACCATGTGTACCCGATTTCATCGGGGTGTAAATGACGCCATGTGTCAGTCCATCCCATATTTAACCATTGTTGCATAATTTCACGTGCGGCAGGCGCAGAGATAGAAGAGCCAATATAGTTTTTAGGGTTCCAAATATCTTTATCTGTGATTGCAACATTGTAATCGCCACCAATTATCACTGGTTCTTCGGAATCAATATATTGTTCGATATATTTTGTAAAAGCGTTCATCCAATCCAATTTATATGGAAACTTTGGCGATTCGATACAATCGCCATTTGGCATATATACATTTATAATTCTGATACGGCCATCAATAACACATTCTAAAAATCTGGCATTTGTGTCTGGATAAGTTGGCATGCCCAGAACAGTATCTTCAATTGAATATTTAGAGAAAACAGCAACGCCATTCCAAGATTTTTGACCAAATACCTTTATATTATACCCAAAATCGTCCAGCAGATTATACGGGAAATTGGCGTTTTCGACCTTTAATTCTTGGACCAAAATTGTGTCATATTCGCCATTTTTCAATATATCCATAAAACTTTCAATATGGGCGCGTATAGAATTTATATTTAATGTAAGTATTTTCATATTTGCAATCTTTGTTTTGTAATACTATAATACCCCTTGTCCAATATAAAAACAACAAGGATTTTATGTTAAGAACATTTAATACAAGATAATGAATTTATTTACAAATGCTTTATTTTGATGTCTAGATAGACATGGTGTTCGTGATATATAAACAAAGGACAAAATAAAATGACAATGTATGATTTGTTAGAACAAAATATCAAGAAAAACAGCAATATGCTTTTCTTGGTACGTGAAAATATTACTTTTGGTGATTTGCCAAAATATATCAAGGCGCGTGCTGCATCTTTGGCAAATGCTGGGGTCAAGGCTGGCGATACTGTTGGTGTGTTGTCGCATAACTTGCCACAGTTTATTTACAGTTTATTTGCAATTTGGTATTTGGGGGGCAGGGTGTTGTTATTGGATACAAATCTGACACCAGAAGAATACGATAATATGACCAAATTGACAGACTGTAAAATGGTTGTTGCAGAAAAGTCTTTCTTTTATAAAACCAAAAATTTCGAGTTTTTTGATATTGAAACCAAAGATAAAGAAGGCGCAGAGGTTAAACAACATAAGTTGAAAGATGATGATATTGCGACATTATCGTTTACATCTGGTTCTACTGGAACACCAAAAATTGTGCCATTGACACATAAAAACTTGGTTTCTTGTTCAGAAGGTCTGGAAACATTAAATATGTTTTTACGCAATGGTGAAACTATGTATGCTTTCTTGCCTTTGTATCACGTTTTTGGTTTTGCAGTTGGTTTCTTGGCACCTATGCATTTTGGGATGAGCATTTTGTTACAACCAACAATCAATCCAAATGCGATTTTGCAAGATTTTGCTACATATAAACCACAAATTATTCCTGCGGTTCCAAAGTTGTTCGAAATTTTCCGCAAGAAAATTATTGATGGTATCAAGGCCAAGAAGAAATGGGGTTTGGTATCATTTATTATGAATCACCAAAAAACTTTGCGTACAATAGGACTTGGTAAATTGGTTGATAAAGTGCTAGATCAAATTCGTTCTGTGTTTGGTGGAAAGGTTCGCTGTATGGTTGCAGGTGGTGCAGCAACCAAGCCAGAAGTTGAAAATTTCTATAACAAGTTGGGTATCGCGTTTGTTCAGGGTTATGGTATGACGGAAACAGTTGGACCAATCTGTTGCTCTAAACCTGTAAAAAAGCGTGTTCCATTTGCATTTGGTGCACCACTGGGTGGCAGTTGCTGTGAAATCCGTAATGCTGATGAAAATGGTATCGGTATGTTGTGGGTTCGTGGCGACCAAGTATTCGGTGGTTATCTGAATAATGAAGAAGCCAACAAAGAATGCTTTGATAAAAACGGTTTCTTCTGTACTGGTGACTTGGTATCCATTGATAAAAACGGCGAATATCATTTTGCAGGACGTAAAAAACAAGTTATCGTCTTGGATTCTGGTAAAAACGTTTATCCAGATGAATTGGAAGGCTTGTTTATCGAAATCCCTGGTGTTAAAAATGTCGCTGTGTTCGAACACGAGGTCAAAGGTAAAACTGTTGCATACGGTGTGTTTTCTGTGGAAGACGGTATGACAATGGAAAAATTGGCTGCGGCAGTTGCAGAAAAAAACAAAAAAGTTGCCTCATATAAATGGGTGACACATTTTGCGATGACAACGGAAGATTTACCTGTGACAAGTACACAAAAAATCAAGCATCATGTTGTTCGTCAATGGTTGATTGATGGAAAATATCCAGACAGACATGAATAAATAAAGAAATAAAGGTTGGCACAATATGAATATGTATCAAAAGTTGGAAAATGCAGCAAATCAATGGCCTGAAAATCTTTTCTTGGTTCGCGAAGGTGTGACTTATTCGCAATTCGTGACCCAGGTGCGCGCGCGCGCTGCGACTTTGCGTGATGCGGGCGTCCAAGCAGGTGATATTGTTGGTATATTATCACACAATTTGCCTCAGTTTCCTTTAACTCTGTTTGCAATATGGTATTTGGGTGGAACAGTTTTGATGTTGGATACAAATCTGACACCGTTTGAATATGATAATATGACAGAGATAGCAGGGTGCAAATTCGTTTGTGCTGAACCTTCATTTTTTTATAAAACGGATAAGTTTACTTTCTTTGATATAACCAGAAAAGATGGTGACATAGATTATGATTTGCGCGCTTTCCCGTCTGAGACCACAGATGTTGCTTTGATGTCTTTCACATCTGGTTCAACAGGAACGCCAAAGGTTGTTCCTTTAACGCATTTCAATTTGATTGAGTGTGCGAATTCTTTGGAAGATATGTCTGAATATTATCATTCTGGGGATATTATGTACGGCTTTTTGCCGTTATATCATATATTTGGTTTTTCAATTGGTATTCTGGCGACAATACATTTTGGTGGTGGTTTGGTATTACAGCCGACAATCAATCCAAAATATATCTTGGACGATTTCAAGACGTTCAAGCCACATGTTATACCTGCGGTCCCTCGTATATGGGAATTATTCCGTAACAAAATTATGGATAATATGAAGGCCCAGAAAAAATGGCGCGTTGCATCGTTCATTCTGAATAACCAAAAAACTTTACAGGATATGGGTTTGTCTTTCTTTGTTCGTAAAGTTCAAGAGCCATTACTAGAGATATTTGGTGGTCGTGCCAGATTGCTGATTGCTGGTGGTGCAGCGACCAAGCCAGAGGTTGAAAACTTCTATGAATCGCTTGGTTTAGCATTTATTCAGGGATATGGTTTAACTGAAACTGTGGGACCAATTTGTATATCAAAACCGACCAGCAAAAGATTGGCTTATTCTGTTGGTGGACCGACATCAAATAACGAATGTGAAATTCGTGATAAAGATGAAAATGGTGTTGGTGTTTTATGGTTGCGTGGGCATCAGGTGTTTGGCGGATACCTGAACAATCCAACTGTTAATGCAGAAGTTTTTGATGATCGCGGGTTCTTTAATACTGGCGATATGGTGTTTATGGATAAAAATGGTGAATTGCATTTTGCAGGTCGTAAAAAACAAGTTATCGTTTTGGATTCTGGCAAAAACGTTTATCCAGACGAATTAGAAGCATTATATATGGAAATAGACGGTGTGAAAAATGTTGCTGTGTTTGAGCATAAGGTTAAAGATAAAACGGTCACTTATGCGGTGTTCCAGGTCACACCAGAAATGACAATGGACAAGTTGGCCCAAGAAGTAGCATCTGCGAATAAAAAAATCGCATCGTATAAATGGGTGACCCATTTTGCAATGACAACTGATGATTTGCCAATAACCAGTACGCAAAAGGTCAAACATCATATTGTTCGTCAGAATTTGATTGACGGTCAATATCCAGATAGAAAGGAATAATTCTATTTAATTAAAAAACAAAAACCGGCATTGCCGGTTTTTGTATAGAGATTTATTTTCCCAAACACAATCTTGAAAACGTAGCATCGGCGATTTCGCTGGTTGTTATTATGCCCAAGATTTTGCCGATAAAATCTGCTGCATGTCGTACATGTTCAGCAAATATATCATAATTTCCGCTGTATTTATTCGTTGCAATATTTAATTCGTTTATAGCATTTGTTAATAATTCAAATGTTCTTTCGTTTATTGCAACGCGCGATTCGGCGCCAGCCATCAATTCATGCATTTTATCTTTGATTGCAGTCATCAGTTTATCAAAACCATCATTTGTTTTCACAGATGTATAGATAACGTTTTTATTTGTTTTATTTTTAATTAAATCTGATTTGTTTATAACTGTGATTTCGTCATTATTTATTTGTTTTGGTATCTCATTATATACATGTATAATCAAGTCTGAGTTTTCAATTTCATTATGTGTGCGTTCAATTCCGATTTTTTCAATTGTATCGGTTGCTTCCCGGATTCCTGCTGTATCGGACAGGTTGACCAGATATCCATCGATTTCAATTTGTTGGGAAACCACATCACGTGTAGTGCCTGCTATGTCAGAAACTATCGCACGATTGGAACCAACCAATTTGTTAAATATAGACGATTTACCGACATTTGTTTCACCAACCAAAACAATATTGAAACCATTACGCAGAGCGCGCGTTCCACGAAAACCATCAACCGCGTTGTTCAGTTCTGATAACAGATTTTTTGTTTTATCTATGATTTTTGTATCCAGATTTTTTGGTAAATCATCTTCGCTATAATCCAAGATAGCCGCTGCATACGCGGATATCTCAATCATTTGATTGCGCCAATTATTATATATTTTGGAATCAGCGCCAGTCATAGAACGTAATGCAGATTGACGCTGTTTATCTGTTTGTGCGTCCAGCAAAGTAATCAATCCATCAACGTCAGTCAAATCCATTTTGTTGTTATAAAAAGCACGTCGTGAAAACTCGCCACGTTCTGCAATTCTGCATTTTTTGGAACGCAACCAATCAAAGATTTTATTTATAACTGCGGGTGCACCATGCGAATATATTTCAATTACATCTTCGCCAGTAAAAGAATAGGGTGCATTGAAATAAATTGCGATACAGTTATCAATTAAATCGCCATTGTCGTCTTGCAGGTTTGTATAATAAGCATGACGCGGTGTGTGTTCGTTTTTATTTATTATGCGTTCAAACAAAGAACCCAAATCGTTTCCGCTGATTCTAATAACCGCTACACCGGCTTTACCATGCGCGCTGGACAGCGCAAAAATTGTTTCACAATTATTCATTATTTATTACCACTTATTTCTTTTAATGCAATTGGGACCAGTTTTGCAACGTCTGCATCTGGATTATTTGATACCAATTTTTGTGCCATATCAACAATATCCATACGGCGATAGCCCAAAGATTCCAATGCAGACAGCAAATCAGGTAAGACACCGCTGTCGGTTCCAAAATCAAAATTGGAGCCACCCATTTTATTCTTTAATTCAACAATGATTTTTTCAGCAACTTTTTTACCAACCCCTGGGGCTGTCGCGATTGTTTTTGCGTCCCCAGTTGCAATTGCAGACATCAATGTTTCGGTCTTAATCGTGCCCATGATTGCCAATGCAACCTTTGGTCCAACGCCAGAAACAGTTGTCAATTGGTTAAACAGGTTTTGGGCAGCGAGGGTTGAAAAACCAAATAAACGAATCGAATCTTCGCGGACAATTGTTTCAATCCATAACGATACAGTTGCTTTTGGTGTCAGGAATTCTGGTGTATAGACCTTGTACCCAACACCGCCTGTCATCAAAATGACGTATCCGTCACCTATATAATCAATTACACCTTGCAATTTGCCAATCATTTGTTATCCTTTTAGGGTAATTTTAATCTAAAATAATCAAAAGGTCAAATATGAGTGGACACAGTAAATGGCACAACATCCAACACAAAAAAGGATTGGTTGATGCAGCGCGTAGCGGTTTGTTTACAAAACTGGCACGTGAAATAACTATGGCGGCGAAATTGGGTGATAAGAACCCAGACAATAACCCCAGATTGCGTTTGGCTATTTTGCAGGCACGCAAAAGTTCTATGCCAAATGACAATATTAAACGCGCAATTGAAAAGGCATCTGGATCAAATACAGATAACTTTGTTGCAGTGAGATACGAAGGTTATGGTCCAAATGCCGTTCCTGTGATTGTAGAGGCTTTGACCGATAACCCACGCAGAACAGTACCAGAAATCCGCAATATTTTTGCTAAAAATGGCGGTAATATGGGGGAAGAGGGCTCGGTCGTATTTATGTTTTCGCATGTCGGTCAAATTATGTATCCTGCCAGCATTGGTAAAAGTGAAGACGAAATGATGGAATTGGTTATGGAAGTTGATGCAGATAATCTGGAATCATCCGAAGAAGGTTTCATTATCACAACGAAGCCAGATAACTTTATGAATATTCAAAAGGCTTTGGCAGATAAGTTGGGCGAACCAGAAAATGCTGAATTGACATGGGTACCAAATATGCCAATGGATTTAGACGATGAAGCGTATGCAAAGATTGAAAAATTGGTAGATGCGCTGGACGACAATGATGATGTCCAGAAAGTGTTTACCGCCGCAGCATAAAAATAAATTATAACGGCACATCTGCTTGTCGTTATTTCGTTCATGTAGGTTTACTACACACGACGGCGCATTTGTACCGTTCTAGTTTATTTTTGAAAAAACACCGCTGAAATTCAGCGGTGTTTTTTTGTTTGTGTAAATATGTGAAATATGATAAAATGTGCAACATAGGAACAGGAAAGAAAGGAACGAAAGTGTCGAAACCCGCAGAAACCTACACACACACACACACACACACAAATAGTTTTGCTGTGCCTGTTTTCCTTGATTAATTTTGGTGCGTTCGCACAACAAGATTTAGAATCCCAGATATATCAAAAAGAAAAAATAATCCAAACATTAAAAGACGAAATTGCGCAAATAGATTCTGAAATGAAGCGCTGTAAATCGTCCAAGAAAAAATGGATTGCCGCCACAGTAATTGGTGGTGCTGGTGTTGTTGCAACTGGAACTGCTGCGATAGTCCAGGGGGTAAAGTTAAGCAAGCAGGATAATAAAAAGTCTGGTGATAAAAAGAAAGAGGAACCCAAACAATGAAAAAAATAATGATGATATTTTTGTTGTTTGTTCCGATGATATTGATGGCGGACAGTAATTTGGATATGCATATCCAAATGTTGGATAGACAAATAGAAGAATTAACGCATCAACGTGATAAAAAATACGATGATTTAAAACAGTGCGAGAAAACAACCAAAGGTTTCAAAATAGCAGGCATAACGACATTAGTGGCGACAGGCGTTGGTGTTGTTGGCAATATAGCATTGGCTGAAAAGTTGAATCAATCATCTGGTGGTGGCAAAAAAGGAATCCAAGATAGTCGTTCACAACAAGAAAAAAATGATGACAGCGCCAAGTTGTTATGTGAATTGGGCGATACAGATTTTTGTTAAAATTTTGATGTAAAAAGAACCAAAGGAGTACAAAATGAAAACATCAAAAATAATCATGGGTGCATTGGCTGGGTTGGCAGTCATTTCAGCTGTGAGGGCAGAAGAAGACACAACTGCAAAGATAAGAAAAGCGTGCCAAAGTAACGACAAAACATGGTGGGTTGAATCGACTGGTGCGTGTATACCACTTAATCCATGTGTAAATGATTCACAAGGTAAGTATGGAAGATACTGTTCACGTTTGTTCAGGAACACACAAACTGCTGGTATGGATGATGAGTTCTTGGTTGATTTATATGCGCAGGTACGTGGATTGGATTGTCATTATGTAAGCATGGTTGAAAAGGGCTGGTCTGAATATTTTTCTAATCAGGACTATTCAGTTTGTGCCGGTGGAACAGATGTTATGGTTTTTGAGTTTGATGATGTTTATGAAAGTTTTGAAGGAGACACACGTTATATACCTTATGCCATATGTGATATATTAAGGGCTACGTATGACCGTGAAAAACACCTTTGTTTTATGAGTGGTTCAACAGACATACAAGCAGGAGTCCTTAATGAAGAAAACTGTAATAAGGTTAAACAAATGTCGGATAAGCATGCTATGGGTTTGGTTGTAAAATGGATGCTTGAACCTGAAAAAGGTTGTTATATTAATTACTAAAAATGTCATATATGATTGTATAAAAAAATCGCCATTCAGCGATTTTTTTATTCTGTACTAGATATTTTTACTGATTTGCAGGTTTTTGATTCGCAGCGGCGTTTTGTCTTTGTTCGTATAATGCCGCAAAATCAACAGGCTGCATTGTGAATGCTGGGAAGCCTGATTCAGCCGTCAATCTTGTCACCAGTGCGCGGACAGATGGGAACAATAATGTTGGAACATCTATCAATAATGTTTTCTTTTTGGCTTCTTCGTCTTTTTCTTCGTATTGGACCATACCGGTATAAGTAGATTCAATTAAAAAGATTGTTTTGTCGTCTTTTTCTAATTTAGAGTGAACCTTTGTAATCAAATCAACCATAAACAGGTTGTTTTCCGAACCTTTGATGTTTATATCAATGTTGATTTCGATTTTTGCCTGACCATTGTCTTGCTTGAAAAATAATTCAGGCACATTTGGGCTTTCAAATGAGATGTCTTTCAAGAATTGTGAAATAATATTAAACTTTGGCATGATTGCTCCTTTTTTTATCCTCGGTTTTATGATAATATAGCATTAAGAAATCATTTTTACAAGTGGGGGAGTGTTAAAATGTTGTTATTTTATAAAATTGTGCGTTTTTTGTCTTTAATCGGGCTGATTTTTGTGATGGCAGGGTGCGATTTATCTGCGCCAACGCATGTCGGGGACGATTCAACAATACCATCAAATCTGAAAGCGGTGTCATATTCTGCTTTGCCTGGTTGGCGCGATGACGATGTGCGCTATGCTTTGCAAGCGTTTCGTAATACGTGCAAGGCCAAGATTCAATATTCTGGTTCTGTGATTCCAGATCCTGAATTATTGCGCGAAAAGTGCAATATGTTGCCCAGTTCGTCTGCTGATGTCGCAACTGTGCGTGCTTGGTTCGAATCTAATTTCCAACCATATCAAGTGTTTAATGAAAAAGGCGGAAAAACAGGAACTTATACAGGGTATTATTCGCCAGTCATAGAAGGTTGTCGTCAAAGGACTGCACAATGCAACGAACCAATTATGGGGGTGCCAATCAATGGTGCTAATTACAAAGGTGTGTCGAAACGCGATATTGTGAACAAAAAAATAGGGCGTGTTCTATATTGGGCGAACATTGTTGATGTGCAAAATCTGCAAATTCAGGGTAGTGGCATGCTGAAATTGGAAGATGGCAAAATGGTAAAACTGAATTTTGCAGCTGTGAACGATATGCCGTTCAAATCTATTGGTGCACAATTACAAGCCAAAGGTATAAAACCCGAAGGTGGCTATTCTGCTGATGCAGTATGGACGCATTTGAAGCAAAATCCAACTTTGGCCAAAGAAGTTATTTACAATAACCCACGTTATGTGTATTTTTACGAGGCTGAACAGAAACATGTTGTTGGAAAACTGGGAACGCCTTTGTCAAAGATACGAAGTGTTGCAATGGACGATTCGCTGTATACATTGGGATTGCCTGTGTATATCAATACTTCGTTATCTGATGGACGGTCGTTTAATCGTTTAATGGTTGCCCAAGATACAGGTGGTGCAATCAAAGGTTGGATACGTGCTGATATATTCTTTGGCTCGGGCGATGAAGCATATCGTGTTGCACATGGTCAACATGCCCAGGGGCAAATGTTTATATTGATGCCGAAAGAGTATAGTTATGTCAAACCAAGATAAAAAAGATAATTTGATAATTCGCAAATCCAGACCGCAAACTTTGGCAGCATCTTTCGGTGGTTTGTTGGATACGTTTGGTATTCGTGCGTCTGATGCAGATTTATCTGAAAAATGGTCGAATATTGTTGGAAATGAAATTGCGAATATTTCCAAAGTTGTCGCGATTAAAAAGACGCGTGATAGTAAATTAAATATCGTGTTGCGACCTGTGTCGCCTGCGTTTGCGCTGGAATTGTCTTACAAGGTTGATGAATGCAAACAAAAGATAAACAAATACTATGGATATGATGCGGTCGCAAAAATAACAATACGGAAATAATATGAAACGAATTTTGGGTATAGACCCTGGGCTTTTGCATACGGGTTGGGCAATCATAGATGTGCAGGGTAGTGAACGTAAATATATTGCCAGTGGTGTAATATTGCCCCCAACAAAGATTGCTTTGGCAGAAAGATTGGCTTTTATATTTAATGGTGTTTCTGAATTGTGTGAAACGTTTCAACCAAATGAATGCAGTATCGAAGTTATTTTTGTAAATAAAAACGGTAAAACGACTTTGTTATTGGGACATGCGCGTGCTGCTGCAATTACTGCGGTTGCGGTAAAAAATATTCCTGTGTTTGAATACGAACCGAACAAGGTCAAGAAAGCATTAACATCAATTGGGCATGCAGATAAAGACCAAATTTATAAAATGTTGTCTATATTATTGCCAACTGCGCATCCAAAGACTGCGGACGAAAGTGATGCGATTGCGATTGCTTTGACACATGCAAACACATCAAGATTTACATAAAAACTTATTTTCTTGATTTGATATTTGTGATATATTTTTGCAGAGAGAAAAAATGGCCAGAGATAAATATCTTGCAATCAGAAAAAATGTTACCGGATTTTCGTTCACGAATCTGGGGTTATTTACTGGTTTTTCAAGTGGTATAGTCAACGCTGTATATTCGCTGGTATTATTAAGTATATTCAAAATATTTTTTAATGAAGAAATTGCGTCTGCTGCAGTTGGTGTCTATGCAGCGGTTTATGCGCTGTTTGCGGTTTTTGTTGGCTTTTTTTCTGCCGAGATTTTACGCTGGTTCACCAAGACAAGATTGTTGTATATAACAATGGCAACTTTGGGCGCGTGTTATTGCATGATGAGTTTTTCTGTAAAACCAGAGACATTTATTGTTTTGGATTATGCATCGCAAACTGCATTAACGTTGGTCAGTGTTTTGTTGCCATTATTTATGGCTGATTTTTCCAAAACTGTTGGTATGGAAAAACTAAATGCGCGATTTCATTTATGGGAAAATGTTGGCGCTTTGATTGCGCCTATGTTGGCAATGACGGTTGTTGGTTGGTTTGGCGGTAATTACAGAATGCCATTTTTAGGTGCGGGTATAATTTATTTTTCTGGCCTTTTGTTCTTCAAGCATTTTGGTATTGTGCAGAAAGATAAAAAATTAAAGCATGTTAATATCCGTAAAACTTTCAGGGCTTTGCGTATAAATGCACTTTCTTTTTTCAAGAAACCGGGTATGTTGCGTGCTTATCTTGTGAATTTTGGGTTTTATGCGTTGCGTTCAGTTCGTTTGTTGTATGTGCCAATCGTTGTAATTGAAAACGGTTTTTCAAATGAAACATTGGGTGTTGTTTTATCAATTGGTATTTTGCCGTACATAATAATAGATATGTTTATTGGTAAATGGATGAAGAAATATGGCGTCAGATTGTGGCTGGCGTTGGGTTTTTTGTCTTTCGCGGCTTTCTCTGTGATTGCCACATTTATTACAGGGTATGCTTTGTTAGCGGTATTTATATTATGGCAAATATCTGGCGCATTTATGGAAAGCGCACACGATTTAATGTTCTTTAATTATATGCCTAAACGTCAACAGGCCAGATATTACGGTGTTTTCAGGACAAGTGTGAATTTTCCTAGTGTCATCGCACCTGTTTTAGGGACTTTGTGCATCACGTTGTTTGGAACAACATCTGCTGTGTGGCTGATAACTGCGGTTGCTGGGGTTTTGTCTACGTTGGTTTTATGGTCAAAACGTTGATGTAAATACACCTTGCATTAGGTGGGTTTTCTGTGTATTATTTCCCTAAAAGTAAAGGGGTAATATATGGCAAAAAAAGAAGTTGAAAAAGTAGCGCCAATTGCAAAAAATCCTGCATTAGAATCTGCATTGGCACAAATTCAGAAACAATTTGGTAAAGAGGCTATCATGAAAATGGGTGATGGCTCTCAGCAGAATATAGAGGCAATATCTTCTGGTTCTCTGGGCTTGGATATTGCGTTGGGGATTGGTGGTTATCCGCGTGGCAGAATTGTTGAAATATATGGGCCTGAATCTTCTGGTAAAACAACATTGGCTTTGCATGCAGTGGCAGAAGCACAGAAGAAAGGCGGAACATGTGCATATATTGATGCTGAAAACGCTTTGGATCCGTCATATGCCAGAAAATTGGGTGTAGATGTTGCAAATTTAATTATTTCACAACCTGATTCTGGTGAACAAGCATTAGAAATCGCAGATACTTTGATAAAATCTGGGGCGGTAGATGTTGTTGTGGTTGATTCTGTGGCTGCGTTGGTACCAAAGGCTGAATTAGAAGGCAATATCGGTGATACTTATATGGGGACAACTGCCAGATTGATGAGTCAGTCATTAAAGAAATTGGCGGGCAGTGTTTCGCGCAGTAATACACTTTTAATTTTTATCAACCAGATTCGTATGAAAATCGGTGTTATGTTCGGTAGCCCTGAAACAACATCTGGTGGAAATGCGTTGAAATTCTATGCTTCTGTGCGTTTAGATATTCGCAGAACTGGTGCAATAAAAGACAAAGAAAATGTTATTGGTAATGAAACTCGGGTCAAGATTGTTAAGAACAAAGTTGCACCACCATTCAGAACTGTTGATTTCAAGATTATGTATGGCGAAGGTATTTCCAGAATAAGTGAAATATTAGATATGGGCGTCAAATATAACTTTATAGAAAAAGCAGGCAGTTTTTATTCCTATAACGATGAACGTATTGGCCAGGGTGAAGCAAACGCGCGTCAATGGTTGAAAGACCATGAAGATGCACAAAAAGATTTGCTGGATAAAATTATGGCCAAGGCAAATGGAATCGCTGAAGAGATGACAACTGGTCCGATTGATGAAGAAGACAGTGTTGCTGATTCTGAGTAATTTAACACAAGGGGTGATTTCGTGAAAATCGCAAGAAAAGTCGCTTTGTTTCAGATAATTCTGTTCGGGCATATTTTGAATCCGTTTTGGAAAACGCGCGTTGAAAGACGTAAAAAAAGAACGGATTTAACTGCAAAAATTGTGACCAAATATTTTCAAAGGTATCTGCCTGCATCAAGACAGGTCAAGGAAGGCACCCCAATCAAAGATGATGAAAATGAAAAAATATTTACTATTTGGTTGCAGGGGGAAGAGAAAGCGCCTGCGCTGGTAAAGGCTTGTTATCGTAGTGTTCGTCGTCATTGTAAACAAGAATTGATTGTTTTGGATGCAAATACTGTATTCGATTATATTTCTTTGCCGGAACAAATAGTAAAAAAATATAAAGATGGTAAAATAGGGCATGCACATTTTGCAGACATTTGTCGTGTTGAATTGCTGTATGAACATGGTGGCTTTTGGTTGGATTCGACATGTTTTGTAACTGCACCAATTCCTGATTGGATTGTTGAGCGGGATTTCTTTGTTTATTTAACTGGTAGTAATTATGATATTGGTGGTTCCCCATATTCGTTTATGCAAAATTGTTTTATTCGTGCACGCAAAGGGGCTTATTTGTTGGCTGCGTGGCGTGCAATGATACTGGATTATTGGATGAACGAAAATCATATATTTGATTATTTTATGCATCAGTTATTATTCAAGACTTTGGTAATTGGAAATAAAACAGCGCAAAAGTATTTTGATAAAATGCCACATGTTGCCCAGGATCCAACGCATGCGTTATGGTGGGCATATAAAGATGAACCGTTTAATCAAAAAACTTTTGATAATGTGACGTCTGGTGCTTTTTTTCAGAAAACAACCTATCGTGGTTCGGATAATCCGATAAAGGGTTCTTTCGCAGATGTTATGATAAATAAAATGTAAGGATTTTAATATGGCACCAAAGATATCTATAATTATTCCAATGTATAATGTAGAAAAATATCTGGTCAGGTGTCTGGATTCTGTAAAAAATCAAACATTTTCCGATTGGGTTGCAATTTGTGTTGATGATGGCTCGCCTGATAATTCGGGTAAAATTGCAGAAGAGTATGCAAAAGCAGATAAACGTTTTATTGTTGTGCACAAGGAAAACGGTGGTTTGTCTGATGCCAGAAATGCAGGTATGAAATATGTTAAATCTGAATATGTAATGTTTTTAGACAGTGATGATTTTATTCATCCGCAAACAATGGAAATTGCTTATAAATTAGCAGAAAAAAATAAATCTGATATTGTTTCATTTACGTATGACAGAATTTATCGTCCATTGTTGATGTTACGGCATGTCTTACACCTTGATACAGATAATGTAAAACCTTTCGGTATCAATAAAAGATACAATATGGATAAAATTGAAACGCGGACAACAGATGATGTTTTTGAGTATGCTACTGAACGTACGCATAATAAAACTAACCGAAATCGTAAGTGGTTGATTAAACATTGTCAGGTATGGAAGAATCTATATAAAACTTCTTTGATTAAAGATACACCGTTTATCAAGGGGATTTTATTTGAAGATTTTCCATGGTGGTCTGAAATTATGTTAAAGCGTCCGCGTGTGACAGTTGCGCCATTGCCATTATATTATTATATACCAAATTTTGGTGGCATTGTTCTTTCGGCAAAACAATTACGTATCATGAAAAGTCTGTGTACAGGGATAAAAGCGGCATACAGATTATATGCGAATCAGGCAGACCCAGAACAAATGAAAAAATGGCAATCTTTGTTTATGTGGTATTTTGTGAATTGGGCTTTTCGTAAATTGAAATATTTGCAATCACCAGAAGAGATAGAATCTGCACGTGCAGAGTTTATCGAAATGAATAAAATGGGGATTTTTGATTCTGTGCCAGATGAATGGTATGATTTACGAAATAAAATATATGAATTTATCGCGGCTAACAGATGAAAAAAATACGGGTGGCTTTTTGTTTGCGCGATATGCAAATTGGCGGTGTTGAATCCGTTTTAATTCGGACTTTTGATGAATTATTAAAAAACAAAAATATTGAAATATCTTTGATTACTTATGCGAATATATCCGTTCCAATCTATCGTGAATATTTAGATAAACATCCAGAAATCAAAGTTTGTTCACTTTATCCTTGTAAATGGTTGGGAACAAAATTACCACACTTTGTTGTTTGGCGGTTGTTTGTTCATTTATTGCGTGATATATATCGTAATTGTAAACGTTTTGTGTGCAGAATGCATAAATTCCAAGATATAGATGTTTTTATTGATTATCATGGTTTTGGTTTTTATAAAGAGTTCAAGCATATTAAATCAGGTCGTAAAATTGCCTGGTTTCATTCTTCTGTTGATGAATTCTTGAAACATAGATGTATAAATTATTGTGATAATTACGATAAAATTGTTGCTCTGACAGATGACTTTATAAACGAAATTACTGCTATGTATCCAAATCAAAGCGGTAAATTTATTCGAATTTATAATCCTTTTGATATTGCTGTAATCAGAAAAATGGCAGATGCAAAAGTCAATAAAATAAAAGAGGATTATTTTTGTTGTGTGTCAAGATTGTCTGCAGATAAAGATATTATAACGGTATTAAACGGTTTTAATTTGTTTTGGTTATCAAACAAAAAACCAAATATAAAATTAGTCATTGTTGGCGATGGAAACAAAGCAAATGATTATAAAAAACATACAAATAATCTGGAATCATCAAAACAAATTGTTTTTGCTGGTGCAACAAAAAATCCTTTTGGTTATATGAAAAACGCACGCGCAAATATTTTATCCAGTTTCAGTGAAGGTCTACCAACTGTACTGATAGAATCTATGATTCTTGGGACGTTAAATATTGCAGCAGATTGTAAATGTGGCCCACGTGAAATTTTATTAAATGGTGATGGGGGAATGCTCTTTCAGCCTGGTAATGTGTCAGATTTGGCGAAGTGTATGACAGATGTTTACAATAAAAATGTTGATGTGAAACAGATGGTTGAAAAATCAACAAAATCATTGAATCGTTTTGATAGTAAAACTGTGATAAGGGAAATTATATCCCTGATTTCTTGAATCTTGTTGGTATCTTAATAACAGGTTTTAATCCGAACATTGCGGGTTTACGAAGCGCATAAATTGGACGACAGTATGTTTGTAAAATACGTGCGACATTTAACCATCTTTCAGATTTTGTCTTTTTATGCGTTATTAAATTGATTGTTCCATTACCGCGTCTTTTCAAGTGATTCAACCAATCAGCCCCGCGTTTTTGTGCCTTTTGTTCCAGCATATTCATATCAATTGCACCAAAGTGTAATAAATACAAGTTTTTATCAATGTGAAAATTATGATGTTTTATACTGTGAAAACCGCTGCCCCAAACAACAGGTTTAGTTATAACGACAGGTTTTGTATAACGTGTAGAAAGCAGGGCATATTCGCGCTGTTCCAGAAATGGTGCATTTTTATCCAATGTTTTTTCTTGGTATAAATGCTGACCAACATCTAATCCCAATCCTGATAAAGAAGTATTTATTTTTTTGTTTGATAGATATTCTGATAGCGTTTGTTTTGTTTTTGGATCAACAATCAAAAATTCGTCAGTATCACAACCAATGACAATATCGTATTGCTTTAGTAATTTATGTGCCAATTTGGAAAGTTTATTTATTCTGTATTTGTCGCCAGACGAACGTGACATTGGTGTATGCGATAATTTTGTTATATGTGCATCACCAATATTTTCAGGTGCTTTTTGATCATTTCCGTCCAGTAAAATATACAAATTTTTTGTGCCAAGATTTTTACCGTAATATGCAATCCAGCGGGAAAGAAAAAATTCATCGTCCCGTGCCATGGTTATTGCTGCTATGCGTTTAGATTGTTTGTTTTGCATATTATATATTATATATGTTTTTATTCTTTTATGCAAAAGAATAATAAAAAACCGCCAATACGGCGGTTTTTGTGCGTTTTGTCTGTTTTAATCGGTTTCTGCATAACGATATGCTTTTTTACGTTTGCCACTATCTAATTCTTTTTTACGCAAACGTATGGTCGCTGGTGTAACCTCTACCAATTCATCATCTTGGATATAAGACAGCGCTTCTTCCAAAGACATCTTGCGTGGTGGTGCCAAGAATAATTTTTCATCAGCAGTTACACTACGAACATTTGTTAATTGTTTACCGCGAACAGGATTAACCTCTATATCGTTTTCTTTGCTGTGTTCGCCAACAATCATACCGCTGTAAACCTCTGTCTGTGGGCCAACAAATAAAACACCACGTGGTTCCAAATTGTGCAGGGCATATGTTGTTGTTGCGCCGGCTTCCATGGAAACCAAAACACCTGGACGATACTGAGTGATTGGACCACGATATGGACCATAAGAATCAAACACACGATTCATAATGCCTGTACCGCGTGTATCAGTTCTGAATTCAGATAAATAACCAATCAAACCACGTGATGGCGCAGAAAATACGATTCGTGTTTTGCCAATACCGGATGGTTTCATTTCGGTTATTGTCGCTTTGCGTTTAGTCATTTTTTCAATGACAACACCGCTGAATTCATCATCTACGTCAATAACGACTTCTTCGATTGGTTCCAATTTTTCGCCGTTTTCATCTGTCTGCATAACAACGCGTGGACGTGATACAGATAATTCGAAACCTTCACGTCGCATAGTTTCGATCAAAATACCTAATTGTAATTCGCCACGACCTGAAACTTCGAATGCTTCGTTATTTTCGCTTTGTGAAACTTTTAATGCAATGTTCGTTTCGGCTTCGCGGAATAATCTTTCGCCAATCATACGGGAAGTCAATTTTTTACCAGATTTACCAGCCAAAGGCGATGTGTTCACAAAGAACGTCATGGTCAAGGTTGGTGGGTCAATTGGCATAGCTGGTATTGGTTCGTTCACAGATGGATCGCATAATGTGTCTGCCACTGTTGCCTTGGAAAAACCCGCGATAACAACGATGTCGCCAGCAGATGCAGAATCACGTGATACTTTGTTTATACCCTGATGTTCAATGATTTTTGTGATTTTTGCGTTTTCAATAAATTCGCCGGCCATATTGATTGCTTTGACGCTTTGCCCAACGCGAACAGTTCCCGATTCGATTTTTCCAGTCAAAATACGACCAACGTATGGGTCTGCTTCTAATGTTGTTGCCAACATAGTAAAAGGCGCATCCAATTGGCATCTGGTTCCGTTGCAATCTGGAGCAGGGACATGATCCACTATCAATTGGAACAATGGTGTTAAATCTTTGTTTGGGTTATCAATATCTTTCAAATCACGAATCGCCCAACCATCACGACCACATGCATACAAATATGGAAAATCAAGTTGTGAATCTGTTGCCCCCAGTTTATCAAACAAATCAAAAGTTTCTGTTAAAACTTCTTCTGGTCTTGCATCGCCACGGTCAATTTTATTTATACACACAATAGGACGCAGATTTAATTTTAATGCCTTGGACAACACGAATTTAGTTTGTGGCAGGGGACCTTCGGCACTGTCTACCAATAAAACCACACCGTCCACCATAGATAAAATACGTTCTACTTCGCCACCAAAATCAGCGTGTCCAGGGGTGTCCACGATATTGATTTTATATTCGCCCCATTGAATCGAAGTTGGTTTTGCAGAAATAGTGATTCCGCGTTCGCGTTCAATATCGCCACTGTCCATAACGCGGTCTTCGACATGTTCGTTTTCACGAAATGTCCCTGCCTGTTTCAACATATTATCAACCAAGGTTGTTTTACCATGGTCAACGTGTGCGATAATTGCTATATTACGAATTTTCATCTGTGTGCCTTTGTGTTTATATGTTTTCAGCAACCTTATAGGGTAAACTAAAATTTTGTATTTTCAACATTTTTTGCGTTTTTTATTATATCATAAAAAAATGCCCGTTTGGGCATTTTTTTGTATACAGCGGTTTTATTGGTGTTTAATGTTTTCCACCTATCTTTGTGCGGCCGCCCATTAATGGTTGCAATTTCTTTGGTATATTGACCGAGCCATCTGCGTTTTGGTGATTTTCAATAATTGGTACCAATGCGCGGGGCAGGGCGATACCGGTGTTATTTAATGTTGCAACAAAGTCAACCTCACCAGATGAGTTTTTACGATATCTGGTGTTTGTTCTGCGTGCCTGGAATTGACCTATGGTTGAACAAGAACCCAATTCGCGATAAGCGTTTTCAGATGGAACCCATGCTTCAACATCGTTCATTTTTACTTTATTGAATCCCATGTCGCCGGTAGAATTTACGATTACACGATATGGTAATTCCAAATCTTCCATTGTTTCGCATAAATCATTTAACAGCATTTCGTGCATTTTATCGCTGTCTTCTGGTTTACAGAAAACGAACTGTTCAACTTTGTTAAACTGATGAACACGAATTAAACCGCGAGTATCACGACCTGCTGAACCAGCTTCTTTACGAAAACATGGCGAAAAGCCAACAAATTTCATAGGTAATTCATTTTCGTTTAATATTTCATCGCTGTATAAAGCATTCATAATTATTTCAGATGTACCTGCCAAACAGCGATCTGTCCCGGTCAACATAAAAACATCGTCGTTCATAACAGATAAATCGGAACCCATAAAATGTCCTGCATTGAAAATGGTTTGTGGTTTTGTAATAGAAGGGCAGGCAACGAACTTGAAACCCTTTTTTATCATCTTTTGGATAACGAAATTCTGAACAGCCAATTCCAGTTCTGCCAATTCACCACATAATGCATACAAGCGTGTACCGCATGTTTTTGCGATTCTTTCAGGCATCCACCAATCGTTCATATCCAACAAATCCCATTGGGCACGTGGTGTAAAATCAAACGTGCGTGGTGTTCCTATACGGCGGATTTCAACGTTTGCAGCTTCGTCTGGTCCGATCGGTGCATCTGATACAGGAATTTGTGGAACACGATGAAGCAAATCGTTTAATGTGTTTTCCTTGTCCGCCAATTCAGCCATTTCGTTTGCTATTTCTTCGCTTATCGATTTGGATTTTGCAATCAAAGATGCTTTATCTGTTGCTGTTGGAATTTCTTTGGAAATTTTGTTTTTTTCAGCCGTTTTTGTTTGTGTAATTGTTTTCAATTCACGAACGCGTTTGTCCAGATTTAAAATATCATCGACCACATCTGGAAAATTTTTAACCCGACATGCGTTTTTTACAACATCTGGATTTTCGCGAATAAATTTTATATCTAACATTTTTTATCCCCGTTATAATTTTATTCTTTGGAATTTAAGTATTGTATTGCATCCATTGCGGCACTGCACCCAGTACCAACAGCGGTTGCAACTTGCATTTTTATATTACTTTCTACGTCCCCGGCAACGAACATGCCGGATGGTAATGATTCGGGCGCTATACGGCCGATTTTGTCGCGTTTAATGTCTTCACTTAAATAATCTGTGTTTGCTTCGTGGCCAATAGCAACAAATATTCCATCGCATTCGATTTTATCGCCCCCCGTAGTTGTTGCAATCAATTTATCTGAATCTGTTTTTTGTTCAACAGACTTTAATTCTGTATTATATATACATTCAATGTTTTCTTTGGCAGCCACGCGGTCACGCAGAACAGCCTCTGCCCGGAAGAATTCAGATTTACGGTAAATAATCTTTACGTTTTTCGCGACATCTGCCAAATATAAAGCGTCGTTTAATGCTGTGTTTCCGCCACCAATAACCAAAACATCACGACCGGAATAAAAGAATCCATCACATGTTGCGCAGTATGAAACGCCACGTCCAAATAATTCGCGTGCGCCGTCTATTTCCAATTTGCGTGCAGATGCACCTGTTGCCAAGATTACAGACCGGGTATCAAAATTTTTTCCATTATCACAAACAACCGTATATGTGCCGTCCGGATTAAATTTGATGTTTTGTGCAGATGCGGATTCTGTTTTTGTTCCGAAAGATTCAGCCTGATTTTTCATAAATAAAATCAATTCCATGCCAGAGCCGTTCCAGCCAGGGTAGTTTTCCAGTTTTGCAATTTCGCCAGTTTGTCCACCCAGTGACGCGCCCGTTAAAACCAATGTCTTTTTGTTTGCACGACCGCAATATATGGCGGCTGTCCATCCTGCAGGCCCAGAACCCAAGATAATTACATCATACATATTTATTTTCCTATGTTTTTATTTGCTGTCAATCATAGCACAAAAAGTGCCTGTTGCAAATACAAAATAGGGCAATACATTATTTCTTGAAATATTTTTTTAATGTTTCGTATGCAGCGGTAATTCTGGTAAATTCTGATGTTGCAGATTCTTTGTTTGATGCTGTATCAGGATGGTATTTTTTTGCCAGTGCGCGATATTTTATACCAACTTCACGCCAAGAGGCATTGATATTCAATCCGAAAACCTGTAATGCGGACGTAATCTGGGTCGGAACTGTCTTTTTTGCAGGCATTTTATCAAAATTAGAACGACCAGTAAGAAAATCGTTCAGGAATTTTACATAATCCGCTTCGTTAGCATTTGATTTTTCTTTATCTTTATCAGCAACACCAAACGTCTCACGTTCCCATTCTGCATCGATTTCATCGGGTGTCATATTTGCGTAATAATTCCAATTTTTATTATATTCAGCAGCATGTTCTTTGCAAAACCACCAGTATTCACGCAAATCACGTGATTTAGGGGCACGACAAGTGCCTGCTTTGGTGCAACCGATATGTTCACATTTTTTTATCATAATTTATATATCCTTGATTTCATTATGCGCCAAAGGATGCGCTGATTCAACTGTTTTGCGTAATTGTTCTGGTAATACATGTGTATATATTTGTGTCGTAGAAATATCTTCGTGTCCCAACATTGTTTGTATCACGCGCAGATTAGCGCCACCAGCCAATAAGTGTGACGCAAAAGAATGACGTAAAACATGCGGACTGACCCGTTCAGGTTCTATACCTGCTAATACTGCACATTTTTTCAATATCTTGAAAAAGCCGTCGCGCGTAATATGACCAGTATTAGAATTAGAAGGAAAGATGTATTTGGATTCTATATCGCCACGATACTGTAACCATGTATACAGCGCGTTCTGGGCGTTTTGGTGCATTGGTACCAATCTTTCTTTGGCACCTTTGCCATGAATTAATAATCTGTCACCCAGATTTGCAGTCATTGGTAATTCGCATAATTCGGATACGCGTAGTCCAGACGCATAAAGCAATTCTATCATACAACGTAGTCGAACAGAGTTTTTTACGTCACCAGCAGAAGATATAAGTAGTTCTATTTCTTCGGGTGATAAATATTTCGGTAATGTTCGTCCGCGTTTTGGTAATTCCAAATTAGATGTAGGATTGGTTTTAATTATTTTTTCCAACATTAAAAATTTATAAAACGTACGCAGTGCGCTGGCTTTGCGGGCAATAGATGATGGTTTTTCTTGCAAGTTTGATAAATATTTTTGTATGTCTTGGTCGGTGGCATTTAATAAATCGCCAATTTTATTCTGGGCATCATCTAAATCAGAATGATACGCGGTCAATGTTTTTTGACTGCGACCTTTTTCTGCGGACAGCGCTTCAAGAAAAATGTCTATATAATTCATGGGAATAATACCGTTTCCATCATGTCTGTTTTTGGAGCAAATGATACAATCATCAAAATCAATAGTATGACCAATACTATCAAAATTATGTATTTTCTGTGATTGTTTTTTTTCTTGTAAAAAGACATGTGCGTCCCCTTAGATTGTATCAAAACTGGTTATAAACATGCAAGCACCTGCGATAATTATAATTTGTGGTGCAACGATTGCCAGTAATGGTGGCAATGTTCCAGTGGTTCCCAAAGCATTAAACAAATTTACAATAAAATACAAAGCAAAACATGTTAATATACCCAGACTGAATTTAAGACCAAAACTGTAATTTCTGCGTTGTTTAGTCTGGGCAAAAGCCATGCCCAGCATAACCATTGCAATCATGGTTAATGGTAAAAATAGCAATGTCCAGAATTGAACCAAATGCCCACGTGTTGTAACACCAATTGCCCACATTTTTCGTATAAAATTAGGCAATTTCCAAAAAGAAATTTGATCTGGTTGTAAATATCTGTCCAGAACAGTTTGTGGTGTTAGTTTTGTATCAATATGCCTTTTGGTTTTTGTTGTGACACCGTCTGAATTCAGTACTGTTGCGGGATTTATATCCAGACCGGATTGGGATAATGTCACCTTTTCGGCGGATATTCGTTCTTTTAATTTAAATGTTTTATCCTGTTTAAATATACTCACATCATGAAAAACAATGTTGTTGTCTTGAATATTTATATTTGTTGCGCGTAAAGTTAAAAAGCCGTCGTCTGATGATTCGCGTAACCAGATTGCATCATCTATCAATTTCAACTGATGATTTGTCAGATTTCGTGTGGTCAGATTTACAGAATATGGGTTTATAATTGTTGATGCAACAATTCCAATCAATACGGCGCTGATCAAAAAAGGTTTTACAATTTGATATGGTGATAAACCTGCACCAGAGATAATAATCATTTCGGAAGATTTTGTTAATGTATACGATACAAGCAAAGTTCCCATAAATACAGCCAGTGGTAAAAACATCGGGATATATTCGAGTAACCGAGTCCATGCATCAAATAGGGTAGATATAGCATCTGGATTAGCAGACAATCTTTCCACAAATGTGACAGCAAAAATAATTCCGCATACAGTCAGCATCACGATAAAAAAACTGCTGAAAAAGCGATGCATCAGGAATCTGGTCAAAACTTTTGGTCTGATTATATACATAACATACAGTATAATAGTTTGAAATGATAATTGCAAAATTAAAATTTATGGTATATTGTTATCATAAACTTTAAGGATTTTAATATGGAAAAAAGACCAATATCACGTCAAGGTTTTGACAATTTAATTAAAGAATTGAAAGATTTACAGGAAAATCAGCGGCCAGAAATATTGAAAGTTATTGAATGGGCGCGTTCTTTGGGCGACTTGTCCGAAAATGCCGATTATAGTGCCGCGCGTGAAAAACAGCGTAATATTGATAAAAGGATTCAGTTTTTGGAATCTGTTATTGAAAACGCTCAGGTCATCGATTTGGACACATTGTCTGGGGACCGTGTAATTTTTGGTGCCAAGGTTTTAACCGAAGACGAAGATGGGAATAAAATGGAATGTCGTATTTTGTCTGATATTGAGTCTGACGGTCGCAAAGTCATATCGTGTACATCACCTGTTGGGCGCGCTTTGATTGGACATTGTGTTGGCGATACATGTATGGTTAAATTGCCAAGTGGCGAAAAAGAATTTGAGATTATCGATATAAAGTTCAAGGACTGATATGTCAATACGCGTTCTGCCAGATTTTTTGATAAACCAAATCGCAGCAGGGGAAGTGGTTGAAAGACCGGCTAGTGTTGTTAAAGAATTAGTTGAAAACGCATTGGATGCAGGGGCAGACCAGATTATTATTGATGTTGTTGATGGTGGACGGACTTTGATTTCTGTTATTGATAATGGTTCTGGTATGTCCAAGGAAGATTTAGCAAATTGTATTATGCGACATGCCACTTCTAAATTACCGAGTGATGATTTATTAAATATCAATTTTATGGGTTTTCGTGGCGAGGCTTTGCCGTCAATTGCATCAGTATCAGATATGCTTATAGATACATGTAATGGCAAAGATAAAAATGGTTGGTGTATGGATGCCAATACAGCAGAAATCAAGCCGTCTGATTGGGAAGGTGGTACCAGAATTCGTGTGTCTAATTTGTTTGCAAAAACTCCCGCAAGATTGAAATTTCTGCATACAGACAAAGCAGAAATGTTAAGTGTGTTAGAAATTGTTAAACGATTGGCTATGGGACGCAGGGATGTCGGATTTGTTTTGAATAATAAATGGTTCTTTCCAAAGAAACAAGATTTGATTGAACGTATAATTGCAATCATGGGGGAAGATGTTCGGGATAAAATGTTAAATGTTGATGCGCGGTCTTCCTCTGCTGATATGCATTTATACGGTTTCGTTTCGCATCCAACATTACGTCGTGCTTCGTCTGTTGATCAATATTTATTTGTAAATGGTCGACCTGTCAAAGATAAAGTACTGGTATCTGCGTTACGGGCAGCCTATATGGATGTTATGCATGCGCGCGAATTTCCATTATGTGCATTGTATCTGGATTTGCCATCAAATCATGTTGATGTAAATGTGTCGCCTGCAAAAACAGAAGTGCATTTCTTAGAACCAACCCATGTACGTGCATTTATAATTAAAACTTTACGTGAAGCATTATCGAAAACATTGCAACAAAATTCATTTGTTACAAATATGCAACCTAAATCAGATATGATGTTTGAATTACCACCTGTGCAAACGTTTTTTAATAATGCAAATGTTGGGCAAAAAAATTGTGTAAAAACATTTGTATCAGAACCTGTATACAGCAGAAACAGCTGTATACAACAAAACGAACAATGTGATACACGTTGCGATACGATGCAATCTGATTCTGAATTTGATTTGCCATTAGGACGTGTAATTGGTCAAATAAATAATAAATATATTTTAGCAGAAAATAAAGATGGTTTAATTATTGTTGATCAACATGCTGCACATGAAAGAATTACGTATGAAAAATTGCGTTTACATAAAATCAAAACACAACCGTTGTTGACACCGATAGTTATTCGTTTGCGTGAAGAAGATGTTATGGCAGTTCTGAATATAGCAGATGAATTGAAAAGTTGTGGATTGCAAATTGATGCTTTTGGGGATAATGCTGTTGCTGTTTTCGAGAAGCCGTCTGATTGGGATTTGAATTGGGAACAATGTATGCATGAAATTGCAGATGAAGTGCGTGCGTATGGCCATTCGTCTAAATTAAATGAAAAAATACATTTGAAGCTGGCTAATTATGCATGTCATCATTCTGTTCGCGCAGGTCAAAAATTAAATTATGAGCAAATGAATGCACTTTTACGGGACATAGAACAGACAGAACGCGGAACAGAATGTAATCATGGACGGCCTGTTTATAAAGTAATATCAATGGCAGAACTGGACACTATGTTCGAGCGTATCTAGCGCGGTTTTTTGCTTTACATGCATGTGTTTTTTTACTACTGTTATTCTATAAAAAAGGAGATTATTCATGAATCAGACAGCAGAAGTTGCAAATCAAGTTGGTCAAAATATGCCATTGAATGCCCAGCAAGGTAGTGTTTGGGGAATGGTTGTTTATTGTGCGGTTATCATCGGAATTTTATATTTGTTCATGATACGGCCGAATAAAAAACGTATGGCTGAATATCAAAAAATGATTGATAGTATCAAAGTTGGCAATCGTATATTGGCAGCGGGTATTTATGGAACTGTCAAAAAAGTAAACGAAAAAACAATTGAAATGGAAATCGCAAAAGGTGTTGTTATTGAAGTCAGTAAAAATGCTGTTGCGGGTATAGAGTAATTTAATAGAGGTTCTGGAATGTTTAGAAAACTGGCTATAATTTTTGTTGCTTTGTTTGGGATGTTGTTGGCAGTTCCAACTTTGGTCCCATCGTTGGCGCCATATTTTCCATCTTGGATAAGACCGATTCCTTTGGGCTTGGACTTAAAGGGTGGGGCGCAACTTTTATTAGAAGTTGATACCGATGTTATGTTAAAGGAAAAGTCTGCACAATTGTATGATGAAGTGCGTTCTGCATTGATAGATCGTGATAAAGGTGTTATTCGTTTTTCTGATTTGCGTAACACTGGTAATGGTGTCAGTTTGGTTGTTCGTGAAGATGATATGGTTTCGAAAGCCAAGGGGCGCCTGAAACGCGTGTTGGGCAACAATGTCGATATTTCATCTAGTGGAAAAAATCTGAAAATATCTTATACAGCAAAAGCGCGCGAAGAAATGGTAAGTGACGCTATGTCGCGTAGTATAGAGATTGTTCGTCGTCGTATTGATGCGCTGGGAACCAAGGAACCATCAATTCAATCCCAAGGTGGTAAATATATATTGGTTCAATTACCAGGCGTTGATAACCCAGAGCATATAAAGAATTTGATTGGTCGGACGGCGAAAATGTCTTTTCATTTAGTGAATGAAAATATTACGTCTGAACAGTTGGCATCTAATCATGCGCCATCTGGAACACTGTTTTTGTCAGATATTAATAATCCAGAAGCAAAAATCGCAGTTTATTCCCGTATAGAGGTTTCAGGGGATAGTCTGAAAAACTCGGAAGCATCATTTGATCAAAATAATATGCCGGTTGTGACGACTGAATTTGATGCATCTGGGACACGTCGTTTTGCAAAATTGACAACAGAGCATGTGAATGAACGTTTCGCGATTGTTTTGGATGACAAGGTTTTATCTGCACCAACGATTCGTGAACCTATCCCTGGTGGTCGTGGACAAATTTCTGGCGGATTTACATTGCAGGGCGCAAAAGATTTGGCGGTCTTGTTACGTTCTGGTGCTTTGCCTGCACCATTATCTGTGATAGAAGAGAGGACTGTTGGTGCCGGTTTGGGCGCAGATACAATTGCAACAGGTAAAATCGGTTCTGTGGTTGGTGTTATATTTATATTGGTGTTTATGCTAATGCTGTACGGATTTTTTGGGTTTATTGCAGATGTGGTTTTGATTGTTAATCTGTTGATGATTATCGGAATTTCTGCATTGTTTGGTGCAACTTTAACACTGCCAGGTATTGCTGGTATCGTTTTGACATTGGGTATGGCGGTTGACGCAAATATTTTACCATTTGAAAGAATCAGGGATGAAGTGCGCAGTGGTGCGCCGACTTTGCGTGCGGTAGAATACGGTTTTACACGTTCTACAAAAACTGTTTTGGATGGTGAATTGACCAATTTAATTTGTGCGTTAATCTTGTTCCAATTTGGTGCAGGGCCGATTCGTGGGTTCGCTGTGACATTATCAATCGGTGTTGCGACTACATTGTTTACCTGTTTGTTATTATCAAAGGTGTTTGTTGATTATTACATGAATGGTAAAAGCAAAAAAATTGGTTATATAAGAAATAAATAAAAAATGCGAAGGAGTTAGTTATGAAATTGCATTTTATGAAATATCGTAAATTGTCTTACTGGATTTCTGGTATTTGTATTTTGGTGTCTATTTTGTCTATTGCGATAAAAGGGTTTAATTACGGAATAGACTTTTCTGGTGGTATATCGATGGAAATAACCCCGACAACTGCTGATTACACCATTGATAAAATGCGTCATGATTTAGAGGCATTTAAGCCTGAATTACAATCTGTAGATGGTAATTCCATTTTGTTACGTGTTGGGTTGCCAAAAGGTTCAACTGATGAACAGCAAAATGTCAGAGTTGCAGAAATTAAAAACATACTGGGGGATCGTGTAGAATATTCCCAGGTTCAAGTTGTTGGACCAAAGATTGGTGGTGAATTGATACGCGGCGGTGTGTTTGCTATATTGGTATCGTTCATTTTAATGGCTGTGTACATTTGGATTCAATATCGTGGCGGTTATGCTGTTGGATCTTTTGTATCATTAGTTTTGGATTTGATTTTGATGTTTGGCTTTTTCTCTATCGTTGGCTTGGAATTCAATCAGACTGCTATTGCGGTAATTTTGATGGGGGTTGGGTATTCTATAAATGATAAAGTGGTTAATTATGACCGTATAGACGAAAATATCAAAAAATACCATAAAATGCCGATGTCAGATTTGATTGATTTATCTGTAAATGAAATGTTATACAGAACAATTATGACCAGTGTGTCTACTATATTGGCTATGGTTGGTATTTATATTTTTGGTGGTCAGATGTTGCGTGAATTTGCAATAGCGATGACTTTTTCAATTGTCATGGGAACATTGACCAGTATATATATATCTAATGTTATTCTGTATCACTTTAATTTAAGGGAAACAGACTATTAAAAAATTGCTGTCTTAAGAAAGGAAAGGAGAAAGCAATGAATTTGAAATGTATATTAGCAAGCATAGGATTGTTTTTTGTTCCTGGCTTGGTTATTGCGGCCGATTCGTTGTTCCAAGATTCGCAAGTAATTGATGGAATTGAGGTTGCAAAGGTTTCAGATGTATTTGCTGATATTTATGAAAAATTGGACGGTGTAAATTGGGCGGGTAAAAACATAAATGTTGCAATTGAAAATTTGGAATCTCTGAATCCAAAGGCGCATATTGCTGCAACTGGTGAACGTGTTGTTTTGGTTTGGGGCGATGAATTGATTGCGAATTATCCGTATCCTGCGGAAAAAAATTGGCAAGAATATGGTCAAATTACGACAGCATTAATTATGCATATGCGTGAACAGGATTCTCGCTTGCGTTCTTTGCGTGATGTTGAATTGTATGATGTTGTTGTAAATGCTTTGCTATCTGGTGTTGATGAAAATGGCAGTTATATATATTCCAAGGATATGATAAATAATGCAGATACCAAAATTTTAACCAGTATCGGGTTTGATGGTGGTCGTGATGAACGTGGTAATTTTCGTGTGACGGGTGTATTCAAAGATTCGCCTGCAGATGTGTCTGGTATTCATGAAGGGGATATAATTTCAGAAATAAATGGTCAACGTGTATCAAAAATGACAGATGGAGATATATCTGCCGTATTATCTGGATACAATTCTGGAACATCTAAATTGAAGTTATTAACACCAACGGGAAATAAAAACGTGACTTTGCGTCGTGCGACAGTTGTGTTGGCTGATGCTGATATCATATATCGTGGTTTAGATGGGGATAAAGGTGGAATATTAGAAATCATTGTTCATAAAATATCTGATGGGGCTGTTGATATTATAAATGAAGCGTTGGCAACGCATAGTGATGCAACTGGTATTATTTTAGATTTACGAACAAGTGTTGGTGATAATGAAAAGGCAGCTGCAAAATTGGCAGGACTATTTATCGGGCAAAAACCTGTTATGCGCATAGCAGAAACTGCATTTGATGAATTGGAAGTTGTACCAGGTGGTGAAGCGGTTACAGAAGCGCCAGTTGTTGTTTTAATATCTGATACTACACGTGGCACCGCAGAGGCGGTGGCGGCTGCATTTTATGAAAACAAACGTGGCGTTTTAATTGGAACACCGACTGCGGGTCATTCCAGAATTGCGAGTTTGATTGATCTGAAAAATGGCGGTGTATTAGAATTGTTTAACAAGTCTGTTAAGACAGGCCTTGGGAATGTTTTGGATGGACGCGGTGTTTTTCCATTGGTGTGTTTATCTAATATAAGGAACGAATCGCAACAGGAAGTATTTTTCTTGAATGTTATGAATGGTGAATTCAATGCACATGATTATAACAAGGATACCAATGTTAATGTTAAATCTTTACGCAAAGCATGTCCGAAAATAACAAGTGGTACAGACGAAGATAATGTTTCGATGGCAGTTAGTGTAAAGATTTTGACTGATAAACAAATATACAAAGAACTAATGGATTTATAAAATGTTTATAAACAAAGACAATACATTGAAATTGAAGTGGGTCGTTGTTGGCACTCTGATTATGTTGGCATTGATACTTGGTTGCGTGTTTTGGTGGGACAAGGCTTTATATACCATGATTCATCGTCCAGATTGCAATACGTGGACATTAAGTGATGGAACATTATGTTCAGTTGCAATTGTTATTGGTAAGATATTTAGCGCAAAAGTATGGTTGTCCGTATCGTTTTTATCTGTTTTATTTTTCTTTGTATACAAGGCATTACGTAATGAAAACGATTTTAGATATGCGTTTGTAAAGATTAAAAACAGTTATGTTTTTTATGTGTTTTGTTCTGTGGTTTTGGCTATAATGACAACAGGTTTATTGAAAGTATTGATTGGTCGTGCCAGACCTGTTTTGTTTGATGCGCTGGGCAAGACTTTTTTTGAGCCATGGACATTTAATAGTGTATTTAATTCTATGCCTTCAGGCCATACTGCGGTCAGTTTTGCTGGTTTGGTAATGATTGGTATGCTGTTTCCACGTATCAAATGGGCGACTTGGACAATGGCGATAGTTATTGGTGTATCACGTATTTATGTTGGTGCACATTGGCCAAGTGATGTTATACTTGGGGCTTTTATTGGTATGCTGAGTGCAGATTTAGTAAAAGTCGCACTTCGCAAAATCAATTCTAAATGATTTTTGCACTTTGTTTTAATTTGTGATAAAATACCCGATATGGAGAAAAAATCTAGATTTTTGCCAACCAGTGTTTCTGTAATGTTGCGTAATTTGTTATTGCGTGGCGCAGGAATAGTTTTGTGTTTGTTGTCTTTGTGGTTGGTTATTTCATTGATTATTCTGAATCCATATTTGTCTGGTTTTGCCGCAGATGGTAATTTTGGGGTTCAGGGTGTAACTGGCAACATTGTCGGCTTTATTAGATATATGTTGGGGTTCATTCCGACCTTGTTTTTGTTTTTATGTTTGGGTCGATATGGATTAAGTTTATTGATTGGCTGGGACGAAGAAAGGGCGCCGGAATATAATTTTCTGCGTGGTTTTGTGACATTGTGTATTGGTTCTGCGGGGCTGGGGTTGATTTCTGTATCTAATACATATGGCGGTATGGCGGGTGCAATTGTCGCGTCAGACATCGGTCCAATGTTATCTGTTGCATCAGTTCCGGTGGGTGTTGTTTTAGTAGTTTTATTTTTTATAATGGCTGGAATTTTATTACATGTAAAATGGTATCATGTCCAGAATGCGCTGTATACAACATATCGTTTGTTCCGTTCAATGATGTCTGCTTTCCATTTAATGAAACCATTAGAACCAGAATATGAGGAAGAAGAAGTCGAAGAAGAGCCCGAGGAAGAGGAAGAAGAAGTTGCAGAAGAAAAACCAAAACGTAAACGTGCAACGCGTAAAAGAAATGTCAGCACAGAAGAACATGAATATGAATTGCCTGATCCAGAGTTGTTGGAAAAGTCTGTGTTTGGTAAAAATGTCATAACGCCTGAATTGAAAGCGAATGCCGAAGCAATGGAAATTCATTTTTCAGAATATGGTGTAAATGGCAAGGTTATGGGGATACATCCAGGGCCAATTGTGACGCTGTATGAATTTATGCCAGATAGTGGAACGCGTATGGTTGATGTTAGTAAGACTGTGAAAGATATGACTCGTGCTATGGCCACAGAAAATATTCGTATTGCGCATATACCGTCAACACAATTGATTGGTGTTGAAATGGTAAATCTTAAACGTCAGACTGTTCGATATCGTGGTTTGATTGATAATAATTTGTTTATGAATTCTAAATATAAAATACCTTTGGCATTGGGGGTGGATATTGGCGGTAATCCAATGTATTACGATTTGGCAAAAATGCCACATATGTTGATTGCGGGTCGAACAGGTTCTGGTAAATCTGTGTTTGTGCAGTCTATTATCACATCTATTGTGTATCACTTTACGCCAGATAAATGTAAGTTGATGATTATTGACCCAAAGGGTGTTGATTTTGGGTTCTGGGACGATATTCCACATTTAATTACACCAATTGTAAAACTGGATCCTGCGGCTGCTGTGAACGCGTTAAAATGGGCTGTGCGCGAAATGGAAGACAGATATAAACAATTACAGTTGGTTAATGCACGTAACATAGAAAGTTATAATGAAATTGTTACAGCTAAACGTGAAAACGGTGAAACAATCACGCGTCAGGTTGCGGTTGGAACAGACCCTGAAACTGGCGAATTGGAATTTGAAACCCAGGAAGTTGATTTGTCTGATATGCCATATATCGTCATTGTTATTGACGAGGTTGCAGACCTGATGTCTTTGGCACGTAAAGAAGTAGAAGCCTGTGTACAACGTATTGCCCAAAAGGCACGTGCTGCAGGTATTCATTTAGTTATGGCTACACAAAGACCGGATGCAACGACTATCACAGGTGTTATCAAGGCGAATTTCCCAACGCGTATTTCTTTCCAAGCACGCAGTAATATCGATTCTATGACGACGTTGGGCGAAAAAGGGGCCGAGAATTTATTGTCTTGTGGTGATATGTTGTTTAGTGAGGCTGGACGTGTTCCTGTTCGTATACATGCGGCATTTATTTCTGATGAAGAATTGACCGCAATTGGTGATTTCTTACGTGAACAGGGTGAACCAGAATACGCGGAAGGTGTTACATCAGAAGAAGGTGCCGAAGAAGAATCTGTTGAAACAGCATCATCTGTCAAAGAGGCAAAATCTGCAGATTTGTATGAACAGGCCAAAGAAATTGTTTTGCGTGATAAAAAGCCAACAATTTCTTATCTGCAACGGCGTTTGGCAATCGGATATAACAAGGCTGCAACTCTGATTGAACGTATGGAAGAAGAGGGGGTAATCAGCGCAGCAGATGCGTCTGGTAAGCGCCATATTTTATAAAATTATATTTTTGTAATTTTTTCTTATTTTAGGCTTTTTTATAACCGCTTTTTATGATATAATCTTGATAAAAGTGAAAGGAGTTTTTGGATGAGAAAATATATGCTTGTTTTGGCAATGCTTGGGATTATGCCGGTTATTGGCGCCAATGGATACGAATATAGTGATGACAGTGCGCAATATGTTGTGACGCGTTCGGATAAATCTGGTTCGTATAAAAAAACAAGCAATGTTCGTAAAAAGACAGGTGGGTATCATAACACTATTACAAATAATTTTTATTATACTGGTCAACCAATGCGGATGTCAGCGCAGATGCCGACGCAAAGACGCGTACCGTTGGAATATAACGATAATAATGATTATGTTGCTTATGAAGAACCTGTGGAACAAAAACGTGTTGTACGTGAAACCAGACCTGCACGTTCGTCCCAGGAACGTCGTTATTTCTTGGCACATCCATTCTTTCAACCATTAAAAGGTAAAATTGGTTCTGTGACAGATTTGTCTTATGCAAAAAATACTTTCAAATTTGATATTTTGAATGCAGGGTTTAAGGATTTAGAGAATGGTACGGTGGTTTCAAGATTACCATTAGGTTATACTTTAAGTGGCAAGGCGAAAACATCTCAGTTAGTTGTCAAAGAAGATTTAAGTTTTGGTTTAACTGATTCCTTGGCTTTGATGCTGATGGCACAATATGACAAGACCAAGGTGAATATTGGTGATTATGTAACAAATAATCCAACACCAGACGATTTGTCTGACAATACTATGTCCAGTTCTGGTATAAATATTTTTGGAATTGGGTTGCAAAATCGTTTTATTGATAATGATGAATGGATTGCGATGTTTTCTGGATTTTTCCAACATCAAAAGGATGCTGCAAATTCGCTCGTATTCGATGCCAAGGCTGGTTATAAAATTAACAGAACAACATTATATGGATTAGCACGTTTGGGCTATTCTAATTTGATAAACGGTGATACATATGGTGCTTTTTGGGAAGATCCGTCTGGTGATTGGTTGATGTTATCGTATAAGCAAAATGTCAAAGATGTTGTTTATATCGAAGGTGGTGTCGGCGCATTTTCTGTATTGAGTAAATACACATATTTGGGTGGTGAATTGATATACGGTTATTATGATTGGCACAATCAATTGAATATCAAAGGAACATTTGGTTTCCAGCCAAGTGAACACTTTGCATTAAGTCTGTATGGCTCGGTATCTTTGTATGATTCTGCCAAAGGTAAAACCAGAGGGTATATGGAATATGATGTAAATCCAGATATACCAGCAGCGGCTCTTTCAGATGGTGTGAATACCATCGCTCGGGGCAGTACATCATTGCTTTATGCAACAGGTGATTACAAGATTAACAGTTATAATGAATGGAAGGTTGGTGTCCAGGCAATCTTGTATTTCTAATAAACTTTATTAACACGGTGGTGGCGTTTTACAATGAAAAAGATTATGTTGCTTTTATGTGGTTTAGTTATCACAAATGCTGCGATTGCAGAAGGGGTAGTTTTGTCGGATACGTATGTTTCAGATGATGATTCTGTGTCAGAAGAACAATTTGTTGCGCCACAGGCATCTCGGTCAAAGTCTAATAGTTATGCTCGTCAGCAGATAAGACCTGCGTTTAGAGATGTGTTGGCAAACGATTTGTCTGATCCATTATTTTTTGTTCCAGATGACAGATTTTTATCTGATACATTTGTAAATTTGGAAGACAGCAAGTTGCGTGTTGGGCAATACATTGGATATGGTATAAACAATAATTTTGTTGTTCATGCAAAAATGCATTATCAAATTGATTTTACCCGTAATCATGAAAACGGTTTTTCAAGTACTGAATTGGGTGGTGAATATCGTATGAATCATGGTTCTGGGCAATTAAAACTTGTTTCTGATATGTTGTTTGGGTTAAAGGTGTGGGGTTCATCTCATGTTCGGACACCTGAATATGCAGATTCATCTTATTATGCAGGCTTTCGTTTTGGACGTACTTTTGCAGGTTTAACATTGGCTGGTACTGCAAAATCTACATGGGTGTTCAAGGATGATCGTGGCCTGTCTTATATTGATTTAATGCCAGAGGCTTATTTCCGTTTCAAATATGATTGGCGTGGCGGTATCGGTTTTGATTTCAGAAAATCAACCAACAGATATTTATTACCAAACCAAGAATGGTTGAATCTGAAATTGTTGCGTCAATATGGGAATACCCAATGGGTTGGTCATTTTGATTATGAATTTGAATCAGAACACGTTCAGGTTGGTTTAGATATTAAAATATTGTTTTAATTGAAAACTATTTTTTTCTGAAACTGTTCCAATATTCGAAACGCTTTTTGATTTCACGTTCGAAACCGCGTTCAACAGGTTTGTATAAACTGACACGTTCCATATCGTCTGGAAAACAGTTTTGACCGCTACAACCGCTTTCTGTTTCAGGGTCATAGACATAACCATCGCTGTATCCCAAGTTTTTCATCATTTTTGTTGGTGCATTCAAAATGTTTTTTGGTGGCATTAAACTGCCTGTATCACGCGCCACACGATAAGAAGCCATTTGTGCTTTGTATGCAGAAATACTTTTTGGTGCAGTTGCCAAATATATGACCAATTCAGTTATGGCTATATCACCTTCGGGTGAGCCCATACGTTCATAAATTTGCCATGCAGATAGTGCAAGTTGCATCGCGTTTGGATCTGCCAGTCCAACATCTTCCATTGCAAATCGTGTCAATCTGCGCAACACATATCGTGGATCTTGGCCAGATGTTATCATACGTGCCACCCAATAAAGTGCAGCATCTGCGTCCGAAGCGCGCAAAGATTTATGCACAGCAGATATCAAATTATAATGTTCGTCCCCAGCTTTATCAGACATTGGTGCGCGTTTTTGTATTACATCATTTAATGTTTCTGGGGTTAAATCTTTCTTGAATTTTGCACCAGATATATATTCGATTGTATTTAATAAAAATCGTGCGTCGCCGTCTGCCATTTTGGCAAGATGGATTTTGCCATCATTAGTAATTGGTAATTTTTTATCCAAATATTTTTCAGCCCTGTCAATCAAAGTCAATAAATCAGCCGTAGACAGCGGTTTTAATACGCCAATGTGACAACGCGATAATAACGCATTATTCAGATTAAAACTGGGATTTTCGGTTGTTGCACCAATAAATGTGACGGTGCCGTCTTCAAGGTATGGCAATAATGTATCTTGTTGTGTTTTATTAAAACGATGAATTTCATCTATGAATAAAAGTGTATTGCGACCGATGTCGCGATTCATACGTGCCGCGTCCATTGCTTTTTTGATATCGGCAGTTCCCGAAAATACGGCAGACATTGGTACAAAATCCATATCTATGGAATTAGCCAATGCGCGTGCAATTGTTGTTTTACCACAGCCTGGGGGACCCCATAATATCAAATTTGATAAATTACCGTTTTCAACCATACGGTGAACAATGCCGTTTTCACCCAGTAAATCGGTCTGACCGACAATTTCATCAATTGTCTTGGGTCTCATTAAATCTGCCAATGGTCGTGTCATTTTTTTAGTTTTGTTTTATTTATTATCCGTTTATGGTATAATAATCTTATTAAATTACGAAAGTTTTATCAAGTTGTTAGATTAAAATGATAACTTGTTGATTTTTGTCTTGAAATAGGTGGCAATCATGAATGTTTATGTAAATTATGAAGATAGTCGTTGGAAAAAATATGATATAGATTTTGATAAAATCGCATCTGCCGCGGTTTCTGCTGGACACAAAGATTCAGAGGTTTCTATAACCTTGGTCAACGATAAACAAATTCATAAATTAAATAAACAATATCGTGGCATAGATAAACCAACAAATGTTTTATCTTTTGAATTGGGGGACGATGTTTTGTTGGGGGATATTTTTATATCGCTGGACACTGTTGAACGAGAAGCAATTGAGGCTGGTATATCTGTTCCAGAACATGTTGCGCATATGATAGTTCATGGTATGTTGCATTTACAGGGCTATGATCATTTGAATGATAGTGAAGCAGAAATTATGGAAAACAAAGAAATACAGATATTGAAAAAACTGGGCTATAAAAATCCGTATGCAGATAATGATAATCCTGGGTGCACGACTGAATCTTGTTGTCCTGGGAAGTTTATAACTAAACTGAAATCTATCAAAATCAAAGAAAACGGTTTTTGGCAATGTTGTTTAAGTGCTTTGTGCGGGATAATGTGTTCGTTTGGTTTTGCGCCTTTCAATTTATGGATGCTGTCCTTGATTGGTATTGGTGGTATGTATTATTTGATGACAAAATCCCATAAAAAAGTCAGTTTTATTAAATCATGGTTGATTGCATTTCCGTTTGGTGCTTTTTATGGTGTTTCTATGTTTTGGTGGGTGTTGAATTCTATTTATGTTGTTCCTGAATTGGCGCAACAATTTGCCGTATGGACAATACCTGCATTGATTGGTATTGGTTTGGTGTGCGGTATTATATTGTCTTTGCCGTTTGCAATAATTCGTTATGTGTCAAGAAAGCCAGCGAATAGGGCGATTTTATTTGCTGTATCTTGGACCTTGGTATTATGGCTTCGTGAATGGATTTTTACTGGTTTCCCATGGAATCCGATATCTAATATAACTATGACAATGCCAATGGTTATCAATTCAATTTCTTTGTGGGGTGCGCTGGGTTTATCTTTTGTTATTATTGGTTTAATTGCTTCGTTTGTTGAATTGATGCGGAATAAAAAAATAGTGGTGTGTTGGGTTGTGTTTATAATGTATATTTTGTTGTTTATTTGTGGTTGTGTTTACGGTTTACATAATATGCATAAATCGGATATGAAAAATCCAGATAAAGCACCAATAATAAGAATCGTACAACCAGCACAATCCGCTGTATACAAGATACCAAAGTCCAGACAAGACGCGCAAGAAATTGCTGAACAAAAAGTACAAGATTTGATACGTTGGGCAATGGATGATAAAACAGTATCACCAGATATAGTTGTATATCCTGAAACCGCGTATCCGTATATAATTGTTGATGATAAATTTCCACTTGCGCATATATTAAATACGAATGTTGTTATGGGTGCGAATAGTTATAAAGATGGGCACATGTATAATTCAATGCTTGTTGCTGATAAAACAGGATTTGTAAAACATTTATACAGTAAATCACATTTAGTGCCATTTGGCGAATATGGTCCATTTGGTGGTATAATTCCGTCCCCGGCGCAATTAACTGCAGGTAAGGGTAGAGAGATAATATCAGTGAATACGCAATACGGTGATTTTGTTTTTTCTCCTGCGATTTGTTATGAAATTATTTTTTCTGATTCTTTGGTTCCTTATGGCTCAACACCAAATGCAATAATAAATATAACAAATGATACTTGGTTCGGAACAACCCCGGGCGTTTATCAGCATTTGGATATGGTAAGGCGTTATGCCATAGAATCAGGATTGCCTGTTATTCGTGCAAATTATTCGGGTGTCAGTGCGTTTGTTATGCCAGACGGTAATGTTGAATCTTGGTTACCTGTTGGTCAAAATGGAACAATCGATGGATTTGTGTGGGGGGCGCATAATACATCGTACAGGATGTTTGGTCGCAATCTCTGGATGATATTTATTTTGTTGTTTTCAACAATTGTTTCAATATCCATATCCGTATTTCAGAGGAAAGATTAGAATCAGGTTTTCGATTGTCATCTATTTCTTTGATGATAGTTGCAACAGACTTGTTTCTTTGGTGTGCAAGTGTTTTCAACACATCAAAAAATTCTTGTTCCAAAGAAATACTGGTTTGATGTCCTGATAAAGATATTGATATTTTGTGCATTTTATATTTTCCCAACGATAAGACAATCTAGCATTGCACGATATGGATCATCATATTTGCGCAATACAGCTAAATTTAAGTTGTTTAGCATAAAGCAATTTCCCATAGCATCGGTTGCAAACCAAAATAAATCATTTCGACCGAATATGGTTTTACCAAATAAATTTTTGTTTCCAGCAATTTCTTTGTTTATGTCAATAATCGAAGGCAATGGATATTTTATTCCGCGGTTAACCTCTGTCGGACCGAATATACATGCAGAACCTAATGTTATACCGAAAGTATTGTAATATAAATCTATCAAAAATGATGGTAACATAGCAGCACGCAAATCTTTCAAAATGGTATTAGTTGTGTTTATTATACCAATCTGTCCAGCAGGTACGACAATCGCGCCATGAGATTTTATCAAAGATATAAATTCATTAGTTGTCATTTATTCGTTTCCCCGTCCAGATGCAAAAAATGCAGATTGGGATAATCGGTCAGATGTAGCATTTCCGCCGGTACCGCCAGTCGCTAAATGGGTTGATACATAAATTTTTTTTGCTGGATTTGGTAAAAATACAGTCTTTGCATCGCTTTGTTCAATAATAAATCTGTCTAAATTATGACTGTGCGGAAAAGTTAGGCACATGAACATATTGTCCAGATTAATTGTGCCACCCCATATAAGTGGTATTCTGAAACGCAAAGACATATTGTCAGGCATTTGTTTGCCCATTATTAAATTCATAAATTCATCTTGGGATAAATTTAGAAATGCAATTTCGTCAAAAGAATCTGTTAACGATGCTAAAAATTCGCGACGCATAGTAGAATATTTTATAAACCAATCTTTATCAATAATGCAACGATTTGGGGTATATTCAACAACAGGCATATCGTCCATACCCAATGCCGCCAATCTTTCCAGTGCAGAACTTTCATTAAATTGCATTTTTATTTGAGCCTTTTACACATTCTTAGCATATTGTATGATTGTGTCAATATAATCTGAATAGGCATCGAAATTTTCACGCTCCGAGTCTGTTATGTCCGGATTTGGATTCTTGCTTATAAATTCTTTCAACTCGTCCATAGAGTGGAATATAAGCGCTTCGTTATTTGATTCATATAAATGCTTGGTGTCCAAGATAAAAGCAGATACATTTATAGGCACGTCGTCCAATGTTTCTGTAAAAATGGATTTCAATCTGTTTACAGCGGTTGTAAATTTTTCTATATCACAATCAACAGCACCAAACCAAACTTTCTCGTTTGTGCCAATTGCAAACAAATTAGTTGTAAAACCAGTTATTGTTAAATTCGGTTTAACCTTGTATCCAGCACTATTAAATATTTCTGATAGTTCTGAATCATATATGGTTGGTTGTTTGATGTCTGGTTTTTGCTGTGGTTGTAGGAAAGCATGCTTTTGCATTGCTGCAATCGCCATACCTTTGGGTAAATTTAATTTTGGCGGTCGTTGTAAAGATATCGCTGATTGTGGCAACGGTATCTGTTCTTTTTCAATACCTCTTTCTGATTGTTTTATTTGAACAGGTGAATATGTATTTACAGTCTTGTTGGATTTGAATATATTACGGAAACGCGGCCTGAATATCAAATGTGCACCAAATATAAAGAGAAAAAGGGCAATTCCAAGTGATATATAAAAGAGTTTATTAATTGGTGTATGCGCTGCCTGCAATTTGGATAATTCATTCCAATGAGTTGCGTTTAGTATATTAAAACTAAAACGCACATTTAACCAGAACGATAACCCCAGCAAAATCGATGTGCCAAGAAGTGTAGTTGCTAAAATTTGTCCCAGGTATTTTTTCATTTCGTTTCCATTATATCATATTTTATGATAGACTTACAGACAAATGATAGAAGCAAATGAAGTTTTTTCTGATTATGATACCCGAATCGCTTTTTGGTGTGACGATGTGCTTGATACTAATGATTTAGCAAATTTTGCGAATAGTGTTATAGAAAACAAGGTCAATTTAATATCGGTATTGCCTGAAACAGTATATTTTCTGTGGACATGCCTTGAAAAAAATAATGTGAAAATATTATCACGTTTTTATTTTGCTCCATTACAGAAAAATATGGACAAAGACGTGGCTTTGTTGGTTTCCAATATAGCCGACGTTTTCAGAAAAGGTGCAAATGGCGCGCAAATTTTTGTTCGACTGCGTGATTTTGAAAGGTTTATGGATATACTAAAGTTTGTTCGTGATGATTTGTTTTTTGGACATGATTTATGTATTTATTTTGATATAAATGATGTCGGTTTTGCTGATTGGGATATGGTTTTCCAAAGATTACGTGATATTCGTGCAAATGCGATTGGTTTAACATTAAACGAAGACATGGGCAATCGGTCTGATTTTGTTGGTCGTGTTTATGGGATGTTACAAAAATGGGATTTTAATGGAGAATTGCATTTTGCGTTGAATAATGATTATGAGCGCATGGATCAGGTTATTCGTTTGGTTGAATCTGAAAGGCAAGAATTATCTAATAAATTACACTTTTTCTTGGAATACTAGTCGTTTGATAAAACTAAATATTTTGGATTGCTGGTCCCGGCTTTGTTTTTCAACTGGTATCTGGTTTGTATGGTGTCCAAAGTAGTTGATTTTATTTTCAGTTTTGTTTGTTTTAGTTGTTCAATGATCCAATCATAGTATTCCCAATGGTCCGTCCCAATTATAATTTCACCGTTTTGTGTCAAATATGCAGATAAAAGATTTAGAAATTCGTGGTTTAATAATCTACGTTTTTCGTGCCTTGCCTTTGGCCATGGGTCAGGGTGTAAAACCCAAATTTGTGAAAATTTAACAGACTGAAATTCGGGATTGTGCAACAGAATACGAACATCATCTGGATAAATCCGTATGTTTTTGTATTCGTTTAATAGTGTATTATCCGATTCGTTCGTTATGGCAGAAAGCAGGGCTGCAACCCCGTTTGCAAAGGGTTCTGCGCCAACAACGATATTATCAGGATTGTTGATTGCCAGATCACGTAAATGTTCACCATTACCAAATCCAATTTCCAAAATTGCCGGTTTTTTGCTGTATACATCAAATTTTGGATTGATTTGTGGAAGCAGGTTTTCCATTAACCATTGTTTGCGGTTGGACAATTTTTTGCCATGTCTGCGACCAAAGGTTCGCAGTTCTTTTGTTCCAAAATGTTTTAATTCTTGTTTTTCCATATATTTAGTATAAAATCAGTTTGTTATAAAAACAAGGTGAAATAAAAATGCGTAATGGATTATCAAAAGATTTAATTGCTCGTGTGCTTGGTGGTGCGCCTAAATATACTTTGGATGAATTAGAGGCAAAATATCCGCCACGTCAATTACCAGAGGGGGCTATGGTGACACGTTTTGCGCCAAGTCCGACGGGATATATGCATTTGGGTAATTTGTTAAGCAGTACAATTGGTTATAAATTGGCACAACAATCTGGTGGATTGTTTATGTTGCGTATTGAAGATACTGATACTAAACGTGAACTCAAAGAAGCAGTAGACATAATTTTGAAGGGTATGAAAGCGTTTGGTTTTAGACCAGATGAAGGGGTTGGTTATGGTGGTGAATATGGACCTTATTATCAATCGCAACGCAAAGATATTTATCATTCTGTTGCCGCGTATTTGTTGGAAAAGGGGCTCGCATATCCATGTTTTTTAACCCAAGCAGAAATGGATGATATTCGCGCAAAGCAAAGTGCAGCAGGGTTTGGAACGGGAATTTATGGTGAATTTGCGCGCGACAGGGATATCAGCGAAGAAGATATTATAAAACATCTTGATAATGGTGAAGTTCCAACAATTCGTTTGTATTCGATGGGAAATCCTGACAACAGAATATATTGTAAAGATTTAATTCAGGGAACTTTATCTGTTCCAGAAAATAACGAAGATATAGTATTAATAAAATCTACAGACAGGTTGCCAACCTACCATTTTGCGCATTTGTGTGATGACCATTTTATGCGTACTACACATGTTGTTCGTGATAGATCTTATTTTGGGACTTTTTCGTTACATGTTCAAATGTTTCGTATGATGGGTTGGCAATTACCAAATTATATTCATATTGCGACATTGGATAAAATTGACGAAGAAACTGGTAATCAACGCAAGATGTCTAAAAGCAAAGACCCAGAGAATAATCTTGCGTTTTTCTTGCAAAAGGGTTGGCCAACAGATTCTGTAGTTGAATATTTGGGGAATATTTTAGCGCCAGGTTATGAAGAAGCAAAGATGAAGGGGCAAGTTAAAAGTTTCTGGGATTATGAGTTAAAACCAAAGAAAATGCCTGTGTCTGGTTCTTTGTTTGATATGAAAAAATTGGAATGGTGGGCCAAAGAATATATTGCGACATTACCGGTTGATGTTTTAGTAAAAAATATTGTTGATTGGGCAAATGAATACGGCAGCGATAACAATAAAAAGCAAGTTGCTGATGTTGCTTATTTAACATCTGTATTGTCAATCGAACGTGATAACCCAAAACGTATTCGCAAAGATTTTATCACATGGCAACAAACATTGGATGAAGTTTCTTATTTCTGGGATTTCTTGTTCGTTCCAAATAAAGAATATGAATATAACAAAGATATATTAAAAGGTTTCTTGGAAACTTGGAATGAGTCAGACAATAAAGATACTTGGTGGTCAAAAGTTGTTGAGGTAGCAGAAAAATGCGGTGTTAAACCTGGTGAAGCAGCAATGAATTTACGTGTTGCGATGACTGGTCGAACAAATACGCCTGATTTATATTCGATAATGCATGTGTTGGGTGATAAACGTGTTCGTGAACGTATAAATCAACATATATAATTTTATGTATACAGCGGAAAGAAAGGGGGATAGCATATTATGCAAAAAGCAAAAAAAGTTGTTAAACAACAATTGAAAGAAGTTAAACGTAATAAACATGCATTCAGTTTGTTGCGTGTTTTACAAGCAACAGGCTTGTTTCGCTGGGAACGTAAAGCAACCAAATCAGAAGAAACGCTGAATATTTTAACGCATGGTATTGGTATCGGTTTGGCGATTGCAGGTCTGTGTTTGTTGGTTGCCTTTGCTGTTGTGCATCATAATCCATGGGCTGTGGTTGCGTGTTCGTTGTTTGGTGTCACTATGTTTACTTTGTATTTTGGTTCGACTATGTGCCATGCAACCATAGGTGATAGAAGTGAATGTTTTTTCGAGGTTTGGGATAGTATCGCAATCTATGCTTTGATAGCAGGAACATATACACCATTTTTATTGGTTAATTTGAATCTTGGTGGGTATACAGGCCTTGGTTGGTCTATGTTTGGTGTTTTGTGGGCGATTGTTATATTTGGCGCAATTATGAAAATCAAAAGTCCGCGCCGTCAACCAAAATGGATGGTTGCTTTGTATTTGATTATGGGCTGGGCATTGTTGTGGATTTTGCCTGCGATGATAAAAACAATATCTGCGCGTGGAATGTGGTTTGTCTTGGCTGGTGGATTGTCTTATTCAATCGGGGTGATTTTCTATTTATGGCGTAAGTTGAAATTTGCACACGCATTATGGCATTTGTTTGTCATCGGTGGCAGTGTATGTTTCTTTTTTGCGGTATTATTTGGTTCGATAATTGATTTTGCAAGATAAATAAAAATCCGCTATACAGCGGATTTTTTGATGTTCAGCATTTTTAATCAAATGGATTTTCTGATTTGTTATATTCAATTACAACTGGTAAATGTTCCCAGTGTAATGCTGTGGCAATTCCGCGACGTAGATATCGTGTATATGATTCAGGAATATCAGACGCGCCACCAACGTTTATAGTTATCTTCATTGGATGATGCCCGGTCTGGTGTGCAAATTTAATTTTCATTGGGCGTTTCAGACGTGACATAGGTGGCTGTCTGTCAGCGACCAATTTTTCAATGATTCTGTTTATTAAACTGGTTGGTGTATCTGTATTGCTGATATCCCATTGTTCATAAATGCGTTTAAACATGTTTTGAACACCCATACCTGTTTCTGCGGATACAGTTAAAATCAAGGGTTTTATGATTTGATGAAATGAATTTGTGAATTGGTGTTTTAGTTTTAACAGTTTTTCATCACGTTCTGCTGGGTCAACCAAATCCCATTTGTTTAGCGCAACACATAGTATTTTACCAGCATCATAAACGCGTGCAGCGATTGATAATGCCTGGTTTTCAATATTTTTTGTTGCGTCCACAATTAAAATAACAACGTTTGCTTTGTCAATAGCATCCAAAGATTTTAATGCAGATAATGTTTCAACATCGTCTGTGACCCCAGCCTTTCTGCGTAATCCGGCAGTATCCATCAAGATAATGTCACGACCATAAAATCGTGTTGGTATTTTAACTGTATCGCGTGTGATGCCTGGTTCGTCTTTCACAATCTGGCGATTTTCACCCAAAACACGATTTACGAAAGTTGATTTGCCAACATTTGGTTGTCCCAAAATTGCAATTTTAATTTGCTTGTCAGGTTCTTCATCAATCATGTCATCTTTGGCGATTTTATCCATAAAGTCATATATTTCATCAAAACCGCGTTTGTGTTCTGCAGATATTGAAATTGGTTCACCAAAACCCAGTTTATAAAAATCGCTGGTGTCTGATAATCTTTTTGCAGATTCTGTTTTGTTTATCAGCAACAGGGCAGGCGCTTTGCTTTTTCGATGAACAAGTTTAGCCCATTCAATGTCCATAGGTGTCAATCCGTTACGGCCATCGACCACAAATAAAATTGCATCTGCTTTTTCAAGTGTTTGCACAGCCATATTTGTCGAATCGTATCCAATGCCAGATTTAGTATTTTCAAGACCAGCGGTATCAAATACGTTCCATGGACGATTCGGTATTTTTCCAGAAATCACGTCACGTGTCACACCAGGTCTGTCGTGAACCAAAGCATCACGTGTGTTTGTTAATCCGTTAAAAAGCGTTGATTTTCCAGTGTTTGGACGACCAACTATGACTATGTTCTTCATGTTTTTTCCATTGATTTTTTTCAATTATAAAGCAAAAATATAAATAAGCAAACACCAAGGAGGCAAAAATGAAAGCGAAGAAAAGAAATTGGTTCAAACGTTTAACTGACATATTTTTCAGACCAAAGTACTTTTTTTCCAAAATCGTGGCAGACGGCAAAATGGAAGATGCTATGCTACGTGCTTTTTTGTGGGGTTTGATTGGTGGCATATTGGTTTTAGTTATGCAGTTGGTTCGTGGAAATCCGTTTACAATCTTGGCTTTGTTCAAGGCGATAATTGTTTGTCCAGTGTTGGCGGTTGTTTTGTTGTTCGTGTTTGCGGGTTTAATGATGTTGGTTTCTGAAATAACCATGGGGGACAGGGACTGGGAAATTGCAGTCAAAGGATTGGCATCTATATTTTTTGTGTATCCATTGGCTTTGATTCTGAATTCATTGGCGTTTAATTGTACTTCTATTTGGGTGATAAGTATTGCGACAGATTTGTACATTTTGTTCCTGCTTTATAATATCGCGGTGTATTGTCTGCATGGCAAAAAAGTAAGTGTGATGTTTGTGCTTGTTGTTGGCGCAATATTGCTTGCGACAATATACATGTCAGATTACAGGACATTGTGGTTTTTTGCTAAAAATATTCCTGCTACGTTAAGCTGTTTGTTTTGAAATAAATTAACAAAAAACATCGTATAGAGAATTTTATGTTTACGGTGGGGCATAGTGTGGTGTTGTATAAATTTTTCTTCCTGGCAATAGACATCATGGGAAGGTAGAAAAGTGTGGCACTTTCAGATTTGTGTTAGAATTGGATATATGATAAAATACAACTTGATAAATAGGGGGCGAAAGGGTATGCAAAAATTATCTTTTGTATTGTTGGCTTTGTTGGTATGTCCATCATATGCAACTGTATATGATTTAGATTTCGCAATAAACAATGTTCGTAATGCATGCAGTGGTATAAATTCCAAAATGGACCATCTGAAATTGATGGCTGGTATAAATACCGGTATCAGCGCGGCGGGAACTGTGACTGGTGCTGTGGCACTTGGAACAGGTATTGCCAAGGCAAAAAAAGACGCGAAAATCGTCGATATCAAAAAAGCTTTGTTAAAAAAATTATCTTCTGCCGAGGAGACAAAGCAGACAACCAAACAAGATGTGGTCGCATTTCAGGCTGAGGTGGAGAAAAAATATGCAGAGTATGAAAAAAACGCCAAAAATGATGCAACTAGAAAGAAGGAAGTTGATAAAGTTGGCAAGTTGGAACAAGAATCTAAAACACTTGGTAACGTCCGAACGGGTATGTTGGCTGCGAATACAGCAACCAGCGTTGCGGGTGCAGTAATATCCAGCCAGAACAAAGTAAATGGTAGTATCAAAGAAGCGATTGATAACTGTATTTCTGCCACAGACGATTTGCGCGACAGTATGATGCAGGCACGTATGGATGGGCGTGATACGGTTGTTGCAAAGCGTATAGTTGATGCGTGCAGTGAATATAAATTTGCGGATTTATCAAAGATAAATAAATTGGCAACTGGTTCAACAGTGACATCCAGTATAGGTGCTGTGGCTGGTGGTGTGGGTATGATAACCAGTATATCGGCAAATACAGATTCGACCAGAAACGATAACAGTAAAGACGGCAAAGCAAAAGAAAAGAATTTGAATACAGCATCAAACGTGTTGTCGGGTGTGACTACGGCAACATCAGCAGTATCGACGGTATTAAACGGTGTTCAGATAGCAACAATAAAGAAAGTAGTATCGATATCTGAGAAATGTGAAAAGGAGTTACAATAATGAAAAAAATAATACGTATTTTATCTTTGGTAGTTATCAATTTACTTCCTTGTATAGCATTTGCGAATATTACTTTTAGTGATATATATGTTGATGGCATAATCTCTTTATTTGAAAAACATGTTACAAACGAAGAATCAAAAGCTATTGCATATCAGAATTTTATTGATGCGTATGATACTAATAAAGGAATATCTGCAGATCAATTTGGTGAAAAAGTATGCGTTGCAGCTGGTTTATCATTAGCTGATTGTCAAAATTTTGTGACAGATATGGGGGCATTAAGTATAAAAGACTCATTACATAATCGGGTAAGCGGTGGTTCCTATTCGTTTTTATTGGTGCAAGATGCCAGTGATGAACAAAAGTTGAATAATATCGTTCAAAAAGCAAAAGAGTATTCTGATAGTGTTATAAACAAATACATACAAAATGAAAATAATGTACTAACTTTCGATTCAACATTGAAAAACTATCAAGATACTTACGGTGAAAAGAACGGTTCTTATTTGAGAGTGTCAGAAGTATACAAAGATGGTTTGACATCGTTATTTGTTGACACGAAAGATTTTTATGAAATGTGTTTTTTGTTTGGTGTAGAAAAAGCAAATTGTCAATATTCGGTGAAAGCCTCATCGCCTTTGGATGAATTGAAAAATTATAAAACATGTTTAGAAGATGCTGGTTTGAGTTTTTGCAAAAAAAGTGTATTAAATCCCAATAATTACGATATTTCAGAATTAGTTAAGGGGGGTGACTCTTGTTATAACATGGCTCTCACCTCCGCTCAAAACAATTGGTATACCAAAGTCTCGCAAAAGTATAATGCAAACGAACTTGATGCCGCGTATCAAGCGTATAGGAATTTTTGGGTGTTGAAAAAATGTGGTGATATGTCAAATTTGAAATAGCTTAGACGTTCGTTTTGATTTTGTTAAATCAAATAATTACATCACTGTTTTGTTGGATACTTTGTTAAAAACCAGCCTTTAATCCAACTGCGAAAAATGGTTTATCAGACGTTATTCCACCAGACATAAATAGGTGTGTGTTTTCGCTGTATTTATATCTGAATGATGCAAGTACGGTATGTATATAGTCGTTATATTCACGTGTTGTGTTATTATCACTGTGTTTCCACACTGTTGTATCAGAATATAAATAAGTTAAAGATATGCTGTATTGCAATAAATCATAACTTAGTCCAGAGCCAACTACAAAACCATCAGATGCTATATTTATTGGTTTGTGATCATAGATAACACGTGCGGATGTGCCCCAAATCCAGCTGTTGTATTGCAGGTTTAATCCCAACGCGATTTGTCCCCGCCAATCTGCTGTCACGTTTGGTGTGAAAGAGTTTTCTGTATAATTTTCAGGCTTGTTCATATATGACAGCGCCAAAGAATATGCGGTCTTTAATTTTCCAGATGGTTGTTTCAATTTTATTGCAAAATCTGCCGCATAATTATAGTCGTCTGTCAATCCAGACACAGATATACCATATTGGCCATATTCTGTTGACCGGGTTGCCAGATTTAAATGTAACGCCTTGTGTCCCGTTGTTGCGGCTGTGTCAGATATTAAAACGCGTTTCAAATCTAATTTTTTGTGCAATATACTGTCATCGTTTATTCGTAAATAACCAACATCTGGTAAGCCCAATCCCATTTTGCGTGCTATTGAGTGTGTCAAGCCAAATTCTGCACGTCCAATAGTTCTGTCTTCGAATAAAATAAATGCGTCATGGATATAGTTTTTATCTTCCACAGCGTCTGCGTCAATTGAATATATGGCACCAAACCTTTGTGTGTTGTTGAATGTATAAAAGATTTGTGTTTTGACCTCCCAATCGTTTATGAAATCAGATTTGTCGATTTTTTCTTGTAAAAAACCAACCATGCCGTCTGCGTCCAGTTTGAAAGTCCAATTATCAGTTTTGTAATCCAAAGCAAATGTGTTTGATGAAATCAAGACTGTTGCAATAATAATGCCGATACGTTTAGTGTTCATTTGTTAATTATCCTGGATTAATTTAGGCTTGCTGTTCGATTCGTTTAATATGGCATCGCGCAATTTATTAAATGCGCGTTCTTCAATTTGACGAACGCGTTCGCGTGAAATTTTATATTTTTTTGATAGTGTTTCGAGTGTTGCTGCAGGGTCGGATAATCTGCGTGCCTTTAATATCTCACGATCCCTTTCGGGTAAATCATCAAGGTGTTTGCGTAATAATTCATAACCACGACGTTTGAATTCCAATTGTTCATGTGTGTCTTCGATATTTACACGTGTATCTGCCATGTTTGATAAGATATCTTTGGCATCTGAATCTGTGCCCATCGGCGAATTCAGCGATACGTCGCGTGCAGACATTCGTGTCGAAACATTTTCAACATCCGATTCGGATACAGATAAATAATCTGCGATTTGTTTTGTTTGTTCATCAGACAAGTTGTTGTCCATTATGCCCAATGCACGCTTTGCGCGTGATAAATTAAAGAATACACGTTTTTGATTGGCGGATGAACCCAGTTTTACAATAGACCAATTATTCAATATTGTTTCGTATATTTCCGCCTTGATCCAAAACATAGCGTATGTAGAAAAGCGAAAACCGCGTTCTGGATCGAATTTTTGTAATGCCTGCATCAAGCCCATATTACCGCTGGCAATCAAATCTGATACTGGCAGGCCGTAATTCTTGAAATCATAGGCAACTGACACGACCAAACGTAAGTGTGACGCAACCAATTTTTCAGCCGCGACATTATCGTGTTCGCGCACCCATTTTGTTGCATATTCGTATTCTTGTTCGGCCGACAGAATAGGGAATTTTTGTATTTCCGCCATATATTTTGTCAAAGCAATATCATCCCCAGAACCATAAGACGGCATTATGGCGCTAGATGTTGTTGTCGGCAAAGTTGTCTTGATTTGCTTTTTCATAACTTTTATAGTATAACCGATAAATAATAATTTATCAAGAAATGGAGATGTTTTATGACAAGTATTTTAGCAAGGAATAAAAACCTTAAACAACCTGTGAAGAAAACCCGCGAAGAATACGCCGAAGATGCGCTTTATCGTGAAGTATGGGAAGATGTTAATAATGAAAAGACAGAACAATTCTTGAAAAAATATTGGCGCTATATTGTTGGTGCTGCACTTGGGATAATGATTATTGTATGCGGTATTCAAATTGGAACACGTATGCATTATGCGTCCAAGATGGCAACTGCGCGTGCGCACGAAGAAGCGCTGGCAAATATGGATGCTGGTGCGCTGGCTAGTTTATCAAAGAATGCGAGTGGGGCAACCGCAGATTTGGCGATGTTTCAATCTTACTTGATTGATAAAGACGTCAAAAAATTGGAAGACCTGGCAAATAATGCGCATACACGTGATTTCAAGGATTTGGCGATGGTGCATTTTGCTTCTATCAATGGCGATAAAATGTCAGCAGAAGATTTGGAAAAGTATTTATCAGGTATGGATACAAAATCTTCGCCTTTCTTTTATATGTCGCGTTTGATGGTTGCTGAAAAATATTTGTCTGAAAACAAGAAAGAACAAGCAGACAAATTTTTAGATGTGATTATAAACGATAGTGACGCGCCCGATTCGATTTCTGCAACTGCGCAAATGTTAAAATAGGGATGTGTATTGAAAAAAATATTTGCTTTTTTGACGGTTTGTCTGGTGATAACGGGTTGTTCTAAACACGACCCAATATTGCCAGGTGAACGTTATGATATATTTGGAAAGTCTGATATCGATATTGTTGATAAAGATGTTCCACAATTATCTGACAGGGCAAAAAATATATATGGCGATACAGACTGTGATTACAAGCAAGATGATAAAAACATAATTTGGTCTGGGGATAGAAAGATTTTCAGGGGTATTGCCACAGACAATTATGTGAAAAATAATCAGCGACCAATTTGTGTTGGTAATTTCCTGTATACAGGACTTTCTACGGGAGAGGTGATAAAGTTAAACACAAAAAACAATAAAATTGTTTGGGTCTCTGACGTTTACAAAGAAACAAATCTGACTGGTGGTTCTGGGGTTGTGGATATTGTTGCGCGTATCGGCGTGGATAAAAATTTTATTTATGCAGGTGGTCTGGGTGATGCGTTTTGTAAATTGAAATCAACCAATGGCGATAAGGTGTGGTGTGTAAATATATCTGTACCTGTTGATTTTATATTGGTTGATGATTTTGCTTTTGTTGTTGGTGCAGATAATAGTTTATATGCAATAAATACAGTTGATGGTTCTGTGTATTGGAAAACAAATATTAAAAAACAGATTACACCACAATACGACGGAACAAATATAATTGTTGGTCGTGAAAAAATAAATTATTCAAATGGTGAAATCGTTAAATAACTTAAAAACCGCCGTATAGGCGGTTTTTGATTGATTGTGTTTTGGGTTTACCATGTTGGTGCGTGATCGCCTTCTTTGATGATTGGTTTTTCGTCTTCCCAAACTGATAAACCTGTTTTCAGATCTGTCAAAGTCATCTGCAAATAATATTCTACGCGGGTGTCGTTTGAAGAAAACCAACCGGATTTCAATTTCATATTTCTTTGCAACATTTTACCAGACAATGACATATTCGGTGCAATCAGGTTTCCTTTGCCTGCAACTGTTGATTGGTCGTATTCGTCGTTGTTGCGAACATTACGAACAGCATTGGATACAGTGTCTTCGCCAGAAAAGTTTGTTGCGATTTGTGCACTGCCAGATTTCAGAATTGTTGTTCTGATTTTTTTGGTCAAAATGTCAGTGTCAAAACGTTGTGCAGTATCATTTACGATATTACCGATGGCAATCACAGGTTTTGTTTTTTGTTTGAATACACCGCTTTCCAACATAGATTTAGTCATGGTTTCTGCTGTATCGGTCCAATCACGATATTCCAATTCCATAACATTTTGCATTGTGGCGACTTCTTTGTCATTTTGTAAATCAATGACGCGTGTTTCGCTGCATGCACAAAGTGCAAGACATATTGCACAAGGTATCATTTTTTTCATTTGTTTTCTCCTTTATTTTAATCTTATCACTTTTGTATCAATAGTATTTGGTGCGGTGCGGACATAGACCAGGTTATTTCCGCCGGCTTTCAATTCTGATTTTATCGTATCATTTACGTCCAGATTGTTCAAGTTTGATTTAGTGTTTTCAATTCTGGATACGTATATATATTGTGGCAGGGTTGCCCATGTGCGCACATCAGTATTTGATGATGATACTGTGTATATAGACGATAATATGCCCATCAGGGGCGCGGAACTGCTGTGTGAATTATACATTGTTGCCTGTAATGTTGCTTTGGATACAGCGCTGGTATAAGAACGCAAAATTTCATTTATTCGATATTCACCGTATTCTGTTATGAACATGGCATCCACATTTGCCAACATTTGTGCGTTTTGTGGTTTTACAGATTTGTTGCTAAATATTGGTTCGCTGAACGAAAAATAAATCATACCGATTGGTGGCAAAAATAAACCAGCATTTCTTTCTTGTAAACGTGGTGCAAAACCTGTTTCTGTGAATGTCCAGATTATATTATTTGGTTTTTTACGTTGTTGCGCCAATTCTAAATCTTGTTTGATAAACGTGTTATCTGGCACCATACCAGAAGCACGTTTCAGATATGTTGTTGCGTTTTCATAATCGTCAATTGTTAAAAAATATATACCTGATAAATACATTAATGCAGGATTCATAATATCGTTAAAAGCCAACCAATCTGCTGTATTGGCGTCGATAATGTTTTTCAACTCTGTGTTTTCAGATTTTATTTTATCTTTGTTTTCTTCTATCAATTTTTTATATTTTATCGACATATCTTGCTGACGATTATAAGATTGATTTATAACCACGCGTACATTTTCTAAATCGTTCATAGCCAATAAATCCCATATTTGATAATAAGACACAAATAAAGAATCCATCATGTATGGTTTATATGAATTTATGCCCTGACCAAACAATAAACCTGTGGCTTCACGTGTCACAGACGAATCGGTTGATGAAAGGTTTCGTTTGTTAAACTCCTCAAAAACCGAATCGCTTTCTTGGAATTTGTTTTTATGAAATAGGGCAGTGCCGTTTATTAATAGTTCAAGATTGTTTTGTTTTGCTGGCTCTGAATTATTTAATGTTTCAGATTCAAATTGCCCATTGGAAAAATCGTTTTGTATTGTGTCCAAATGTGATTGAACACTGGCTGCACATCCACATAATAAAAACAAACAAAGATAAAATATCTTGCGCATAGCCAAATTGATTATTTAAGCGGTTCCAATATTTTTATTTCTTTTGTGTTCGGATTATAAACTTTCGGTGCGCCATCGTATCCCATAACCATATGGTGATAAGGAATCAAAAATTCTGGTAATGGTGATGATTCACCCATTTTCATTTTATCCAGTATAGCCTTTTGGACAGGTGTTTTATTTAAATAGTATTCCAGACGAGTTGCTTCGATTGGTCTGTGATACCAACCTTGATAAATAATTAATTGTTTGTTTGATGGTAATTTCATAATATCCATCGGGCTGAACAATTCTTCATTTGTTTCTTCACCAAGTTTTTCTTCGTTTTTTTCCTCATCAACCTTGTATTTCTTTTTGATTTTGCGTCCCATCATTTTGGAAAATCTTTCTGCTGTATCATAGTCATTTTGGCGGAAAACTATTTTTGCGGCAGTAGTAGAAATAATTGTAGCAGCAGCATCTGGGCCGTATCTTTCTTGAATCTGGTGCAAATCTTGACCAATGATTAAATAAGATACTTTGCATCCACGTCCTAAATCAGGTCCCTGGATAACTGCGTCCAGTTTTTGCATTTTGGGCATTTCATCAAGCACAAATAATACAGGGCATGGACCAACAGTTTCACCATCAACAACTGTGCCCGGTGTATGTGCTAATAAATAATTTGACATCAATTCAATAAATATAGCGGTAATTGGATTGACTGCCTGGGCATCAACCATGTTCACAGACAAATATACGCTGACTGGTTTAATTTTGCCGTCTTTGGGGTCTTTGATTCCGCGCAAATCTGAAAAGTGGAAATCAGAATGACTTGTTCTGTTGCGAACAGCGGCATTACGGAAAATTGCCAAACCTTCCATCATAGTTGACAAGATAGAACCGCGTTCTTTATCGGGGGTGTTTGCCAATTGGGTTAGTTCAGAAACGCAACGGTGGGCATAAGCATAACGTCGTGCTTCATCAACCGCGTTAATAAACAAGTCTTTCATTGGGTCTGCCATCATAACCATTTGATCGCCTTCTTTGCGGCGTTGTTCCAGTTCTTCTGCAATCTGAACCTGACTTGCGGTTATCCAATCCAAAATCATCGATAAAGATGCCTCTTTACCACGCCATTCGTCTGTGATGCCAGCCCATGTTCCCACGTGAACATAATTCATCGCGTTTAATTCACCACGTTGTAACATGGAATATGCAGCATAAGCATTTGGATCGTTCATCATTGATAAATAATATTCACCAAGTAATGCTGCATCATCAGCGGTCAAGGTTCCGTTTTCTATGCGATTATAGAAATAATCGTCTGCTTTGGCACGTTCTATTTTTGATACGATAAAATGAACCAAACCTGCCAAACCTGCGCGCCCAGTATTTGCCCAGTGTGGGTCCGCATTTCCAGATTTGACATCTGGGACCAAAACCTTGCAAATTGCATCAATATACAAATCGCGCTGTTCAGGATTGTGTGGCACATGTTCAGGGGATAGCGGATTCCAAGATGGATAATATATACCACGTTCTGGATCATCCTGGCCAGACCAATTCATAATAAATACAGGTCCAATAGTCGAACGATATGCAGACGTATCCTGCTTTAATTCAGGTTTAGGGTCGTTTATAATCATTGATACGGTGTCGCATTCCAAAATAGTTGGTCGTACAACACCAGATGTTTTACCGGTTCCCGGAGGTGCCACACACAAAGCAGACAAACATTCATCAAACATCAATGGGGTTTCTTTGCCTTTGTACTTGAAATAGCCAAGTACCATCATAAAACCATGAAACAGACCTTCTTTATTCTTGAAATCTTTCCCCATTTGTTTGATATCTTCGACTGTTGCCTTGCGTGAAGATTTTTCATCATATTTGTCTTTATCATGCGGATTAAATTCGTTTTTAAATGTTATGTCGGACAAGAAATAATACGCAATAATTGGTAACAATGGTGCCATGGAAGCAAAATCAGGATGAGATACTGTTCGTGATAACCAATATGGAATTTCTGCAATGACAGACATTCCAAATGTTGCAAACATGTTTTTTATATACAACAAGGCCCATTGTTGGCTGGCCTGGGACCAACCGTACCGCCATATGTATTCAATCACGAATGAAAATCCAAATGCCAATGCGCAGATAAGCCAGATACCAACACTCCACCGTATTGCCCAAAATGTGCGCGCCACAGATGCCTGTTCGTGTTCTTTGTACTTTGATGAATCAAAGATTTTTAACCCTTTGCCAGTACCACTACCAGAGAAAATGTTGAATTTTATTGCCATGGTTGGTATTATATCATAAAAATAAGATTTTTAATAACAAAAGATTAAAAAATGCAAAATAAACCAAGAATATTTATAAACCAAGATATAGAGTGCGGCATGACAGTTGCTGTGGATAAAAATATTGCCCATTATTTACGGCATGTGATGCGAACAGCAGAGTGTTTGGTTTTTAATAAAGGCATGGAATATAATGCGGTTTTATCAGATGATGGTAAATCCCTTGTCATAGGTGACAAAACAGATCACCAAGACCCAAGTAACGATTTAGTTTTTTACTTTGCCCCAATTAAAAAGACGGACGAGATGCTAAATATGGTGACGCAAATGGGGGTTGCTGTGCTTCAACCAGTGATAACAGAGCGAACTGTGGCGCATCATATAAACTGGGAACGTATGCAGAAGATTATAGTAGAGGCGTCCGAGCAGTCTGGTAGAAACTGTATTCCGAAATTATTGCCCCCTATTAAATTTGCAGATTTGGATTTGTATGATTTAGTTGTTGCTGATGAACGCGCAGGACATGGTAAAGATGTATCGAACAAAATCAAATCGATAAAGAAAATATTTGTTGGTCCAGAGGGTGGTTTTTCACCAAATGAATTTGAGATAATGGACAAAGCGGGGGTACATGGATTATCACTAGGGAAAACAATTTTACGGGCAGAGGTTGCTGCGGTTGTTGCGATATCAAAGGCACTGGATAAATGAAAGTAAGATTAGCAAAATACATTGCAGATTGTGGCACAGCATCCAGACGTGATGCTGAAAAACTTATATCCCAAGGCGCAGTTTCTGTTAATGGGAATCTTGTTGATACGCCTGTGTTTTTTGTTGGCGATGATGATAAAGTATTTGTTCATAATCGGCAGATTCAGCCGGATACAGCAATTAAATTATATATGTTTCATAAACCAATAAACACAATGACAACGGTTCGTGATCCGGAAAACAGAAAGACAATATATGATGTCATAGACGATAAGTATAAACATCTTAAATATATTGGGCGATTAGATTTCAAGACCAGTGGATTATTGCTGTTGACTAATAATGGTGAATTTGCTCGCAAAATGTCTTTGCCAAAAAATCATATTCCACGAACCTATATCGCGACTGTTGTAAAACATACAAAGTCTGGTTTGGATATTGCGCGGCATGGTGTAACGATTGATGGTGTTAAATATCGTCCTATGCAAATAGATGTTATTGATGACAAGACTTTGCACATAACTGTGACCGAGGGTAAAAAGAACGAAATCAGAATTGTATTAAAGCATATTGGTTCGCCAGTTATTGCTTTGCATCGTATATCTTACGGTCCAATACATTTGGGTAAATTGAAAGTTGGTGAAATTTCAGAAATAGATAAGAAAACAATTGACCTGATGTTGAAAAATCTTTAGAATCAAAGTATAAAACCAAGGAGAGGGGATATGAAAAGTACAAGAAATCCAAAGAAAACCAAGGCAACTGCTGTTGCACAAACATCGAAAGAAAACTGTTGCTCTGCGACTAGCGTATGGTCTTGGACGATTTATGTTTATTGGTTTATAATTTTGTTCTTTATTGCTGCCACATTTTATATCTTGGGGCGCAGTCATGAATTTTTACATCCATCAACACAAAATGTGATTATTACAGAGGAAGCGTTGATTCAACCTGTTGATTATGTAAACTCTGCCAAAGAAAAATTGCAGAGCGGAAATATAGATGATGCCATTGCTGATTTAGATACTGCGATTGATGGAAATGCAACCTCTGGGGCATATGCATTACGTGGTGAAGCCTATATGCAAATTGGTAATTATACAAAGGCTTTGGAAGATTTTGATACTGCAATTGAAAAAGATTCTATGAATGCGATTGCTTTTTATGACAGGGCTTTGTTGAATACCAGATTGGAAAATTATGATGCGGCTTTGAATGATATAAATAATGCTTTGGCTGCACAATCAATGAAACCATCTGAATCTTTGTCTATGCGTGATTTGTATGCCAAACGTGGACAATTGAATTTGTGGTTGAAGAACTGGCGTGGTGCTGTCGCTGATTATACTAATTCATTGGCACGTGCAGAAGGGACAGTGTCTGCAGATGTTTATGCAGAACGTGCAGAAGCATATACGGCGTTGGGGGACTATGAAAATGCTGTGAACGATTATACTACTGCAGTTCGTGTGATTTCTGAACAAATTCAGGCAGCCCCGAATCAAGATGAACGCGAAAAACAGTCCAGTAATGCAATGGGGTATTTCGAGAAATCTGCTGCGTTGAATTTCAAAATGGGCAACAATGATGCTGCGCGTAGTGATTTGGAATCGGCGTTTGCGCTGGCTGTTGCATTAGATGATAACGATAGTGCAGACAGAATCCAAAAGTTGCTGAGTAATTTGGAATAAAGTATAAAAATCCGCCATACAACAAAATGGCGGATTTTTTTTGACTTTTTTATTTTATGGTAATAGAATACGGGTATGTTTTATGATTTATACATTTTGACTGCTACAACAACAACCCCTTTGGGGGTCTAGATTTCTATTTGCGCAAAATAATCGCGCGTATTATAATAAACAAACAATTTAATAAAAAACAAAATAAAAGGTAATTATTATGTCTTATCCAATTGAAACAATTCGTCATTCGTTGGCACATGTTATGGCAGCGGCTGTACAAAAATTATACCCAGATGTAAAGTTTGCTGGGGGGCCTGCGATTGAAAACGGTTTTTATTATGACTTTGATACGGAACATCGTTTCAGCGAAGAAGATTTCGCAGCGATTGAAAAAGAAATGAAATCTTTGATTAAAAGCGATGGTCGTTTTGACAGACGCGAAATATCACTGAGTGAGGCAAAACAGATTTTCGCAAATCAGCCATATAAAATGGAATGGTTAAACGAATACGATGCAAAGGGCGAAGTATTGTCTATCTATACTTTCCGCGATTTTACAGATTTGTGTCGTGGTCCGCATGTCGCGTCCAGCAAAGACTTACCAAAAGATGGTTTCAAAATCAGAACTGTGGCTGGTGCATACTGGAAGGGCGATTCGAAAAACAAAATGTTGCAACGTATTTACGTGGATGCGTTCGCGAACGCTGAAGAATTGACTGAATTCTTGAAAATGCGCGAAGAAGCCGCAGCCAGAGATAACAGAAAACTGGGTAAAGATATGGACTTGTTCCATTTTGAACCAGAATATGCCCCAGGTGCGGTATTTTGGCATGACAAAGGATTCAAAGTTTATCGTCGTTTGATTGACTTTATTCGTGAAACACAAAATCGTTTTGGGTATTTAGAAATTTCAACTCCAACGGTTATGGAACGTTCTTTGTGGGAAAAATCTGGGCATTGGGCAAAATATGCAGGTCATAATTATTCTGGTAAAACCCAGGACGGCAAAGATTTCTGTGTGAAACCTATGTCTTGCCCTGGTGGGATGTTGGTTTTTGCCCAGGGTATCAAATCATACAAAGATTTACCATTATATTTGGCTGAGTTCGGTAAAGTGAATCGTTATGAAGCTTCTGGCGCTTTGGCGGGTTTGATGCGCGTGCGTGAGTTAACCCAAGACGATGCACATATATTCTGTACAGAAGAACAAATGCAGGAAGAAGTTATCAAGGCATTGAACTTGATAAAAGATATCTATAATAAATTAGGATTTACAAAAATCTTGTTTGATTTAGAAACTCGTCCTGATAGCGAATTCAGAATTGGTAGTGATGAAGTATGGGATTTTGCCGAAGATACTTTGCGCAAAGCTCTGGATGCTTCAGGGGTAGAATATATCGTTGCCGAAGGCGAGGGGGCATTCTATGGCCCAAAAATTTGTGCATATTTGTGGGATGCAATTGGTCGTAAATGGCAATGTGGAACTGTGCAGTTGGATATGAATTTGCCAGAACGGTTTGATTTGTCTTATATTGGTGAAGATGGCGAAAAGCATCGTCCAATTATGTTGCACCGCGCTATGTTGGGTTCAATTGAAAGATTCTTTGGAATCTTGTTGGAATCAACAGCTGGTGTATTGCCACTATGGTTGTCCCCAGAACCTGTGGTTGTGACACCTGTATCTGAAAAATACAAAGATTATGCAAATGAGGTAGTGGAACAATTGCACAAGGTTGGTGTTTATGCACGTGCAGATTTGCGTGACGAAAAGGTTAATTACAAGATTCGTGAATTATCTTTGACCAAGACACCAATTATTGCTGTGGTTGGTGAAAAGGAAATGAACGACAAAACGGTCACACTACGTTATTTCGGCAAGCAAGAGCAAAAAACAGAATCTTTGTCTGATTTTGTAAAATATATGGCAGATGCAATTAAATTGCCGTTATAATAAAAATAAAACAGGGTGGGGCGATTTTCTCGGTTCACCCTAAATAAAAGAACAGGAAAGAAAATGAAAAAAATTCTGATGTTGTTGATGTTGTGTTCTGTGGCAATTCTGGCTGGTTGTGCTTGTAATTGTGAAGTGGAACCAATCATCGAAGCAAACCATAAATTGATTGTGCCACCTAATTTTGGAAATATGCCAAAATAATTGTAAAGGATTTCTTGGTTATATTGTTTTTTTGTGATATAATATGTCCATACCAATAATTAAATGGGGGGAATACTATGAGCAACAACCAAGAAGAAAACTTAGACTTGTTAGATTTAGAAGATGATACAGAAGTTGACGCTTTACCAGAAGCGACACCTTTTTCTGCGCCACGTCCAAAAAGACCTTGGTTGCTGATGGGGATTGGTGTTGCGATAATCGTGTTGGCAACTTGGATTATTGTTGCACATGTTGGTAAAGATTCTGGATCAAGTGCAACAGTAAATTTGGATGCGCCAATTATTGATAAATTGGATGTGCCTGCGGCACCTGCACCAGATTTAAGTGCGCCTGTTAAAAAGGCAGAGGTTGCACCAAAACCTGAAAAGCCTGTTAAGCCAGCAGACGTAAAACCTGTGGAATCAGATGGTAATCCGATTCGCGTGGTCGAAGACAGAAAGGAAGTTACCTTTAATCCGGACAAGGTTGAAAATAAACCTGTGGCAAAGCCTGCATCGGCAAAGAAAATAACTGCGCCAGCGACAAAAAAGCAAACAAAACCTGTGGCAGCAACAAACGGAAATATTTATGTTCAGTTTGGTTCATACAGCACACGTGCTTTGGCCCAGGCTGCAGAACAAAAATTGCGCAGTGGACATCAAAATTTGTTCAGCGGTAAACAATTTGTTATATTGGCTGCAGAAGTCAACGGTAAAACTACATACAGATTGCGTGTTCCGTTTATGAATGTGAACGATGCAAACGGTTTCTGCCGTAATGCAAAGTCTGATGGTTTAGATTGCTATGTTGCAAAATAATAACACAGGAGAATAAAAATGAGATTCGGTATTTGGGAAATAGTTTTAATTGCTTTGTTGGTTATCATTTTGTTTGGCAGTGCTAAGATTCCAGCAATGATGAAAAATCTTGCAAACGGGGTCAAAACATTCAAGAAAGAAATCAAAGATGATAAGTCAACCAAAAGCAAAAAGAAAGTTAAAAAATAATGAAAAAACCGCCATTTGGCGGTTTTTTTTACTTTTCGTTTTTCTCTATTTCTTCTTGTTCTTCGATTGTTTTGGTTGCCAATGGGCGCGCGATTAAACGTTGTAAACCAATTTCATCGCCAGATATCACGCTGTATCCGAATGTTCCGTTTTCAATGCGTTCCAATGCAGCATCGATTTTCTTTAATAAATTCGCATTGCGTTCAGACATACGCAAATCCATAGCGATTTCTTGTTCAACTGTAGATTGGTCCTGTTCGTCACCGACGCCAGCATTTTCAGTTTTGTCTGCAATACGAACATCATTTAATATGTCATTGTGGTCATGTGCCAATTGTTCGCGTCTGGCGGTCAATAATTGATAAAAATATGCCAAATGTTCAGGACACATATATGGTTCCGTCTTTTTTGGGACATATTTAGGAGGCAATACTATATTCTTGAAGTTTTTTGTTGCCATATCAGGACTCCTTTAATTCTTTTATCCATAACATCAGGGTTTCTTTGTCCATTAACCCTGTACGAGCCTCTCTCAATTCCCCATCCTTGAACGCTAGAACGCTTGGGATGCTACGAATTCCAAATTTTGCAGGTGCGCGTCTGTTTGTTTCGTCAATCTCGAATTTTACAAAATTAACATCTGATTCAATTTCGGATACAGATTCGAAAATCGGACCAAACATTTGGCATGGGCCACACCAAGACGCCCAAAAGTCAACCAATGTTAAACCATTGGATATCATTGAATCAAAATTATTATCGTCTGCGTGTTTTAATGCCATCTTTTTCTCCTTATGTTTTTCCTTATGTTTTATTGCATTTGATATTAAGAGTATTATAATCATAGCAAAAAGCAAGAGAAAAACCACATGAAAAAAATCGTTTATATGGATGCGGCGGCCAGTTGGTTGAAAAATCAATCTGTGATAGAATCAGAGGTTGATTTTCTGACAAATTATTATGCTAATGCGGGACGTGGTGTATGTGAACGTGCGTCAAATGTTGATAAAATGGTTGCTGATGTTCGTCAGAATGTTGCGCACTTTATTGGTGCGAAACCCAAAAATATTGTTTTTACATCTGGGACAACAGATGGCTTGAATCGTATTGTAAATATTATTAAAAATTCTGCAAAATGGTTTGATAAAAAGCCTGTTGTTGCGGTTTCTGATTTAGATCATCATAGTGCCAGAATGCCATGGCAAGTGGCTGCGAATGCGGGGTGGTGTGATTTGGTTGTTTGTCCGTTAGATTCTGAATTAAATATTGATGTCGATAATATACCAAAATGTGATATTTTTGTTATTACTGCCATGTCTAATGTGTTGGGTGTTGCACAAGATGTTGAACATATTATTCGCGTCGCGCGTCAAAAAAATCCAGATGTTATAACAATTGTCGATGCAGCGCAATTTGTCGCACACAGCAAAATAGATGTGTCAAAATTTGATTGTGATTTTTTATGTTTTTCAGGTCATAAAATTGGTGCTGATACAGGTATTGGTGTGATGTATATTCGTAATCCAGATGATTTTTATCCAGATAAATTTGGTGGTGGTATGGTTAATAAAATAACCGATTCTGGAAAATGGATTTTGAATCAATCACCTGAAAAGTTTGAGGCGGGAACCCTGCCTTTGACCCAAATTGTTGGTTTAGGTAAAGCGATACAGTTGTTGTCTTATGCGGACGATTCATCAAAGTTGATTCGGTATATGCATGATGAATTATCAAAAATACCTGGGATAAAAATATTAACAAAGCCGGATGCTTGTGTTTTAAGTTTTGTGGTTGAAAATATGCATGTCCTGGATTTTGGGGTTATGATTGGTGCACGTGATATTTGTGTTCGGGTTGGTAATATGTGTGCCAGTTGGATACATAAAAAAATGGGATTAGACGGCAGTATTCGTATATCTGTTGGTCCATGGAATACACATGCAGATGCAGAATACGTGCTAGAAACGATTCGTAAAATGGTGAAATGATGGCTGTAAATCGTGATGATATTGTTAATGAAATCAAGAAAGTTTATGACCCAGAAATACCAGTGAATATTTGGGATTTGGGGTTGATATATGATATATCAATAAATGACGATAAAATATCGATTGAAATGACGTTTACCAGTCCGACTTGTCCGATGATGGAAGATATTTTGGATCAGGTTAAAACAAATGTTGAAACTGTATCAGACGGCAAACCAGTTGAAATAAAACTTGTTTGGGACCCTGCGTGGGACATATCACGTATGTCCGATGTTGCACGTGTGGAACTAGATTTAACTGAACAGGGATGGTAAGCATGACTTATGAACAAATAAAGCATACTTTGTCATTGATTCAAAATCCCATAGACAGGTTGGATATGGTTATGGATTTAGGTAAGACTTTGACAAAGGTCCCAGATTCTGCTGTATGCACAGAAATCTTGGGGTGCACTTCGTTTGTTCAGATATGTCGTGATGGAAATCGTTTTTATGGTGTTGCTGATTCGGCAATGGTCAGGGGTATTGTGGCAATAATACTGGCTATGGTTGATGGCAAAAGTGTGGAAGAAATAAAAAAGTTAGATATTATGGGCGAATTTCAACAACTGAATCTGAATTTTGGTGCGTCCAGATTAAATGGCATTCAATCTATGATTAATTTTTTCAATAATTTGTGATAAAATGCACAAGTAAAGAAGGGAAGGGTTATTTATGCGTGATGATGAAAAAATGTTTAATTTGGGACTTTGTATGCTTGTCGGCGTTGTATGCCTGATAGTGTTTTTGCAGGTCTGTTATCGTGTGCAAAACAATAACTTGGCATATATTCGTAGCACTATGGACGATGTTAAGTATGAATATGCCGTGGCAGAAACCAAGTTTTCTAATTTATCTTCGGGTGAAACCTTACGCAGAAAAGTTGTTGAAACACGTCCAAATGTTGAAACTGTTTCGTATAGTAAGACAATTCACATAAACGATATACCAATGGCGACAGAATGAAGTTTGACATAGGGCATGATATTTTACCACATGAATACAAAGGCACGGTGTATAACAATGACTGTGTGGGTCGGTTGCGTTTTTTGCGCGGGGCTTTCATTTTTGTTTTTTCTGTTTTTATATTACGGACTGTACAATTAGGCTTGCAAAGCACTATGATACAGCACAATGGCGTCAAAGGTGGCGAAATTGAACGTCGTGCCGACATTGTTGACAGAAACGGTGTTGTTTTGGCAAAAAGTGTTAAATCTGGCAATATTAAATTGTATCCGCCCAGGGTCAAAGAAAAATACATAAACGATGTTGCGCGCGTAATTCATGAAGTTGCGCCTATGGATTACGGTGTAAATGATGCATTGAATTTGATTCGTTCTGGGAAAAGTGGTGTATACGTAAAAAAATATGCTAATGAAGAGCAAATTAAAACTATCAAAGAGGCTAACAATAAATATGATTGTTTTGAAGTGGAACAATTTACAACACGTCGTTATCCGCAACGAAATGTTTTTGCACATGTCGTGGGTTTTACGGGCAAAGATGGTGGGCTGGAGGGTTTGGAAGCGGTATATGATAAATATCTTACTGAAAACAAAGATCCATTGCGCTTGTCCATAGATTCACGTGTACAAAATATTTTCCATGAACAGTTAAGTTTGGCTTTGGAAAAATATCAGGCTAAATCTGCATTGGGAATGTTGATGAACTCTACTACTGGTGAAATGTTGGCGATGGTTCAATTGCCAGATTTTGATCCGAATAATATAAGTTCTGCACCTGTGCAAACGCGTCGTTTCAAATTGTTGCGCGATAATTTTACAATGGGTTCTGTGTTCAAGATATTTAATACGGTTTTAGCATACGAAAATGGTTTGCAAGACAAAGAATACAAGGTTAATGAACCAGTTATGATTTATGATAAATATGGACGACCAGCGCTGCCAAAACCAATTGATGATGTTTCTTCATTTAAACGAGATGTTGTAAAGAAGTTGGGTTTGACTAAATTGAAAGCGCCAGATATTATGCTGTATTCGTGTAATGTTGGCAGTGCCAGAATAGCATTGGAGTTACCAGATGGGGCACAGAAAGAATTTTTTCACAGATTGAATTTGGATAGACCGTTGAGTTTAGAGTTTGGTAAAACAGAAAATACTTTGATGCACAAAGTATGGCGTGATACAGAAAAGGCAACAGCTGGGTTTGGACATGGGATTGCTGTGACGCCTATGCATTTATTATTGGCTGTCAATGCGGTTACAAATGGTGGGTTTTATATATATCCGACATTGTTAAAACGCAGTATAGGTGCTGTGCGTGGCGAACGTGTTGTGGATTCTGAGATATCTGCAAATATACGTCAAATAATGTTTCAGATAGCAGAGAAAACAACCGCAAAACGTGCGCGTGTTAAGGGTATAGATATAGGTGGTAAAACAGGAACTGCAGAAAAACACATCAATGGCAAAATTGATAAGACCAAAAATGTTGCTGTGTTTACTGGTGTATTCCCTGTATCTGCACCGCAATATGCGATATTGGTTATACTGGACGAACCGAAAGCGACGAAAGAGACAGGGATGTGGCGTACCTCGTCATTAAATGCTGTGCCGACAGCTGGTGCAATACTTGATGGAATCATGCCATTGCTATTTTAATATTTTTAGGTTATAATAGTACTGATAATAAGAAAAAAGAGTGAAGCGTGAGAAAGATAGTAGAAAAATCCATGCTGGGGAAGGTGTGGACCATATCGGATGATATTTGTAAGCAAATTGATTCAAATGATACACAGGCACTGATTAAAAGCATTCTGCAATCTCGTGGTGTCATACAAGATGATGATATAGCAAGGTTTCTGAATCCATCTATCAAAGAGTATATGCCAGATCCGTTTGTGTTACGTGATACGGACAAGGCTGTGTCTGTTATAGCTGATGCGATTTGTGCTGGGGATAAGATTGCAATATATGGTGATTACGATGTTGATGGTATAACTGCTACTGCGATTTTTGTTAAATATCTCAAAACATTGGGTTGTGATGTATCTTGGCATTTACCAACACGCGAAGGCGAAGGGTATGGGTTGAATATAAATGCCATAGAAAAAATTGCAGAAAGTGGTGTAAATTTATTGATTACTGTCGATTGTGGTATCAGCGGTGTGGTAGAGGTTGCGCGTGCAAAAGAATTGGGGCTGAAAGTTGTTGTCACAGATCATCATTCGCCCGATGTTGTTTTGCCAAATGCAGATGCTGTGGTAAATCCAAAACGTAGCGATGACACTTCTGGGTTAAGTTTTTTGGCTGGTGTGGGGGTTGCGTTTCTAACTTTGGTCGCGTTAAATCGTGAATTGAAAAACAGACAATTTTTTAATGAAGAGATTAAAATAAATTTATTAAATTATATGGATTTGGTCGCTTTGGGAACAATTTGTGATACGATGCCATTAATTGGTTTGAATCGTGCTTTTGTGTCTACTGGCTTGAAAGTTATGGGCTTGCGTCAAAATCTTGGGTTAAAGACATTGATGGATTTAGCTGGTATAAAGCATCCATCTGTGTACGCGGCTGGTTTCGCTTTGGGACCACGATTAAATGCAGCAGGGCGTTTGGATTCTGCTGGGCCAGCTTTGGAATTGTTGTTGACAGATAATCCACTGATTGCGAATGACTTGGCAAATAAACTTCATAAAATGAATCAAGAACGGATTGATATTCAAAACGCCATAATGATTGATGCTGCAGAAAAGGCAGATTATTGCTGTAAAGATGGCAAGTGCAGCTTATTTGTTTGTGGGGATAATTGGCATGGCGGTGTTATGGGGATTATCGCTGGGCGACTGAAAGATAAATATAATTTACCAACTTGTGTGGCTACACGTTGTGATGGGGTTATAAATGGATCTGGACGATCAATCCCAGAAGTTGATTTGGGTAAAATTATTCATGATGCGCTGGCTGCAGGTATTTTATCCGAAGGTGGTGGTCATGCAGCAGCGGCAGGTTTTACATTGAACGTTGACAAAGAACAAGATTTTTGTTCTTTCTTGGAACAAGCTGTACAAAAGCAGTTAAACGGTGTGTGTCCGGTGCCAGAAATATATGTTGATGCAGAATTAGATGCCAGTGGTGCAAATATGCAATTGGTTGAAAAATTGTCCGATTTGGCACCATTTGGACAATGTAACCCAGAACCAACATTGGTTTTACATGGTGCTGTTCTGAAATATGCTACTGTTATGGGCAAAGGGGCACATTTGCGTGGGGTTGTAAAGACCAGTAATGGTAACCAATTGGCTTTTGTTGGGTTTAATTTGGTTGGGACACCTGTGGGTGATTTTTTGCTGGACGAAGCGAATACAAACACTAAAATAGTAATGTTGGGTAAACTGAAAGAAAATGAATACAATGGTCGTGTATGTGCGCAGTTTACTTTGGAAGATATGACAGTATGAATGATAAAATAAAACTTTTGATAGACAAGATTACAAACGCAAAATCAATTGCTATATCTGGGCATAAAAACCCAGATGGTGATTCTTTGTGTTCTGCGCTGGCTTTGATGAGAATTATAGAGTTGAATTTCAATAAAACGGCTACGGTTATTTATGATGGTAATATACCAAAAGAACTGGATAGGGTTCCTTTGCGGGATCAGGCTTGTTTTCATATGCATTTACCAGAAGATGCAAAATATGATTTATATATATTGGTTGATTATGGGACACGTATGCACCTAGGGGGGGCAGAGCGCTTTGTTAATAATGCGGATTTTGTTATAGAATTTGATCATCATTTTAATGAAGATGTTGTTGGTAGTTTGTGCTTTGATGATACTGAGAAAGCAGCAGCAACACAGGTTATATATGAAGTTGCAAAGACGGCAAAATTTGATATTGATCAAGATGTCATAGATCTCATTACTTTGGGAATCATCACAGATACTGGTAATTTCAAGTTTGTACGCAGTGGTGTGGTTTTGAGAGATGCTGCAGAATTGGTTGATAAGGGTGCAGACATGCTACACCTCGTTAACTTGTTGAATAATAAAAGCAGGAAGACTGTGTTGGTTGAATCAGAAACAGTTGCCAAGGCAGAATTTTTTATGCGCGGACGTTTAGCAATTGCAGCGATAAGACAGCCAGATTATAAAAGACTCGACGGTCGTGGTGAATTAGTGTTGGGTTTGTTGGGGCAAATTCATGGTGTAGAATTTGTTGTGCTGTTGAAAGAACAAAAAGAAAATCAAATTGGAATTTCTATACGCAGTAGACATATACCAATAAATCAAATAGCAGAATCTTTGGGGGGCGGTGGCCATATGTGTGCGGCTGGTGCTGTCGTATACGACAGTTTCGAAACTGTTAAGGCGAAAGTTATAAATGCGTTCAAGGGGATGTAGAATGAAAAAAATATTTGCAATATTATTTGGTGTGTTTATTTGTTTTTCTGGCTATGCGGCTGTGGACAAGGCTTTGGTGCAAAACGCAGAAAAATACTTGAATTCTATTGGTGGTTTGCAAGGGAATTTTACACAAAGTGCAAACGGTAAGGCAGAGCAGGGTTTGTTTTCCATGTTGCGTCCTGGACGTGTAAGACTGGATTATAAAAATGCACCCATTCAATTAATTGCAGACGGTAAAGATTTATATTTTTATGATAAGTCTTTGGATCAAATAACAACTGTTCCATTAACCAGTACACCTGCGGGGATTTTAGTTCGCAAGAAAATTGATTTGCAAAATGCTGATATAAATGTATCTGAAACAGCAAGCGATAAAAATACATTTACGTTAAAGATGAATTTGCGGGACCAGGAAGGTTTGGGCTATATGTCCGTTGTGTTTAATAAATCGCCGATTAAATTGAATTCTTGGTCTGTAGTTGATGCAACAGGAAATCAGACTGATGTTGTGTTCAGTAATCTGAAACCAAAATCAGATTTTGGTAAAAATTATTTTCAGTTAGCACGTCATAAAACGGTCAGCACAAACGGTGGTGATGATTTTTATGATTAAAATATAAAGATATGTTTGGAATCAGTTGGACTGAATTTTTAGTGATTATTTTGGTCGCAATCTGTGTTGTGCCTGTGAAAGATTGGCCAAATGTGGCACGTTTCTTTGGACGCGTTTTCAAGTGGATTCGGAATTTAGTTTGGAAAATAACAGATGTTTCTGAACAAATTCAACAACGTATAGATTTAGAAAAGCCCATAGATGATTTAATTGAAAATGCAACAAACGATATGTTTTCTGCTGTAAAGCCAATAAAAAAGAAAAAAACTGTTAAAAGAAAAAAGATTTATAAAAAATGAAAATGACATTGATGCAACATTTTGCTGAATTACGGCGCAGAATATTATGGACTGCATTAGTGTTTGTTTTTTCTTTTGGCTTGGGTTGGCTTGTTGCGCCGTATACAGAGTTATTTCTGATAAAACCGCTGATGAATATATGGAATGACGCTACATTGATTTATACACGATTATCTGATGGTTTGATGATACGTTTTTCTTTGGCGACTTTGGCGGCGTTGATTATAACAATACCTGTGCTGATGTGGCATATATGGGCATATGTTGCGCCTGGCCTGCATAAAAATGAAAAGCAGTTGTTATTGCCGATATTTTTATTGTCACCAATATTGTTTGTTTGTGGCGCTGCATTTGCATTTTATGTTTTGTTCCCATTTGTATTCAAATTCTTTCTGGAAATCAGTAAAACAACAAATGTACCAACAGTCTTGTTGCCTGCTGTTAAAAGTTATTTAGGTTTTGCAATAGATTTGTTAAAGGTGTTTGGCTTGGCTTTTCAGTTGCCTTTGGTACTAATTGCTCTGAACAAGGTTGGGGTATTATCAAAACAGACTGCAACCAAATGTCGTAAATATGTGATTGTTTGCATTTTTGTTATGGCGGCTGTTTTAACGCCACCGGATATTGTGTCCCAGATTTTGCTGGCAGTTCCAATGTGGTTGTTGTTTGAAATCAGTTTGTTATTTATGAATAAAGATTCTTAATATTTTTATTTATGCTGATTTTATGATATAATTCAGTTTGTGATTAAATTGAAACGCGTTTTTTTGTGTTTGACTATCTTGGCAGGTTGCGATTTGCAACCTAAGATATATTCTATTCCAGACAGTATTGGAATGTTTATCGAAGATAGATTTCCTGCATTGTTAGCAGATCCTGAAACCCAACCCGAAATATATAATTCTGCAGTAACTGATTATGGCGTTTATGCATCGCCTGATTTATATGGTTCGTCCAAGGTTGATGATTATGTTATGTATGCAAGTGTTGATGATTATGTTTTGGTTCCAAAATCAGAACAAGATATGACACCAATCCCACAAGATAAACAATCAGAAGTCAAAGATGATTATATTGTTGTTCCTGTGTACGGCGGATTTTCTGGGGTTGAAGAAAGGTCTGAATCTAAAAAAACGCCAACATCAGATGATATAATTGTTGTGGCAAAAGGCGATACTGTATATTCTTTGGCGCGCAAAAACAACATAAGTGTTGAAGAGTTTGCAAAAATAAATAATCTGAAATCGCCATATACATTATCCATAGGACAAAAGTTGCATACCAAGCCAGAAACAAAAGTTCCAAATGTTATCGCAAAGGAAAAGGTGACAGCGGTAAAAACTGTTAAACAAACCGAATCGGTAAAACCAAATAATACGACCAAGGTTGAGGTGCAAGAAATTACAGTTGCAAAAGGTGATACGTTATATTCGATTTCGCGTAAATATCAGATACCAGTAAACGACTTAGCGGTGATGAATAAATTATCTGCACCATTTGCGTTGTCTGTGGGGCAAAAAATCAAAGTGCCAAAATTGGATGCTGTTCAGACACGTTCGGTTAGTGAAATAAAGCAAATACAAAAAGTGCAACCAAAACAGGCAGAAACTGCGAAAACATCAACTAGTAAACCTGTTGAGAACACAAAAACTATAAATTCAGAAAATCAACAAAAGACCAAGATTTCGTCAGATCCATCAAAACAGTTACCAAAAATATCTGCTCGTTCTAATGCAAAATTTTCTTGGCCTGTGCGTGGTAAGATTTTGTCTGGGTATGGTGCAAAGAATAATGGCTTGTTTAATGACGGTATAAATATATCTGCAACCCAGGGGACTGATGTCAAGGCGGCAGAAAACGGTGTTGTTGCGTATGCAGGAAATGAAGTCAAGGGTATGGGTAATTTGGTTATTGTTCAACATAGTGATGGTTGGATGACAGTATATGCACATATGGATTCTATGGCTGTCAGACGTGGTAATACGGTTTTAGTGGGACAAAGTATTGGTAAAATAGGTATGACAGGCAAGGTTGATAAACCACAATTACATTTCGAAATACGCAAAGGAACCAAAGCGTATGACCCAGTCGCATATATGAAAAAATAAAAAAGTTAAAAACAGTATAAATGCTTGCTTTTTATGTAAAATAATTTATAATCAGCCAAGATTTGTTCAGTTTTGGATGCGTAGCTCAGTTGGTAGAGCAACTGACTCTTAATCAGTGGGTCCAGGGTTCGAATCCCTGCGCGTCCACCAAAAACAATAGACCACCGTTTGGTGGTTTTTGTTTTTGTAGCGCAAGTGGATGAGAATCCCTTTGCAACGTAGTTGCCAGGTTCGTAAACAAGTAGATTTCACAAGTTATTAACGTAGTGAAATCGTTACGGTTTGCACGTAGGCATTTATGCCGAGTGAATCCCTGCGCGTCCACCAAAAACAATAGACCACCGTTTGGTGGTTTTTGTTTTTGTAGCGCAACTGGATGAGGTTGTTTAATGGTACCTTGAAAAATGTGTTTTTTGTGCTTAAATGTGTTGTATGAAAATAATAGATGCACACAGTCATATTGATTATATAACACACAGACTACAACCTGATGTTGTTGGGACTGTTTGTTGTACAACTGATGAATCACAATGGCTGGTTTTGATTGATATGGCAAAACAAGATAGTAGAATTTATGCATCTTTTGGTGTTCATCCTTGGTTTGTTGAATCTGTGAATAATGATTTCGATAAACGTCTTGAACAACTATTAAATACCGATTCGCATTATATGATTGGTGAAATAGGGTTGGATAAATACAAACAAAATCTAGATAAACAGATTGCTGTTTTTATGAAACAGTTTGATTTGGCTGTTAAATTAAAGCGAACAGTGTTTTTACATTGTATTGGTGCTTGGGACAAGATATTACACATATTAAAACAATATAAACAATCTGAATTGCCAATTATTGTTGCACATGCTTTTAATGCGAATGATGAAATTTTAGAACAACTGTTGCGTTATAATAATATAATGTTTTCGTTTAATAAAATTAATAGGTGTGGCAAAAACCGCTGTATAGGGCAAATTCCGAATAACAGAATATTGGTTGAATCTGATGGAAAAAGCTATTCTGATTTAGTAAAATTAGTTCAACAAATTAGCGAAATTAAAAACGATACCAATATATCCGATATAATATATGATAATACGCAAAGGATTATAAAAAATGGATAGATTACACAGAATAACTTTATTGTTGGGTGAAAACGCTGTGTCAAAATTGAAACATTCTACAGTAATGATTGTTGGATGTGGGGCCGTTGGTTCTTTTGCTATTGAGGCTTTGGCGCGTTCGGGTGTTGGACATTTAATATTGGTTGATTTCGACAGGGTTGAAGAATCTAATATAAATCGTCAATTGTTTGCATTGAATTCTACAATTGGTCAACCAAAGGTTGAAATCGCAAAACAGCGTATTTATGATATCAATCCAGATATAGTTGTTGATGCATATGACATGTTTTTTGATGAAAATAATGCACCAAATGTTAGACCTGATTTTGTTATAGATGCCATAGATACTGTGCAATCTAAAATCGCGTTATATAAATGGTGTGCCAATAATAATATTTCTTTTATTTCAAGTATGGGGGCAGCGCGTAAAACTGATATATCAAAGATAAAAGTTGCAAATATATCAAAAACATCTGTGTGTCCATTGGCATCAAAAATACGTAGTCAAATTCGAGGATTAAATCTTCCAGATTTTCCAACTGTATATTCGACAGAGTTTGCCACCACGCAAGAAAATGGTGGACGTGAATTTGGTTCAATTATAACTGTGACAGGTGCATTTGGATTAACATTGGCAGATTTTGTTATTAAAAAGTTAATACAATAAAAATCTTTCTATACAGTACATTTCTTGGCTTTTAAGATTATTGTCCTATGCATACATGCCTATGCAAATGTGTTTTGTTGTCTGATAGAATGTAATTGTTGAGATTAATCAGCAACAAAAGGAGAAACTTATGAAAAAACTTATTGCTACATCAATGGCAGTATTAGTAGCAACACCCGCTTTGGCCGGTGGTTATGCTTATGAACAACAACCAACAGAATTTTTGGGTTGGAGTATTTTACCATATGTCGCATTGCGTGGTGGTGCAACATATTCTAACTTGAATTATAAATTGGGTGGTGTAAAAGAAGATGTGACCTTGAATTCTTATCAGGTTAGAGCCGCTTTGGGTTTAACTATGTATGATACAGCGCGTTTCGAAATCGAAGGTTCGTTCTTTACAAAAGATCACAAAACCCAAGACTTTGACGCGTTAACAGGTGTTGATGTTTCGGCCAGAAATATTGAATTGATGGCGAATGCGTATATGAATCTGGGACACTTCAAATATATCCAACCATTTGCAGGTATTGGTGCAGGTTTGGCATTCATAGATACGGCTAATCGTGTTGCTGGTGTCAAAGATCATAAAGATTCAACAAAATTCTCTGGTATGGGAACTTTGGGCTTATCAATGCCATTCGGCTGTTTCGCAGTTGATGTTGCAGCACGTTATAATTATGTTGATGTTGCTTCTGGAATGCATAATTTTAGCGGTGATATTGGTGTTCGTTATATGTTCTAAACATCGATTGTATATCTTGTTTAAGTCCCGTTGTTTAACGGGATTTTTTTATTGCTAGGAATTTTTGCCCTGTGCTAGTATTAAGGGGTTATGAGATGGTATTCATTGTGTTTTTATTGTTGCTTTGTAACTGCTACAAGCAGTGCTTTGTGTGAAACTATAATAACAGTCAATGCAAATGAAATTCGCAATGTGTTTGAGCCATTGACACAAAACACAACATTATACAATTATGGAACAATAACTTCTGATATAATAACTAATGGTAATAATTTTGATGTTTATAATTATGGCACGATTAGCGGAACAATTGATGCAGACAGTGGTTTTGTTAACCAACACATTGATTCGATTGACGCATTTCATAGCGTGACTTTGGATAGCGGTAACGATTTATATATTTATATAAATGGTGTGCATGACATTACTTTAACAGATTTGATGAATCTGGGGAATGCAGAAAATTTTGATATTACTAATTCTTCAATTGTGATTGATGATTTGGTTGCGTGGAATAATTGGGGGCAATCGGCAGAATTAGACAGAACAAACACATTGATTTTTTCGAGTCCGAGTGTTGTGCAAGCCGGTGATGTCATAAATCATATCGGTGAAAACCTTAACATTTCTGTTGAAGGGTTAGATCCTGCTTATATACCAGAACTTTCGTCAAGTTATGGTTCGTGGATTATAAATTTTGGTCCAAATCCTAATTATCCGTTGTCTAATGTGTTGAATAGTGTCAATAGCATTGAAGATAAAAATCGTATCAAGCACTTGTCGTATCATTTTAATCCAAACATATTGATGAACCCAATTAAGACAATGAACAAGTTTATGATGTCAAATATATTGTCATATAAAAACTCTCTATACATCGGTTTTTCTGGTTCTTATGTTATATCTGATAAGACTGATGCATATGGATTTGATTTAAGTGTCAATGGGAAATATGATGATGTATATTTACGCGCAGCTTTCAATTTTCACGATTTTAGTTATCAAGATGATTACAATAATTTTGATGGTTTGATGTATGGTTTTAATGTTGGCGCCAAAACATATTTTGATAATTTGTGGCTTGATGGAACATTGGGTTTGTCGTTTATTGACTTTGATGCGGATAATATTTTGTATAACGATGAAACCAGAAACAATCCGTTTGGTATGGGTTTATATGGGACAGTAAATTTAGGTTATGATTATGTTTTGACAACTGATTTGACTGTTTCGCCATTTGTTGGGCCATCGATTGCAACATATTGGGTATATGATATCAATGACACAGATTATAATATTCGTGGCGGTGGCAAGGTTGAGTATTCTTTTGTTGTGGATAATATCAAATACGAATATAGCGGAATAGGCACAATCAGCGTCAACGGTGATTTATACGGTACATTAAAAGTTGGCTTTGTGTCTGAAATAGATAATGCAGGGTTGGCACTTGGTTTTGATGTATTGAAAACAGACGAAGAAACTGGATATAAAATATCTGTCAGTGGCAATATCACTTTTTAATATTATTTGATTATTTCACCACGCAAAGATGCTTTGTTCGCATCTGTGATTTTGATTTTTTGTAATGGCGATATTTCGTAATCTGGTTTATCGACAATGCATTGTTGCATATATGGTGTACGAAATACTAAATGACGTCCAGTTTTATCATCGCCTTCGCATAAACAAATCATTTCTTTGCCAATGCAAGACATATTAAATTCGCGTTGATTTTCATTTAGTTGAAAATCTAACCTTTGCAAACGAACAGATTTTATTTGTTCGCTGATTTGGTTGTACATCAATGCTGCCGCTGTATGCGGGCGAGGCGAATATTTGAAAGAATACGAATTTATATATTTGATTTCTTGTGCAATGTCCAAAGTTTGCTCGAAATCTTCATCTGTTTCATCGGGAAAACCAACAATAAAATCAGACGATATCTGAATATCTGGTCGAACAGATTTTAATTTTTTTACTATGTTTTTATAGTTGTCTAAATCGTCAGGCCGATTCATCAATTTTAGTATGCGTGGCGAACCACTCTGAATTGGCATATTCAGAAATGGTAATAATTTTGGCTCTGTCCCAAACATTTCGATTAAATCATCAGTCATTTCTGTTGGATAACTGGATGTAAAGCGTATACGGCTGATTTCGGACATTTTAGCCGTTTCACGAATTAAATCAGACAAACGATATAATTTACCATTTGCGTCTGTGTATTTATATCCATTTACATTTTGACCCAAAAAACAAATTTCAATCGCACCTGTTTTTGCAGCATTTATTGTATCGCGCATAACGTCATCAAAAGGACGTGATAATTCGCGACCACGTGTATACGGGACAATACAATAAGTGCAACAATGATTGCAACCTTCCTGAATTGGTATATATGCCACAGTAGGAGATTTAGTCATTTGTGGTAATTCATCAAATTTTTCCAAGCCACCCAAATCGATATTTAATAATTTAGTATCTGGATTATTTATGATTTCTGGTAATTTGTGATAACTTTGTGGCCCCAGTACAAAATTTAATTCTGGTATACGACGAAACGCATTCCCCCCAGATTCACGTGCCACACAACCAACAATACCGAGTAGGGCAGATTCTTTCTTTGCGCGTCTGATACGACCAAGTGCAGAATAAACTTTGTCAGTTGCCTTTGCACGAACAGCGCATGTGTTTAATATGATTAAATCGGCATCACTTACATCATCTGTTGAAACCCAATTTTTTGATTCCAGCATAGCGGCAATACGTTGACCGTCATAAACGTTCATTTGGCAACCAAATGTCTGAATAAAGAATTTCTGCTGTATAGCCATATTAGTCAGCCAATTTTTGTTTTAATAAATCACTTACCATTGCAGGATTTGCCTGACCATGTGTTGCCTTCATAACATTACCAACAAAGAATCCAAGCAAGCCAACTTTGCCAGATTTATATTGTTCAACCTGGGCAGGATTATTTTTAATAACTTCATCCACAGCAGATTCAATTGCACCGGTATCTGTTATTTGTTTCATGCCATATTTATCTGCGATTTCATGAATTGTTCCACGTTCGCCGTCCAGCATTTTTATAAATATTTCTTTGGCTTGTTTGCCATTGATTTCATTTGCCAAAATCATATCAACCAATTCAGTAATATTTTCAGGTGTGATAATGCGTGGTGCATCTGGGTCAGAGTTTTCTTTGATTTCATTTGTGATGTCCATATTTTCAGGATGTGCAAACAATTCAGAAATCAGCCAATTTGCAACAGGTTTTGCACGTTCTTTCTTGCCATTTACAGCAGTATCATACCAATGTGAAATATCTGTTGTTTCAGTCAGACGCGTTGCATCATATTCTGATAAACCATATTCGTTGATATATCTTGCGCGTGTTGCAGATGGTAATTCAGGCATTGTTTTGCGAATGCGTTCAATGTCTTCATCTGTGATTTCCAGTTCCAATAAATCTGGGTCTGGGAAATAACGATAATCAAGTGCGTCTTCTTTGCTACGCAAGATAGATGTTGTGCCGTCACCTTGATTATATCGCATAGTATTACGTTCAATAGTACCACCGTTTTCCAAGATTTCTATCTGGCGTTTTGCTTCGTATTCAATAGCATTCTTAATAAATTTGAAAGATACCATGTTTTTGATTTCGCATCTTTCGTTAAAATATTTTGTACCCACAGGACGAACAGAAACATTGACGTCTGCGCGCATTGAACCTTCTTCCATGTTTGCCTTGGATACACCCAGTGCACGTGCTATTTCACGTATTTGACGCAGACATTTTTCTGCTTCATCAGGTGAAGTCACAAATTGTTTTTCATCCGGTTTTTCCAAATCTACAAATGCCACAATTTCCAATAATGTCACTCCGGTACGATTGTAATCAGCAAAAGATTTTGTAGGGTGCATATCGTGTTTCAATTTTCCAGCATCTTGTTCCAAGTGTGCACGTTCAATTAAAATCTTTTTTGGATTACCATCATCACCGATAATTTCAATCCACCCACGACCAACCACAGGTGGTTCATTTATGGGTTGAGATATTTGATATCCCTGGGGCAGGTCAGGGTAGAAATACTGTTTACGGGCAAATCTACTGTGTTTAGAGATTTCTGCGTTTATACCCAAACCAAATTTAATGGCCTGTTCAACACAGTATTTGTTTAATACTGGCAACATGCCTGGCATTGCAACGTCGACCATACATGCCTGGGTATTTGGGGCAACTGTCGGATTATAATCAGCAGATGCGCCACTGAAAATCTTGCTGTTGGATAAAACCTCTATATGAGTTTCCAAACCTATAACTACTTCCCAATCTGTTGTTTTGCCTTTTATCGTAAACATTTTAATTTTTCCTTGCTTTTTCGTTTTTAATATCTTATTATGCAGTCCGTTGGCTAGATAGCTCAGTTGGTAGAGCAAGGGACTGAAAATCCCTGTGTCAGTAGTTCGATTCTACTTCTAGCCACCATTTTTTTACCCCTAAATTCCCATTATTTTTGTTGGACGGTTATCAAACGCAGACGCGGTTTCGATATGTTTTGCCAGTTGCAACATTTGCATATCCTTGAAACGTGGTGCCACAACCTGCATACCCAATGGTAAGCCGTCTTGGGTCAAACCACATGGAACGCTGCATGCAGGAATACCAGCCAGATTCATTGCCACAGTGAATAAATCCAAAGCATAATATTCCAATGGTGTTAAGTCTGAGTTTAATGGTAATGCAGGACCAGCGCTTGATGGACATACAATTAAATCACATTGTTCAAATGCCTTGTTAAAGCTATCTGCAATCATACGACGAACGCGCGCAGCCTGTAGGAAATATACGTCATAAGATTGACTGGATAATACTGCAGTTCCAATTAAAATACGACGTTTGACTTCTTCGCCAAAGCCAGCTGAACGTGTCTTTTTATATGTGTCTTCTAAATCTGTACCTTCAACACGCAAACCGTAACGCATACCATCATAACGCGCCAAATTCGATGAAGCCTCTGCTGGTGCGATGATATAATAGGCAGCCAAAGCATCCAAAATATTTGGAGTTGAAACTTCTACAATATCTGCGCCCATAGATTTCAAATCGTTGATACGTTTTGTAAACAGATTTTTCATATCGTCAGATATTTTGACAGAATCAAATTCTTTGATAACGCCGATACGCAATTTTTTACCATCACCCAAGATTGGTTTTAGTTCGCCATCAAAGTCGAATTTTGCATTTGGACTGCTGGTTGAATCTTTTGGATCGTGTCCAGCCATCACAGATAATAACAGTGCTGCATCATCAACTGTTCTGGCGATTGGACCAGGTGTATCAAGACTGGATGCAAATGCAACACAACCCCAACGTGAACACAAACCGTATGTTGGTTTTACACCGACCAAGCCAGTAATAGCGCATGGAAAACGAATTGAACCACCTGTATCTGTTCCGGTTGCACCGATTGCCAAACCTGAAGCCACAGCACTGGTCGAGCCACCAGATGAACCACCAGCGGTTAAACGTTTCTTTAATTGCCATGGACTGACTGGTGCACCAAAGAAACTGGTCTTGCTGAAAGTCCCCATTGCGAATTCATCAAGGTTTGATTTTCCCAACAATACAGAACCAGAGTCAATAAAGTTTTGTGAAATTGTAGATTCATATTGCGGAACAAAATTTTCCAATATATGTGATGCAGCCGTTGTACGTATGCCACGTGTTGCAAACAAATCTTTCATTGCGATTGGCATACCGTCCAGCGCCTTGGTTTCGCCAGACGCATAACGTTTATCAGATTCTTCTGCATCACTTAATGCACGTTCAGGTGTTGTTGTGATATAGCAATTTAATTCTTTGCCAAATTTTTCAATACGTGCCAGATATGCACGTGTCAATTCCACAGCCGAAATAGAACGGTCTTTCAATTTTGCCAATGCTTGTTTTATGGTTAAATCTATCATAATTATTCCCCTTATATTTTAATCGCCGTCCATAACTTTTGGTACTGCAAAATAGCCACGTGATACACCAGTGGTATCAGGGTCATTTGCGAGTATTTCATTACGCATATTTGGTTCTATGACCACGTCTTCGCGTAAGGGTAATTTATGTTCGCATGGGCTGAGCATTGGTTCAACACCAGTTGTGTCAATTTTCTGTAATTTATCAATCCATTCAATAACAGAATCGATATTCATTTTTTCTAATTGTTCGTCAGATACATCAATTTTGATTAAATCTGCGAATTTGTGTAATTGTTGCTTGCTAAATGCCATTTGAAATCCTATTATTCTGAAAGTCAAAGGATTATAACAATGATTTTACCAAATTACAAGGATTTTCCGCAGGTTGGACGCATAATCGGGCTTGATTGGGGGCTCAGACGTTGTGGGGTCGCTTTGTCGGACGAAAAACGTGATTTTGTGTTTGAAAGACCGCAAATTACCATAAAAAATCAAAATGAATTGGTTGATGCTGTGTTGCGTTTAATTGGCGAAGAACAGGTTGTTGGTATTGTAATTGGTTTGCCTTTGCATACAGATGGAACGGATTCTGAAACGACGAAGGCTGTGCGTGAATTTGCAGATATGTTGGTAGCCAAGGCTGATTTGCCAATTATTTTTATCGAAGAAAACCTGACCAGTGCAACCGCGGAACAGGAAATAGGGCACAAGAATATGGCCAAAATGAAACAAACGCTTGATTCTGTGTCTGCTAGAATTATCTTGGAAAACGCAATAGCAATGTTGAAAAGGTTTTAATCGTTTGCTGTTTCGTCTGGGATATTACCGTCGGATGACAATAGCACTGCTATCCATCGTGTAGAACTGAATTGTGCAGTTGTGATATATACAGTTGCCAAAATCGGAACGCTGAAAAACATTCCTGCAATGCCCCAAATCATTCCCCAGAATACCAAGTTTATAAGTATCGCCAATGTTGATATATTCAGGCTTTTCCCGGTCAATTTTGGGTCCAATATATTTCCAAATATAATTTCTATACCAATCAAAGATGCTGCGGTGAACAAAGGTAAATGCCATGTATCGCCACTGATAAATGCGTAAGCAATTGGCATAGCGCATGCCAATATAGACCCCAATGTTGGAATATAGTTTAATATGAAAATCATAAATGCCCAAACGCTAGCAAATTCCAGCCCAATAATTTTTAGCAGTATATATGCTGTTACACCTGTTGCAGCAGAAATGAAAGTTTTCGTGAACAGATATTTTTTCATATGTTCATCAATGCTGTTCAATATATAACGTAATTTTTTCGTTTTCATTTGTGGAACAACCAAAGAGTCTATTTTTTTACCAAAAGAACTTTGTTCAATGAACATAAATATTAAATATATTAAAACCATACCAGTAGATGCAGCAACCCCAGCCAACGAAGAAGCAACATAAGCTGCGATTTGTGGCAAGTTTGGAATCAAGTTCAAGTCCATGCTGATGCCAAGTTTAGAGAAAATGAATTCACCAAATGCTAATAATTTTTGCTGTAACACAGGTGTCGCATTATATAGTTCCCAAAACATAGGTTTTACCTGGGTCGCGAATAAGATTATAATTCCACCGATTGTTGCAAACGATAATATATTGGCCAGCCATGTGTAAACCTTTGCTGGCGTATCACAAGATTTTTTATCAGACTTATAACATGGCATAATTTTTCTGTAATATGTTGCGATTGCGTTTAATAGATACCATAAAAACGCAGCAAACAATATTGGTACAAACAACGAACGTCCAATCCACAGACATAATATTAAAACCATAAATGTTATAAATTTATTCATGTTTTATCCTTTTGTTACAACATCACCGATAATGACACCGTGTGGCATAGTAAATGTTTGATAAAGCGTATATATTGTAAAAGCAACCATAACGATATTAATAATGATAGCAAGCCATGCGTATCCGCGATTCATGTTTGCCTTGAAATTTGGTTTTGATGTCGAATTCCACATCGAAAAGACCAAAAACAATACCAATGGGAATAACAAACTGGCACTTTGTCTGGTCAACAATATGTTTGATAATAATATCAAGAACAAAAACACAAATGTTGTGTTGACTGATGTTGCGGTTGCCCAAGTATTGAATTTAGAATACCAATGTGATTTGATTTGCAAGTCTGATTTTGTTGATTTGTCTGCAATCAAATATCCAGGCATCCAGGCCATAATGAATGTGAACGGCATTGTCAAAATAATTTTCCATGGTGTTAAACCCATGATTTTGGCACGTCTGTATTTTACAAAAATACTGGATAATACTGTACCCAAAAAGAACATAAGGATAACGGACTCAATTATACCGGAAGATGCGAACAAGGTCTGTGTAATTACTGGCGGCATCTTGAAAAATACAAACGAAGAAAAGAAATAGTTTGTTAAAGCATTATAACCAAAGAATATAAATAAAGTCGCCAAGGCTGTAATGCGATAACCATTTGTGAGCGCGACAAAATCTTTTTGTGATATGTCTTTTAATGGCAATGACTTTGCAAGTTTATATGTAGCCCAAACGAAAATACCGATAGTCACAGCAAGCATACCATAATTAAATAATGAAATGTTTATTGCAGGAAATAATCTTGGTAACCAAGCAATGATTATTAAAATCAGCATGCGCAATGCAAATTGCAAAGGTTTTGTAAAAAGCCAGGTTTGCAATGTTGTTTGTTTGTTTGCTAGTTTCATTTTGTATCCTTTTTCTTTATTAATTTTTGTTTGTATTTTTTTCTTAGGTAAAATTCTGATATAATGACACCAAATAAATACATTGCAATGCTGAAATCAATGCTTTTATACAATACAGTAAATATTGGATTCTGAAAGTGTGATGAAATAGTTTTGTCAAATCCACCTGTGAGTATCAGTATAATAATAGTTGTCAGTATCACCAAGTTATATTTTTTTATTACGGTAATAAAGTGCTCTTGTGGGATATTTTGTTTTTTTAATGTTTTTATTAGTTTGTAAGTTCCCCAAACAAAGACACCAAGCATGGCACAAACATAAATAGCAATCAGAACAATATCTGGTAACGGTATTTTTTCGATTGCTGGGAACAACATTGGTAACCACGCAATGATTATCACAATCAGCATGCGTAATGCAAATTGCAAAGGTTTTGTAAAAAGCCAGGTTTGCAATGTTGTTTGTTTCATGTTGTCCTTCCTTTTGTTTCAAATGTTTTTATTTTATCATAATTTTCCCATTATCCAAAGTAGTTGTTTTTGTTGCGCCAACCAATGATGTAAAATTATCCTGATGTGATATAAACAAAAATGTAGTTTTTGGCATTTTGTTTATTGTATCAACGATTTGTTGTTGGACATCTTTATCTGCACCAGAATCAGGCTCATCCAATATTGCAAGTTTTGGATTTGTTAAAATCAATCTTAATAACATTATGCGTTTGCGTTCGCCGCCAGAAAAACCAACGTTCACAGAACGGTTCAGCCAATCTTGGGGTATATTTAATTGTTCGCGTGCTGATTCCAGTTTTTCCAAAAATTCACCCATAGATAAATCTTTGCCTGTATCATAATGCGTATGTGCAATCATAGAATGTTTCAGAAAACTTAGCAAAGTCAATCCAGGTATTTCGGGAACGTTTTGTGCGCCCAAAAATATTCCACGTAATGCGCGATTAGTGGCATTTTCATTTGTTATATCAACACCATCAAAAATAATTTTTCCAGAATCAATTGTATACAGCGGATTTCCTGCAATCGTATTGACCAGCGTTGATTTCCCAGAACCGTTATGGCCAGCCAACCGATGACGCGCACCACTTTTCACAGACATATTTATATCTGTCAGCAATTTCTTGCCATCCATAGATACACAAAGATTTTTTATTTCTAATATCATTTTTTATTCTTTTGTTAAAGCCATTTGTATCAATTGTTTTGATTCTACCAAGAATTCCATCGGTAATCTAGATATAATTGGTGATGCCATAGAACCGACAATCAATGCGATTGCCTCATCTGTATCAATACCACTTTGTTCCAAAAACAGCAAGGCATTTGCATCGATTGCACCAGTTGTTGCTTCGTGTGATTGCTGGTTTGTCGCATTCATGTGTATAACAGTCGGTATTGTATTTGCTGTTGCGTTATTGCCAATTATCCTGCTGTCGCATTTGCAAGCATTTATGCCGTTTTTTCCACCCAATGATACGGTACTACGAAATGTTTGTCTGGAATCATCAATGGCGACACCGTATGAAACAATATTTGATTTTGTTTCGTTTCCGATATGAATCATTCGGGTTCCTGTGTCAGCCTGTTGTGTTCCACGCGTGATTGTTAATGAATAAAAATCACTGTGCGATTTGTTTCCATATAAAATTGTTGATGGATATTTCCAAGTTTTTGCAGAACCAATTTCAACCTGGGTCCAATCGAGTCCTGCATTTTTATAACATTTACCACGTTTTGTGACAAAGTTTAATATGCCGTTTTGTTTTGCGTGTTTTTTGTTGTATACAGCAGAATCCCCCGCGTACCAGTTTTGAACGGTTGCATATTTTACATATGCATTATCTTTGACAATTATCTCCACAACACCGCTGTGTAATTGATGATTTGGACGACGTGGAGCGCTGCAACCTTCCATATACGACAATATCGCACCATCTTCTGCGATGATAAGCGTCCTTTCAAATTGGCCAATTTTTGCTGTTTCTATTCTGAAATAACTGGCCAAATCAATCGGACATTTTACATTACGTGGAATGTAAACAAATGTTCCGTCTGAAAATACAGCAGCATTTAATGCAGCAAAAAAGTTGTCTGTATTGGGAACAACTGTGCCAAGGTATTTTTTTACGATTTCTGGGTATTTAATAACAGCCTCTGATAATGGCAAAAATATGATGCCCAGTTTGTTTAATTCTTCTGTGTACGAAGTATGAACAGATTTGCTGTCTATGACAGTATCTGTTGCCATACCCAATAATGCGCGTTGTTCTGATTCAGGCAAACCCATTTTCTCATAAGTTGATTTCAGTTCAGAATTATCAATCGGTTTTGTTTCGTTATAGTAGTTCAATAAATCGTAATCTATCGGGTCATAATCTATTTCTGCCCAGTGTGGTTCTGACATTTTTTTCCACGCATTGAAAGCATCAATACGCCAATTTAGCAACCATTCTGGTTCGTTGCGCTGTTTTGATATTTCACGAATAAGTTTTATGTTTAATTTTTTCATTTATGCGTTTGCCAGTGTTTGTGCCTGGGCAAAAAAAGTCAGCGATTGTCCGAGCAAACCATCTGTAAAAGTTGTTGATAATATTCCGTCTGTATCAGAATTTGCCATATGTTGTAAAAACTGATTTGCACGATTAAGATAGTGACTGATGTTATGGGCGATATTCACATCTAACTTTATCGCACGACGCAATTTTTCCAGAACAAAAGGATTTTTTGCATATTCGTCCATAATTCCACCCAATGCGCGCCAAAGTGGATGTTCAGATGTATTGCGGGGCATTACATCAATTGCAGCCATAATAGGGATTAAATCTTGCAACAAATCTTGATAAATTATTTCTGCTTTATCTGTTGATTCACTTACAGAAAACTTGTTTTTCAATACCTGCTGAATTTTTACCAGCAAATTGTATTGCAAGGTTGCATTTTTGGATAATATACGAATTTTTTTGTTTGTGATTATTGCGAACAATATCAACCCAGCAATGCCCAAAGCGGTTGATGCAGATAAAATCAAAATTACTAAGTTTTCCATAGTTTTTATCCTGTTTTTTGTATTACAAATTGCAGTATAACACGTTTTTTCGATTCGTGCGATTTTATCTTGATTATTTTTTTGATAAAATCGTTTTTTAAGTCTTGCACAGATTCGGTCAAATTGTTATAATTGAGTATATTATATCAAGGAAAGGAAAAAATATGTTCCATAGATTTTGCGTGTTTACGGCTATTGCTTGTTTGTCTGGTGTCGCATGGGGGGCTGAAAATTTGCCCCAGGTTGCTACTTCAGAGGTGTTTTATGATTCTGAACCTGCTGAATATGTGATGGAGGAGGCAGAGGTTGTTGCTCCTATGCCTGTTCGTCAAAAGGCTCCTGTGTGGCCATTGGCGGGCTCTGATGCAGATGTAAAATTGGAATGTGGTGACATGGGGTGTTCGGGTGAAGAATCGATGATTGTGACCAAGGTTGGTAATGGGCTGATTATGGAAAACAATATAATCACTCGTGGTACCGGTTGGTCTGGTGGTCCAGATATCGAAAATGGAATGATGATACCTGCTGGTTTTGATAATGAATGCGAAAATAATGCGGAAATGCCGTTAATGCGTCGTGAAATGTTGGAAGATGATGGTGGTTCGGTATTGTCTGTTTCGCGTAGTCCGCGTAAAAAATGTAATAAAAATGCTGATTCTTATGCTGTTTTTGCTGAACGTGCTGGATTCAAGGCTGAAAAATCTTGCAATAAAGATATGTCAGTTGGCGAAGGCGAAATAGATGTTTCTGTAAACTCAGACGAAAATAATGATGCAGAAGCGCCTGCTGTTATGCGTGATCAGGTTCGTTCTTGGGTCGTTGCCAGCGGTCAGACTTTGCGTCAGGTTTTACAATCTTGGTGTGATAAAGAAGGTTGGGATTTGGTTTGGACGACATCGCGTGAATATCCGATTGAGGCTAGCGCTGTATTCAAGGGACGTTTCGTTGATGTTGCGTCGGCTTTGATACGTAATTTTGAACGTGCAACACCAGTGCCTTATGCAAAATTTTATAAAGGGAATCGTGTGATAGTTGTTTCGACTTCGGAAGAATAATAATTATCATGCAAGTGATTCGTAGGAGATAAAAATGAAAATGCGTTTAAATATGTTTTTAATAGGAACAGTATTCGCGGGATTGTTGGCAGGATGCACATTGCAAGAATCTGCCAAGGTATCTGCGTCTGTGGATCAGAATTTTGTAAAAGCATATGAAGCATTTGAAATGGCGAAAAATCCGCGCGCCAAGGTGGCTAGTGGTGATACAGTTTCTATGTCAGAGGGGGTTTGGTTGGGCAATAAATCTACGGTTCTTGAACACAAAAACTCGTTGCCTGCAAAGTTCGAGACAGATTCGGGGATTACTATATTATTAAATGAACCTGTGACATTACAGGTGTTGGCAAATGATATAAATTCAATTACAGGAATTCCTGTAAAGATTGATAATCAGGTTGATGATGAAAAATTACGAAAGACTGTTGATGTTGCATATACTGGTAAGTTGTCTGGATTGTTATCTCAGATTGCTACAGATTTAGATTTGTTGTGGTATTATGATAAAGATTCAATTGTGTTCTATGAAACAGAAACGCGTACATATACATTATATGCCTTGGGTACAGATGTATCGTATCAATCTTCTGTGCAAACGGATGATGGAAATCAGGTTTCTTTGGAATCAACCTTGAAAGAGTGGGACGAGGTGGAGGCGACAATTACTTCTATTGTTAATTCATCAAAGAATTCTCAATTTACAGTATCGCGCAGTTTGGGGACGATCACAGTGACTGCGTCACCATCTGTGCTAAATCGTGTTTCTGATTATATTGCAAAACAGAACAGACGTTTGTCACAACTTGTGACCATTGATGTTAAGGTTTTACAGGTATCTTTGTCTAACGAATCTGCATTTGGCTTGAATTTGGCTGCGGCAATCAATTCTGCGACAGGTCTGAACATTGTTGCAAATCCAAAAAATAATCTTTCTACGACCGAGGCTAGTTCTATGAATGTTGCGGTATTGTCTAATACTGTCGCGGAAGCGGTGACAGGCATTGAAGATATGTATACTGCTGATCAAATAAAAAATGGTTCCATGGCAAGGTTGGCCGGTACAAATGCTTTGATAGAGGCTTTGGCAAAGCAGGGCAAAGTATCGTTAGTGACAAATGTTGGGGTAACGACACGTAATAATCGTGTTGCCCCTGTGACAAATACCAGAACAACAGGATATATCAAGCGATTCGAATCCAGAACATTTACGACTGTGGAATCTAGTACTGTTGACCAAGATAATTTGGAAACTGGGTTTTCAATGCAGTTGTTGCCGAATATTTTGGAAAACGGCAAGATATTGTTGTTATTCAAAATGTCAATTCGTGAATTGTTAAAGATGTCGACACAAACAATTGGTGCGGTGACATTGCAATTGCCAGAGGTTGAAGAGCGCTCGTTCATGCAGGAAGTTATTATGGAGTCTGGTCAAATGTTGGTTGTATCTGGGTTCGAGAAACAAAAGAACGATGATACACGTTATGGTTTGGGCGATCCAGACTTTATGGCATTGTCTGGTTCGCGTGAAACCGCTGCGTCACGTGAAGTGTTGGTTGTTATCTTGACGCCACAAGTTTTGGTCAGCCCGATGGATGCAGAGCGCAATATCCAGCAACATTGGGGCGCACCATTGAATTAAAGGCGATAAAAAAATAATTAGGTTTTATTTTCTAAGTGATATAATGTTATGCAAGAAAGAGAAATGAAAGGAGCAATAAAGTGCTGAAACCCGCAGAAACCTACACACACACACACACACACACACACACACAGATAGTTTTTGCCGAGCTTTTTTAGGCATAGTTTTTTCGTATATTTGTTGTCTTGGGACATCTTTTGCTGTTGAAATTTTAGATTTAAATACTGCGTTACAAAATACATATCGTGCCTGTGTTGGTATCGATGATAAATTATCAGATTATAAAATGTTGGCTGGGATAAATACAGGGGTCCAGGCTGTGGGAACAGTTGCTGGTGTTGGTGCAACTGCTGTCGGTATTGTAAAAGCATCAAAAGATAAAGAAATAGAAGAATATGAAAAGCTGATGGCAAAATTGAAAGAAAAGTTAGGTACACAACAAGAATCGAGTGAGTTGGAGAAAAACGAGTTTTATACAAAATTTATCGCACAATATAAACCAACAAATGCTGAAGATGCTAAAACAAAGCTTACATCACAAATGACACAAAAGACCAAAGAATCCAAAAAACTTGGGAATTGGCGAACTGGATTGATGGTTGGTGCTACTGTGACCAATGTTGCAGGTGCTATATTGGCATCGCAAAGCGGTCAGAACACAGATTTACAAGTAATGGTAAAAAATTGTTTGGAAAGTATAGATACATTAAATCTGTCGATTGGTCAGGCACGTATAAATGGTGAAGATGTATCAGAAGCCAGAGACATCGCATCAGCGTGTGGCGAATACAGGAATGTTGATGTGTCTTCGATATCAAAACGTGCGACCGGTGCTATGGCTGCATCTATTGTGGGTACAACAACTGGATTTACGGGAACTGTGTTATCCGGTGTTGCTAATACAGATAAAATACGTAATGACAATACAGAGAGTGGTAAAAAGAAAGAAAAAGATTTGAATACAGCATCGAATGTGATGGCTGGTGCGACGACCGCGGCATCTGCTGTATCAACAGTGTTTTCTGGAACACAAATTGCAGCGATAAAACGTGTTGCAAATGTAGCATCTAAGTGTGAGGGGGGATTGAAATGATGAAAAATATTATAGCAGGCTTGTTTTTAGTTTTTTATATTGTCCCTGGATTTTGTATTGATGCTTTTTATATGGACAATGTTGCCCCACGCCAAGCAATCGAAAACGCAATTCATGATGAATATGTGGTTCGTGTCAGCGGTGATGCTGTACAAAAAGCAATAGAAACCATAACCCAGGATATTGGTGAAAGACTTGAATTAACACAGTTGTATACTTCTTGGATGCAAGATGGTTCGCCATTGACTTTTGGCGCTTTGGGAAATATTTGTGATATTGCTTTCAAGGGAAACATCGATAAATGTCAGAGGTTCGCTAGTGCATTATTGAAAAACAAAGCATTGCGTCTGTATTCTGTGTGTGGTGCAGATAAAGGTAAAACTGGTGGAACAGAACGTTGTGTCGAAGATTTCTTTGCCAAGACAAAGGTGGATACGACTGCTGGACGCACTCTGGCATCAGAATATGTGCGTATTAAATATAACGATGCTTCTTTGGAATGTGATAAGAACGTAAAAATAAACAGGACTGGTAGTGATTATATGCGGTGTGTTTCGCAAAGTGCAAATAATGTTTTTTATGAATTTAAGTTTGATAGTTTGGCTGATGTTCATATGGATACAAATCGTGAAGATGCGATTTTTGGCGCAATTTGCCGTTTACATGGGCTGGAATATGACAGAACAATGTTAAGTGGTTATGATAACCCCAGATGCAAAACACAAGACAAGAATATATGTGCGAAAGTAAATGAAACGCTGAAACCTTTTGGTTTTGAATCTAAGATTGGTGCTCAAAATTGGGGACCGGATTATGGTGCACAAATGACAAGTCCTGATTGCGTAATAAACGCATTATGCACAGCACGAAATAAAAAAGATTTGCACAGTGCTTTTGGATTGGATCCGTTTGAATTCCAAAAATCAGCAGTCCAAGTGAATCGTAATGAATATTTGGAAGATATGCTTGCCAATTATGTACAAAGTAAGGTTGGCAATATAACCAGTTTTGAATGTAATGCCACACATCAATGTATCTATACCGACGGTAAAAAGAGTGATGTTTTGGGTTGTAAAGTCAATGGCAAAGACGTTGATTTTGTGTTTAAAGATTTGAGTGAATGGAGCCGTTATCGCGATAACGCAGGGCGTCAGGTTATTCAGTGCAAGATTGTTGGTGGCGAATTTACTGGTCAAGATTGTGTATATTTGACGCATGAGCAATGTGATAAGTTGGCAAAACAAACAATTCCAGGCTGTCCAGAATGTACAAATGTTGTATGGGATACCAAACATAATATATGCAAATTAAAAACAAATGAAATACTTAATGATATAGAAAAAGCCGAAAAAGTTGCTATGATGGCTGTGGGTTCTGCTGCTGCGGTTGCTACAAGTGTGGGTATTGCTTATGCTGCATATAAAACGGGTTCTGTGTTGATGTTAGTTCCTACTTTGTTGGCGGGGGCGAACGCTGTTGGTTCTGTTATGGAATTGGGTGCAACATTAAAAATATTGGGCGTTACAGAAGATTTTGCACGTGAATCACAAAATTGCAAGACCAGTGCTTGTGCAGATAATTTAGTAGAAAAATGGTTGCAACGTCTTTCTAACCTGAGGAGTGATTTATCAGAAGCAGAATATACTTTTGTTAACAAAGAATTGGCCAGATTGATAGGTTTGACGTCTGAACAGTTTGGAAAAAAGATGTTTACAAATTTGGTAAAAAGATATACCACAGATAATACAGTTAAAAACGACATTTCGTCCAAGAAAGCGCGCAAAAAAATGGATGAAATGCTGAAATCACCAGATTTGTTAAGCGCAAATGCCAAGGGATTCTTTGACAGCGAAAGCTGGGAACCAGAACAGATTTGGCGTGCGGTTGGCGTTGGTTTGCAGATTGCATCAACATTGGGCAGTGTGGCGTATGGTTTCTGGGCTAATCATCAGGCTTATAAGGCATATGATGATGAAACAACACAAATGTTGCGTGATGCTTTGACAGATGGAAAGAATAATCTTACACCAGAAGAACGTAGAGAAATAATCAAGTATTTAATGGAGGATGGTACACCAGTCAAAATTAATGATAATATCGAGATACCAGGCGATATAAAGTTGGCTGCACAAGTTGCAAAACAAGACGGAACACTCACATCTATAACTGGAGAGACGAAGTATGTAGATATAAATGATTTGGATGATTATATGCGGGAGAAATATGGTTCCCAAGTATTTGTTCAATATGATAAAGATATGAAAGCAGTTTATACAGCTAACTTTGGGTATTATCAAGATGGTGCAGATTTTGTAGAAAGCGCATTGATACAAGAAGGTATCCCTTATAGTAGGCAAGGCAATGCCATAATAATTTTAGAAACAGATTTGGAAGCAATTGGTGTAGCAACGGTTGCTCCAGATGATCCGATGATAACGAAATTAGTAAAGGTTCATAAACCGTCAGTAGATGAATTACATGCTCAGGGTATAACTACTGAAGTTGCACTAAGTGATTTTTTTAACGAAAGCAAAAAACAACGAGCTGAGGTAAGTCTTATTTTTGGAGATTCGATAGATAAGGTAGCAGTTAATGATTATGCAAAGAAAGTCAAAGATGATGTAATAAATATTATTGCAAATAATGAAACGTTGTCTGCACTTGCGGTAAATTATGACAATTTATCAACAGATAAAAAAATGGATTTTATCAACGGTTTATTGTCAGAATATAATGCAGGTAAGGCTGTTTCCTGTGTAGACGGATATTGTGAACTTGCTAATTTAGCCCCCGGTGTTTTGGGGGAGCATTTGTCGGGTAGTGATAAAATTTATTTGTCATCCAAAGAGCTGGCTAACGCATCTTTGCCCGATGTTTTGGATGTTGCATTTCATGAAAATAATCATCGTCTTGATGCTATCGGGAAAGGTTTTCTGAACAATGAACAACGTAGAATTAGTAGCATTACTGGCGGGTTAAGTGGAACAAATATTGATGCATATTTGTCTGATTTTACAGAGCAGGTATCGTATGCAATTAGTAACCAGTTTCAACAAAAGGGTTTTACTGAAGATTTAAATAAAGCAATTAAACGTGTGCAAGGCTTTTAAAAAACAACAGTCTACCTCCAGCTTCATGGACGTCTTTATCTTGTTCTCTTTTTAGGCTATAGTTCACAATGACCAAAAACTTATAAATTGCAATTTTGTTTGAGTTAAAAAAACCGTTCGATTGAACGGTTTTTTAATTCTGATAAAAGCACAACATTTAATTATGCAATTTTTGCAACTTTCTTGGCCAGACGTGCAACTTTACGAGAAGCTGTTTTCTTTGGCATTGTTTTGCCTGCTGCTTTCATAATTTTGCTTTCTGCGTTGCGTGCAGCTGCAATTGCGGCGGCTTTATCGCCAGATTCAATCGCGCTGAGCGCTTTCTTGGTTGCAGTTTTAACAGCACTGCGACGTGCTGTATTGATTGCATTTTTCTTTGCTGTTACTAAAATTCTTTTATCACATGATTTATGATTTGCCACTTTATTTTCCTTTTATTTTTACGCGGTTTCTGTTATTTTATAGAAAACAAACATAAAATCAAGGGAAAAACGACATGGTTTATATTTTTTCTGTTATTATTTCTTATTTATTGGGTTCTATCCCTTTCGGGATTATCGTTACGAAATTATTTAACAAGGGGGATTTACGCAAAGTTGGCAGTGGTAATATCGGTGCAACCAATGTTATGCGGGTTGGTGGATTGCGTTTGGCTGGCTTGGTTTGGATTCTGGATATGATAAAGGCTGTTGTGGCGGTTTTGATTGGTCGGTATATTGGTGGGGCTGTGTTTGGTATCTGGTGCGGTTTTGTGGCGATTATTGGGCATTGTTTTCCAATTTGGTTAAGGTTTCGTGGGGGTAAAGGGGTTTCGTGTTTGTTCGGGGTTCTGTTGGCTGTGAATCCAATCTTGTTTATAGTTTGTGGTATTGAATGGCTTTTGATTGCGTTGGGAACGGGCTATTCGTCTGCTGGTGCTTTGGTTGCGTTTTGTTTGATGCCAATATTGGGATTTTTTATGAATTTCGGTATAGGAATTGCATTTTTGGCTATTTCGGTGTTGTGTTTATGGCGACATCGGGAAAATATTTTGCGCTTGGTTTCAGGTAAAGAATCAAAAATAGAATGGAAGTGGAAAAAATAAGTTCAGATAGTATTTGTTTTTATTTGTATTTTGTGATATAATATCGTCATAAGTAAGAGGGTTTTATACATGAAATATTTTGTTTCTGTGTTGGTTATTGCTATGTTCGGTTTTGGCGCAAATGCCGCACAAAATGGGCGTCCGGCTATGGCAAAGAATATTATGTCTGCACCAAGGTATACTGCGTCTGTGAATCAGATATCTGGAAGTACAGCAAAGATTGGTGTAAAGACTGGTGCAAACACCGATGAAACAGCGCAACAAACAGATGAATCAGCGGAAGAGGCTGAAGAAGCAGCGGTTGTTGATATGCGCGAAGCAGAACGCAATGCATGTATCAATAATAATATCGGTGTTGGTAATACTTTTGTGTGGGCTTCTAAATACAGCGATACATCGAATTATGCAAATATGACCGAAGATGCGGAGCATCCCGAAAATAATGTGTGTTTTGTGCGTGTAGAATTAAATTCTACGAACGAATCGCGTATAAAAGTATCTGACATTGAACCAAAGTATTTTGTGTGGGGCGAACCGATTAAATGTGGTGGCTGGGTTAGCAAGAAAGAAATGGAAAAACGTATATTAGAAGCCAGAAAAGGTGCACGTATTGGTGGTATTGTGGCCAGTACTGTTGGTGGTTTGGGACTTGGGGTCGGCGCCATGGAATTATTCGGTAACAGATTGATTGGTGGCAAGGTGGAAGGCCAAAAAGGTGTGGATGAAAAAGAATTATACAAGGCACAGTTGGCCAAAGATGAAAATAAAGAATACATAGCTGACTTGAAGGTGATGGTGGAAGCGTGCCAAGATGGAACCAGTTATATTAGTGATTGTGACTTGTACGAAGAATTATATAGGTCGGTTGCTAAATAGTAGATATGGGGTGTAAGATGAAAAAGTATGTTGTTTTGTTTTTAATGTGTTTGCCAATGGTGTCATTTGGGGCGCCATCTGTGCGTGCCCTTGGAGCTGGTGCTGTTGTTGGTGCGTCTGGGGCGACAGCAAGTAAAATAACACCAGCAAAAGTAGGCAGTACACCGAGTACAAGTAGTGTCGCGCGTGTTGGTTCTTTGCGTGCAAAGGCTACTACGGTTGGTACCCCAAGTGTTGTTTCTGGTGCTACTGGACGTTTTCCGGTAATTTCTACGGCCAAGTTTTATAATACCACAGCGACACCGCGTCCAATTAGTTCTGTATCTAATACTTCCATTATAAATACAGAAGAAAATTTGGATGCCCTTACACAAAGGGTTGAAAATATAGAAAATTTGCAAGGTAATACCGATGTTGTTAACACAGTAAAAAATGTGTCGAATTTGGAAGGTAGTACAAATATCGTTAATACCGTCAAAGATAACAAAGATAGTATAGAAGAATTGAACAAAAATGCAGATACTGTTTTAGTGTCGGGTTCAGGCAATCCTTTTACCGGAAATCCACAAAATGAAAATCGTGCTTGGATTTGGGTTGAGAAATAGTCTGTTTATTTAATTTTTTACTTTTACGGGATTGTAGATTTGTTCTACAATCCTTTTGTTATGAATGATTTATTAAATAAACTTTTGATTTTGCGAAGTCCTGGTATCGGTCCTGTGAAATATAATAATTTGCTGGCCAGGTTTGGTGATATTGAATCCATAGTTGATTCGATGCAGTTGTCGTCTGAATTTATCGATGATGTAAAACGTGAAATTGATAATGCTTATTCTTTGGGTATAGAATATTTGGATGAAAACGATTCGCGATATCCGCAAAATCTGTTGAATATAAAAAATCATCCAATTGTTATAACTGCGCGTGGAAACATAGAAACATTAAACAAGAAAACAGTTGCTATGGTTGGGACGCGTCATGCAACCGCATCAGGTATGGATTTTATGTCGCAAATGGCATGCAAATTTGCAGAACATAATTTTGCAGTTGTTTCTGGTATGGCAATGGGAACAGATACTGCGGCGCATATCGGTGCTTTGCGTGCAGATGGAAATACACAAACGATTGCGGTTCTGGCGGGTGGTGTTGATTATATATGGCCACTTGAAAACGAATCATTATATTACGAAATATTGGATCGTGGTGTTGTGATAAGCGAATTGCCGGTGGGCGTAAAACCTGTTGCACAAAATTTTGTTCAGCGAAATCATTGGGTTGCAGGAATATCTGATTTTTTAATTTTGGGTGAGGCAGATGAAAAATCAGGCAGTATGACCACTGCACGATTCGCTTTGGATTATAAAAAGCGCGTATTTGCGGTACCTGGACACCCATCTGATCCACGTAGTATTGGTCCAAATTCATTGATAAAAAGTGGTGCAGCAACATTATGTATGTCCATAAAAGATTTCTTTGATGACGAAAAAGTATCTTCAAAGAAAAAAAATAATACATACCAAAATGAGATATTAGATAAATTAGGAATGATTCCTGTATCAGAATCTGTATTGGCAAATCTTGTCAAAAAAAGCATTGCGGAAATCAAAGCTGATTTAGTGGTCTTGGAATTGCAAGGTTTAATAAGAAAACAAGACGGTGGTTATGTTCTGAATTGATTTATTTTGTGTCTATACAGTGTATATACAAAGTGCGAAAATCTGGGGAAAAAACGAATCGTTGTCAAAAAATAAATGTGCAAAAAATAATTAACATTTGGTTGCAAACAGAAATAAATCTTATAAATTGTTTCGTGTAAAGAAAAACGATTGAAACAAATCAATCAACAAGTGAGAGAAAAGAGTAGGGCAATATAAATATTTAATTCTGAAACTTGGAATTACATATTTATGTGGGTGGATTTTGCACCCAAAAATGCACAGGCAGGAAACTCTTTTAAGAAAGGAAAAGGAGCAAACGACATGCAAGCAGCAACAAAACAAAATGTAAATGTTGAATCAATCAAGGCAGCGATTTCTGCCAACATAGGTTCTGCGGGTTTTACTTCTTGGATTGCGCCTTTGCATTTTGAATTGTCTGGAAACTGCTTGAATTTGGTTGCTCATAATCAATTTGCTGCAGATTATGTTAAAAATGTTTATGGCGAAGTTATTTCCAAAATTATTTCTGAATTTGATTTAGATTTAAATATATGTGTTCGTTCATCTGCAAATGTTGTAAATACTGCAAATGATAATGTTGTGTGTGCATATACCCCATCTGAATCAGTCGCAACAAAAACAAATAAAAATGCTTTTAATCGTTTTATTTGTTCTGATGAAAATAATTTTGCATTGATGGCATGCAAAAAAATCGCGTCTGGAAATGCATCTTTTTCTCAGTTATTTATTTATGGTCCCAGTGGTTGTGGTAAATCTTTGTTGGCAAATTGTATTTGTGCTGAATCAGACAGTCGTGTTTTGATGATGTCTGGTGGTCAGTTTGTTGCAGATTTTACACGCAGTTTACGTGATAAAACGATATTTGCTTTCAAAGATTATTGTCGTAATTGCGATACGTTTATTTTGGACGATGTTTGTGCGCTGGCTGGGAAACGTGCAACAATGGATGAATTTATGCAGTTGATATCAGATTTGCGTAATATGGGAAAAAATGTTGTGTTGACTGCAAATATGGCACCAAATGCTTTGACAGGTTTTGATAGACGTGTTCAATCTTTGTTTGCGTCTGGGTTGGTTGTTGATGTTGTTGCACCAAATGCCTATGTTCGTCGTTCTATGTTATTGCATGGCGGTGTTGATATGACTGTTGCAGACGAATTATCAAAAAGAATTGCTGCAGATGGTCATTTGGTAAATGGTGTTATAAATAAAATCAAAACGTATTCTGAATTGATGGGTGAACGTGTTGATATGGATGTGGCTGCACGTTTGTTGGGTGATACATTGGCGAAAAATAAAACACCAATCGCGATGGTTAAATCTATGTGCGAAAAAATGTGTGTGTCATACGATGAAATTTGTGGTAATTCACGCGCCCGTCGTTTGGTTCGTGCACGTCAGGTTATGATGGCTGCATTGAAAAGCGCGACAAGTTTGTCGTTAACGGAAATCGGTAATGTTTGTGGCGGTCGTGATCATGCAACTGTTGTTTATGCGCTCAGCCAAATCGAATCGCAAAAAACATCTGATTTGATTTTGAATGCAGAATTGGACGACATGATAAAAATCTGCAAATAAAGTTTTGCCTTGTCAAAAAGGGGAAAAACACACCCGCAAGCAGGCGGGTGTTTTTTACGATTTTTTCAGGTTCCCCGCCAGTGGCGGGGAACCTTTCTCGGTTCAAAAAAAAACATTTTGTTAAACATAAAAAATATGATAAAATACAACCTGATAAAAGGGAGCGAAAGGGTATGAAAAAATTATCTTTTGTATTGTTGGCTTTGTTGACATGTCCATCATATGCAACGGTATATGATTTAGATGTCGCAATGAACAATGTTCGTAATGCATGCAGTGGTATAAATTCCAAAATGGACCATCTGAAATTGATGGCTGGTATAAATACCGGTATCAGCGCGGCGGGAACTGTGACTGGTGCTGTGGCACTTGGAACAGGTATTGCAAAGGCACAGACGGATGATGCGATTGAAACTATACAGAAAATGTATGAAAAATTTAAGCCCACAAAACCAGAAAACGCATCAAGCCAAGCTGATATTGATAGGGCACCGGAAAACTTCAAAAAAATATTAGAAAAGTATGCGCATAATATGAAAGATGCTGGCGATGTTGCTATTAAAGCAGCAGAACAAGAATCAAAAACATTGGGTAATGTTAGAACCGGTATGTTGGCTGCGAATACAGCAACCAGCGTTGCGGGTGCTGTGATTTCAAGTCAGAACAAAGTAAATGGTAGTATCAAGGACGCAATTGATAACTGTATTTCTGCCACAGATGATTTGCGTGAGAGTATGATGCAGGCACGTCTTGATGGGTATGATACAATGGATGCAAAACGCATAGTAGATGCGTGCAGTGAATATAAATTTGCGGATTTATCAAAGATAAATAAATTGGCAACTGGTTCAACAGTGACATCCAGTATAGGTGCTGTTGCAGGTGGAATAGGAACAATAACTAGTGCTGTGGCAAATACAGATTCGACAAGAAACGATAACAGTAAAGAAGGTATAGAAAAAGAAAAGAATCTGAATACAGCATCGAATGTATTGTCTGGTGTGACGACAGCGACATCGGCGGTATCAACAATATTAAACGGTGTTCAAATAGCAACGATAAAGAAAGTAGTATCTATATCCGAGAAATGTGAAAAGGAGATACAATAATGAAAAAGTTTTTAATTGCATTTTTGTTGTCTTGTATGTGCTTGATGCCTCTGGTTGCAAAGGCTTCAAATGAATCAGAAATTTGTTATGAATATTTAGGTAAAGATGGAGGCGGGTTATTCGGTATTATGTCTAAATATTTGTCCGATGGTAACGGGCATTGGACAGAAAACGGAGAGTCAGCGTTTGATTTTTTTGAGACTAAAATGACAGAGGGTAAAGAATCTCGGGGTGTTGCTAGTATAACATGTAGCGACCTTCTGGATGTTTGTATCGAGGCAAAATGGGTAGATAAAGCTGGTAAGGCTAAATGTAGCGCTTTTGCTGGAGATTTGTATAAAGCATGGACTCTCGGAAAAAAAGATTCAAATAAGAATGGTAAAAAATCTTCGGATATACTAAAAAGCGCTATTGAAACGTATTGTGAAAACCAAGGCGGTGTCGATTTTATAATGGAACAATGTGAAAATTATAAAAGAGATGTATCCAGACCAGAGGTTTTAAACTGGCAACTATATTATAGTACGTATGCTCAGTTTAACGATTGTGCACGATTATATGGTTATGCTTTTACAGCGTCTAAAAAGGGTGGGTGTCACAAAATTAAAAAATAAAAACAACCGCCCGTTTGGGCGGTTTGTTTTATCGTATCTTGGAACCAGTCTTTTTATCTAACGTTTGTGTAGTAGTATTTAATTACTTCGCATGCCATGCTTTTGTTGAAAGTACCTTTTTTGTATACAATTTCGTCGACTTCGCTCGCGTCTTCATCACATTGGATACGAATAATATCAGCATCTTGCTTAGATTGTGCATCTTTTTCAGTAGCAATGTAATAAACAGCAGAAACACAACCTCTGGCAAAATTTGGATATAAAAACGTTGGATATTCTTCTTGTTTTTTTGTGGTAATTGCTTGTGGTTTTTTGGAATTAATGTAACATGTTTTGTAATCTTGGTCACCATATTGCTCTTGTAAAATCACTTTGTTATTTTTGTCGTATATTTCGTGGACCGACAAAATATCACCCGCTTGTTCGATAATATCTTTATTTTGTTTTTGTTGTGAGGTTGCGCAGCTAGAGCCAGCAATTGTCATAACAATCAAATTTGTGCCTGCTATGAATTTTTTGCCAGATGAGATAATAGTTTTAAGTAGTTTTTTGGCATCTTTTTTCATGTGTTTCCCTTTTTATTTTGCAATTTTTATTCTTTTGCTAGTTATAAATGTATCACAAAAAATACAGTTGTCTAGTATAGGAGTGGATTTTTTTGTTTTGCCTTAAAACCAGCCTTTTTTATCTGATTTGATTCCAGCGAATTCGTTTAAGGCTTTCTTTTGCTTTTCTGTCAATTTCTTTGGAATTACAATTCCGATTTCAATGTACAAATCACCAAAGCCACCGCGACCGTTTGGCATACCATGCGAACGAATTCTTAATCTTTCGCCAACCTGGGTTCCCGATGGGATTTTCACCGATAACTTTTTATCATCGATGGTTTCAATTTCTATTTCACCACCCATTGCCAATGTTGGAAAGTCTATGTCCATATGCATCAGCAAATCATCACCCACGCGTTCAAATTTTTTGTCTGGCTTGATACGTATATCCAAATAGAAATCGCCAGCGCGACCACCGTTTGGACCCGCTTCGCCCATGCCGGCCATACGTAATCTGGCACCATCTTGGATACCTGCGGGGATTTTTACATCCAATGTTCTTTGTTTATTGACGGTTCCTGTGCCACCGCATGCAGTACACTTTTTATCAATCTTGCGCCCCAAGCCATTGCAGTCTGGACATGGTGTTTCAACCGCGAAGAAACCCTGGCGTGCATGAACATAACCGCTACCACCACAGGTTGAACATTTTGGGGCAGGTTTGCCGTCTGCTGTGCCGTTACCATCACATTTTTCACATTTAACTGCGCTGGAAAACTTTACTGTATGGGTTGTGCCGAAAAAGGCATCTTTCAGAGATATTACGACTTCATCCAATAAATCGCGTCCGCTGGGTTGTTTCGCCGCGCCACGACCAGGTTCACCAAAGCCACCACCAAAACCAAAACCACGCATGGCTTCGCGTAAAATGTCTTCCATTCCGCCCATGCCTTCGCCACCACCCATATTAAAGTGAAATGCGCTATTGCCGAATGGATTGCCACCAAAGCCGTTGCCTGCGCTGGCACCATTGCCACCTGCAAACGCAGCATCGCCAAATCTGTCGTATGCAGCGCGCTTTTGTGGATCTTTCAATATATCAAAAGCGTTGTTAACTTCCTTGAACTTTTCTTCGGCAGATTTGTCGCCTGGGTTTTTATCGGGGTGATATTTCATAACCAATTTGTGATAGGCTTTTTTAATGTCTGCATCACTGGCGTCTTTGGCAACGCCTAATACTTCATATGGATTTTTGTTCATTTTGGTACCTGTTTAATTCTTTTGTATGGAATATATAGGTTATTTATAATAAAAATCAAGTGTATTGGTGTACTATTTTTGCTGTTTTTTATCGCTTGCACCAATGTTAAAAATGTTCTAATAATATTATGATAAAAATGGGAAAAGTGATGAATAAATACGATGCATCAGATATTCAAGTGCTTGAAGGGTTAGAGCCTGTACGTCTGCGCCCTGGTATGTATATTGGCGGAACAGATGAAAAGGCCTGGCACCATTTGCCAGTTGAAATTATGGATAATTCTATTGACGAAGCGGTTGCTGGCTTTGCCAAGAAAATCGTTGTCAATTTGATAGATTCCAAAACCATAGAAATCACAGATGATGGTCGTGGAATTCCGGTTGATGAACATCCAAAATATCCCGGTAAGTCTGCGTTAGAGGTTATTTTAACAACTTTGCATTCAGGTGGAAAGTTTAACAATAATGTGTACAAGACCAGTGGTGGTTTGCATGGTGTGGGCAGTGCTGTGGTTAATGCGCTGTCGTCTGAAATGATTGTGACGATTTCCAGGGACGGTTATGAATGGCGTCAGACTTTTTCGCGTGGAAAAACTACATCGCCAATTCAGCGCGGTAATGCGACCAAGGCACATGGAACAAAAATCAGATTTACATTGGATGATGACATATTTGGCGAATCTGCTGTATTCAAGCCGATTAAGATTTACCGTATGGCGCGCGCTAAATCATTTTTATCACGCGGGGTCAAAATTGAATGGCATTGTAATCCAGCGCTTTTGACCGAAGATATGAATATACCTGCGGATAAAGAGTTTTATTATCCAAATGGGGTTGCAGATTTTGTTGCAGAAAAAACAGATTCTAAACCGCGTATTTTGCCAAAGATTTTTAGTGGTTCGGTCGATTTTCCTGATGACTGTGGTCGTGTGGAATGGGCTTTGACTGTATTGACTGATGAAAATGGCGCGGCATCTGACGATGGATTTTTTGCTTCATATTGCAATACAATTGCAACTGTGGATGGTGGCACGCATGAGGCTGGGTTTAAGGCCGCGATTACCAAGGGCTTGAAAGCATATGGTGAAAAAGTAAATAACAAGGCTGCGGCTACAATAATTGGCGAAGATGTTTTTGATTCTGTGGCTGCGATTGTATCTGTGTTCTATAAAACACCGCAATTTTTAGGTCAGACCAAAGAAAAACTTTCCAACCCAGAAATTGCACGTTATACAGAAAATGCTTTGCGCGACCCTTGGGAAATGTTTTTGGCATCTGACCCAAAAACTGCAAATGCATTACTGGATTTTGTTATAAACTTGGCTAATGCGCGTATCAAGACAAAGCAAGTCAAAGATGTTGCGCGTAAAACCCCGACCAAGCGAATTCGTATGCCGTCTAAATTGGCTGATTGTTCTAAACATGGTATAGATGGCACAGAATTGTTTATTGTAGAGGGGGAATCTGCAGGCGGAACCGCAAAACAGGCACGCGACAGGGCGACCCAGGCGATTATGCCTTTGCGTGGTAAGGTTTTGAATGTATTGTCGAATTCTGATGAAAGATTTAGTGCCAACAAAGAATTAAATGACCTGATTGATATTATTGGTGCAGGAACTGCGAAAGATTGGGACGATTCGAAGTTAAGATATGAAAAAATAATTATAATGACTGATGCTGATGTTGACGGTAGTCACATTGCGTCGTTATTAATGGCATTTTTCTATCAATATATGCCCCAGTTGATTTATGATGGACATTTGTATTTGTCTTGTCCACCTTTGTATAAATTGACATGTGGAACCGAATCGATTTATGTTGATTCTGATGAAGAATTGGAAGAATTAAAGAACGGCAAATATAAAAATAAACGTGTTGAAATATCGCGATTCAAAGGGCTTGGTGAAATGATGCCAAATCAGTTAAAGGAAACAACTATGTCGCCAAAAACGCGCCGTTTGATTCGTATTGATTTACCACCAAAAACCGAAGAGGGTTTGGAAGACACCGAAAAAACAAAAACTTTGGTGTATGATTTAATGGGTAAAAAACCAGAATTTCGGTTCAAGTTTATTACTGAACATGCCCAGTTTGTAAAAGATTTGTTTGTATAAAGAATTTTATAAACAACAAAAAATCCGCTGTATAGCGGATTTTTTTGTTAGTGTTGTCGTTTATTTTATTTTCTTTAATTTTTGTGCAAATGTAAATGTATATTGTGTTGCACTCCATAAAGATGCCACCAACGCAAACCATAAACAGAATACACCAACCTGGGGCAATATGCTGATCAAATAAAATACTATGCGACTGTCTGTTGTTGGGGTTATAGATGAAAATACTGCAAAGAATAACAAAAATGCAGCGATAGCAATCATTTGAATCGTTGTTTTAATTTTGCCCATTGAAAAGCGTGCCTTTGGGACAGGCATTTCGATTTTCTGGGTGCCCAAGAATTCACGTAATCCGCTGATATACAATTCGCGCGCAATCATTATTATAACTGGGATAACTACTGTCCATGTTGGTGCAATCAAAGCCAACATAATAAATGTATTGCATACCAATAATTTATCGCCGATGTGATCCAAAACACCGCCCAATTTAGAACAGCAATTATGTTTGCGTGCCAGATATCCGTCAAACCAATCTGATATTGCGCCCAAGACATATAATGCAAATGATATCCAATACCAACGCATCATGATTGTTGGTATAATCAAAAATGCAACCATTATGCGAAATGATGATAAAAAGTTAACAAATGCTTTCATATTATTTTTCTCCTTTGGTAATGGTTATTATTATAGCATATCGGAATGGAAATAGGCATATATTTTTTCTGCTGCACTTTTTCCAAGCCCTGATACGCGCGATAAAGATTTCAAGTCTGCGTCCATAATTGCATGCACAGAACCAAAATGCTGTAATAATTGTTTTTTGCGTGTTGGGCCAATTCCTTCGATTTCATCCAGACAACTGGCCGTCAATTGTTTTGCGCGAACAGAACGATGATATGTTATAACAAATCGGTGTGCTTCGTCACGAACTGTGCGCAACATTAAAAATAATGCAGAATCTTTTGCCAATTCATGATTTTCAGAACCGTCTGGCATAATAAAATGTTCGTCACCATTACGGACGACACCTTTGGTCACACCCAATACAGGTATTTTCCCATTTGCGACTTTGTTTGCGATATTCCATTGTGCAGGGCCACCATCAACAATGATTAAATCAAGTTTTGGACCGTCCTGAATTGCACGACCAACAAATTCTTCCATCATTGCAATATCGTTTCCAGCACGTGCAGAATCGCGCAATTTGAAATGACGATAAGATGATTTTATAAATCCATCATGCCCAAAGGCTATCATTGCACCAACAGGATTTTTACCGAATAAATGTGAATTATCAAACACACCGACGCAATCCAGTTTTAATCCCAACCATTTTTCAAGTTCTTTGACATTATTATCCCATTGTAAATTTGGTGTATACAGCGTATTCTGTCGTATACCGCGATTTGTAGTTGTGGTTAATGCTGTGATTTTATCACGAATAATTGCAGCATTTTCGTAATCCATTTTGTCTGAAAATGTTTTCATTTGTTTTGTTAAATCTGCAATTATAGGTTCGCTGTCCCCAGTTAAAATTCTGCGTGCCAGTTGAACATTTTTATCATAATCTGGTTGGGGCAAACAACATGGTGCACTGCATCTGCCGATTTGATAAAGCAGACATGGACGTGCACGATTTTTCATAAATGTATCAGTACAAGTTCTTAATTGGCAGACGCGTTGCAAAGTTTTTATTGTATCGTTCAATGCGTATACAGATGGATACGGACCATAAACATCTTTGCGTTGTGATATTTTACCACGAAATTTCAGCAACCTTGGGTATTCGTGTTTTGTTAATGCCAACATAGGATACATTTTTCCATCTGTCATCATGATATTGTATTTAGGTTTCAGGCTTTTTATCAATTTTTGTTCTAAAATCAGCGCGTCTGTTTCGGTTCGGGTTGTTTCCCATTCCACACGTCGCACCAGCGAGCGCATAATTTGCTTGTGCATTTCAAGTTTAGAAACATCGATATACTGACGCAAACGATGCAGAATATTTTTTGCCTTGCCAACATATAGCAGATTATCGTCCCCGTCGAACATTTTATAAATTCCGGGAGACATCGGCGCGTTTTCTATTAAATCTCTGAATTGAATTTTCATAATAGATATGATACAATAGAAATTGTAAAAATCAAATAGAGGTGTGATAATGAGACAAGAATCCGGACGTTCAATGATTGAAATGATTGGTGTGTTGGCTATAATGGCTATTATAACAGCAGGTGCTTTTGCGCTGATTTCTACGGCTTTTCATACACAGAAACGGGCGCGTGTGACAGATGATGTTGCAAATATTGTGACAGGTGTGCGCAGTTTATTGGGTGAATATGATGACTTTTCCAATATAGACAATTCAACTATTTTTGGTGCCATCGCGGTCAGTAATAAAAATCCGTATGGTGGAACATATGAATTGGCGGTTGATGCGTCAAATGCACGCAGATTTGTCGTAAGTATAAACGGATTATCTAAATCTGATTGTGAAGGTTTGCTCATGAAGGCATGGACTGATTCAATCGGATACGAAGAATCAAATCACAAAGAGAGTGGTGCAACAGGTAAGTGTGTGGACGGCAATAAAAACGTTGTGTCTATTACATATGGCGAATAGTTTATGGCAGAATTTATAAAAATTTCCGAAGTTGAAGATGGAACACGTCTATTGCGTTGGTTTTTAAGGCATTATCCTGGTATGCCCCAGCGGGAATTTTACAAACTTTGTCGTGGTGGCCAGATAAGAATAAATTCATCGCGGTGCAAGGGTATGGAAATTTTAACAGCGGGTGACGTGGTTCGTATTCCGCCAACATTGCAATCCTTTCAGAAAGTTGCATCAAAGACAGAAACTGGTGAAAAGTATTCTTTGTCTGATTTGGAAGAATTAAGAAAATGTATTATTCACAATGATTCTGATATTGTCGTGTTTAACAAGCCGGCTGGTTTGGCAGTGCAGGGCGGTACAGGGATAAAAAAGTCTATTGATAAAATGGTTGCGGCTTTGTTCCCATACGATAAAACTTCATTGGTTCATCGTTTGGACAGAGAGACCAGCGGTTTGTTAGTCGTCGCAAAAAATCAAAAGGCTGCCCAAGAATTAGCCAAGCAATTTCAGAGCAAGGTTGCACATAAAGAGTATATGGCTTTATTACAGGGAACCGTTGCAAACAAGTCTGGGGTGATTGATAATTATGTTGTTAAGGGGCGTGTTTTTGCTGATTCTGCGTCTGCACCAAAAGATTTGCATCCACAACGCGCTATTACAGAATACAAAGTATTAGGTGAAGCGTCAGGTTTGTTGACTTGGATTTTGTTTTCGCCAAAGACTGGTCGGACGCACCAATTAAGATTGCATAGTGCGTATTCTTTGCATGCGCCGATTGTGGGTGATGATTTATATGGGATTACGCGGGGAAGTCTTGGCGGTGCGCTGGGGGCTTTGTTGAAAACGCAAAAATTATTTTTATTTGCATACAAGATAACTTTCAGGCATCCTGGAACAGGAAAGATAATCACATTACAGGCTCAATTACCAGATTTTATGCAATCTGTGGTTAAGTTTCTGGAATTTAAAATGCCATAGGTGAAACAGAATATGTTTTTATATTTTTTTTATAAACGGTATCTTTGGTTGTTGCGTGCGATATTCCTGGCTTTGATGGGGCTTGGGGTTGCATTTGGTATTGCGTTGTCCCAGGTCAATCTTGAAAGTTTGCGTGGGAATATTTTGTCTGTATTGCGTGATGCAACAAATATGCCTGTGGAAATTGATGGTAAAATATCTTGGAAATTTTCTTTGCGTCCCCAGATAGAATTAAATAATGTGCGCATTCCAAATGCAGATTGGGCAAAGCAAAAAAATTTATTTTCTGCAAACAAAATAGATGTGCGACTGGATTTGATTTCTTTGTTCAGTTCTAAACCTGCACTTAGATATATTCATGTGCATGATGCCAAGATAGTATTGGAAAAAAATAATAATGGGGAAAATTCTGTTGTGTATATTAAACCACAAACATCAGAGAATCAGCCGGATACAGCGCAAAACACTATACGAAAATATCCTGTGGACCCGTTGCCGTTTGGTGGATTGTCTGTGCAAAATATATCTGCGAACATATATGGTGATAAATACGCGTTCAAAAGTTTTAGCATCAGAAATCATACAAGTGGTTCTGACATAGAATATTCTGGGTGGATAAATCCGGGCAATATGAATGTACCTTTTGTCGTCAAATTTTCTGAATATAATGCTGAAAGAAAAATATATCCATTACAGATTGCTTTTTCAACAGGGGCAGAGGCTTTGATAGCAGATGTTGCATTAGAAGGGACCAGCAAGATGCCCATAGATTTTATTGTGCGTGGCGATATTTTAGATATCAGACAAACTGGAAAATGGTTTAATTTTGATATATTAAATCTGCCAAAGGTGAAAGTAAATATTGTTGGTGGGTTTGACCGTAAAAAAGTGTCTTTCAGAAAATCGTCTGTCACAGTTGGTGATTCCGTATTAAGTTTTTCTGGGACGTATGATTGGTCCAAAAATGTGCCTGTGATTGATGCCAAAGTTTCGTCAAATTATATTGATATATATAAATCTTTCCCAGAATGGTTTGGCGCTGGGCAGCAATGGATACACCCAAAACGCGAATTAAATGTTTTCCATGATATGCCTTTGTTTGGAAAATATTTGTATGGCGCGAAAGCAAACATTGAAATAAATCTGAAAAAATTTATTCCATATCGTTCGTTGGCTTTGTCTGATTTTGCTATCAAGGCAAATGTTGCAAATCATAAATTGCGTGCAGATGCAAATCTGAAAATGGCATCTGGTGATATGCTGGTTGGGTTAGATGCAGATATAGATGAAAACGGTGTGTACACAGTAAAGGCTGCGGCAGATTGTGAACATGTGTATATTGGTGAAATTCTGAAACAGGTGTATATTTACAAGATTATTTCTGGATTACCTGTGAATATTGATTTTTATTTACAGGCACGTGGTGCAGATATGTCGCAGATAATGCAAACACTAACAGGGCCTGTGATGTTGTATTCTGTGGACAAGGGGTATGCACATGCTGATTTAGTTGAATATATGTATGGTGGCGATTTCTTGACCAGTTTGCGTCATAATGTGGAAGATTTATTCAGTGGTGATAAAAAGCGCGATATGATTGAAATTGGTGGTGCGGTTGCCAATCTTAAATTGCGTGATGGTTTAATAGAAACTAAAAATGGGGTGGCAGTTGAAACGCGTGTTATAAATATGCGCTTGGTCGGTGCTTTGGATTTAGGCAAAGAAGTAATTCAGATGTCTTTGGCATCTGTACCTGTGCGTGGGCTGAAATTGTCTTTGTCGGGCAATTTGGTAAACGCTTTGCAGATTACGGGTAATTTGGCAGAACCTGATTTCAAGATTAGTGGTGGCGCATTGGTTGGCAAAGTTGGGTCTGCAGTTGGTTTGGGATTGTTGCTGGCGCCATTGACAGGTGGTTTAAGTATTGCTGGTGGTTTTGTTGCAGGATTATTAGCAGGCGATTTGTTGGAAAATTGGTTAGCAGACGATCACCCATGTAAAACCGCAAAGAAGAAAGGCGCACTGTCAAAACGTGGTGATCCAGAATGGTTTAATACGCCATTAAATGAATTGACCAAGACAATTTTAGTGCGATAGTTTTGTAAATTTACCGTTTTTGTCAAATGGATATATAAATAATACTAAGGATATTATTTACTCTTGCACCGAATCGGTGTTTTTTGATAAACTGCCATTAAATAATAAGAAAAAACAAAAAAAGAACAGGAGAAGTATTATGGAATTTTCAGTGTTTCGTCAGGTTTTAATTCGTGCGCTGGGGCATATGCAATCTATCGTTGAAAAGCGCGCAACTTTGCCGATTTTGATGAATGTAAAGATAGAGGTTTCAGACGATTTAATTTTGTCTGCAACAAATGTTGATTTGGAATTGGTTGAACATGTGGCTGCTGATATCACTTTGTCTGGTAAAACAACTGTGCCAGTTCAGATGTTGTATGACATTGTTCGTAAATTGCCTGACGATGCAGAAATCAGTTTCAAGCAATCTGGTGATCAATTGGTCGTGTCCAGCGGTCGTGCTGTTTTCCATTTGCCAACTTTGCCGGCAGAAAACTTCCCAGCAATGGCGGGTGGCAATTTAAGCACTAAATTCCAGATGACAACTGGTGATTTGGCGCATTTGATAAATCAAACCAAATTTGCAATTCCAACTGATGATGTTCGTTATCATTTGGGGGGTATTTATTTCCATATATCTGAAGATACCGGCAAATTGACTGCGGTTGCAACTGATGCCCAGCGTATGGCTTTGTGCGCTATGAAAGCGCCAAGTGGTAGCAACGGCATGCCGTCTGTGATTTTGCCGAGACGTGTTATCGGTGAATTATCTAAATTGTTGGAAGATGCAACAGTAGACGATGTCATGATTGAATTGTCTGATACCAAGGCACGTTTCACAATTGGTTCTGCAATATTGACCAGCAAATTGGTTGATGCCCAGTATCCAAATTATCGTGTTGTTATTCCAAAGGGCAACGACAAGATTGCGATTTTGGACAGAAAGCAATTTATAAACGCTGTGGATTTGGTATCGGTTGCCAGTGTAGACAAGACTAAATCTGTTCAATTGTCATTTTCTATGAATAAATTGGTTATAAATGCGTCCAGTCCTGATGCTGGAACCGCAACCCAGGAATTAGACATAGAATATAATGGTGATGCGACATTTACTATCAATTTCAATGTGAAATTCTTGTTGGATGTTGCGGGTCAGGTCGATGGGGATAAATTCCAGATGGAAATGCAGGAATCTTTGTCGCCAACCATTATCAAATCTACTGATAAAAACACAGACGCATTGTTTGTATTAATGCCTATGCGCATGTAATAACAAAGTAAAATTAAAAATCCGTTTGCCAGCGGATTTTTTATTGAAATAAAAGAGAGAAAAATGAATTGCAAAAATATTGCACCGGGACAAGAACCGCCAAAAATAATGAACGCTATTATAGAAATTCCTGAAAATAGTGTTGTTAAATATGAATTTTGTGAAGATATAGATGTATTAAAAGTGTCTCGTATTATGCAAACACCTGTGGCATATCCCGCAAATTATGGTTTTTTCCCTGGAACTTTGGGTGATGATGGGGATCCATTGGATTGCATGGTTTTGTGCAGTGCCCCTTTGATGTCTGGGGTTTTGATTCAAGTGCGTCCAATAGGTGTATTGTCTGTGGAAGATCAATCTGGTGGTGATAAAAAAGTTATATGCGTCCCGTTAGAAAAAATAGATGCAAATTATAAAGATGTGAAATCTTTGGATGCTTTACCAAGCATTACAAAAGCAAAAATAGAATATTTTTTTCAACATTACAAAGATTTACAGCCAGAATCTTGGGTCAAAGTTATTGGTTGGGGAGGTGTCGAGGAAGCAGAAAAGTGCATATTTGATGCAATTGATAAGTACAAAAAACAATAATATGAATAAATTGTTGCGAACATAAAAAGTTTATTATACCCTGTATGCGGTAAGATTTTAATAAGAGGTAAAAACAATGGCATCTTATATTGCAAATGATATGCGTGTGGGTTGGGTAATTTCCCATAATGGAAAACGTTATTCTGTGACCTCAATTACCAAGGTAAAACCTGGCAAAGGTGGCGCTTTTGTCCAAGCGGACTTGCGTGATATTGATTCTGGGAACAAGGGCGGCGATCGTTGGCGTGCAGAAGACAAAGTTGAAAAATTGATGGTTGAAGATATGGACTGTCAATATTTGTATTCTGACGGTACAGACGCTTTCTTTATGAATCTGTCAGATTATGAACAGTTCACAATGCCAAACGAATCTTTGGGCGAACAAATGAAATTCTTGGCACCTGAAATGGTGGTCAAAGCCAACTTTGTCGAAGGTCATCCAGTTTCAATCACTTTGCCAAAAACTGTTGTTGCAACTGTGGAAGAAACAGAACCTGCGTTAAAAGGTCAAACAGCAACAGGTAGTGGCGGAAAACCTGCGATTTTGGACAACGGTGTTCGTGTTCAGGTTCCTGTATTTATTGAACAAGGCGAAAAGATTGTTGTAAATACAGAAACATTAGAATATGTCGAACGCGCAAAATAAATGAAAACGGTGCATTTGCGCCGTCTTTTTATGCTTTGTTTGCTGAACCCATGATGTTTTCAATTTCTTCAATACATTGTTTTGTCACTTTATCCGTCGCAAAATTCAGATATTGACGTGGGTTTGTTATACTTTTATTTTTATAAAATTGTTCGCGTATACCTGCTGTGAACGCCAGGCGTAAATCGCTGTCTACGTTTATTTTTGTTATATGCATTTTGATTGCGCGTTTTAGTTGTGTGGCATTTATTCCGCGCGCATTATTTAACTTGCCACCATATTTGTTTATATCATTTATGTATTTTTGCGGGATACTGGACGCGCCATGCAGGACAAGCGGTGTATTCGGTATATTATTCGCAATTTTTTGCAAAATATCGAATCGCAATTTTTCATTATCAGATTTTCTTTTGTATAAACCATGTGATGTTCCAACAGCTATTGCCAAAGAATCTGTGTTTGTTTGTTTAACAAAGTCGGCAACTATGTTTGGGTCAGTATACAAATGCGAATCGGCATAGGTCAATTCATCTTCGATTCCAGCCAATACACCAAGTTCTGTTTCCACAGACACATCATGTTTGTGCGCATAATCTGTGATTTTTTTAGAAATTTTTATGTTTTCAGACAATGGCAAAGCGCTGCCGTCGAACATAACAGACGAAAAACCGATATCAATCGCATGCTTGCAGGAATCAAAACTATGTCCATGGTCCAGGTGTAGTGCAACCTGATTTTTTTTGTATTTTGCACCACGAATCATACCCATTAAAATATCATCGTCCATGTATTTCAGCGCAGATTCTGATACTGCCAAGATTACAGGGCTGTTCGTTTGCGTTGCCGCGTTTAATATTGCTTTTAATGTTTCCATATTATAGAAATTGAAAGCAGGGACGGCATATTTGCCACGCATTGCGCGTATCAGCAGTTTTTTTGTATTTGTTAAACCAAAATCAGAATAGTGCATTTCGTATCCTTTGTGGGCATGTTTTTATTATTATATCATAAAAATACAGGTATTTATGTGCTTTTTTTGCATAAAACCTTGACATCGGGTTCTTTTGTGGAACAATTCCAATAACGAATCGGAATTCGTGTAATAAAAACAAAGGAAAAACAAATGAAAAAATTGGGTTTAGTCGCACTGGGTATGGGATTGTTGGCTGGATGTTCTGGCTATGATTACTATAAAACCGGTGTTCGTTATTATCAAGATGACGAAGATTGTATCTATTATTCACGCGAAAGTGGCAAGAAATTTGATTCAGATGTTCGTTCATTAAGAGATGGTAAACGTATCGTATATCGTAATACACGTTGTTCTGATTTATACATGAAAGATACATTTGGTTATGGTGAACGCGAAGACAGACGCGCAATCGTTCCTGTGTCTGTTGAAGAAAAGCCAGCGCCAAGTTGTGGTTGTTCAAAATGTGGTAAAAAAACCGTTTTGAAGAACAAATATATTATTATGCCCGCATAATAATAGAACATTTTTAATTCCTTAATTTGTTTGGTTATGTTTGACACCGTTATGACTTGTTTATAACGGTGTTTTTTTGTTTTGTGCTGAGAGCAAGGTTCACCTCTTGCGGGCACACCTCCAAAGGAGGAGAAAAAATCCCCATACATTTGTATTTTTTATTTGTCTGTTTATATTTTTTGTGATAGAATACATGAAAAGAAAGGAGTTTTTATATGAAAAAAATTATGAACAAAGTCAATTTTGCAATAATCGCAATGATGGTATCTGTTCCTGCATTTGCTGCTGTGAATGAAAGCGCTATTTGTGGTTTGATGAAAGAATTAAAGGGTGTTTTTGGTTTGTTGAGAACCTTGGCTTTTATCGGTGCTGCCTTTTATATCGCAGGTTGGGCATGGGAATTTATTTCCAAGGGTGAAGCAAAAGCAGATGATATCAAAAAGAAAGGAACAGGTTTGTTGGTTGGTTTTGTACTGTTATTCTCTATCGGTGTTTTATTATCGGTTTTGGTAAGTACGTCAGGTGGAAAAATATTTAATTGTATACCAGAAGCGTTCAATTAAAATTGAAAACCGTCCATTTGGACGGTTTTTTCTTATCTTTGTCTTAAAGTTTGTGGGTAATAGCATAGCCATAAGTTTTTACGTTCTTCTTCGATTTTATCAACGCTTGTTTTGAAGTTTGTTGGTGTCAAAAACTGTTCTGGGGTATGGTCTGTGTGTCTCTTGAATAGTTCGCGTTGAATGTGTGCACTTTCGATACATTGTTTCATGATTTCTTCGGTTGTAAGTTTATTGTGAACATTCAAAGCGTTTACGCACTCTTGCAACATATAGTAAACATATGGCCAATGATTTGGTATTAAATGCGTTGTTGGTGTATTTTTTATACCAAACTTTTCTTTTAATGTTTTTATATCTGTTGTGTTGAAAAACTCTTTCCACAGAGTGTTGAAAACTTCTGTGACTGTTTTTTCTTTGACATAATCTGTGGCTTTTGTTGTGATAATGGCAACCAGAACTTTGGTCGCATTTTGAATTCTTTTTGCTGCGTGATATATGCTGATTTCGTCTGCCAGATGAGCCAGTTCAACAACGGATTTGTTTGGAAACATAAAATATGCCTGGGTCAACGTTGCGTTATCGTATTTCTGAAATATGAATTCGCAACCTGCGCGACTTATTTTTTGATCTAAATCCGATGACTGTGTGTCATTTGAATTTTCTTTGCTGATTGTTTTTATGTGAATAGGTGTTGATACCATATATTTGAATTCTGGTATCTTTTTAAACACGTTCTTTTGTAATATATCATGAAAATAGTCGGGCATAATCATATGTTTTACATCAAGAAAACTGCTGTGAATATTTGCAATATCTGACCATAGCCAGAATTCTGGTTTTCGTGGTTCCACATGTTTTGCTTCGTCTAAAGCACGAATAGTTTCTTCTGCTATTTTTAAATCAGTGTCATTCATAGTCATTTTTTTAACCTTTTTTTGTTTCTTCTACATTGGCCAGTGAAAATAAAACAGATGATATCAATGATTGGTACGGAACGTGTTGTGCATCGGCTAATTCTTTGATTTTATCCAGAATGGGTTTAGGGATTCGCATATTGATAACACAATCTGATTTATTAAATGCACGATAGGCAGCATATTCACGAAGTAAGGATTCAATATTCATAACAAATAATTGTTGCATTACATTCGGCATACACTAACTCCTATACATCAGTCTTTACAAGTGACTATAACATTGTATTTACAATTGTCAATACATTTGTGTATATTGTTGTAATGGCGGAAATATAGACGTTTGTGTTGACTGGTGTATTGTTTTGGCTGGTGCAAATTCCCCGCCCGTGGCGGGGTGGATTGCGATAGCAAGACGGGGAGGGTAATCTGGATTATTCGGAATAATGAACGTTTGGAATAAAAATTTATTTGAACCCTCCCTGCCATTCTGGCACCCCTCGGGTGGGGGGGAATTTAGACTGGTCTCAGTAAGAACCAATTTCCCGCCCCAGGCGGGGAACCAGTATCTGCCTAGAATAAATTCAGTGTGCGTTAACATTTTGATTTTTTTATGGTTGCGTGGTAAAATTGTTGCAGTATTATATTTGATATATAACAAAGGAAAGGATTTTTGTATGCGTAAATTTTTATGTGCGATTATATTTTGTATTGCTGGTATATTCTCTGCCCATGCAGAATTACACGTCGATATCGTTGCTGGTGGAACTGAACCGATTTCAATTGCTGTCCAAAAATTTGAGTCGGTTGGCAAGATTCCCCAAGAAACCATTAAAATGTTACGTGAAGTTGTTGAAAATGACTTAAAGCGGACAGGGTTATTCAGGATTGTCAACCATGATGCTTTTCCGCAATATGTTAAAATGAATGATATGCCAGATTTCAAAAGATGGGCTGCGATAAAGACCCAGGCGCTGGTTCAGGCCAGTATAAAACCAGATGGTAAAGATAACTATAAATTAGAGTTTTATCTTTGGGATGTTAATGGCAAAGAACAAATAGAGGCGCAAAGTTTAATTGCGTCCAAGAAATCTGTTCGACGTTTGGCGCATATTATGGCTGATGCTATCTATGAACGTTTGACTGGCGAATTGGGATATTTTGATACGCAAATTGTATTTATTGCTGAATCAGGCCCAATGGATAATCGGGTTAAACGTATGGCTATAATGGATCAGGACGGATATGGTATGCGGTATTTGTCTGATAAAAAGACTTTTGTTATGTCGCCACATTTTTCACCTAATATGGCCACGATTGTATTTTTGTCTTATCGTAATGACGACCCAATGGTTTGGGCTTTGGATTTAGATACTGGCGATCAGACTAAATTGGGTAATTTTGGTGGTATGAATTTCGCACCGCGTTTTTCACCAGATGGAAATCATGTTGCGTTGTCTTTGGTCAAAGATGGTATAACAAATATATACGAATATGACATGTTGAATAAAACTTTGCGTCAATTGACATTTGGGAACCATATTGATACCAGTCCGTCTTATTCCCCAGACGGTAAATATTTGGCGTTTAATTCAGATAGGTCTGGTTCACAACAGATTCATGTATTGGATTTAGCCAAAGGAACACAAAAACGTATTACTTTTGGGGCAGGGCGGTATGCAACACCGGCTTGGTCGCCAGACGGACAATTTATTGCTTTCACAAAAATTGCAGATGATACTTTTTATATTGGCATCATGAATCCGGAAGGGCGACATGAAAAAATATTAGCAGGCGGTTGGTATATGGAAGCACCGTCTTGGGCGCCTGGGTCGCGTAGATTGGTTTATTATGAAACAGAACGTGCAGATAACGACCGAGATAGAATCAGTCATATTCGCAGCGTTGATATAACTGGGCGCAATGTATATGACATTGATTTGGCTGATGATATGAGTGGGACAGAGCCAACTTGGTCACCTAAATTGCCATAAGAATTAAGAATAATGAATAAAATATTGTGTTCGATTTTATTTGGTTTGTGGTGTGGAGTTGCTTTGGCAACGCCTGCGATGGTCACACGTATTGTTGATGGCGACACTTTCAAGGCAACTGTGTTATTGGCAGATGGTATTGAAATTATGTCTGTGGGGGTGCGTTTACGAAATGTAGATACTCCAGAACTGCATGGCGAATGCGATTATGAAATTGAACGTGCTGAAAAGGCAAAGCAGAGATTATCTGAATTGATTCCTGTGGGTTCAGTGATTGAAATAACTAATGTTAAAAATGATAAGTATCCTGGGCGTATTGATGCAAATGTCTTTGATGAACAAAATCGCGATGTTGGTTTGATTTTAATTCGTGAAAAATTGGGGCGCCCATATTCTGGTGGCAAACGTCAATCCTGGTGTGATTGATATTCAACAACTGTGACGATTGATTGCTTCCCGTATTTCTTCCACAGATGCAGATGATGGTAATTCTGGTTCGAAATATATGTTTGCTGTGCCAGACTTCATTTTGCCACGTTTTGGCCAATATAAACCTGTATCAACCCCAACGGGCATAATCGGCAATTTCAACTGGCTTGCTAAAAATAATAATCCATGTTTCAAAGGTATTTTTTGGTGTGGTGCGACGCGCGTACCTTCTGGGAAGATAACCAAAGTCATACCGTTCATAATGCGTTTTGTCACATTGTGTGCTAATAACTTCATATTTGTTCTGCCACGTTTACGATTTACACCCAATAAACCAATTCGCCAAAAAGCCCAACCGTATATTGGAATCCAAAGTAATTCGTGTTTTATTATAAAGAAAGCATTTGGTACATGTGTCATAAGAATTGCAACTTCCAGTACAGACATATGTTTTGATGCCACGATTGCGCGTCCGTCCAAACGCGTGTTGACATTATGCTGAAAAGGGATACCGTTTTCTGTTATTGGTGGATAATGAATTTTATATTTTATTCCACAAATGATGCGTGCCAGCGCCAATACGCCCCATGCGTCAGCCAATACAAATGCACGTTCCAATTTTGTGGATACAAGCCCGACTAGCAACAATGGTGTCCAAGCAGTAAACCATATCAATAATAATAATTTGAATATAACCGTTTTTATCATTACTTAACCTTCTTTTATTCCAAATAGCGTAACAATATATTTTACATATTCAATAGCCCAACGTTTTACACGAAATGGTGTTGGCATACCTGATAATGAAGCAGGGCATGCAATGATATCTGTATCTGGCATTTCGTTGTGTAATAAATATAATGAACGATTCATATGATCTTCGGTAGTGACGAGAACGATTCGGTCTAATTTTCTTTGTTCAACAATGTTTTTTATTGCCAGGGCATTTTGGTATGTAGATTTAGATTTGGATTCTATCATTACGTGTTTTTTATTTGGGATAGCCGTAGCACCTGCGCCAATAATATAAAGGTTGCCATATTTTAATGTTTCCAATTTTTTTAATGCGTACGGAATCCGACGCGAATCGCCGGTCAACACAAATATGTTATCCTGTTCAAGCAAAGAACCGCATTTTGGTGGTGTGACAGACTTGAACACTATTCCGCCAATAACGAAACACAATAATAACAACAAAGACATAGGAATATATTTCATTATTTACCAGATAATATTTTAATGGTTGTTTTCTTGGTAATGTACACAGAAAACACGATTATTGCAACAGTTAATAAGAATAAAATCGTCCATGAAGTTCCGCTTAAGGACAATGTTGCCAGCAGACCAACGCGTGCAGAACGTGCGGTTGCCAATATCAACATTAAAATAGGGACTGCAACAACAAAACCAATCAAGCATGCCAAAGCGCTGATTTTTGCAACAATGATTTGCATTTGTTTTGATATAAATTTGTCTGTGGCACCAACCTGGTTTAATATTTCTAATTCGTGTTTATGCAACATTGCGATATTTCGTGATATATATGATATACATATACCAATTGACACCAATATCAATATTAAAACAAAAGATGTTATCATTACCAATTTCCAACCCGCAGACATAGACGGCTTTAATGCATTGGCGTGTGTTAAAAACTTAGCCTTTGGCATAATTTGTTGTTTTAATGTTTCCATGTCTTTTGCGTTTTTTGTGCGTATCTCGAAAGTCTGTGGTAAATATTGGTTTAATTTTGCGCCGCTGGAAACCCAAGGTTGCATTATGCGTTCCATCTCGGCCTTGCTTATTTCGTTGACAGATTCAATTTTATCAGCATTAGATTCAAATATTTTCTTAATCGCATTTGTGTTATCAAGGTTTGTTATTTGTATTGTCGCATATTTATCCCATTGGTTGTTCCATTTTGTGACACCGCCACCAATAGCCAAGGCAATACCAAAAGCCAACACAGACAAAAATGTCAATATTGATATAACAACAGTCATAAATATGGACTGTTCACGAACTAATGAAAAAACGAGAGTTTTTTGTTTCATTATGCGTCCCCAATATCTTCAAATTGTTTGGAAAGCTGCGAAAAATAATTTTGTGTCTGTTGTGGTTGTGGCCCTTTCCATTTTCTGGTTGATTCTGATGTTGATGTGTTTTCATCGCCAGTTTTAGAAAAAGCAACATGGTGATTTTCAATGGTTATTACTGGAAAACGATAAGTTTCCATCAACTTTCTGTTATGGGTCGCCAAAATAATCGTTGTTCCAAAAATTTTATTCATCTGGATAAATAGTTCCATTAACCGCGAAGCATTTTCATCGTCCAAATTTCCAGTTGGTTCGTCCGCTAGTAAGATAGATGGTTGGACAATTATAGCGCGTGCAACAGATATGCGTTGTTGTTGGCCGCCACTTAATTCTTTTGGGTATACATCTGCAAATTTACCAAGCCCGACCCATTCCAATGTTTTTGTTACCAATTTTTTTATTTTATCATTTGGAAATCCGCGAACGCGCAAAGGCAAAGCAACATTTTCAAACACAGTCATATGTGAAATCAAAGAATATTCCTGGAATACAATCGCCATTTTGTGTCGCATGGCAGAAATGTCATCGCGTGACAAAGAATCACATTCCTGACCGAATAATTTAATTTGCCCCTTGGATGGTTTGTGCAGTTGATAAATTAAACGCAATAAGGTTGTTTTACCAGCACCACTGGCACCCGTTAGGAAATAAAAGGCACCGCTACTGACATTAAAAGAAACGTTTGACAAAACGTCATGACCGTTTTCATAATTTGCAGATACGTTTGCGAAAGATATTATTGTTTTGCCTTCCATAACAAGGTGTATCATAGTAGAATTTTTTGTATCTAGCAAGGGTTTTATAAAACTATCAATTACAACAAAAAAACTTTTTGGAATACGGTTGATAATATGATATAATTCATCGTATAAAATTATTTTTTGGAGGTTTTTGTTATGAAAAAATATTTGTTTTTTGGCGTTTTTGCAATGTTTGTGCCAAGTTTTGTGTTTGCTGGTACTAACGGTGGGTATTCTGTAATCACAAGATACGGCAATGAAACAAGTATAAATTATCGTCGCAAATCCAATCCAAAAAAATGGTATGTCAGCGCGCATGCTGATTTATCTTTCCTGAGTTGGAAAAATGAATATAAATATGGTTCTGATCATGACAGTGACAAATTTACTTTGAAGCCTGTTATTGGTGCGGATATAGCAATTGGTACAGAGTTAGATAAAAATTGGCGTGCAGATTTAGAATTAGGTTATATGGGTAATTATTCTGAACAAGAAACAGAATATTATGATAATTACTATACCGAAAAGACAGATTTCAATTTAAGCACGATATATGCGACATTAAATGCGTATTATGGTTTCAATTCTGGTATTTATATTGGTGCAGGTGCGGGTGCAGCAGTTGTAGAAATGTATCTTGAACATTCTGTGTTATCTAAATCATCAAAGACAAATGTATCGCCTATGGGGGCTGTTATGTTGGGGTGGAACAGCAGAATGACAGAAAAAACATATCTTGACATTCGCTATCGTTTAGCGGCGTTCAGTGGTTCAACGTTGGAAAACATTGGTGTGCAAACCAAGGTCGATTTGATAACAGACAATTCTTTGTCTGTTGGGGTACGTTATGTGTTCTAAGGTGGTGTAAAGAAAATAGGAATCAAAAATGGTTAAATCAAAAATTGCATTGTTTGTTTGTGTGTTGGATGTTTTGGCTGTTTCACAGGCATATTCTGCACCATCAGTAAAAAAATTGGGTGGTGTTGGTGTGGTTGCTGGAATAAATAGTGTTCCTTCTGCGAAAACAGATACAACAAAAATCAGTTCGCCAGTTGTTGGACGTGCTGGTACGATTCGTTCTGTTAAAACCGTTAACACCCCGGTTGCTGTTTCAACTAAAACTGTCGCTAGTACAAATAGTGCAAGTACAGCGCGTTTATCTGTGGGTAAATATTTACATAATGCAGGGACAAATGCTGGTTTAATTAAACCTGTGGCCACATCTAATACAACAATCAATAACGCTGAATTTGAAGAAGTTGAAAATCAAGTCACGAATTTGACTAATCGTATAGAAATATTAGAAAACGGTTCCAATATAAATGTTGTGGAAAACGATGAACACGTTGATGCAAATAAGATGGTTAGCGGTATAGATGTTGATACTGATGGTAAAACGTTAAGAGTTAGTCGTTCTAATGTGAAGATACCTGTTGGTTCTGAAAATGCCAGCCCAACAGCCAGTATATGGGTTGATGAATAATTTGTTTATTAAATTACTGAGATTATCAACAGTCCAAGCAAAGCGAATATGATTGCACCGACTGTTAGTTGCCAAGAATATTTTCTGACTATTTCGTTTGCTTTTTCTTGAAAACACCATAATAAAAATCCAATAAGTGCAAAACGTCCAGTTCTGAATATCGCAGATACCCCCAAGAATATAGCAATTGGATAATTCAAGAATCCCGCGCATATTGCCAACAATTTATAAGGAATAGGTGTAACAGCAGTCAAAATAATAATCATTATTCCGTATTTGTTAAACATAGTTTTGGTTAACTCAAATTTTTCCATACTTGCAACATGTTCAATCAACCAAACACCAACACTATCAAACAACCACAAACCAATCAAGTATGCAATGAATCCACCGACGATAGAGCCCAGTGATGCCGCGACAGTAATTGGAATTGCGCGCTTTTTATTTGCGACTATGGCAGGGGTCATAAAAACTTCTGGTGGAATAAACAAAAATATCGATTCAAATATGGTCATAACGAACACAACCCATGAATACCAAGGCTGTGATGATTTATCAAGAATGCGTGTAATCAGTTTCATAAAGCCGATAATAAAGAATTTAAGTAAAAAGAGCAAGCGCTAAATAATTTACTTGTTTTTTTATATATACGTGTGTATCATTGCCGCATACAAAGGTGCTTTATGATTAAGAAACAAACGAATTCTAACAGAAGCGAAAAGATTGCCAGCAAGGTACAAATGCTGGTTGCGGAGATTTTGCAACGTGAATTTTCTGATGATGATTTAATCAGGGGTGTTTCTTTGGTTGGTTCTGAATCACATGGTGGAATGCAGTTTGTAAAATTATTTTTTTATGCACGTGATAATGCGGATGCTGTGCAAAAGCGCTTGGATGAAATAACCAAGATGGTGCGTTTTTCATTGGCTAGAAAAATAAATCAAAAATATGTTCCTGAAATCAAATTTGTGTATGATGATACTTTGGAACGTGCAGACAGAATTGAGAATCTGTTAAATAGTATTGATAAATAGTGGTCAGGTGAAAATAAATGAAACAAAGTCATATCAGAAATTTTTCTATTGTTGCACATATTGATCATGGTAAATCAACATTATCAGACAGATTGATTGAATATACCGGTGGTTTGGAATCGCGCGAAATGAAGGCCCAAGTTTTGGATTCTATGGATATTGAACGCGAACGTGGTATTACGATTAAGGCGCAAACTGTGCGTTTGAAATATACTGCCAAAAACGGTGAAACATACCAATTAAATCTGATGGATACACCTGGACACGTTGACTTTTCTTATGAGGTTTCACGCAGTCTTGCCGCATGTGAGGGCGCAATAGTTTTGGTTGATGCGACCCAGGGGGTGCAGGCGCAAACTTTGGCAAATGCATATTTGGCATTGGATAATGACTTGGAAATGTTGCCTGTGTTAAATAAAATAGATTTACCGTCCAGTGATGTTGAAGCGACGCGTGAACAAATTGCAGATGTTATTGGTATGGATGCGTCGAATGCACTATGTGTTTCTGGGAAAACAGGGGCAGGTGTTCCAGAATTACTAGAAGAAATTGTAAATAAATTGCCAGCCCCAAGTGGTGATGAAAATGCACCAACGCGTGCTTTGTTGGTTGATTCTTGGTATGATTCTTATTTGGGTGTTGTTGTTTTGGTACGTGTTGTTGATGGTGAATTAAAACGCGGTCAAAAGATAAGGTTTATTGCAACTGGTGCGGAATATGTTGTTGAAAAGGTTGGCTATTTTACACCAAAGATGGAAAATGTTGATTCGCTGACAACTGGTGAAATTGGTTTTATTATTACAGGTATGAAAACGATTCATGATTGCAAAGTTGGCGATACGATTTGTGATGCTAAAAGTGATGTTGAACCTTTGCCGGGGTTTAAGCCATCTGTGCCAGTTGTGTTTTCAAGTTTCTTTCCAGTAGAAGCAAACGATTATCCTGATTTACGTGAGGGGGCAGAGAAATTGGCATTAAATGATGCGTCGTTTGTATTTACGACTGAAAAATCTTCTGCGCTGGGATTTGGATTGCGTTGCGGATTTTTAGGTTTATTGCATATGGAAATTATCAGCGAAAGATTAAATCGTGAATTTAATTTAAGTTTGATAAACACTGTGCCAAGTGTGTTGTATAAAATACATTTACGTGATGGTAGTGTTATGGATTTGGAAAATCCTGCTGATATGCCAGATATAACCAGAATAGAGTCTATTGAAGAACCATGGGTGCGTGCAACAATAATGATGCCTGATAAATATCTTGGGGCAGTAATGGAATTGTGCGCTGCGCGTCGTGGTGTTCAGGAAAATATTTCTTATGTTGGTAATCGTGCAGTGTTGGTTTATCAGTTGCCATTATCTGAAATAGTGTTTGATTTTTATGATAGGGTTAAGTCTTTGTCTTCGGGGTATGCGTCTTTTGATTATGCTTTATATAATTATCGTGTATCAGATTTGGTAAAGGTTTCTATATTGGTAAATGATGAAAATGTGGAGCCTTTATCGTTTTTATGTCATCGCTCTGTGGCAGAAAAACGTGGTCGTCAGATTGTAGAAAAACTGAAAGACCTGATTCCAAGACATCAATTCAAGATTCCTTTGCAGGCTGCCATTGGGGGCAAAATCATTGCGCGTGAAACAATCGCTGCATATCGTAAAGATGTGACTGCGAAATGTTATGGTGGCGATATTACCCGTAAAAGAAAATTGCTTGAAAAACAGAAAGAAGGAAAGAAACGGTTGCGGACTTTTGGTAATGTAGAAATACCACAGACCGCTTTTATTAACGCCTTAAAAGTTGGAGAATAAAAAATGAATATTAAACAAGATATTAGTGTGTTGTTTACAGAATATTTTCGGGCACGTGCCATAAAAAACAGTATGAACGAATTTCGCAAGAAATATGCAAAAGAATGTTCAATATCAGATTATTGGGAAAATTATATAAGAACTCTTGGTTTCAGAAATGAAGTTCAAACTGCTAAATTGGATGAATATGGAAAATATGGTGATGAAGCTTTGAAACATCGTTCCACATCATGTTTTTATGTCGGACCAGAAAAGCAATTTAAATTGCAACAGTGTGTAAATGTTCAAGATGATGGTTTCATTATCAGAAATTGTTGTTCTAATTGTCCGCATTTTAAAACAATCCAGGAATATTCTATGACTGCCAAAAAATTATCAGAAGCAAAAGAAGAGCAAAAAAGGATAATAAACGGCTGTATCGCATCTTTTGTGGATGTGAACAGAAAAGCGTATATTAAAGTTTTAGAAAAAGTAAAAAATTTGATTTCGTGTTTTGATAAAGAAAAAAATAAATAGGCATAAAAATGGCACATCAATTCTTTTTCAATACGTATATTCTTGATAATTTACCGTCACCTGAAAAAGGGTTTGATGTTGTCCAAGATTTGTCTGAGCCACGTTTGCGTATGTATATTACGCAGCGTGGTGTAAAAAGTTTTTTTGTTCGTAAACGTGTAAATGGTCGCGACAAAAGAATTATTATTGGCAATTACCCTGGTACAGATATTGAAGATGCGCGTGCAAAAGTAAATGAAGTGTTGAACGAGGCATGTAAAAAAATACCTGTGCGCAGAAAACAAATCACATTTCAAGATTTGGTTGAATTGTATTTGAATAACAAAGTTCGTCGCAAAGAAGATTCTTTGGTTAAATTGAAACGTGCGATTCGTTTGCACTTTGTTGATTTATTCAATAAAAATATTCAAGATTTAACAACAGACGAATTACAAAATGTTTTGGATAAAATAGTTGGTCGTTCAATGGCATCCAGAATGCAGGAATTGTTGCAAAGCATATTTAATTATGCCAGAGATATTGGATATATAAAAATAAATCCGATGAATAATATCCCAAAAATTGTTGTTGCACGTCGGCAGAGTGTATTGAGAAAATCTGGATTACAAAGATTGATATCTGTAATTAACAAAGAAAAAAATCTGAATTTGCGTGGTGCCTTTTTAATGTTGATTTATGGTTTCGCCCAAAAGAATAAAGTTTTCAGAATGCGTTGGGACGATTTAGATTTTAATCACGATGTATGGGGTGATATGCCTTTGTCTGATAAAGCAATTCTGTTGTTGCAAGATTTACCTCAAAATGGTGAATGGGTGTTTTTAGGATGCGGACGTTCGCATTTAACAGATCCGCGTGTTGCGTGGAAACGTATAGTGACCGCTGCTGGTATGCCAGATTTAACAATGGATGATGTATATAAATTTCTGATGCGGGCATTGGTCTGGAATCCAGACAAAGATAAACTGCGTGATAATATGAATGATTTGCTAACCGATTTGTTGGCATAATGCATTTTTTGCAAAAGTCAATAGATTGTTATCATTTGTTATAATTTCTTGACACCCTTGTCATAAAATGGTATTTTATAAGGCATGTCCCTGTAGAACAACAGATAGGGCACACATTTAACTTAAACAAAGGATAAAAAATGACAACTTTTGATAAAGTGAAAAAAATTGTATGTGAAAAATTGGGTGTTGATGAATCCAAAGTGACAGAAAACGCGTCTTTCGTAAATGATTTGGGTGCTGATTCTTTGGATGTTGTTGAATTTGTTATGGAAGTTGAAAAAGAATTTGACATTACAATCCCTGATGAAGAAGCAACAAAATTGACAACTGTGGGTGATGCTGTTAAATACATCGATGCACATGCAAAATAATTGCTTTGGGTTGTTAAAGAATTTAATGTCGTCAATTTTGGCGACATTATTTTTTTATGTGTTTGCTTTAATTTATATTTTGTTGTATGCTTAGTTCCAGATTTAATTATAAAGGTATAAAATATGAAAAAAATAGTTATTACTGGTATTGGTATTGTTTGTCCTGTGGGAACAGGTGTTGATTTTGCGTGGGCAAATTTGTTAAAGGGTAAAAGCGGTATTCGTAAAATTACTGAATTTGATACAACAGATATTGCGTCCAAGATTGCTGGTCTTCCACAGCGCGGAACCGAACCTGGCGAATATAATCCTGATGCGGTTATTGAACCAAAAGAACAACGTAAAATGGATCGAAATATTGTTTATGGTATGGTTGCGGCAGATGAAGCAATACGGGATGCGGGGCTGATTGATTATGATGGCGATAAAACGCGTATTGGTGTCGCGATTGGCAGTGGTATTGGTGGCTTGTCTACAATTGCTGATACTTACGAAGATATTTTGCAACATGGGACCAGGTTTGTTTCGCCTTTCTTTGTTCCAAAGTGTGTTATAAATATGACTTCTGGCAATGTGTCAATAAAGTATGGGTTTATGGGGCCAAATATTGCGATGGCGACTGCATGTGCAACAGGGACGCATTCTATTATCGAAGGTGCCAGCATTATTGAGCGTGGTGATGCGGATATCATGGTATGTGGTGGTACAGAAGCGGCTGTGTGTAGATTGGGTATGACAGGTTTTTCGGCTTTGCGTGCGTTAAGTACACGTAATGATGATCCTGAACATGCTTCGCGTCCATGGGATCAAGACCGCGATGGTTTTGTTATGGGCGAAGGCGCAGGTGTTTTGGTGTTAGAAGAATACGAACATGCCAAGGCACGTGGCGCAAAAATTTATGCAGAGGTTGCAGGTTCTGGTATGACTGCGGATGCACATCATATAACTGCGCCAGCACCAAATGGCGAAGGTGGCAAACGTTCGATGGAAATGGCGTTGCGTAGTGCGGGGTTAAAGCCATCTGATGTTGATTATATCAATGCGCATGGAACATCAACTGGTTTGGGTGATGTTGGCGAATTGGTCGCTGTCAAAGAATTATTTGCAGGAACAGACGTTTGTATGTCTTCGACTAAATCAATGACAGGGCATTTGTTGGGTGCAGCAGGCGCCATAGAGGCGATATTCTGTGCTTTGGCGATTCGTGATAATATCGTGCCACCAACTATGAATCTGGAAAAACCAATAGAAGAGGTTGGTGATTTCAATCTTGTTCCGAATCAGGCGCAAAAGAAAACAGTCGATGTTGCGTTAAGTAATTCGTTTGGTTTTGGTGGAACGAATGCCAGTGTGATTCTGAAACGTGTGAAATAATTTTTTGACAGGGTTTGCAACTTGGTGCAAAATCAACCAACATAGGATTAAGAATATGGATTACAGACATATGCTTGCAGAAATACAAAACCCAGAAAACAAGGTGTTTCGGCGTGTGCGCTGTATGATGGCGGGGGTGGAGAATATAAAGTATTCATTGCATGGTCAAAATAATAAAGTGTTGTTCGAGGTGTATGGTTCTGAACTTGGTGAATCTGCGCCAAGCCAGTTCAAGAATGCTGTACTGATTGGTGGTAACGCGCAACCATTTTCGTTAAAGCAAGTCCATGAATTGTTTATGGCATTGTCTGATAGATATAATAAAGAAGAACAATTAAAAGAAATGTTTTTGCAATCTAAACAAAAAGTAATATAGTTGTTTTGTTTTCGGAGCATAGCTCAGTCTGGTAGAGCGCTACGTTCGGGACGTAGAGGTCGCAAGTTCGAATCTTGTTGCTCCGACCACTCTTCGCATTTGCAATGCTTCGGGTGGCGAGCCACCAATTTTCACCGAAGTAACGCGAGGGCTGAAAATTGAGTGTCGCGCCGTAGCACGGCAAATTCTGGGGGGCACATTTCAGATTTTAATATCAGCGAAGGTGGACGAATAAAAATCGGGGTTTATGCCGATTTTAATTTTATCGGACATCTACTTTTATTGCAGGTATTTCGTTTATATTGTCTATGCCGTTATATGGGGTTTTGTGAATACTATGTCTTACTTCGTGTTGAACCATTTCTTGACATGTTATTCCCGCGTATTTTACATGTAAATCATAATCACGGCGCCCAAAGTAATCGAATAAATATTTGCGTGGTCTTATCGTTTCAGAATAAATACAACCGTCTTCAACTTTTTCATAGCCAATATTTGTGACATTGGAACAGCTGATTAGAAATACACTTGTCGCCAAAAAAATTAATTTTTTCAATTCATTCTCCTTTTTCAAAAAACAACCGCCATACAAATATGGCGGTCAGGGAGTTAGTGAATCAGTTTTAACCACTTGATTTCGCGGTCTTTCGGAACTTGCCGTATTATATAACCGACGACTCCCCGACCAAATGCGGGGATTAACGACATAAAAATATGTCGGGTTAAAACAGGACTCACTACAGTCCAGACGCACATCTCTGTACGACAGTCTAGTTATAGCAGGAAAATATTAATAAAGCAATAATATAAAAAATCTGTCTAGGACTTCATACTATTATTGTCTTTGTGTTTTTCTGATATAATATTTTCGAATCGAAACCAAAGGAGATTTATATGAAAAAAGCGTTAGTTGCTTATTTTTCTGCGACTGGGGTCACAAAAAGAATAGCGAATATGTTGGCTGAATCTATTGATGCAAAAGTTTTTGAAATTGTTCCAAAGCAAATTTATACCAAAGCTGATTTAGATTGGACAAATGAAGACAGTCGTTCTTCACAGGAGATGAAAGATAAAGATTGTCGTCCAAAAATTGAATCGCGTGTTCGTGATATGGAAAAATACGAAGTTGTGTTTTTAGGATTCCCAATTTGGTGGTATCGTGAACCGTCTATCATAGATACGTTTATAGCAGAACATGATATGGATAATAAAATAATCGTTCCGTTTGCGACTTCTGGTGGCAGTGAATTGGAAGATACATATAAAAATATTCAAAAACTGGCACCAAAATCAAAAGTTGAAAAAGGTAAATTATTTCAAGCGGGTGTTTCAATTGAAGAATTAAAAAAATGGGCTGAAAAATATATGAAAAAATAATCAATATTGTTAAATGATACAGACCGCCATTATGGCGGTTTGTTTTTTATTTTTTTGTATGTTATAATTTTGTTCAAGGAATGTAAATATGCAAAACAAAAAAGCTATGATTCATTTATTAGTTGGTTTTATGGGGTTTGGTAAAACTACTGTTGCGAGGCAGCTTTTGCGAGAATTATCTGCAAAATGTTTTACGCATGATGATTTGATGGTGGAACGTTATGGTCGTAATCCAAATGATTTTCAAACAAAATACAAGATAGTTGATGATTTTATAAGAGCCGAGACAGCCAAATGTATTCAAAATAATCAAAATGTTATTTTAGATTATGGTTTTTGGACACACGATAAACGCGAAGAATATTACGATTGGGCAAAAACTTTGACAGAAAATGTTTTGTTTCATGTTGTATTGTGTGATATGGATGTTGCTAAACAGCGTGTGTTAAAACGTACACTGGAAAATCCAGATGCCATATTTATAGATGAAAATATCTTTGATACTTTGTCAAAGCAATTTGAACCTTGGTCAGATAAAGACATTTTTCCTGTTGTTTTTCATGAATCTAAATAATTGTATTAGACAATATTTTTTCACTATGTTATAGTCCATGCATTGGTAGAGAGGTGGATTTTTTATAATGCAAAAAAGACAATGGAAAAATATTAAACCGTGGATTAAATTTGCGCTGGCAATATGCGCAGTGATTGTTTTTGTCATTTGCTTTGTTTTCAATTTATGGTCGCCGTTAAGAAAGCCTGTGACTGTTGTTGTGCCAAAGGGGGCTTCTGTGATTGGTATGACAAATTATTTGTTGCAGAATCGCATTATAAAATCTGGTGATTTGTTTCGGTTTTCAGTTCGGTTAAATGGTGGCAAAATTATGGCTGGCGAATATGATATACCGCGTGGCGCAGGTGTTTGGACAATCGCTGATATTTTAACGCATGGCAAAGTTGCAACTACTACGGTGACAATTCCAGAGGGATACACATTAAAGCAGACTAAAAAGATGTTGATGGCTATTCCGTATTTGTCTGGTGAAACAGATTGTAATTCATCTGCCCCAGTTTGTCATTTGGATGATGGTGAAATTTTTCCAGATACTTATCGAATCGCGCGTGGGACTTCGCGTCTGGCGGTTTTAGATTTGGCGCGCAAAAAAATGCTGTCTGTCAAAGAATCTTTATCCACGCATTCACGACCAGAACAACTTAAGAACTGGAACGATGTTTTGGTGTTGGCTTCGATTGTTCAGAAAGAAACACCTAAAATAAAAGAAATGCCGATTGTGGCCAGCGTTTATTTGAATCGATTGAAAAAAAATATGCGACTTCAGGCTGATCCGACTGTCGTTTATGCTTTGACTGATGGTTTCGGTGATATGCAGGGACAACCGCTATTGCGTGGGCATTTGAAGACAGAAAGTCCATATAATACATATCGTAATAATGGTTTGCCACCAAAGCCAATTGCAAATGTTGGACGCGCAGCGATTCATGCTGTGTTAAAACCTGCAAATACAAATTATTTATTTTTTGTTGCTGATGGTCGTGGTGGACATAAATTTTCAACAGATTATTCTGAACATCAAAAAAACCACAGTGTATGGCGCGGTATTAAAAAAGAAATAAATGGCGTAGTCGATTACGATAAATAAACCTGCGAATCGTGCGGGCACAATTATATCATTTTTTAGATGTCTTTGCAAAAATCTTTTCCCTTGCAGATATTTTTATTTGTGGGATAATAATCATAACAGGAATAAATCCTGTTAAGTTTAACAAGTAGGAAAGGATAAAATATGAAAAAAATCGCTTTAACATCTTTGTTGACTGTATTTGCAGTTTCTGGTGCACATGCTGCAAACGTAATTGATGGTAATCCATTATATATGCCAAAGGCTGGTCATTTTTATAGTGTGACATCTGTGGAATCTCATACAGAACAATCTACACCATGGACATTGGGTGAAAATTTTGGTTTCGGTGTTTCTGATAAATTGGCTTTGGAAGTTTCTACAAGTGTTACAGAAAATGATGTTTTTGATAATGTAGCTTGGAACAATGTAGCTTTGAAAGCAACATTCCGTGCATTGGATATGGGTGCTTTGAAAGCAGATGTCTATGGTGGCGTTAATGCGGGTGATAACCCAGCTATGTGGAATGCTTTGGCAGGGGTAAAGTTTGGTGGTTTGTATGTACACTCCAAAAAAGCTGATTTAAATGAATGGTTTGATGAAGACTTGACAGGTTATACATGGACAGCTGGTGTTCGTGGTGGTTACACAACTGCACAATTCACAGTTGCAGGTCATGTTGCATATAATTATATGAACTCTGAAATGTTCAATTGGGGTGACAAAGGTTTGCGTACATTGTCTTTGGGATTGGATGGTCAGTTTGTAATCAACAACTCTTTGAACTTGGTTGCTGGTGTTGAATACACAGGTATTATAAATGATCATATTGCATATGATGATTTAGAAGCACCTGCTAAAACAAAGAATGCTGGTACATGGACTGGTGAATTTGGTGTAAACTATAATTTGGATGCAACTAAATTCGTTGGTGCATACATCAATGGTTCTTTGAATCACCATGGTGGTACGGCAGCAGACGAATGGGAATGGGATGACGGATTTGGCTTTGGTGTTAAATTCGGTATTGATTTCTAATTGTCCAGAAAATATAAAAAATCCGGCCGATTGGTCGGATTTTTTTTGTGTCCAAAGTTTGGGTGTATAAAATATGGATTTTTAGCGGTTTTTTGCATATAAAACGCGATATTTTGCTTGACAATCTGTGGGTCACAGGTTATAGTATAGGTGCTTTCCGTGTAAGTAAGGAAAGTAAAAAACACAGAAATCTGCAGGTTTGGACAGATTTATAATCACGCATTTGCGATGAAATAAGTCTGAGGGCGGGTTTCGCATAGTCAAAAAAAGAGAATAAAAACAAAGAGATTTTGAATGCCAACAGTAAATCAACTGATTCGGAAACCACGTAAAAAGGTGGTTGTGAAGTCAACTGCACCTGATATGATGGAAAATCCTCAAAAACGTGGCGTTTGCACACGTGTTTATACGACAACTCCTAAAAAACCTAACTCTGCTCAACGTAAAGTTGCGCGTGTTAAATTGGCTAATGGTCATGAAGTGACTGCATACATTCCTGGCGAAGGTCATAATTTGCAGGAACACAGTGTGGTTATGATTCGTGGTGGTCGTGTAAAGGACTTGCCTGGTGTGAAATATCACATCATTCGTGGTGTTTTGGATACAAAGGGTGTCGAAAGCAGAAAACAAGGACGTTCTCTGTACGGCGCAAAAACAAAGAAATAATACACATCTGAAAATTGGTGTGAGTAATTTGGGAATATAAACCCAAGTGAAGTAACAAAAAGGAAAACAAATATGTCAAGACGTAAAGCTGCAACAAAACGTGAGATATTGCCAGATTCTAAATATAACAATCTGGTTGTTGCGAAATGTATTAACGTTGTTATGTGGGATGGTAAAAAAGAAGTTGCTGAAAACATTGTTTATGGTGCAATGGAAAAATTGAAGACTATCGCAAAAGATAAAGACGAATTAACAACGTTTTTGGAAGCGGTAGATGCATTAAAACCATCAGTAGAAGTCAAAGGTCGTCGTGTTGGTGGTGCTACTTACCAGGTCCCAGTAGAAGTTCGCAAAGAACGTCAACAAACGATGGCATTGCGTTGGTTGGTTATGTTCGCAAGAAAACGTGGCGAACGTTCTATGGAAGACAGATTGTTTGCAGAAATGCGTGATGCTTTGAATGGTCAAGGCGGTGCATTTAAAAAGAAATTGGATACACACAGAATGGCAGAAGCGAACAAAGCGTTTGCCCATTTCCGTTGGTAATATAAATAATAATAAAGAAATAAGGAAAGACAAATGTCAGTCGGTAAAACAGCTTCTTTGGATATGTATCGCAATATTGGGATTATGGCCCATATTGATGCTGGTAAAACAACTACGTCTGAACGTATTTTGTTCTATACTGGTAAAACATATAAAATCGGTGAAGTGCACGATGGTGCTGCAACAATGGACTGGATGGTTCAAGAACAAGAACGTGGTATTACAATTACATCTGCTGCGACAACTTGTTTCTGGCGCGATCATCGTATCAATTTGATTGATACTCCGGGACACGTGGACTTTACAATGGAAGTGGAACGTTCTTTGCGCGTGTTGGACGGTGCGGTTGCTGTATTTGAATCTGTGAACGGTGTGCAACCACAATCTGAAACAGTATGGCGTCAGGCGGATCGTTACAATGTTCCACGTATTTGCTTTATTAATAAAATGGACAGAACTGGTGCTAACTTCTTCCGCTGTGTTGAAATGATTCGCGAAAGATTGGGTGCTAATCCATTGGTTGTTAATTTCCCAATTGGCGAAGAACAAGATTTCAAGGGTGTAGTTGATGTTGTTGAAATGAAGGGTATTATTTGGGAAGATGAAAACGGTTCTCATCCAAAAATCGAAGAAATTCCAGAAGATTTGAAAGCTAAAGCAGAAGAACTGCACAACAAATTGATTGAAGAAGTTGTGACATTGGATGAAGCGGTTATGGAATCTTATATGGAAGGTAATATCCCAGATATCGCAACAATTAAAAAATTGATACGCAAGGGAACAATTGCCCAAAACTTTGTTCCTGTGTTGTGTGGAACAGCATTCAAAAACAAAGGTGTTCAACCATTGTTGGATGCTATTGTTGATTATTTGCCAAGTCCATTGGATATTCCTGCTATTAAGGGAACCAAGATGGACGGTGAAACAGAAGCAGAACGTCATCCGAGTGCATCTGAGCCATTCAGTGCTTTGGCATTTAAGATTGCAAATGACCCATTCGTTGGAAACTTGATGTTTATCCGTATTTATTCGGGTAAATTGACATCTGGTTCTTATATCTATAACTCTAATCGTGATAAACGTGAACGTGTTGGTCGTATGTTGTTGATGCATGCGAACGCTCGTGAAGAAATCAAGGAAGCATCAGCAGGTGATATTATCACTTTGGTTGGTATGAAAGAAACAATCACCGGTGATACACTTTGCGATGAAAATAATCCAATTATTTTGGAATCCATCCATGTTCCAGAACCTGTGATTTCTATTGCAGTTGAACCAAAGACCAAGGCTGATATTGAAAAAATGGCTTTGGGTTTGCAGGCTTTGGCCAAAGAAGATCCTTCATTCCGCGTATCTGTGGATCAAGAATCTGGTCAAACGATTTTGTCTGGTGTTGGTGAATTGCATTTGGATATTTTGATTGATCGTTTGTTACGTGAATTCAAGGTTGATGTTAATGTGGGTGAACCACGTATCGCATATCGCGAAACATTCCGCAAACCAGTTTTAGAAGAATATACACATAAAAAGCAATCTGGTGGTTCTGGTCAATACGCTCAGGTTAAAATCCAATTTGAACCATTGGAACCAGGGCAGGGCTATCAGTTCGAAAATCAGATTGTCGGTGGTGCAATTCCAAAAGAATACATCCCTGGTGTAGAAAAAGGTTTGAAGATAGCACAACAAACAGGTGTTTTGATTGGCTATCCAACAGTAGATTTCAAGGCCACATTGGTAGATGGTAAGTATCACGAAGTTGACTCTAATGTGTTGTGCTTTGAAATTGCGGCGCGTGCTTGCTTCCGCGAAGCGATGAAGAAAGCATCACCAAAATTATTGGAACCGATTATGAAACTTGCGGTGAATACACCGGAAGAATACGTCGGTGACATTATTGGCGACCTTAACAGTCGTCGCGGACAAATTAATGGTATCGAAACCAGATTCGGCAGCCAGTTAATTACTGCGTATGTCCCACTGGCGAATTTGTTCGGGTATGTCAAAACATTGCGTTCATTGTCACAAGGGCGTGCAAATCCATACATGGAATTGTCACACTATGACGATGTTCCACAAAATGTTGCTGACGAAGTAATCAAAAAGATGACAAAATAACAATTACAAACTTAATAACTAACAGCCCAAGGAGAAAACCATGGCAAAAGAAAAGTATGTAAGAACAAAACCACACGTCAATATTGGTACTATTGGTCACGTTGACCACGGTAAAACAACTTTGACAGCTGCTATTGTTCACTATTATGGTGTTGGTATTGATGCACAAAAAGGTGTTGATCAAATCGATAACGCACCAGAAGAAAAAGCACGCGGTATAACGATTAATACTGCACACGTAGAATATGAAACAGCAAATCGTCACTATGCTCACGTTGACTGCCCAGGACACGCGGACTATGTTAAAAACATGATTACCGGTGCTGCGCAGATGGACGGTGCAATTTTGGTGGTTGCTGCAACTGATGGTCCAATGCCACAAACACGTGAACACATTTTGTTGGCACGTCAGGTGGGTATTCCAAAAATCGTAGTTTATTTGAACAAATGCGATTTGGCAAACGATCCTGAATTGTTGGAATTG
>JAZRBB010000004.1:0-20572 GCA_045634865.1 Candidatus Enterousia sp.
TTGTATCAACAGCATCACCATGTTGCAGACGTTCAACCCCTTCTTCTGCCAACGTCTGACTCTGTGAATCTAACTTCATAATTTGATCCAGAACATTATCCAATTCTTCGCTGCGATCATCACAACGACAACGGCCACCAGTCATATTATCCACCATACAAAAAGAATCCATACAGCCATAAAATGCATCTTGACATTCTTGGGGAATCATCGTGTTGTCTACCGCAGTAGCCACCTTGGTTCCCATATTGATGGCTTTCTGTTTAGTAGCTGAACGCGCACCCATTATCGGTTCGCCCACACTTACAGTGCTTGCCATTCCGGCCTTTACATTGGTCCTTACCATATTTGATGTCATTTTCACATTAGGACGCGCCGCAGCACGTGCAGCAACACTCATTATCGGGTCACCAGCACTTACAGTGTTTGCCATTCCGGCCTTTAAATTGGTTCTTACCATATTTGATGACAATTTTGCATTAGCACGAACACCAGCACGTGCAGCCACTGCGCGACCCTCAGACGATGTAGAACTATTGGTATTTTTCATAGACGTTGCATTGTTTTGTCCCGCATCAAAGGCGCCACGCAAACCACGCGCGGTCGCACCGAACGCACAAATATCGACAAAAAACACAGCAAAAACAATTGGAAAAACCAATAATTTGCGCATAAACTCCTGTCCTATTTCAGTTTATTTTATCATAAAAACAAAATTTATACAAACAAACATGTACATTTTTTATAATTTTTTTTGTATACCAACAATTTGAACTAACTTTCACAAAAGTTCCCCGCCAATGGCGGGGCGGATTGCGATAGCAAGGCAGAAGGTTGGTAAAACTATTCAAGCATAAAATACTTCCCATCACAGTCGGTAAATCTGTATCAGCACGAAACTCAAAACAAGAATCACCAATTTTTCTTTATAGTGCCGTGTTGCTCCATGTAATCCTGATTCGTGGTAGCATTGGTAATATTTTGACCATTGTAATCACGTAAGCCTACCCTTGTTATCTGAGGCATTGCAAAGTATTCTTTCCATTCTCTCTTTGTAAACGAGGCACCACAACCACATATGTCGGAGCTTTTCTTCCACTGTGTAATTGCAACCGTACACATCCAGGTATCCTTGTCATATGTCGGCTGACGTAGAGTCTCGATGTGCGTACAACCATGACAACTAGGCTCTGACCCACCATCAGCCATTGTATTACATGCAGTCGTATTAATTGTATGTTGCTTTTCTGCCGTCACTTGAACAATTTCATTGATGGCGTTAGATAATTGTTGTGTAACAGATGCCAGCTGATCTGACAAAACTTTTTCGTACTCTTCAGAATATATAGAAAACACAGAATTTATCAACTGTTGTGCAACCGCATCACGTGCAGACTGTGTCAGTTTTGGAAATCTACCTGTGGTTGATGTGGATAAATTAGAACCCGCAGCCCACCCTTGAACTGTATCGCGCCCAGATATACAATATTGTACTTTTGGATCTGCTTCAATAGCGCTAACCATATTTTTATATGCAGACTCCAAAGTTCTTTGCAATCTTTTTAATGCAGCAGAATCATAAGTATAATCATCTTTTTTGTTGTCTTCTACTGAACTATCCATCTTAAAGTGTTCACCGTCTTTAGCATCTGGATCATAATAAATCCGAGTTATATCAACCTTGCCAAGCAATTGCGGTGTAATATCCTCTTTTATCAACTGCGTATTTGTGAAATGATTTGGATTCGGGCTACAATCTTCGTCCAAACACAATTCTACACGCATTCCACCCTTGAACAAAGATTCATCCACCCGTGCATTTGGACAAGAGGCCTCTTCTGCACCACAATGTGTCAACATTGCCGTTTTCAAAGCAGATTGACACTGGGTCAACATACTGTTATCTATGTTCAAAGCAATACCCTGGGCAACTGTGTTAACATATTCACGAATGTCTTTTTCCAAAGCATCACCACTCAACCCTTTACGTTCATCTCTGCATGCTGTCAATTTATCTGTTGGACACAACTCTCCAATATCATACGTAGTTAAACCGATACAACCAGTATAATCTTTACCACATCTATCCTCTGACAACAAACAACCTTTAACCTCTGTTGTGCACGCATCAACCTTCATAGATGCTAAACGCGCCAACAACGCAGTCCATAATGATGAAGATTGTGGATCATCATAAGTTCCACCTGTAGCTATCAAACATGGCTCTAACTTTGGTTTACACAAAGATTTATACAAATCAGGATTGGCTAAACACATATCATAAGAACCGGTTTCGCTATTCACATCAAGCTGTTCTTTACAACCTGTTCGGAAACAATCTGACACTTCTTTAACACAATTCATACGCAAACTATTTTCCGCGTCAGATTCAGCTGTTTTAATCGCAGGTGCTTCACTTTTCAAGAATGCATTCCACACAGCATTATCTACATTAGCATTTACACATTGGTCTAAAACACTATCACAATACACACGTTTTGATAACAACTCGTCCATAGTTGTCTTTGCCAATGAAATACTGGAATATGTAAATTTTATTGTAGTTTGTTCAGCAACGGTACCAGCAGTATCATTTTTGAGATTATCCATCGCCGCAAACGTAACACACCCCAAGAAGCCTTCACCACACACCTCGTCTTGCTGCATACATGTACTAAACGCACGAACACACCCACCAAGGTCATACTTATTTGCCTCTTGATATTTTTCCAAAGCTGTATCACGCAAACTCTGTCTGGCAGTTTGCAATTTCTGATTACTCTCCAGTTGTTGCTGTTTCAAACTGTTTTCATACGCAGCACAATCAGACTGAATCTTCTGAACATATATCATCCGTAACATAGGGACAGACGCACTACATTGTTTCGGAACCTGTTGCGTACATATAGAAGCCGCAATTGCATGTAATTTGTCACCTGTTTTACTGGTTAAATCTGAATCTAATACCACAGAATCTTCTACAAACAATTCTTCATCATCTTCAAACAAACTGCTATCCCATGCAGAAACATTTAACTTTTTATCGTCCGCTTGTCCTTCCGCTTTTTTATCCCTAGAAACTTTATTGGCTGCATCTTCAGCCATTGCATAAACTTCATCAGCACTTTTGCCCATCTTCAGCAAAGCGACCCCTTCGGTCTGCATAACATAACTCTGTTGATCCAGATTCATAATTTTTGCCAAAATATCATCATATTCAATATTTTTATCACTACACTTGCACCGACCCCCAGTCACATTTTCCAACATACAAAAAGAATCCATACACCCAAAATACGCATCTTGACATTCCTGAGACACAACAGTATTCGCAGTAGCATTGGCAATCTTAGTCCCCATATTTACAACTTTCTGTTTAGCACCAGCGCGTGCCGCCACAGCATTATTCGCAACCGTTTTCACATTTGGTGCAACATTAGTGGTTGTTTTTGGTGTATTCCGTGTGGCAGCACGTGCAGAAACAGGCGCAGTCACATTTTGTTGAACAGTTTTTGCGCCACGAACAGCAGCACGCGCAGAAACAGGCGCGGACGTCACAGTTGCATTATTACCAGCATTCGTCGCATTACCACGCGAACTACGCGCAGTTGCACCAAACGCGCCAAAATCAGCCAAAAACACAGCTGTCACAATCGGCAAAAACACCAGTTTACGCATAGAATACTCCTTACCCTTTGGGGTAATTTTATCACAAAATACTAATCTGCGCAATAAATATTATTCGCAAAAACATAATTTTTTTACAAAAAAACACCCATCAAAAATGGGTGCCTTTTGTTTTGTACGTGAAAAATTTATTTACCAGTTGCGCGACGTTTCACAGCGACTGTTTTTTGCGCTTTTGCTGTCTTTGGTGCTGCAACTTTCTTTTCAGCAACTGCTTTTGTTGTTTTTGGCGCAGCTGTCTTTTTTGTTTCTTCTTTTACAACTGTTTCTTGTGCTTCTGTTGCAACAGTTTTTGGTGCAACTTTTTTAGCATTTTCATCACGTTCAACCAATTCAATTATTGCCATTGGCGCAGCGTCACCATAACGAAAACCAGCCTTTAATACACGTGTATAACCGCCAGGACGCTTTGCATAACGCGGTCCCAAAACAGCAAACAATTTTTTAACTGCTTTATCGGAATTATTTCCCAATTCAGATGCAGTCAAACGACGATTCGCAACCGTATCAACTTTCGCGCGGGTAATCAATTTTTCGACCACCGAACGCAAATCTTTTGCTTTTGGTAAAGTTGTTTTAATCTGTTCTTTTTCAATCAAGTTTTTTGCTAAACCAATAAACATGGCTTTGCGGGCATTTGTGTCGCGATTGAAAGTACGACCTGCTTTCATATGTCTCATTGATTACTCCTTTTGTTGTTCTGCCCTGATTTTTTCTCAGGGATTTGTTTGAGACACCACAACCAAAAATTTCTTTCTGAATTGTGGGATTTTTTGTTTATTCCGAACACTCCCAGCTGTACCAGAAAATTGTTAGAATGTGTTAGTTGGAAGTGTTTGGAGGTTCGCGGTGTAGTTGACCTACATAAGAACCGCCAAACACAACAAATAGCACATTATCACAATTTTATTTGTAGGGGTCTTCGTATTTCTTTGCCAACTCCGCAATATTTTCTGGTGGCCATCCTGGAACTTCCATTCCAAGTGACAAGCCCATTGCTTCCAATTGGACTTTGATTTCATTCAAAGATTTACGGCCAAAATTAGGTGTTTTCAACATGTCGTTTTCAGTCTTTTGAACCAATTCGCCCAACCAATTAATCTTGTCATTTTTCAGACAATTTGTTGCACGAACAGACAATTCCAATTCATCAACATGTTTCAACAATTTTGGATCAAATGGCAAAACGTCTTTTGCTTTTTCTTCATCAGCAGCCGCGTTCACCATCAATGGATCTTCGAAATTAATAAAGACTGTCAACTGGTCTGTCAAAATACGCGCAGCAAAAGCAATTGCGTCTTCTGGTGTGACAGAGCCATTTGTTTTAACAGTCAATTCCAATTTATCATAATCTGTGCTTTGACCGACACGTGTTTGGGTCACATTTGACGCAACATTCAAAATTGGAGAATATATAGAATCCACAGGTATTGTTCCCAATGGTAAATCAACTGCATTGACAGATGCTGGCACATAACCACGCCCAGAATTCAATACAATTTCCATATCCAAATTGGCACCTGCGTCCAAAGTGCAAATTTCTGCATCTTTGTTCATAACTTCTACACTGCCAGATGTTTCAATCATACCTGCTGTAACAACTGCTGGCCCCTTGACTTTCAAGGTAGCACGATGTTGACCTTCGGTTAATGCTTTGAAATAAACACCCTTTAAATTCAGAATTATATCTGTGACATCTTCATGAACACCTGTCAAACTGCTGAATTCATGTTGAACACCATCAATTTTGATATAGATTGGTGCACAACCTTGCAATGAAGACAACAGAACACGGCGTAATGCTGTTCCCAATGTCAAACCAAAACCTTTTTCCAAAGGTTCCGCAACCAACGTTGCAATATTTGAATTATTTTCATCGACTTTGATACTTAACTTTTTTGGCTTAATCAAAGTCATCCAGTTTTTTTCTATCATGATTTTACTCCATCGGCTTAGTTTATCATTTTCGCCATACGGCACACGCCATCAAAACGTGCCCGTAAATTCTAACAAAAATATATGAAAAGTCAATTGTTTTTTACTTTACGTTTTGTATCTCGCCTTGGGTCACAGTATCTGGCCAAACCCAAGTTTTGTTTGTACCATATTGAAAATAATGTTTACAATCTTCTGCTGATGTTTTTCCAGGTCCATCTGTCGACAAATAATTTGGACACGCTGTACAATTGTCACCGTCTTTATAGAAACCTTTATGACACCCCCATTTTGCATATAAGGTTACATCACCAGATAATTCAGTTGTATCGGTTACTTTATCACCCGACAAGTTCTGATACCAACCAACAAAAGCTGCATTGGCATTAGTAAATATCACTCCTGGTGCCGTATTGCCTATCACCTCATCGTCTAAAACATAAGTATCATTTGTTACATGACAAACACATTCATCCGGCCCACACGAACTTTTATCATTGTAATTACAAGAAGTCTCGCTATTATAATACACACGCAGTGTTTTTGTCTGTTGTCCATCAATACTGCCACCATTACCATTCAAAACCAATGACGCATAACATGAATTAATTGATTTTGCCCCCACTAAAGAATGTGTAAATTTATTTGATGTACCTCCACCGCAATCATAAGCTTTATTTCCTAATGGACAATATTTGCCTGCCGGACATATTGAACACTTTGACTCTCCAGATTCTAAATAATATCCCTCTTTACACAAACATTGGCCATCATCAATTACAAAACCACCCTTTGGATTACAATTTATCCATTTTGCATATAACGTTACATCACCAGATAATTGTGTTTCCGAATCCACCCTGGCACCAGTGAAATTTGGCCTTTTATACCAACCCTGAAACAAATAATTATTGTCTCTGTTATAAATTTCACTTATAGGGGACCCATTGGATAATTTCGCAGAAGATGCAAAAACATCTGATAAACGATAATAAATACCGTCACCGCCCATAGCACAAGCATACCCTGAATTATACAGACAAGACGACGCCCCAGTACTGCCCCACTTCGCATTAACAACTATGGTTTCGTCTGTAGATATAACCAACTTTAATTTTGCATAACAATCGCTTTGTTTATATCCATTTGCATCAGAATGTGTGAACACACCACCAGATTCATCTGAACAAGAATACCGCACATCGTCACCTGGACAAACATAATTTTCTTCACATGTGACACAATCATTAGACGATGAATAATATCCTGCGCCACAAACCCATTTAGCATACAAATTTGCATCCCCATTGAACACAGTACTTTGTGTTAGTTTACTATCAGCAGTTAGATTCTGGTCCGTATACCAACCTGCAAAAATACGGCCTGCACGGCTCCACCCAGGATTTTGTATACCAGCATTTGTTATTTTATACGACGTTTTAGATGTACTACATAATGCAACATCATTTAAAAAACAAGATGACGAATTATCATTATAACTGTAATGCGCCTCAACTGTTATATTTTCCTGATTATTATTTTTACCACCGTTTCCATGAAAAGTTACAGTCGCAAAACAATCATTTCTGTTATCATGAAACTCGGCGGTATCACCACCTGTGTGTCTATATGTATAATCTGTGTTAGCAGAGCACAATTGACATGTCTGTGGGTCAGCCCCACTCCTGTATGTTCCGTCACTACACACTTTACATGAACCATAATGACTAACAGTCCCACTTGGACAAGAAGCTGCCCAAACAGATGGCAACAAGGAATAAGAAACAAATAAAAAGCTTATTATCTTTTTCAACAACCTTTCCTTTTCTCTGAAAATCAGTTTATAAAAAACACATACATTTGGTCAAGATTTTTTTATACAAAAAAAACCGCCCGATTGGGCGGTGATAAAAAATATTATACACGACGAACTTTCTTTGGACGGCACCCGTTGTGTGGAATACGTGTCGTGTCAGTAATAGATTGAACAATCAATCCAGCATTTGCCAAACCACGAACAGCAGATTCACGCCCTTGACCAATACCGCGCATCAAAACATCAACTGTCTTCATACCCATTTCTGCAACTTTTTTGCCAACAGCATCTGCAACAACTGTTGCTGCATATGGTGTTGATTTTTTTGCACCCTTGAAATTATTTGCACCTGCAGTAGCCCATGTCAACACAGCCCCTGTTTGATCGGTAATTGTTATACGTGTATTATTATTTGTAGCAACAACATGAGCAATCCCATGTGATACTTTTTTAACAACTTTCTTTTTTGATTTTGTAACTGCCATTTGTGTTTTCCTTTTTAGATGTCTTCAATTAACTATCGTGTTAATCTCTACCCAATTAAATATTATTTACCCTTGGTCGCAGAACCTGCAACAACAACGCGTTTGCCCTTACGAGTTCTGGCGTTTGTTTGTGTGCGTTGACCACGAACTGGTAAACGGTTACGATGACGAATGCCGCGATATGTTTTCAGATCTTGCAAACGTTTAATATTCATTGCAACTTCACGACGAACATCACCTTCTACTTTAAAGTTTTCTTCTATGTAGTTCGAAATTTTAACAACATCCTCGTCAGTTAAATCTTTCGCACGCAGACCGTCTTTCAATTTCAGAGCAGAACAAATCTGGGCTGATTTAGCTGGGCCGATACCATGAATGTACCGCAACGCAATTTCAATGCGTTTTTCACTTGGAATGTTAACACCTGCTATACGTGCCATCTTTTATTTTCCTTTTTTTATTGCCTGTCCCCCGAAGTTTTAACAAAGGGGGATTATTTTATTCGGATGTTTCCATCCAGTTATAAACATTCAAAATCCACACGTTTTTTGAATGTCCCGATTTTTGATTGGATTCTATTTTATATCAACCCAAACCAAAAATCAAATCTTGTTTTTGTTTTCCGTTTAATTACGGAAACGACCTTTCTTTTGTACTTTGCCAACAACACCGCTATACTTTCTTTCAACTAAATAAGACTGTATTTGATTCATTGTATCCAATATTACACCGGCCACAATCAATAAACTGGTTCCACCAATCATCAAAGGCATACCTGCACGAGTATTCAGAATAATTGGTAATACGCAAACGACAATCAAATATACTACACCGATTGCAGTCACTCTGGATACGACATCGTCCAAATAATGCATAGTCTGTTCACCTGGACGTACACCTGGAATATAACCACCCATATTTTTCAGATTGGTACTGGTTTCTTCCGAATTGAAAACCACAGCCGTTTGGAAATACGCAAAGAATGCAATCAAAATAGTGTACAGAATCATATAAGACCATGTTCCGTATGTAAAAAAGCCCAATATATGTTGTACAATCAAATTTTCACTTTGCACAAAACGCTGTATAAATGCAGGCAACATCATAATAGATGCTGCAAACACTGGTCCCATAACCCCAGACATATTTACCTTGATCGGCAAATAAGAAACATTTGTATTCATCACGCCGTTCGCCATTGCCTGACGTGGATACAAAATCTGAATACGACGTTGTGCTTGTTCCATAAATGCAATCAATGCAACGATACCGACAACGAAAGCCAAAACAAAAGCAATCATCGCAGGCGACATTTGACCAACACCTGCCAATGAAAATAACTTTGCAATTCCGCCTGGAACCTCTGCAATAATTCCAGCAAAGATAAGCAATGAAGCGCCCTGCCCGATACCACGCGCAGTAATTTGTTCAGCCAACCACATAACAAATACTGTTCCACCAACCAATGCGATTATCGCGGATAATTCAAATGAAAATCCTGGATTTGCAACCGCAGAAACACCATTGACTGGTGCCATAGATTCCAAACCACGAACCACTGCCCAACCTTGAACCACAGCCAACAACACAGCCAAATAACGTGTGTATTGGTTGATTTTAACACGACCTGATTCACCTTCTTTACGTAAATCAGTCAAAGATTTGCTGGTTGCTGTCAATAATTGAATAACGATAGACGCAGAGATATATGGGAAAATATTCAATGCCAAAACAGACATACGGGACAAAGAACCGCCAGAAAACATATCAAACATTCCCATCATACCATTATCACCATTGAATAAATGCAACACAGCACTTGCGTTCACACCTGGTAATGGAATATAAGAACCGATACGATATACAATCAACGCACCCAAAGTAAACCATATACGTTTTTGTAAATCTGACATATGTCCAAAAATATTTTTCAAGAATTTCATGTGGTCTACACTTTTATTCTGACAACACACCTGTGGCAAACCACAGATGTGTAATTAAATTATTTAGATTGGATTTTTCCACCTGCTTTCACAATTGCTGCTTCTGCGGCTTTTGACCATTTGTCTGCAACAATGTTCACAGCAGTTTTAATTTCGCCTTTGGCCAAAACTTTCAAGCCATCTAACTTACGGCTGATAATTTTTGCGTCAAACAAAGAATCCAAAGAGATTTCTTTTTTGGCATCAATTTTACCAGATGCAATAAACTTTTCAATATCACCAAGATTGATTGTTGCATAAGTTTTTGCAAATGGATTGTTAAAACCAAATTTTGGAAAGCGACGCAAAATTGGCATCTGACCACCTTGGAAAGTAGCCTGTTTACGAGAACCAGAACGTGCTTTTTGACCTTTGTTACCACGACCAGATGTTTTACCATACCCAGACGCCATACCACGTCCAACACGTTTAACATCTTTGCGTGCACCACGATTATCCATTAATGCATTAAGTTTCATTGTTTTTTCCTTTTTGTCCTATGACTATGATATAGTCTGTTTCGCACATAATACAAGATTACGTACTCGGTTTTATTAAAATTATTTTGCTTCTTCTGCCGCTGGTTCTAATTTTTTACCGTCACGACCAGCGATGATTTCTGCAACAGTTTTACCGCGACGTGCAGCAACTGTCTTTGGAGAATTCATCTGTTCAAAAGCCAAGAAAGCAGCACGAATCATATTGTTTGGATTATTAGAACCTTGTGATTTAACAACAACGTCCTGAACCCCTAAACATTCGAACACTGCACGCAAAGCACCACCAGCAATAATTCCAGTACCAGGAACAGCACTGCGAACAACCAGTTTGCTTGCGCCATATTTTGCAGAACTATCATGATGCAATGTACGACCCTCTTTCAAAGGAACACGCATCATTCTTGCTTTTGCGGCCTTGGTTGCTTTTTGGACAGCAGCCTGAACTTCCAATGCTTTACCTTTACCAAAACCAACCATACCAGCTTTGTCACCAACCACGACCAAAGCCGAGAAAGACATATTACGTCCACCTTTCACTGTTTTAGAAACGCGGTTGATAGAAACTAATTTATCTACCAAATTATCTGTCTGTAATTTTTTATCATCAAAACGTGCCATTGTTTTTTGCTCCTAAGATTAGATATTCATTCCGTTTGCGCGCATTGCGTCACCCAATGCTTTTACGCGACCATGGTACAAATAACGACCACGATCAAAATAGTAATTGTCTTTGATACCAGCTTTGGCCATACGTTCAGCAAAAATTTTACCAACCATTTCAGCCCCAGCGATATTCCAACCTTTGCCCTTGAAATCTTTTTCTTTTGATGAAGCAGCACACAATGTGCGACCTTTGACATCATCAATTGCTTGGATTTCAATGTGACGACCAGAACGGAAAACTGACAAACGAATTTTGCCAGGATTCTTTCTTTTCAACGCACCGCGATTTGCCAATGTACGTCTTTCTTCAGAAGATAAATGTCTTAACATTTTGTTTTCCTTTTGTCCAATTTCCGTAACAGCGGAAATTATATTGTTTTATTATTTCTTCTTGCCTTCTTTGCGACGGACATATTCGTCTTTATAGAAGATACCTTTACCTTTGTATGGGTCTGCTTTGCGAATCTTGTGGATTTTATCAGCAAATTGACCTAACAAATTCTTATCAATACCAGATATTGTAAAATCTGTTGGTGCTTCACCCATTGTCACCGTCAAACCCGCTGGGATAGTCATCACAACATCATGAGAAAATCCGACAACCAATGTCAAAATGTTGCCTTTCACAGACGCTTTATAACCAACACCTTTCATATACATGGCTTTGGAAAAACCTTCTGCAACACCTTTGACAGCAGATTTAATGTTACGTGTCATTGTTCCCCACATTGCACGCGAAGCTTTGTCTTCTGCGTCCTTTGGTGTCACAACAACATGACCATCTTCAACTTTGATATCAACCAAACCGGCATGTTTCGTATCCAAAGATACTTTGATTTCGCCTTTTGGACCTTTTACAACCACAGCGCTATCTGTCACTTCAACCGATACGCCATTTTTAATTTCTACTGGATATTTTCCTGCACGAGACATAACGATTTCCTTTTACTTAGATAACTTTGCACAACACTTCGCCGCCGACATTCATCAAACGAGCCTTGTGATCTGTCATAACACCATTTGGCGTAGATACAATTGCTATACCTAAACCGTTCAAAACGCGTGGCATTTTTGCACAACCTGAATACACACGACGACCAGGTTTAGAAACCGTAGTAATATCTTGGATTGCACCGTTGCCATTAACGTATTTCAATTCAATAACCAAATTTGCGCGTTTTTCATCAATTTGTTCTTTGCGAAAATCTGTTATGAAACCTTCATCTTTCAATACTGTTAAAACCGCAGCGCGTAATTTGCTGTCTGGAACAGTAACGAATTCTTTACCTGCATTTTGTCCATTACGGATGCGGGTAATCATATCTCCGATTGGATGTGATAGTGACATATTTTACTCCTTGGTTTGCAAGAACTTACGTCCTTACGCTTGGGCTGCATTGTCCACAGCTTGCTTTTGTTAATCTTTACCAGCTGGATTTACGAACACCTGGTAATTTGCCTTCTGATGCCATTGTGCGAACTTGCTGACGGCACAAACCGAACAAACGGGAAAATCCACGTGCACGACCTGTGACAGAGCAACGATTATGCAAACGTGTTGGATTTGCGTTGCGTGGCAACTTTGCCAATTTTTTCATGGCATCCATACGTTCTTCTGGTGTTGCATTAACGGACATCTTTGCTTTGATTGCTTCACGCTTTTTAGCATATTGAGCAACCATTTTTTCACGTTTCTTTTGTTTATTTATCAACGCTAATTTAGCCATTTTTATTTCCTTTGATTATTTCAAAACCAATGGCAAGCCGATTTTTGTCAGCAATGCACGAGCTTCATCATCTGTTTTTGCTGTTGTAACAATGACGATATCCATACCACGAATAGCATCAATTTTATCAACAGAAATTTCTGGGAATATCAAATGTTCTTTGATACCGAAAGCATAATTTCCACGACCATCAAACTTAGATTTTGACAATCCACGAAAATCTTTCACACGTGGCAAAGCCACTGTAATCAATTTGTCCAAGAAATCATACATTCTTTTACCACGCAAAGTCACTTTGGTTCCAATTGCTTGACCTTCACGCAAACGATAAGTTGCAATTGATTTCTTTGCATGTGTGATAATTGCTTTCTGGGCTGCAATCGCTGTCAAATCAGCAGCGGCAGAATCCAACTTCTTTTTATCAGATACAGCTTCACCTACGCCCATATTCAAAACGATTTTGGACAATTTTGGAACTGCAAATTTGTTTTTGTACCCAAATTCTTGAACCAATTCAGGAACAATTTTCTTTTCATATACTTCACGCAATCTGCTTTGCATTTTTGTACCTTTTCGTTATCGATTCCGTAACAGCGGAATCTTTGTTCTTAGATTTGTGTCCCAGATTTTTTGGAAACGCGAACTTTTTTATCGCCTTCTACTTTATAGCCAACGCGTGTTGCCTTTTTGGTTTTTGGGTCCACCAAAGCAACATTGGATACATGTATTGGCGCTTCGCGATCAACTATGTGACCTGGTTGTTCTTGTGTAGGTTTGATATGCCATTTATGACGATTCACACCTTCTACAACTACACGGGATTCTGTTGGACGCACTTGTAATACTTTACCTTTGACGCCTTTATATTTTCCCGAAATAACTACGACTTCGTCGCCTTTCTTAATTTTCATTTCTTCGCCTTTTAGTTTGTCAAAAGTATTATATCACTTCTGGTGCCAAAGACACAATTTTCTGAACGTCATATTTACGACGAACTTCACGTGCAATTGGGCCAAAAATACGTGTTCCGATTGGTTCGAAATTGTTTTTATTAATCAAAACAACCGCATTATCATCAAAACGGATGATAGAACCATCTGGACGTTTAACTGGGAATTTTGTTCTGACGATAATAGCACGTTGAACAGTTCCCTTCTGAACTTTGCCACGTGGAATGGCATCTTTAATAGCGACAACGATTTTGTCGCCAACTGTTGCATAACGACGATGAGAACCGCCTAGAACCTTGATACACATTGCTTTACGCGCACCAGAGTTATCTGCAACTGTCATAACTGTTTCATTTTGAATCATAACTTTTTCCTTAATCCTGCAAACGGGGCAATCCCCCATCGCTTTGTTATCGGGTTTCGACTGTCTTGAACAAATTCAAGACCTCAAAAAACCCACCCGGTTCTTAGTCAACATTAACAGAAGTGTCTTTGCTGACCCCAACACGCCCTTTTACAACCCAAGATTTAGTCTTGGAAATAGGACGATGTTCTTCAATCGCAACGATTTCACCAACTTTGTATTCGTTGTTTTCATCGTGTGCCTTGTACTTTTTATTCTGCTTCACGAACTTTCCATACAAAGGGTGACGGAAACGACGTTCTACTTCTACAACGACGGTTTTGTCATTTGCTGTACTCTTCACAGTTCCTTGCAGTATACGTTTTGGCATAACTTTTGTCCTTATTTTTCTTGTTTTTCGATCCTTGATTTTACACTAAAAAAATCAAAAGTCAAAGATTTAGTTATTTCGCAGCATTCAACTTGGTCTTTACACGTGCAATTTCGCGGCGAGTTTTACGCAAAACATGTGTTTTTGGCAATTGACCCGCAGCCAGTTGAAAGCGTTGATTCATTTGTTCTTTTTTCAAATCAACCAATTTGCTTTGCAACGCTTCTGTTGTCAAAGCTTCTTTTTCGGCTGTTTTTGTTACTTTCTTTCCTGCCATATCTTCTAACCTTTTTGCACTTGTATTGTTTAGTTCATCTTGCGTTCCACGACTTTTGTTCTTACTGGCAATTTAGCGGCAGCCAAAGCAAACGCTTCATATGCGATTTCTGGTTTAACACCATCTAATTCGAACATGATACGACCTGGCTTTACACGGCAAATCCAGTATTCCACAGCACCTTTACCTTTACCCATACGAACACCTTCTGGTTTCGTTGTCACAGGAACATCTGGGAAAACACGAATCCACAATTTACCCATACGTCTCATATGACGAGTAATAGCGCGACGTGCCGCTTCTATCTGACGTGCAGTCACACGTTCAGGAGACATTGCTTTCAATCCAAACGAACCAAATGCCAATTCACTTCCACCTTTGGCGGCACCATGAATACGACCTTTGTGCTGTTTGCGAAATTTTGTTTTATTTGGCATTAACATGATTAAAACCTTTTTAATAAATTTTAATTATTTGCTTTTCTTTTCGCTGCTGCCGGCATATTCAGTCGGACGCGCCATTTCGGACGCCAGCTTCTCTTTGTTCACAACATCACCAGTGTAAATCCAAACTTTCACACCGATAACACCATATGTTGTTTTTGCTTGAATTGACGCATAGTCAATATCTGCACGCAATGTATGCAAAGGAATACGACCTTCGCGGATTTGTTCACTGCGCGCGATTTCAGCACCGTTCAAACGACCAGAGCACATCACTTTGATTCCCTGGGCACCTGCTTTTTGTGCATTCTGAACAGCTTTCTTCATTGCACGTTTGAAAGAAACACGGCCTTCGATTTGTTGTGCAATTCCCTGAGCAACCAATTGCGCATTCAAATCTGGACGACGAACTTCATAGATATTTACAACTACTTGATCGTTCTTGACCAGTTTTTTGATATCATTACGCAATGCTTCAATATCTGCGCCATTTTTACCAATAATCATACCTGGACGTGATGTGTGGATAGTGACTACTACCTTTTTAGCAAAACGTTCAATAACGACTTTGGCTAATCCAGCTTTCTTTAATTTCTTTTCAACGAATTTGCGGATTTTTACATCTTCTGCCAACAATGCAGCATAATCTTTCTTGCCAGCAATCCAGCGAGAATCTGTAATCTTATTTATAAATTCGCGTAATGAAATTGGTGATACTTTCTGTCCCATTTTTTTCACTCCACTTTATTTTGTTGCTTTTTTAGTTTGTTTCTTTTCAGGAGCCACACCAGATTCCAAAACAATTGTCAAATTGGAAAATGGCTTCAAAATTGGACGAGCACTTCCACGAGGTCCTGCCATAATACGTTTCATAGTCAATGCTTTGCCACACCAAATTTCTTTGACGAACAAAGTATCAACAGCCAAGTTTTTATTGTGTTCTGCATTTGCAACAGCAGACAACAATGTTTTCAGAACTTCATCAGAAACGCGTTTCTTAGAAAACTTTAGAACATCAACGGCACGATCGACTGGCAAGCCGCGAACCATATCACAAACCAAATTTAATTTTTGGTGGCTGATGCGTATCATCTTGTTGAACGCACGAACCTGATTGTCTTTAATTCCATATCTTGTCATAATTCCACCGCCCTATTATTTTGTTGCTGCTTTCTTGTTTGCTGCATGACCCTTGAAAGTACGAGTTGGCGCAAATTCACCCAGTTTATGACCAATCATATCTTCAACGATTGATACAGGAATAAATTTGTTACCATTATGAACTTCAAATGTCAAACCAACCATTGGTGGCACAATCGTACTACCTCTGGACCAAGTTTTGATAGGTTTATGGTCATCTTTTTCAATAGCCACAGCCACCTTTTTCAAGATAGATGGGTGAACATAAGGACCTTTCCATACTGAACGAGACATCTTACACTCCTATTATTTCTTCTTTGCCAAATGTCTGCTACGGATAATCATCTTTGCAGTACGTTTATTGCTACGTGTACGATATCCCTTGGCTGGAATACCTGTGCGTGATACAGGTTCGTGACCTTTGGAATGACCATTACCACCACCCATTGGGTGATCATTAGGATTCATAGCCATACCACGTGTTGATGGACGAACGCCCAACCAACGTGCACGACCCGCTTTACCCAAATTGACATTACGTTGGTCAGGGTTAGAAACGCTACCAACTGTTGCCAAACATTCAGAATGAACCTTGCGTAATTCACCGCTATTCATTTTAATCTGAGCATACACACCATCTTTACCCATCAACTGAGCATAACAACCTGCACTTCTGGCCAATTGACCACCTGCACCAGGTTTCAACTCTACGTTATGAACAATTGTTCCGATTGGCATATTTTTCAATGGCATTGTGTTACCTGGTTTAATATCTTCACGTGTTCCAGAAATAACTGTATCACCTGGTTTCAAATCACGTGGTGCCAAGATATAAGAACGAACACCATCTTTGTATTCAATCAATGCAATAAATGCAGTTCTGTTTGGGTCATATTCCAAACGAATAACTGTTGCAGGAATATCTTTCTTTTTACGATCAAAGTCAATCAAACGATATTTACGTTTGTGTCCACCACCTTGGTGTGGAACTGTGACATGACCAAAATTATTACGTCCACCTTTGGACTTTAAGCCAACAGTCAAAGATTTTTCAGGTGCACCTTTGTGCAATTCACTGTGGTCAACCAAAGTTAAACCACGTGTTCCTGCTGTTGTCGGCTTGTAATGTTTCAATGCCATTTTATTTTACCTTTGTTTATGTTTTGACAATAACATCCGAAAAGCCGGGTTCTCTGTCAAAACGTTTATTTTATATGTTTGCTGACAAATCTAATTTTGCATCTGCCGGCAAAGACACATATGCTTTTTTAACTTTGCGTTGTGTTCCAGTGCTACGACCACGGAAAGATTTTACTTTTCCTTTTGTGATAACAATATTCACCTTGGTTGGTTTGATATTGTACAACACTTCGACCGCTTTCGCAACATCTTCTTTGGTTGCAGACATTGCAACTTCGAATACAACACCATTGCTTTCGGATAACTTTGCAGCCTTTTCCGAAATGATTGGACGGCGCAGAACATCAAATGTTCCAGCTGTCGCAACTAATTTCTTTTCAACTTTTTTTTCTGCCATATCTTCAAACCTTTAATTACGAAAGTCTTGCTTCTACTGCTTTAACAGCATCTGCTGTCAAAACCAATTTTTCGTGTTTCAAGATATCCAAAACATTTAAACCAATTGTTGGTAAAACATCAACATTGATAATGTTTGCAGCAGATTTCTTGAAGTTTGCATCGACAGTTTCACCACCAACAAACAAAGCAGAGGCAATATTCAATTTTTTCAACTGTTTTGCCAAAGTATTTGTTTTTGATTCTTTCATTTTTTCACTGTCAATGATAATCAAAGAACCTTCTTTTACTTTGGAAGACAAAGCCATCTTCAACCCCAAAGCACGAATTTTCTTTGGTAAATCGATTGAATGATCACGAACAACAGGTCCATGAACAACACCACCGCCACGCATGTGAACATTGTATCTTTCACCTTCACGTGCGTTACCTGTTTTCTTTTGTTTGAACGCTTTTTTACCACTTCCTGCAACATCAGATACAGTTTTAACTGCATGAGTGCCTGCACGAGATTTTGCACGTTGCCATGTCACAACACGGTGCAAAATGTCTGCACGTGGATCAATTCCAAAGATGCTGTCTGACAAATCTACTTTGCCAACAGATTTACCATCTAAATTTAAAATATCTACTTGCATTTTATTCACCTTATATTGTGTCGTTATGCTTGTTCTGCTTCATTTACAGGTTCTTCTTTCACAGTTTCCGCAACAAATGTTGGAACAGGCAATTTATCTTGAACTTTCTTGATTGCATCAGTCACCAAAACAAATGTTCCGTTGCTACCTGGAACTGCGCCTTCTACAAAAATCAGATTTTCAGCATTATCTGTTCCGAAAACTTTCAAGTTTTGGACAGTCACTGTTTCGTTACCCATCTGACCTGCCATTTTCTTACCCTTCAAAACACGACCTGGCCATTCACGCATACCTGTACCACCCAAAGAACGATGGGCTTTCAATACACCATGTGATGCTTCTTTACCGCCAAAATTATAGCGTTTCATAGCACCCTGAAAACCTTTACCTTTGCTGGTTGCTTGAACATCAACATATTGACCGGCAATAAAATGTGCGGCAGACAACTGTGTCCCTGCTGGGATAATACAATCATCAGAAACGCGGAATTCTACAACCTTGCGATAAGGTTTTACACCCGCTTTTTCTGCTGCTTTTGCCTGTGGCTTAGCAACATGTTTTGCTTTTGCTTCACACAAACCTAAAATATTTGCTACATAACCATTTTTTTCTGTTGTTCGATTTCCAATCACAGCACAATCTCCAACAGATAAAACTGTTACTGCATGTGCAACACCGCCTTCATCATAAAGACGTGTCATTCCTATTTTTGTTGTAATTAATCCGCTACGTTTCATTTTTTTGCCTTTTTGTCAGTGGTTAATGGGACACCGCGCCCACTAACATACACATTTTATAGTTTAATTTTTACATCCACACCAGATGCCAAATCCAACTTCATCAATGCATCAACTGTCTGAGGGGTTGGATTAACAATATCGACGACCGCTTTATGATTGCGAATCTCGAATTGTTCACGTGATTTTTTATCAACGTGTGGAGAACGGTTCACTGTAAACTTTTGAATCAAAGTTGGCAAGCGAACGGGTCCAACGACATCGGCGCCTGTGCGCTTTGCTGTTTTAACTATTTCTTCTACTGATTCCATCAAGACCCTGTGGTCAAAAGCAATCAATTTGATGCGAATCTTAGATGCTGGTACCATTGTTCGTTTTCCTTAGTTTAAGTTGTTTTGCGGGCTAAGGGTAAACCCTTAACCCGCAAATTGCAACAATTATTTAACAATTTTTGATACAACACCTGCACCAACTGTGCGTCCGCCTTCACGGATAGCAAAGCGGCGACCTTCGCTCATAGCAATAGGTGCAATCAATTGCACGCTGATACGAACGTTATCACCTGGCAAGACCATTTCTTTGTCTGCTGGCAAAGTAATTGTACCTGTTACGTCTGTTGTGCTGAAATAGAATTGTGGACGATAGTTAGAGAAGAACGCTGTATGACGGCCACCTTCTTCTTTCGTCAAAATATAAACTTCAGCTTCAAAGTCTGTGTGTGGAGTGATAGAACCAGGTTTGCAGATAATCTGACCACGTTCAACTTCTTCTTTCTTGGTTCCACGCAACAACAAACCAACGTTATCACCAGCTTCACCTTGATCCAACAATTTACGGAACATTTCTACGCCAGTAACAGTTGTTTTCTGTGTTGGTTTCAAACCAACGATTTCACATTCATCACCAACTTTGATGACACCAGATTCTACACGACCTGTAACCACTGTACCACGACCTGTGATAGAGAACACGTCTTCAATTGGCATCAAGAATGGTTTATCGATTGGACGATCCGGCATTGGGATGTATGAATCGCAAGCTGCCAACAAAGCATCAATAGATTCTTTGCCCAAACCATCTTTTTTATCTTCCAAAGCGGAAATAGCAGAACCGCGGATGATTGGTGCGTTGTCGCCATCAAAATCATTAGCAGACAACAATTCACGAATTTCCATTTCAACCAATTCCAACAATTCAGGATCGTTTGCCAAATCGCATTTGTTCAAATAAACTACGATTTTTGGAATACCCACCTGACGTGCCAACAAAATGTGTTCACGTGTTTGTGGCATTGGACCATCAGTTGCAGCAACCACCAAAAT
>JAZRBB010000005.1:0-63004 GCA_045634865.1 Candidatus Enterousia sp.
ACTGATTAGTAAATATCTGAATTATAGATTATACGGTGGGTGTCATACAGATGATGACGGTGTAGAGAAGTGTAATACCAAAGATTCGATACATGAGCTTTCTGCGGCGGATAATTTGTCTTGCCCGAAATGGGTCGCAAAGTTGGGTTATGGCATGATAGCACGATATATTAAAAATGATGTCTATAATAATATTACATCAGATGATCCGTTTACTTCTACTTCTGAAGTTGACTCTAAAGAAGGGAATGGTAAACTGATATCTGCTGCTGTATCTGATGTGTTGAATACATTAAATAATGACTATAAAAGTCTGATTAAGTCTATAGAAACGGATCCTTATGTATCAAAATGTATGAATGGTACATCCTATTCTGATTTTGTGGGCGACGTGCATTCTACAACTATGGATGGTGAAAAAACTAAATTCAGTAATTTAACAAATAATACCAGATTGATTGTTGCACGTGGTGTTTATGATAAGTTCATAAGTCAGTTTAATGCACGTGTGGAAGAATTGAATGAAGAAATTGATGCTGCAAATGACCAGATTAATAAAATTTATGCTGATGCCAATATGGATTGTCCAGATACTGTAATTTCCGGTAGTGATTCAGGTAATAATTCAGGTAATAATTCCGGTAATAATTCAAGTAATAATTCAGGTAATAATTCCGGTAATAATTCCGGTAATGCTAATGTTCAGACTAGCAATAATAATAGCTCTGAGTGCAAAATTGGTAAATGTCATAAATGCACAAAGCCAGACGATATGTGCAAGTGCATCGCTAAAACATATTTCCAACATGATGAATATGAGAAGGTGGATTCGGTCGGTAAGCGTAGTGTTTACAAGGCTAGATTGTTCAACAATATCGCACAATATAAAGATAATAAATGTTATATTCCATATGCAGTGTGGTATAAAGAAAAGAATAGCACATGGCAACCTGATTCGTCTGGTTATAAACAGGTATCCTTCCCATTGAGTGAAACCCCAAAAATCACGAACTATGAGGAATGTTACGAACTAAAGAATGGAACGTACGCAGATTCAATAATGCTGGATAGTGGACACAAGATATATTTTGCTGATTGTCATCGTGACGGCGGTAATAGCATTGATCGTGGACAGGTTGATGGAATGTGTGGAATTTGTCTTGTAAAAGATAAGGACGATTTGTCTGGAAGAATATACGCAGGCACGGATTCAGAGACTGGAGAAAAAGTATATAGTACAGAAATCTGGGTTAATTTTGAAAAACAGGTGACCCTAGAGCCAGGTGATGAACCTAGCAAGGATCTTATCAAAGACTAAACAACCCCAAAAGGGCTATGTCGTGCAGAGCGAGCGAAAAGCGAGCGTGAGCATCCAGGTATATAAATTTTTTCAATAAATTTGTATCAGCGCTTTGCGCTGAATGTTGATAAAACCGAAGTCGCGCCACAGATTGTCCGCTTTATCTTGATGCGATAATATATAAACTAAAACATTATTCCAGAGCATTTGTCTACCACACGAAGTTTTAACGACGTGTGGTCATTCCGAGCAAACGACAGTTTGCGTGGGAATCTAGGTAAATAAAAAGTAGTTCAGCAAAGCTGAACACATATTATTAACCTGGATTGCAACGCTTACGCTCGCTTTGCACTCGCTCTGCATGACATAGCCTGATGGGCTGTTTTGCCGAATGATTATTGTGCCAGATGTTCGATTAAACGAATACACCAGAATACCCGCCCCGTCTTGTGACTGCGTCACAATCCACCCCGCCACGGGTGGGGAATTTTATTCTCGGGACAAAAATAAATACTCCCCAGAGGGGAGAATAGCAGAGGGCGGTTCTTCTAAAAAATGTTTTTTATATTATTAAAAACATGATATAATATACTTGACGTTTATACGGAGAGAGTATTTATGCATAATTTATTTGCTGTTGTTTTGTTGGCTGTTGTTGTGCCTTTCAATTTGTTTGCTGCGCCTAAAAGCGCAAAAACTTCGGTGCTGTCTATGGGAACCAAAGTTGCGGCAGCCACAACAAACACTTTGGTTGATGCCGAATGTCAGGATTCTTATTTTGGTTGTATGGATGCGTTCTGTATTGTCGAAAATGTTTCTGGGGGGCGTTGTCAATGCAGTAATAAACATATTCAATTGTCTGCAAAACTGAAAGAAATTATGGATATGGATAATCAGGCGTATGCGATATCTACATATGGTGTTGGACATATTGAGTTAGGTAGTGCTGCAGATGATGTGTTGGCTAGTTCTGAACGTGCTTTTGACAAGGCGATTCGTGATGCAAATGACGAATCGGTTGCCGGTGAAAAAAAATCAGAAAAAAAATCTACATTAAGTTTTTCTGAATGGAGTAGTGCGTTTTCCAAAGACAATGAAGATGAAGAAGATGTGTTCGAACTGGATGCTGATGATATTGCAAGTAAGAAGGGTGATGAGTTATACAAGGCTGCAATGGGTATGTGTTTAGAACAAACACCCAAAAAATGTAAGTCGTCTGAAGATATGCTGAAAATGCTGTATGTCCAGAAAATTCGGTCTGATTGTGCGGCGTTTGAAAATTCGCTGAACAAGCAAGAGATTGAAAGCTATGCTAAATTGGAAGATGCAAAGGTGGATGTACGAAATGCTGCATTAACCGAGGTTACAAATGCGAATAAATACAATTTAGGTGAATGTGCCTTGGAATTCAAGAAGTGTATGCAGGGTGATGATGCTTGTGGTGATGATTGGACGGGTTGTGTGAAATTGGCGGCTGCTGAAAATATGGAAAATGATAAGTCTGGTTCAGTGGCTACCCAGGTGCCAATTGTTGGAAAGTTTTCTGTTACCACAATTGCGGCGACCAGTATGGATATGCTGTTGGCCAAGAAACCTTTGTGTGAGCATGTTACAAACCAATGTATGCGTGAAAAAGACAAAGTTTGGGACGTGTTCGTCAAAGATATTGTGTCAACTATAAAATCTGCGGAATTGGCTGCGGAATCAGATTTGCGTACAAGTTGTTTGTCAAATATTTCACAATGTTATGTCAAGGCGTGCAAAGAAAATATGGATCCGAAAGATCCTGAGGGCACATATGATATGTGTTTGTCGCGTCCAGATAATTACAAAGCATTCTGCAAAGTTGAATTGGAACCATGTTTGCATGCGACAGGTGGAACGTATGAGACACCTGATTCATCTAGTTTATGGCGGGGAATTTTAGCAAAATTGTCGTCTATGCGTGTCGATGCGTGCACAACAGAATTCAAGGCATGTATCCAAGATGAAGATAGGTGCGGTAAAGATTATTCACAATGTATTGGTTTGGATAATGACGATGTTGCGGGCTTGTGTCCAGAAGACAAATTGGTTGCGTGTTATAAAGAGTATGGCGGAAAAAAGGAAACTGTGCGTGAAACGTTGGAAAATATCGCCCAGGGTGTTTTGTTAAATGTTGATAATGCTTTGTTAACTGTGTGTGAAAAAACTGTGACTGATGCGATGATGAAAGTTTGTGGTGATACTGAGAATTGTAATGGCTTGATAGACGAGGGGGTCGGTTCACGCAGTTTGAAATTGTCTTGGTGTGAATTTGATGGTGAAAAGTATTTTAATTGCAAAGATAATGTTGAACAAATTACGGATGTGGAATTAGGTAAAACGACACGTGACGCCGATTTTAACAAAGAACAACACAACAGGCATGCCTTTGTTGATAAAATGGACGGTGTCATTTTATGGGATTATATCGCTATTCAACCGGATATGAACGGTATTTCCAGTGTTAGTGAATATAACAAAGCAACCAGGGGACTGGTTTCTATGGACGAAGAACATGCCAAGAAGGTTGATACCGAAATTGGTTCATTAAGTATGGCAATTAAAAACGCTATTTCTGCAATTGAATCTGATCCGCGTGTGCAATATTGTATGACAGGTCGTCAGGTGGCTGGTTTAGCAGATGATAAAGGGTTTGCTCAATTTATCGGTAAAAAAGATAACGCCAGATTCCCGAATATTACAAAAAATTATCGTTTGGTAATTTCTAATTCTGCGTTGCATCAGGCGCGTGAAAATTATTACAACAAATACGACAAAATGTACAAGGAATATGCTGATGGTAATTTAGTATTGGCAGAACGTATCAACAAAATTCAGGGTCAAAATGAACAGCGTAATCGTGAAGATGTGGCCAGAAAATCTTGTATCGCGATTGGCGAAGATGCTAGATTTGGTGTTGGGTCTGGCGGTGGTGATGAAAAGGCAAAAACCAAGCTGAAAAGAACGCATGGTAATGATGGTAAATTGGTTGGGTATTCTGCTGAATCTTCTTATACATATAAACGTCAGGTGACAACGACTTTTGGTATGGATAATTTAGTTTGTCATAAATGTATCCGTACTCAGAAATGTAAAAAAATTGGTGGCTCCAGAAATGACCATTGTAAAAAGTGGGACGATGAAGTTGAAGAATGTTCAGATATACAGATGTAATAAATGAAAAAACAATGTAGATTTTTATGCGGTTTGATTTTGTGTTGTGCATTTGCGCCAATCGATGCTTTTGCTGCGCGAAACGCAGTCAAAAAAAATGCGATAGATTTGGGTACCAAAGTTGAAGTTGCGGTTGAAATGAAATCTTCGTCTTGCACAGAAAAGTACACAGCTTGTATGGATGCGGGTTGTATGGTTGATAACGAATCTGGGGGTCGTTGTCAATGCAGTAATAAAATTAAAGATTTGGATGCTGTATTCGAAAAATTAAGAAAAAAAGAGTATCAGACGGAAAGATTGTCGACATTTGGTAAAGAAATCATTGAAATGGGCAAATACGAAGACGAATTGCTTGATGGAGAATTTTCTGATGATGAGTTATCAGAATCAGAAGATTTGCACGCTTCTGGTTCGGTTGGTGATAGATTGCGTGCAGAGATGCATGATATTTGTATAGAAAAATTACCAGAATGCAAATCGCAATTAACGTTGATAACAAATTTATATGCCCAGAAAATTAAATCAGATTGTGCAGCGTACGAAAATATACTGTCTGTGAAAAATCAAGAAGCCAAAGAACGTCGTGCTGACGCAAAAAAAGCAGTTCGTACTGCTGCACTGGAACAGTATCAAGCATCAAACAAATATGATTTGGGGCAATGTGTTATTGAATTTACATCTTGTATGAAAACTACGGCAGAATGTGGTAATGATTGGACAGGTTGTGTTGGTAATTTGGGTGTTGCAAAAATGTATAGTGACACAATAAATCAAGTCGCAGTTAAAGGGATTAATTCTTCAGTGATGATTGCAAAATCTACTATGGAAGTCTTGGAAGCAAAAAAAGTTATGTGCGAAAGTGTGACAAAACAATGTGTTGCAGTTAAAGATCAGGTTTGGGATGGGTTTTTGAGAAATGCGATACCTGATATTAAATCTGCTGAAATGTTGGCGGAATCAAATGCACGTACATCATGTTTAACGAATATATCAAATTGTTTTTTGAATGCGTGCAAAGATAATATTGATGACAAAAAACCAGATTCTTATGATTTATGTTTGACGCGTCCAGAAGCAATGAAAAATTTATGCAAAGTCGAATTGGAACCCTGTATGGTTGCCACTGGTGGTTCTTATGATAAACCAGATGAATCAACTTTGTGGCCAGCTGTGTTATCTAAATTGGCGGCAATGCGCGTAGATTCTTGTACAACAGATCTGAAAGATTGCTTGCAAAGCGAAGACAGGTGTGGCAAAGATTATTCACAATGTATCGGTTTGGACACAAACATAATCATGCGTATGTGTCCGTATGATAAATTGGTCGGTTGTCAGAAAGTGTACGGCAAAGAAAAAATTTTGGCTGATGATGATATTTATGATGAAGTTGCACGCATAGTCGAAGGTATAATATTAAATGTTGATAACGAAATGCTGAATACTTGTGAAGTTGCTGTGGAAACCGCTATGACCAAAGTGTGTGGTGATGCAGAAGCTTGTGCAGCATATGCGGTTGGTGATTCTTTGGGTGCAAACAGTTTGCGGTATAATATCTGTCAGTGGTCTTCAAATGGACCAGATACTACCGAAGGGTTCAAATGGTTTGATTGTCGTGAAAGTGTAGACCAGATTTCTGATGCGGAATTGGGACGTGCTGAAAACGCGAAACGCGAAGACGAGGGCTATGTTAAGCCATTTGCTGGTGTTATATCTGGGGTAATACGTTGGGAATCCTTGCAAATAAATGATGATGGTTACATAGATATTGACGGGTATATCAAAGCATTAGAAAAAGAAAAAATTACAGATGAAGAAAAGGTTCGTGTGCGTAGCGAATTAGATCAAATGCAAGCAGATATAAATCGTGTAATAACTTCTGTGGAAACAGACCAATGGGTTTCATTCTGTACAACAGGTCGTAAAGTTCCTGGTGTTACAGACAGATTTGCAAATAATACAGTGCGGTTTCCAAAGTTGGCGAATACTGTCAGGAAACAAATGGCGACAGCGGCTTTGCAACAAGCAAAAACTAATTATTACAGAAAGTACGACCAATTGACGGACCGTATGGCGCAAGATGGCGTGAAGATATATGAACGCATTGCGCATAACATAGATGAAAACGAAAAAGATGTCCGGAGCGCAGCCGCCCAAGCCGCATGTGTAAACCTGGCAGCATCATCTGCATTTGCCAAAGCCCCTGTCGGACAAAATATATTGGCCAAAGCTATGGCATTAGTTGTAGTTGCAATAGCAACAGTTGTTGCTTCAATATTTACATTTGGTGTTGCAGGTGTTGCTGTCGGGGCTGCGTTTGGTGCAGTAGCGGCTGGTGTGGCATTGAGTGCGGGTGTTGCTGGCATGGGAATAAGCATTTCAGCTGGTGCTATTGTAGCGGCCACCATGATTACCGCCGCCGGTTTAGCGGCGACAGCGGCAATTGTATCAACCGAAATTGCAAACGCTGTAGAGGCAACGGGTGCTGAAAACGCTTTAAAAAGCGAAAAACAATCTTTTGAAAAACAAGCTAAATCAAATACTCCGCCAACGCATGGACAATATTTCGCAACTGATTGGAATTATCAGGAAAAAATTACAACAGATTTTGATCGGGAAACTATGACTTGTAAACGGTGCATAACATCGCGTAAGTGTAAGAAAGGTAAATGGTCTTTGGTACGTAATCGTTATTGCGTTTCGTGGGAAAAGTGGGAAGAAGAACCACGTTGTAACGAATTGCAGTTTTAATATTTTGACTGAACCAGAATGAGAATTAAGGTGACAACAGCAAGTTCTCCTCCTGCGGAGGAGTGCCCGCAGGGCGAGGTGGTCTTTGATTCCAGAGCATTTGTCTACCATACGAAGTTTTAACGACGTGTGGTCATTCCGAGCAAACGACAGTTTGCGTGGGAATCTAGGTTTATCAACATTCAGCGCAAAGCGCTGATACAAATTTATTGAAAAAATTTATATACCTGGATGCTCACGCTCGCTTTTCGCTCGCTCAGCATGACACAGCCCTTTTGGGCTGTTTTACACTCTCTGTCTGTTTTCGTCATCACACTTCGTTAAACAACTTCGTATGGTAGACAAATGCTCTGGAATCAAAGACCACCTCGCCCTGCGGGCACTCCTCCGCAGGAGGAGAACTTGCTGTTGTCACCTTAATTCTCATTCTGGTTCAGTCAAAATATTAAAATTGTAATTCGTTACAACGTGGTTCTTCTTCCCATTTTTCCCATGATTTACAATAACGATTACGCATAATGGACCATCTGCTTTCTTTACATTTCCGTGCTGTTATACAACGTTTACAAGTCATAGTTTCCCGGTCAAAATCTGTTGTAATTTTTTCCATATAATTCCAATCGTTTGCAAAATATTGCCCATGTGTTGGTGACAGATTTGATTCCGCTTGTTTTACAAAATCTTGTTTTTCATTTTTTACACTATCTTGTGCCTGTTGTACTACTACAGACTCTCCAATTGTGTATGCTGATACACCGGCCACCGTTATTGCAGCAACTATTGCTATGGTTGCCGCACCAAAAGTAAATATTGAAGCAACAACCGCTGCAATCGCAATGGCTACCCAAGAGAATGCCTGACCAACTTTATTCTGTCCGACAGGGGCTTTGGCAAATGCAGATGATGCTGCCAGGTTTACACATGCGGCTTGGGCGGCTGCGCTCGAGCCGAGGATTTTTCTGTATAAATGGATTTAATTTAACTCACTCGGGTTGATTATTACGGTGATGTTTTGATTTCTTAATGTTTCAACTGTTCCCTCGAAATCCATAATGTTTGTTGATTCCAGGTATATTACAGGTATTAATTGTCCGTCTTTGGTCATTTCTTGCATAACTGGGATTGGAGAACTGATTTGTTTTCCAGCTGCAAACCAATTGTCTTCGTCGAATATCCAAAAATCTGGGTCGCTATGAACGTATATTAAATATTTACTTGTTACAATAAAATCGTTATATGTTTCGAATTCGATGTTGTTGTCCTGCAGATATTTTATCATTTTATTATCTGGTTCGGATGTTTTAGCCGGTTCATCGAAATTGATTTCTGTAAATGTTGGAATGCTATTTTCTGTATCGGTTGTCAGTGTGTCGCCAATATCAAAATCTGTCGGAATTGGAAATGATTCTGCTTCGGATTCTGGGGCGATAGGTTCATTTGTTTTTTGCTTTGGTTGATATAGTGTTGCTTGTCCTTGGGGGCCAGCAAACACCATGTGTTCTTTTAAGCGCTTGTATTTTGGACGCATTTCGTTTGGCATATTTTCTGGATATTCGAATTCAGATGTTGGTTCTTGTGTGGTCTCTTCGTTAGTATCCGATTCGGGTTCTGGTTTTGTAAATTTGCTTTTTGTGTATGTGCGAACCTTTTCGACTAATGGGATTTTTATAATTGGTTCTTTGGTGCGATAAATAACAGATACTGTGGCCAGATATATCGGTATGATTGAATATACGAATGCGCCAAACACAAAACCAACAAAACCGCGTAAATGAGCATGAAAAAACTTCCACCAATAAACGCGTGAAAACATATCAAATCTGAATATATACCATAAAATCGCCCATATGGCCAAGAAGTACCAAAACGTCCATTTGGCGATAATAAAATTGGTTTTCAAGAATTCTGATATTTTTTTCATATTACTATTATAGACAACCTATGCGCTTTGTCAAGCATTGAATATTTTTTCTTAAAATCATCATTTTTATTATAAAAAAACTTTTTTTAGTGCGTTTTATGTGATATAATGAACACATATATATTATGTGGAAGGAGTATAAAATGCCGAATTTGTTTGGAAAATCAGTGGTTAGCATTGTTGTGTTGATGCTGTTTGGTGGTGTCAATGCGGCAGAGACGCCACATACCAATCGCTCTGGTATGATGGGGAATACGGTTATCAGTAGTGCGCGTATGCCGACGATGCCAACGACAGGTTTGACAACAATTGGTAATCCGGCTGTAACGGTAACTGATGTTCCTACAGATGTTGGGCCTGCGCAACAAACTGTTACGCCAATTTCAACCCCGACGCCCACTCCTATACCAAAGCCAGACCCTAATCCAGAGTTAAAACCAATACCAAAGCCTGTTCAGGAATGTGAGGATGGTGGGGTTAAAAATTCTGATTATACAGTCAATATGTGTATGGATGATTTAAAGCGCTGTATAAATAATGGGGGGTTGCAGGGCGGCATGACGGATTTGTATAATGAAGATGTACGAAATTCTGTGTTTACTGGTATGAAGTTATGTCAAAACAATGTTGATAAATGTATTGCAAATGTTCGTGTGAATTGTCGTAATATTTATAACGAAAAGAACGATGTTTGGTTGGACTTTAATTCACGTGTGATTCAACCGGATTATTACAATTTTGTTTTGCGTAAAACGGGTTTGACGCCTTTCCAGGCTGAAAATACTTGCTTGTTATTGGATAGAAATACGTATGGCAGTGCGTTTACATCTGTGTCTGATATTGATACTGTTCGCGCTGAATATCAAAAACGTGTTGGTGCGTACAATGGCGCGTATGGTAACAGTTTAAGTAAAAATAATCCATTGGGTGTTGAAGTAAACTCCGAAGGTTATGATGGACAACGTGGTCATTATGCCAGGTGGGATGCTGCAAATGCTGAATGCTTGTTGCGTGTTGGTGCATACAACAAAAACAGCCCAATTAAAAATAGTTGGTTATTTGGTGGTGTTGGTAATGATAATATTGCAGAGGTTTGGAAACCTGCGGGTTCTCAATTTACCTGTGATAAAGATTTGTTTGGGTTTTCTTTGTTGAATGATACAAAAACTGCGGCGGTTGTTGGAATTGCAGGTGGCGCAGTTGTCGGTGCCGGGGTTGGTGCGGGTATCGGCGCTGCAGTATACGATTCCAAGAAAAAAGATGCAGAATCTGACCCTTGTACAAACGCAGAATATCGTAAAAAACTTGGTGCAGAGATTATGCAAAAACATCAGGAAGAAAAACTGAATATGTATATAGATGCAAAAGTCACCGTTAATTCAGACGGGAAAACTTTCCGTAAAGTTCGTGATGAAAATATTCCTGCTGATTATTATGGTGAAAATATGTCGGAAGAAGCATGTAAAAAAATACATAAACTGGTTTCTACCGCAGAGTTGTATAAAGTAAGAATTGATCGTTGTTTGGCAACTAAAGAGAACAAAGATATTGCAGCAGAGATTGCCAAAATAAACGGTCAGGTTGTTGACTATACTTATTATTCTGATAGGTATCAACTTGATATTGCAGGCCAGAAAGTGAATTGTCCAAAAGAATTTGTTAATGATTGTTTGTTTGTCCCGTTGCAGACAGGGTATTCTGTGGGAGCTGTGATGTGTCAACAGGGTAAGAGTTGTATGGGGGTTAATACGGTTCAATTTGAATTAGGGCAGTTAAATACTTTATTGGAAAGTTTGACTTCTTTGGATGCGAAAAAATCTAAAGCCCCAAGCAAAGGTTCAACAATTGGTAAAGGTGCCGCAATTGGTGCTGCTGCTGGTGTTGGTGTTGGTGGTTTAGCAACTGCTATAACAGCCTTTGTAGAACGTAGTAATATTACGTGCAAGGTTGGTGATGGCTTGAATTCTGTTGGTTTGGGTAAGTCGCACAAGATAGATACGTTGCGTGATTTCTATGTCAAATGGAACCTGAAATTGCCAGATGCGATTGCACCAACTTCTGTGGTGACTGATGCAGAATCTTGGAATCAGGCATGTGGACAATTCAATAATAAATTGTATGATTGTCCGAATGTTCAAATCAATTACAAGAAAAATGGTAAATATGAATTGATACCAGCAGCATGCAAGATATCTGGAAACTTGTGCATAGTCAATGATGCTGTTGCTTTATCCAGGGGCGAAGATGAAAAAGCGTTGGAATCTGTGATTATTATCGTAAAACCAGATATAAAGATAAAACCAATAGACAAACCGAAACCGGAACATAAACCGTATGATGAAAATATGGGGGGGGATTATGTCGGTTGGTATCCAGGCGGTGTTCGCACAGAGCATGCGTATGAGGGCGGATATACCGAGGCAGGTAGTAAATCTGGTGGTGGTAAAAGCTCACCGGAAGTTGGGCTTGGTAGTGGTAGGAATTTATCAGCAGATGCCAATTTGTTTAAGGAGCCGGTTCCTTGGAATGACTTAACAGAGAATGCAAATAAAACAAGGGTTGAGCCTGATTCTCGTTTTATACAGGTTGTAAATGTGGGTGACTAACCTGGTTATGATATAGATTCTTGTGATGCTGATTTAATTAGCTTGCTTATAATAGAAAGAGGACTCGGTATCTGTATGAAATCCGCATTATGCGGCTTTCTTTTATTTGCATTTAATATCACGTAATTATCGGTAATCATGCTCGGCAAGAATTTTATGGCTTAACAGAACACGTTCTCTGGATATGTCGTTACATCTCTCTTGCATTTTTTCTATTTTATTTCGTAATTTTACGCGTTCTTTAAGTAATTCGTTATCTTGTTTTATAAGTTCTGGCAACATTTGTATTGTTTGTCCTAGTTTTTTCATATAATCAAGTTTGTCTTGCAGATTTGTTATTTCTGGGAACATTGGTGTTTTTACCATATAATCTAGTTCTATTTCCGAATTATATATTGCTGAAAGATGAACAAGTTTTGTAAATGCCTTATAATTTTCTGAATAATCGTCTGATTCTAGATAATTTAATACGTTTGGTTTTACCTTGTTCCAAATTGTGTTTATAATGGTTTTGATTTGGGTATAGGAAATATTTTTATCTAATGGTGTTGATGGCCTGTTATTATTCTGCGTTGCCAAAGAATAATATAACAAATTTAATTTATCATGGATAGTTGTAAACTCATTATTAAAAATTTTTGCACATATTTCTGGTCTTGGGTTGTCCCATGTGCACTTTGCTTCATACACTTTGTACCACTTGTAATGTAGCGCAGGAGAATTTTTAGGTAAGCTGTAATAAAAACTACTATGAAACAAACATTCTTTTATTTGTTTCATACATTCTTGTTGTTCAGGGGTGCTATTTAATAATAATACATTTTCAAAATACTGTTCAGAATGTTTCTTGCCATCAGGAAAATATTTAAAATATTCACTGTTTATCGCATAAGATATAAATAATTTGGAAGATATAGATTTTGACCCCATTATTGCAACACCTTTATACATTATTTTTGTCGGTTATTATATACAAGCACGACAAAATGTCAAAAAGTATTTACTGTTATTAATATGTTGAATATGTTGAAAAATATGATGTAGATTTATGCGGCTTTCTTCATATTTGATTTAATATCGCGCAGGTATTTACGTAATTCATCAATCGCAACCAATGAACCATCGCGTTTTTCGGCAGACCAATAATCCCAACCGTTGAAACTGACGCTGTGTTGAATTCGGGCAGCCATTACGTGGATTGATGCTTTGCCGTATAGTGTATGTAGTAATTGTCCATCGTGTGTTATCATAACACGTTCGCCACGTGGGCTGACTAAAGTTTGCCCGACATATAATAAACCAGCATCAATCAATTCGCGGAAAGCAATCTTGATTGCATCGCGTTTTGGTGCAGTCACTTCGACATCAGATAAATCAATTGGTTTAATATTTTCAACACGTTCACGTGCTGCGCTTACATAAGTTTCATCGCGATCTATGCCGATAAATTGACGTCCTAATTCTTTTGCGGCAGCAGCTGTTGTACCAGAGCCAACAAATGGGTCCAGAATCACATCACCAGGTTTAGTAGATGCCAATATTACGCGTCTTAATAAATCCATTGGTTTTTGTGTGTTATGTAAACTTTTGCCATCTTTGCCTTTGACGCGTTCTTCGCCCAAGCATATATTTATATCCCAATCAGAACGCATTTGTTTGCCACCATTTAATTTTTTCATGGTTTCGTAATTAAATGTATATTTCCCAGTTTTTGTTGGTGTTGCCCAAATCAACGTTTCATGCGCATTTGTAAATCTGGTTCCACGAAAGTTTGGCATTGGATTTGTTTTTACCCATACTATATCATTCAATACCCAAAAACCCATATCTTGTAAAATTGCGCCAACTCGAAATATGTTGTGATATGAACCAATGACCCACATTGCGCCATCTGGTTTCAGAATACGTTTGCATTCTGCCATCCATTGACGTGTGAATTCATCGTATTCCGCAGGTGAGGCAAACGCGTCCCATTCATCGCGTACTGCACGTGCAGCGGTTTGATCTTCGGGTCTGTACAGCGTTTTTTCGCCAAGTTGTAAATTATAGGGGGAATCAGCAAAAACAGCGTCAACCGATGCGTCTGGTATTTTACGCATAATTTCTATGCAATTACCACACAAAATTTGGTTCAGATATTTTTGCATAACTATTTTTTCTCTCTCGCTTTTTATTTCAGAGTTGCCCCATGACCGTAATTTTATCATATTTTTATGCTATAAAAAAGCGTCCTGCGAATCGGTTTGCAAAAAAAACACTTGATTTTTATAAAAATGTAATTTTTTTGGGTATAAAATATGCTTTACATATTGATGATTTTTTTGCTACGCTTGTTCATTATGAGATGTCCATATTGTAATTCTACAGACAGCAGGGTGGCGGATTCACGCCCTGATATTGGCGATGCGGTTATACGACGCAGGCGCGTGTGTAATCAATGTGGTGCAAAGTTCACAACTGTGGAACGTGTTCAGATGCGTGATTTGATGGTGCGCAAAAACAGCGGAAAAACAGAACCTTTTGATCGTGAAAAATTATGTCGCAGTATTAAATTGGCATGTCGTAATCGTGATGTGCATGATGAACAAATTGAACGTTTGGTGGCATCTATTCAGCGTCGCTTGGAAACAGAAACTGCTGATGATACGGTCACCAGTGCCCAGGTTGGACAAATGGTTGCAGATTCTTTGTTGAATTTGGATCCAATTGCTTTTATTCGATTTGTTTCGGTTTATAAAAAGTTTTCCAAGGTCGCAGATTTCAAGAAAATAATCAGTCAAATTCCAGAGGCGGACGATGACGCAGTCGTGTGTGATTTGCCGAAAACATCGTTGTTCTGAAAAATGAAAAAAATCATTGCATTTTTTGTGGCGATTGTTTTACCACTGGTTGCGGGTGCCGTGGAGCATGTTGAAATTTTATCTGATGAAGATGCGTCACTTTATTCGCAAATATTTGTTTTGCAGGAAAAAGAAAAAATAGAATCTGCAAAAAAATTAGAGGCTAAGATAAAAGACAAATCTTTGATGAACGAAGTGTTGTATCAAAGATATGTGTCCAAGACTTACAGAACGCGTGGTAATGAATTACAAGATTGGATGAAAAAATATTATGATATGCCGGGCGCAGATAGATTGGCTAAAATCGCAAATATTAAAAAAGTAAGTGTTCATAAGCCTTTGGTGCCAAGTATTATGACTGGCAAAGATTATATTGAAACTGCACAATCTGAAAATTGGACAGCAAAAACTTATAATGACAAAGTCACTAAAAATATAAATAAATTCAAGAAAGCAATTCGTTCAGGCAGTTCCAAGACGGCGCGTAATATATTGGAAGACAGAAGTTTCAAACGCAAAATTTCTGAATCTGATTATGGTCGTTTAGCAGGACGTTTATCATTTTTGTATTACACAAATGGCGAATATGAATTGGCAAAGAAATGGGGTTTTGTTGCATCAGATGCGAGTTCTGAATATGGCTTATGGTCTATGGGATTGCTGTATTTCAAGGAACAAAAATATGCAGAAAGTCAAAAATATTTCAGCAAAATTCTGAACCTGACGCAAATCAATAATGCCCGTAAGACAGAGGCTGCTTTCTGGGCTGGACGCGCTGCAAGTATTGTTGGCAATAGTAAATCTGCTGAAAAATATTGGAAAATTGCTGCTGCGCATCCTATGTCTTTTTATGGTGCGTTGGCGTCAACTATGTTGGGCGATGTTCCGTACTATGAATTTTTCGACCAAGAGTGTTCTGGGGAAGATATCGAAGAATTGAAACAACATAAATATGGTGAAAAGGCACTGGCTTTGATTCAAGTTGGACGCAAGGATAGGGCGGAAAGATATTTGAAATATCTTGTGACATCCAAGGCCACAGATAAAACTTTGCATGCAATTAATGCTGTATCTTCGTTGTATGGTTTACCCAGCGTTTCGATTCTGGTTTCTGGTGTTATGCGCGACAGGGGGATTATGGAAATCAACGATGATATTATTTATTCTGCGCAGTATCCATTACCTGATTGGGAACCAATGGGTGGGTGGTCTATTGACAGGGCATTATTATTTGCGATTACAAGACAAGAAAGTGGATTCAAGCCGACTGCAAAATCTAATGCTGGGGCAAACGGTTTGATGCAGATTATGCCAAGTACTGCAAAACGCGTTGCACGTAAAAATGATGTAAAGATGTCTGATATTGATATGTCAAAACCAGAACATAATATGTTTTTAGGTCAGCAATATATCGTTGATTTGTTATCACATCAAGTTATCAAAAATAATATTATAAAAATGTTGGTCGCTTATAATGCAGGTATGGGCAACCTTGTAAAGTTCGAGAAAAGTTTTTCAACATCTGACCCGTTATTGTATATTGAAAGTTTTCCTGCGTATGAAACACGAAATTATATTAAACGTGTTATGTCTAATTTGTGGTTGTATCGTGCACGTTTGAATCAACCTTTGACTGCGCTTGAAGAATTGGCAGATGGACATTGGCCGTATTACAACAGCGAAGATGCTTATGTGAAAAATAGTGCAAACGGTCAATCTTATTTATAAAAATATGGTGGGAACAAATGCGAAGCGTTCCAGATTTTTCAATTGAAAATGATTGTGGTAAAACAATAATCGCAGGTCTTGATGAAGCAGGGCGTGGCCCATTATGTGGACCAGTAGTTGCAGGCGCAGTTGTTTTTATGAAACACGATTTTGATGATATGCCATTGATAACAGATTCTAAACAGATGTCTGAAAAACAGCGTCAAATTGCATATGATTGGCTAACAAATAATCCCAACATTGTGTGGGCGGTTGGGCAATGCAATGCGGCGGAAATTGATGAATTAAATATTCTGCGTGCATCACTAACTGCGATGACACGTGCTGCAAACGCGTTAAGTATCAAACCTGAATATTGTCTTGTTGATGGAAATAAAATGCCTGATAAAATATCAGGTCAGGCGGTTGTAAAGGGGGATTCGAAATCTTTGTCTATCGCGGCAGCGTCAATTATTGCAAAACAAACGCGTGATAAAATTATGCGTGATTTGTCAAAGCAGTTTCCGCAATATGATTGGGATAAAAATGCTGGCTATCCAACACAACAACATTTGCAGGCAATCGATAAATATGGTATAAATGAACATTATAGAAAGACTTATCGTCCGGTCAAAGAAAGGTTGGAAAAAAATGAAAGCGATTCGCAATCTGAAAAATGTTAATGTTCGTGGTAAATATGTTTTACTGCGTGAAGATTTTAATGTCCAAATTGTTGATGGTGTAATCAAAGATTTTTTTCGTATAGATTCTGCATTGAAAACAATCAAACGATTGGCTAGCGCTGGCGCACGTGTCGTTATTTGTTCACATTTGGGACGACCAAGGGGAAAGTTTGTTCCAGAATTGTCGTTAAGGATTGTGGCAGAATATCTGAATATTCCATTTATTGACGATTGTTTACGCAAAGATTTTTTATCAGGTATGAAAAATGGTGATGTTGTGTTGCTTGAAAATCTGCGCTTTTATATTGGTGAAGAAAAAAATGAAAAGTCATTTGCAAAACAATTAGCATACGGATTTGATATTTATGTGAATGATGCGTTTGCTGTATCGCACAGAAGGGCTGCCAGTATTGTTGCGATTACAAAATATCTGCCATCTTATGCTGGCTATTTAATGGAAAGTGAAATTACAAACTTATCACGTTTATCAGAGAATCCAAAACACCCATTAGTTGCGTTTATTGGTGGCGCAAAAATAGATACTAAAATAAACCTGTTGAAAAAGTTGGTGGGTATTGCAGATAAAATCGTTGTTGGTGGTGCGATGGGAACGACTTTCAATTTTGCACTGGGCTTGCCTGTTGGAAATTCTTTGTGTGAATATGATAAAACAAAAGTTGTGCAAAAAATATTGAAACAGGCATATAAAAATAATTGTGAGATATTGTTGCCGATTGACAAAGGTGTCGGCAAAGTTTTTGATAAAAACGCAAAGCGTATAAATTGTGATGCCGGGCAGATAGCAGACGATGATGTCATTATGGACGACGGTAAAAAGACGACTTCGCGTAATATAGATTTATTGAAAAACGCAAAAACTGTTATCTGGAACGGAACATTTGGTCTGGCAGAGTGGGGCAAAAAATGGGGATATTCTTCATTTGAATTGGCCAGGGCTTTGGCACATTATGCCAAGCAAAAGAAAATAAATGTTATTGTAGGTGGTGGCGATACTGTCGCTGCGCTGGATGCCTGCGGTGTGCGTAAAGATATGACTTTTGTTTCAACTGGTGGTGGTGCATTTCTGGAGTTTATTGAGGGTAAGAAATTACCAGGAATTGTGCCATTGGTTGATAAATAATGAAACGGCTCACCGTATTATCGTATGAATTATTTGTCATTCCGAATTGATTTTTATGAAAAAAATGATTGAAAAATCTGATAAACAATATAAATATCTGTGTTTGATAATATATTGAAATTACACAATATTTTGCATACCATAAATATACATACAAAAAAATTGTCTAAAAATATTGACGACTATAATATTTTGTATTATATTATTCGTAGTGGTGGGTCGAAAGTCCCATAAAAACAAAACAATTTCTCTTTGCATTAAGGCGGGGGGGGTAAAAACAAAAAGGATAAAAAATGTCTATTAAAGAAAAAGCAAAAGAATTAGTAGCAGGCGCAATGTTGATGACAGCTGTTGCAACTACTGGTTGTGGAGAACGTGCATATGACGGTATTGATGGACCTGATCATTGTGTTTGGAGTGATTGGAACAACCCACATTGTGGCGAGTGCAAGGAAGAAGTTTGTGAGAACTACAATGGTAAAGCAGTGTGTTACGAAGTTCCTTGTGGGAGCCGTAACGAAGGAAATTCTGAAAGCGAACAAGAAGCTTTGGAAGAAATGCGCAGAGCCCGGGAAAGCTATGAACGCGGTCTTGAAGACGAACGTGAAGTTGTTAACAGACAACTGCGCGAAGTAAAACCTGTTAAAAAATCTGTTGAGCAAGAAATTACTAGACCATCTCCATCTGGTGATCCAAAAGGTTTTTGCGACAAGGTGATTTTGGGTTCCGAATACAAAAACGGTGTATGCCATCAGAGAATCGTAGGCAGAATCAAAAACCAAAAACACTTGGAAAGACGTTTACCATACGAATGTGAAGTGAAAAACGTCAAGGTAGGCAAAGCCCAAAAAGCATCAGCAACCGCTGATTGTGAGGGTATCCCTTTAAAAATTGTTATGGAAAAATTCCAAAACGTAAAATAATACTATTCAAACAAAAAACACCGCCAATCTGGCGGTGTTTTTTCACATTTCTTGGATGTTTAGACTTGTTGAGTTCCTTTTTTGGTGAATTTGCTCTCTTATATCTTTGCCCCTTGTAAATTTAGGAAGTTTTCCTATTTATATACTATAAAATTGGCGAATCGGATTATTTTGTGGTATAATTCCGTATAAAAAAGAGGTTTTTGTTATGTCATTGGTACCTATTGTTATCGAAGAATCACCGAAAGGCGAACGTTCTTTTGATATTTATTCGCGTTTATTGCGCGACAGAATTGTCATGATTTCTGGGCCTATTGAGCCGGCTATGGCAAATACTGTTGTTGCCCAGTTGTTGTTTTTGGAATCTGAAAATCCAAATGCTGATATTTCATTATATATCAATTCCCCGGGCGGTGATGTGACTGCTGGTTGGGCAATTATGGACACTATGCAATATATCAAACCAAATGTTTCGACTATTGGTATGGGATTGGTTGCGTCTATGGGGGCGGTATTATTGGCTGCGGGTGCCAAGGGTAAACGTTTTGTTTTGCCGAATACAGAAGTTATGATTCATCAACCATCTGCTGGAACCCAGGGCAAAGTGACAGATATGGAAATTTATATGCAAGAAACACAACGTGTCAAAAAAGTCTTGTTGAAACAAATGGCTGAATTTACAGGGCGCAAAGAAAAACAAGTTTTTGATGCTATGGAACGTGATAACTGGATGGATGCCGAAGCGGCAAAGAAATTCGGTTTGATTGATGGCATATTAAATCGCAAATAATTTTATATTAAGACAGGGTTTATAAAATGAGTGACGAAAAAAACACACCTGAAAATGCACAACAGTTTTGCAGTTTTTGTGGTAAGTCTGTATATGAAGTAAAAAAATTGGTCAGCGGTCGTAACGTATGCATTTGTGATGAATGTATCAATTTGTGTAATGATATTATGGCTGATGATAAAAAGACCAAGATTGATTCTGATACGGAAAAATTGCCTACACCGTCCGAGATTTATAAATATCTGAATGAATATGTTATTGGTCAGGATGATGCCAAGCGTACTTTGGCGGTAGCAGTATATAACCACTATAAACGAAATAGTGCGTCTATTGCATCTAATGTAGAAATTCAGAAGTCAAATATTTTGATGATTGGTTCTACGGGGACTGGTAAAACATTATTTGCGCAAACTTTGGCGCGTGTATTGGATGTTCCTTTTGCGATTGCTGATGCAACCACTTTGACCGAGGCTGGCTATGTCGGTGATGATGTTGAATCTGTTTTGACACGTTTATTGCAGAACGCGAATTTTGATGTTGAACGTGCGCAGAAAGGTATAATTTACATTGATGAAATTGATAAGATTTCCAGAAAATCTGAAAACCCATCTTTGACACGCGATGTATCTGGTGAGGGTGTGCAACAGGCTTTGTTGAAATTGATAGAAGGCACAATCGCGAATGTTCCTGCAGGCGGTGGTGGTCGCAAGCACCCTGGGGAATCAACTGTGCAGTTGGACACCAGCAAGATTTTATTTATATGTGGTGGTGCGTTTGACGGTCTGAACAAAATTATTGCAAATCGAACATCTGCGCGTGCGGGTATCGGTTTTGGTGCAGAAGTTGCCGGCAAGCAAGAGCGTGAGGAAAAAAACAGATTGTCAGATGTGCAATCTGCTGATTTGGTAAAGTTCGGTATAATTCCTGAATTGATTGGCCGTTTGCCGATTGTGACAACTTTGGATGCGTTGGACGAAAACGCTTTGGTGAAGATTTTAACAGAACCCAAGAACGCGATTGTAAAACAGTATGCGGCAATGTTGGATATGGACGGCATAAAATTGACTGTGACCAAAGACGGATTGACTGCAATTGCGAAAATGGCGATTGAACGTAAAACTGGTGCGCGTGGATTGCGTTCTATATTAGAAAAGATTTTATTGCAACCTATGTTTGATGCGCCGGATAAAAAAGATTTACAAGAAATTGTTATTGATGCAGATGTTGTCAATGGTAAGAAATCACCGATTGAGATATATGCCGAAACCAAGAAAGTCGCTTGATTTGGGTTTCATGATAGCAAGATGGGGCGGGTAGTCTGGTGTGTTTGTTATGATGAACTTGTTCCAGAGCATTGTCATTGCGAGCGTTAGCGTGGCAATCCATCCGCCTTCGCCAGGGCTACGGCGCGACTTCGGGTTTATCAACATTTCAGCGCAAAGCGCTGATACAAATTTGTTGAAAGAATTTATACACCTGGATGCTTACGCTCGCTGTTGCTCGCTCAGCATGACACAGCCCTTTGGGCTGTTATACCTCTCTGTTCGCTTTCGCTATTACACTTCGTTAAAACTTCGTGTAACAAGTCGCTACAACGAAACATCTCCCTCCAAAGGGAGAATTTTAGAGGTTTAGAGCATTAGAGAAAAAGGTATGTGGTGTTATTGTTTACAATATCCCCATAATTTATTCGCGCTGGTTGTTGTATAGAATGACTGTAATATTGTATCGGATGTAACATCATGAAAACCGTTTCTATCTGTGTCTTGCCAGGCAGATGATACCCATACACCGTTTTGTTGTTCACATTCTTCGGCCAGTTCTTTTGTTAATGCAGAGCGTATTTCATCCATTACTGTTTGGACATCTGCCAATACAGATTGTGGCAAAACGTAATTAGTGTTTGTTGTTCTGATGCAATTTTGTAATGCATAACGAACCAATTTTTGATACAAACTGCCGATATAAGTATCTCCACATTTCGCGTATGTAGAGAAGGTCTCGTTTTTGAAAGGAACATTTGTTCCGCCCGTACATGTATATCCAATTGGACACAACTGACAATCAAAATCACAGGTATTGGGAGTATTGCAGTTCGGAGAAACAAAGTTATCGTCAATAGGTGCTCCGTTTTGCGGGCACCCGTTGGACGGGTTACCATCTCTAGCACACAAAAAATATCCAGAATTACAACTGGTGTATTTTTTGTTATAATCTTTACAATCATAATATGATGTTACAGGTGTGATTGTTACATCTGTTTGATTGAACGGATTAGTTAATTCTTCATTGCATGATTCATTGGATGCATACACAGATTCCCCTGGGGCATATGTACGACATCCGTATGGATATAAATGCATGGTATCGTCGGTTGATACCGCACAAAGTTTTTCGGTATATTTTTTAAGCAATTCTGGACATTGTTGGGCAATGGTCGTATCTGTTATCTTGGTCATTGTGGATACCAGCAAGTCCAATCCATCAGGTCCACCACCATACAAATTGCTACAAGTATTTAATTTATCGGCGCATAATTCTTCGGATAATTCCAGCGCTTGGCGATCAATCAAATCTGATGAGTCATCATTTGTAAAATCTTGCAATATTTCGGTTTTATTCAGATAGCATTGGTTCACAACTTGCAAACATTCTTTCTTTACATTCTGAACGCGATCCCGTTGTCCCTGATATATTTCAACAAGTGCCTGACGTAAAAACTCATCCCACACGTTTGTTGACACATCGCGACATGCATCCAAAGATACCTGGGCAAATTTTTGTTTTTTGTTCAATGTGTTTATAAAAGCTGAATTTTTGCTGTTTTTCAATACGTCACCAGACAAAGATAATTGATTTTCCAGTTGATAAAAATCGGTGGAATATATCGGCTCACCTGTTGTGATATTCAGGTATTTTCCGGTAATGTCCAAACAATGAACATAATTTTGGCCGCATGCGGTGTCTGCGGTTATATCTTGACGAACCTTGGCAATGCAATCGTTTATTGACAATGCGTTATGTGCATTATAATTTTCAAGGCGCGCGTCTTGCATTTCGTGACGACTGGTTCTGATTGCAGCATTTGCATTTGTGGTTTTATTTTTCACACTTGTTGCTAATAATTCACAATCGTTTTCAATGTACATGCCATATGCAGAGGCAATCATTTTAATATCTGATGTACTGCATTGTTCGGATACAATTGCAGAACATTGTGAATTTACAGCATTGTATAATGCTTCGCCAGACAATGTTGAAATATCATAACCACGAATCAAATCTGTTGTTTTCCATATTGATTTTATATCGCCTGCGATATCTAAAGTGCTATTGGTAGACAAGGCGCTTTGTTTGGAATTTGCCAAAACAGATTTGATGTTTTTCAATGTGTTTGCGCTGTTTGATTTATCTTCTTTTATTCCTTGTTCCCCAGCGGATGCGGTTTGCATTGCTTTCACCTCTGCCGCAGTTTTGGAAATTGCATCGATATTAAAGTCGTGAAAGTCTTGCAAACTGGTTGATGTTTGCGATAACAATTTTTCCTGGTCTTGAATTTGTTGTAATCTGGACGAGCAAACACAGCGACGGTATGTGTCATTTTGATTTGCACAAAACTGATCCATACAGGTGAAATAAGCATCACGACAGTTCACATAATTATTCCCAAAGGTGCGTGTTGCCACAGAACCTGTCGCTGCACGTGAAATACGTTTATTCGCTGTCGCGGAACGCGCGACTGCTGTTCGACTCGTTGCAGAACGCGCAGATACCGTTTTGATTCCAGAACGTTGTTTTCTGGTTTGTTGTGTAGTAGAGCGCGAAACAGTAGAACGATTCGTCGTGTTAGTTTTGGAACGACTTGTCAGTTGGCGTGATGTAGATACATTATTAGAATCTGAACGAATTATCGCATTTGATGAACGAGCAGTCGCGCTGAACGCATCAGCACATAAGAATAACCCCAGAAAAATCAGACAAATCTTTCTCATCCTATACTTATTAAAATAATCATACCAAAAATAGATTATTTTAAGCAAGGGTATTTTATAAAAATTGTAAATAAAAAACCTGCATTTAGTTGCAGGTTTATTGTTTGTTTATTTATGATTTGGGGCGCTGTCTGTTGATGCGTGTGTGCGTTCCACGAATGTTATGCGCCCCTTGTCCAAATCGTATGGTGTCATTTCAACATGAACCTTTTCGCCGACATTAACCCAAATCCGCGCCTTGCGCATTTTGCCACACACAGTTGCCAATATAACATGATCGTTTTCCAAACGAACACGAAACATAGTGTTCGGCAATCTTTCTTCGACTGTGCCAGAAAAAACAATAACATCATCTTTTGCCATATAAAACCTCGTGTATTTAACTGCTTAATGATATTCGCACAAGCGTTTAATTGCAAGAAGTTTTTTATTTTATCTGCTTGCAAGGTGGTGTTTTTTTTGATAGAATAAAATCAAAATGTAGGGGTTATTATATGAAAATATTTAGTCTTTTGTCATTGTTAATGATTTTACCAACGGTTGCATTCGGTGCAGGGCGTGCAAATTCTGCAGTGCGCGCAGGGGCAAATCGTGGTGCTCAGGCTGGTGCCAGGATATCTGGTAAGGGTGGTGGTGCTGGTAAAATTAATGCGGGAATGCAGGTCGGTTCAGAAAAGGCAGGTACAGCCGATGATGATTTTAGTGAAGATGATGTTGGTGGGACTACACAGTCTGCTGTGGCGGATGTAGATTCTGGATCTGCTGCAGATTGTCGTGATGCGTATCGTGAATGTATGGATAATTTCTGTTTGTTAGATGAAAATCAGGGTGAGCGTTGTGCGTGTTCGGATAACATCAATCGTGCAAAAAGCAAATTACAGGAAGTGTTAGATATCCAGGCAGAGGCAGATAAATTGTTTTCAGAAGGTGTTGAGCGTGAACAATTGGGGGCCAAGGCACGTTTAGTGTTTACAGAGAGTACTGCTGGTAATTCCAAAGTTTCTGGGAAAACATTTATGACCTGGCTTGGTGTGGCCGAAGATGAAGAAGAAAGTGGTGATGTTGGTGAAGATGCAGAAATTGGTGATGAATTGTATTCCATGGCTGCCAAGTATTGTGAAAGCGAATTGAAATCTTGTGGTAGCAAAGCTGAAATGGAGGAGATGCTTTACACACGTGTGATTGCACAGGATTGCAAAAATTATGATGCTTATTTGAAAGATCAGAAAGCAAATGCAGAATCCAATAAACGAATCGCGGAATCTGCTGTGCGTAAGGCAAGACTTGAAATGTTAGATACGACAAATAAATATAATCGTGGTGAATGTTTGTTGGCTTATCGTTCTTGCATTGCTGATAAGGGTGGTTGTGGTGCTAATTTCGAGAATTGTTTAGATGCGAAATTGTTGGCTCGTCGTTCGAATGCATGCGAAAATATTTTGGATCAATGTATGGCTGTGCGTGATTATGTTGAAAAAGATTGGGCAGAAGAATCCAAAAGTGTTCTGGCAGAGGCTGCTAAATATGCGGATAAGAATGCACGTGCAATGTGTTTGGCGCGTGTGCAAGATTGTTTGGAAGAAAGTTGTTCAACGTCCACAAATACAGAATGCTTGAATAATGTGAATGTTGCAGCTGGTATCTGCCCTGTGATTACAGAATGTGATGCCAAGGTTCCCGGTTTCCAGTCTGTTGTGAACGATAAATTGGCGTATTTGCGTACGAAATTCTGTGAAAACGATATTGATAAATGTTTGCAAGATAAGTGTGGGGTTGATTTTTCTAAGCCGGAATGTGTTGGAAAACAACCGTATGAAATTGCACAACTTTGTCCGCAAACAATGTTTCCTGCGTGTAAAAACACAGAACATTTTTCTACAATTGTGCAATCTGCAATTTTGCAAATGGATTATCAGATGTTGCAGGGATGTATCAATTATTTTGGTGAGAAATTAACGATTACGTGTGGAACTGACATGAAGTGTTTGCCGACAGATGAAACTGTTGCGACTCTGAAAACTTTACCAAGTACAGAAGATGCTTTGATTGCTTTGCGATCAAAGGTAATTGAAGATACTGATGCCAGAGTAGATGAATTTTTCCAGCAGTTAGAACAAGATAAGACTGTTGCAGCATGTGCGGATAGTCAAAGTGTGCAAAACAAGAAACTGAAAGGTAAAAATTCTTTGGCTGACAGTGTGTTTATTACAGCAAAGATGATAGCAAAAATGTCTGCTGAAAATCGTAATTTGCGTGAATTAGAATCTAGAATTGCAGAGTTGACACGTGAACAAGATGCGGAAACAGCGCGTAAAACTTGTTTGGCTACCTATAAGAAGGAAAAACCTAAAGAATCTAAAAGTAATTATACTTACATAAAGAGTGTATCTTTTGAACCAAACTTAAGGAATTGTCATGTTTGCCGTGTGCAACAAGTGTGTGAAGAAGGTGGAGAAAAGAAATCTACATCTGCGTTAAAGGCTGCGAGTGGTGGTATGGCTGCAGGGGCGGCTATGGGAACGCAAGTTAGTGCGGGTTGGGGAACTGTTATTGGAGCTGCTGTTGGTGCTGTTGGTGCTGGTGTCTTAGGTGCAATGTCAGGTGGTAAACAGAAGTTCTGTCAAGAGGTTGAGGCTTGTGAAGATATAAATATGTAAAAGAAAGGGATGGACAATGCGTAAAATGTCATTTTTTAGTTGTTTTGTTGGTTTGTGTGCGACGCTGTTGATTGCTGGTGATGTGATGGCAGCAGCCAAAGCTGCCAAGAAGCAATCTGCGATTCAGTTTGGTACCAAGGTCAGAACAAAAGTTGAAGCTAAGGGGATTTATAATCAAGAATGTTATGACAAGTATTATAGTTGCATGGATCAGTTTTGCATAGTTGATAATGAATTGGGGGGGGCTTGTAATTGTAGTGCTGATATTGTTAAATATGAATCTGCATTGGACGATATAAAAAAAATGGTGGCCGAAGCTGAACGTATCAGCACAGAAGAAGTTGAAAAAGTAAAAGCTGGTGCAAACGCGGATATTATTTTCCAAGGATCAAGAACATATGACAAAGATAATAAAGTCGTCGCAGTAACTGCTACAAAAGACAAAGAAAAATTGAAATCAAGTATGTGGTCCGATTTTTATGAAGATGGAGAAGATGATGACGATGAGTATGCTATTGCAAATAAAACAGGGGCGGCTTTATATAATGCAGCCAAAGGGTTATGTGAAGAGGAAATAGGTGCTGATTGTGCGCAAGATTTGCCGTTACTTACACAAATATATTCTCGTCAAATTGTTTCGGATTGTAAAGGATTAGCAAACAGCATTGAACAAAAACGTCAAGAAGCAAAATCACAATTGTCTGCTGCAAATGCTAGTGTGCGTACCGCATTAAAAGAAAGTTTAGAAGCATCTAATAAATTTGATCGTGGAACATGTATGGTTGAATATAGGAATTGTATGCGTTCCGAAGATGCATGTGGACAAGATTGGAGGAATTGCGTGTTTACGATTGCATCTGAAAACATGCAAAATAACAAGGCAAAAAGTGTCGCAGGTAAAAAAGTTGAGACAGTTGTAAAATATGATATTGCAGAATCTACAATGGAAAGATTGGAATCAAAACGTTTTATTTGTGAAAAAGTTTTAGATAGTTGTGTTGCTGTTCGTGATTATGTTTGGGATGATTTTATTCGTGATATAGCCCCAACAATAAAAATCGCAGAGCAAAATATCGAATCGCAGAAACGTCAGTCTTGTTTGGGCGATATTTCGGCTTGTATCCAAAAAGCATGCAAGGATGATATTGTTGGTAAAGGTGAAGCGACAATGGATGCTTGTTTGGCTCGACCAGATATGGCACGTTCATTTTGTAAGATTCAGATTGATCCATGTGAACGTATGGAACCACAGATGTGGGAATATGTAAAAAGCAAATTGGCCGCTATGCGTGTAGATGCTTGTACCCAGGAAGTTAAAGATTGCTTAACCCAAGAAGACAGATGCGGTTCTGATTTTATGAATTGTATAGGTATGGATTTTGAATATATTCATGATATGTGTCCTGTTGACAAGTTGGTAGTATGTAAACAAACTGATCCAGACTTTAAAATGGATAAGTTAGATTCTATGTTGATGGGATTATTCTTGAATATTGATAACAAGGCATTGGAAAATTGTGAAAAAGTTGCAGAAGACAAGATGCTTGAGTTATGTGGTTCAACAACAGACTGTAATACATTTGCTGCAGATGAATTTTTGGGGACGGGGTCTATAAGATCACAAAAGGATGGTGCTGTATATCGTGTAACAGGTATGATATCGTTTGGGTCTATAAAAATGGGTGATGCGACAGGACAAATGGTTGATGGTGGTAAAAGATTGGCGCCTGGTGAGGTAAGTGTTGCGAGTTATATCGACCAAGTGAGAAAATCAAATCAAGATGTTCCAAATGCGGGTTCTATTATACAAACCATTGAAGATGAGTTAAATAATATTGCTGGAACAATTAATAAAACTATTTCTTTGATAGAATCAGACCAAAGAATACAGTATTGTATCAATGGTCGTGATTTGAAGCAGATAACAGGTGGAAGACGTGATGCGACACAAGCAAGATTTCCGAATTTGTTAAACCAATATCGTGTGATGATTGCTATGGCTGCTTTGCGTAAAGCGCAGAGTAATTATAACAAGAAGGTGACTACCGTTATAGAAAAAGCAGCAAAGGATGCATCTGACGATATTGCACAATATATGTGTCAAAAGATGGTGGCTGATTTGGGAAAAGGTTCTAGTACCACGAATGGAATTACGGAAGTTGCGCCTTTGACTGCCCCGTTTGCGATTTCTTATGAAGTTGGAGCAGGGTTGGATACAAAGACTTTGACGTCAATGAAAATGTCAGGGTCAGACAGAAATCAAGATTGGGATAAAGACAACAATGTTACAGGAACCAAGATAGATAAGACTGCTACGTTTGATAGAGCGACCAGAACGTGTCATGTTTGCACAACAACAACAGTAAAACAGTGTAAGCAGTCGACAAATAAATCGGCTATATGGAAAACAAATCGTTCTTGTACAGCTGATAAAGGTGATGCAGTTTGTGAAGATTTGAAATTTTAGGAATAGATACCGCCAGAAATGGCGGTTTTCCTTTGTTTAGCAAATCGTTCCTAGATATTTTCCTTTGGTTATTTGGTATAATCAGTTTGCGGAAAACAAAAAATCAAAGGAGAAAACAAATGAAAAAAATATCTGTTGTCGCGGTATTGGCTTTGTTACCAGTTTGTGGTGCATTTGCTGGGCCAGGCATGAACAAAAACGCAAATAACAATATGCAAAAACAACAACCAACATATTGGTCTGTGATGGAAGTTGTTGAAATGCCTGATAATACACCTGTTGTTATGCATGGTAAGATAAAGCAAAACATGGGCGAGCAAATGTATTTGTTCGAAGACAGCACAGGAACAATTATGTTGGAAATTGATGAAGAAGATTGGAACGGCAATACAGTTCGTGTAGACGATATGGTCACAATTTATGGAAATGTCGATAAAGGTGGCCGAGTCGCAGAAATAGATGTGACATCTGTTGAAAAATAAAAACGTATTTGTGAACAAAAAATGCCCGACTGGGCATTTTTTGTTCTTTTTTTAATATGTGTTTTATGATAAAATATATCATTATGAAATTAAAGATATCGGTTTTTTCATTGGCAATGACTTTGTGTGCTGGTTCTGCGTTTGCAGGCTGGCAGAACAGCGGTTATTATGTTAATGATGGCTATTATGTTGATGATGGTTCGCGGTTTACTGTTGGTTTTCGTGGTGGCTTGTCTTTGGCAAATGCCAAAATGAAAAATGAAATTGGCAGTTTAGAGGCAGATTATTATGAAAACATAAACAATCATACTGTAATAGCAGAATTAGCGTTGGAAAATCTTGGTGTGGATATATCCAGTAGTGCGGCTGTTGCAGCAGCGGGGTATCAACCGATTGGTGCTGGCAATGTTGCATTGTTGCCTGTCAAAAAAGATTTTTCCAAGGTGGCTTTCACAGCTGGGGCCAGTATTGGTTTTACAATTCCGTATCATCCACAATGGCGTCTAGAGGCCGGCTTTGACCATATATCAGAAACCGATTATAATCAAAATCCTTTTTTAGAGGGGGATATAATTACATCTGATGGGTATTCTATACATGTTAACAGTAGCGCTGTGGTAAGTACTGTGACGACAGATATTATTTCTGCGATGGCGTTTTATGATTTCTTTGATGGTAAACAAAAACAATTAAATCAATTTATACCTTATGTTGGTTTTGGTGTTGGGTATGCCACTTCCAAAACGACATTAAAATTAACTGATGTTTACGGCGATTTATCAAAAGATTCTGATTTGGCGAATTACGGTGATGGGTATACGGATGATGGCGCGATTAAGTTTGCGGACCCTGCGAATAATGAGGCACCCACATCTAATAATGTTGCGTTTTTGGGTTCTATTGGTGCATCGTATGGAATATCTGAATATACGTTTTTGGATTTTAATTTTCGTTTAATGTATGTTCCAAAAATTACATGGCAATTGGTAAATGGTTCGTTGCATCGTGATTGGTTTGCTGCTGAAGATATGTTTTATACCAATTTTATGGTTGGTTTAAGATTTGAATTTTAATCAAAAATGATTTTTATGGTTCATTGAATAAACGTGCAGGGTCCACAGATTTATCACCACGCCGAACTTCCAAATACATTTCAGGTTTGTTTTCATTCATTCGTCCAATTGGTTCACCAGCCAAAACTTCCTGACCAACCAAAGCATCAATAGAACCCATATTTGTCATAACTGTATTATAGCCATTTTTATGCGACATAATTATGACTTTGCCAAAGCCACGAAAACTGTCAGCGAATTTTACAATGCCGTCTGCAGGTGCCATAACCAAAGCGTCCCCACGTGTGTGAATACGCCATCCGTCTGACTTTAATCCAAGTGCTGTTTTTTCACCATGTCGAACAACCAATTTTCCGCGCACAGGGACGTTTAATTTACGTTTGGAAAAACGTGTGTCAGATGACATTTCAGAAGAACCGACCCCCGCAGACAATTCGGAAATATTTTTTGCACGTGCTGATAATTGTTTCAATTTATCCTGGATAGCAATTTGCTGACTTTTCAATTTTTCATTTTGTGCAGAACGCGTTTTTAATAATTTATCCAATTCATCTTTTTCTGATGAATATTTTTTTGCACTGCGGTCCAGTTTTTCTTTTTCAATTGCACGCGCGTCACGAATTTTATCCAGTTCCTGCATTTTCTTTGTCGCGTCCATAATTTGTGAATCAAATTGTTCAGCAGCAGATGACAACACAACAGATGTCAAAACATAATCATGCATAGTTTGGGCATCAAAACTGGGGTTTTGGGCAATGAATAAAATACTGCCCGTAGAATCAGAAATACCATCATAACTGTGTGCCAATTCAGCACTTATTTTATCGCGTTGTTTATCCAGTTCTGCAATTCGTTTGTTCAGGGCGGCACGTTGTTCTTCTAAATCGCTGACCCGGTCGGCAGTTTTTACCAATTGTTTTTTTGTTTTTTCAACGTCTTTATTAGAAGTTTGTAATTGTTGTTCAATCTTTTTGTTTTCTTGTTCAGTTTGTTTAATCTGGCTTTGTATCTTCGCCAATTCAGTATTTGCATATATGGGTATAATATGTAGCCCCATAATAATACCAATAAAGATAAATCTATTCCAACACATGCGATTTATTGTATCAAAACAGACGTAAATTGCAAACGATAAACTTTTTTTGTGGCGGCTAAAAATCGTGTTGCAGAAAAAGTCTTTTTTTATTATGCTGAAGCAATATAAATAACCAAAGGAAGAGTTTATGCTGAAAAAAATAGTTTTGATTTTAATGTTGTTGGTTCCGGTTGTTGCAAATTCTGCGCCGAAAAAGGAAAAAGAGGAACCGATTGTGCATCTGACTGATGCCCAGATTTATGAAGAATTGAAAAAGTTGGCTTTGGTGTTCGAAACTGCACGTGATAAGTTTGTAGAGGAGGCGGACGAACGCAAAATGCTGGAAGGTGCTATGAATGGTATGTTGGCTGCGCTGGATCCGCATTCTTCGTATTTATCAAAGGAAGATTTCAAGGAGTTTACTGATAAATCACATGGCGAATTTGGTGGTTTGGGTATCCAGATTACAAGTGACAAGGGGGCAATTCGTGTTATTTCGCCAATTGATGATACCCCTGCGGCCAAGGCTGGAATCCAGGCAGGTGATTATATTACACATATTGATGGCGAACAAGTGTTTGATATGACATTGAACCAGGCTGTCAAGAAAATGAAAGGTAAACCCGGAACCAAAGTTAAACTGACGATTTTGCATTCTGGCGAAGAACCGAAAGAAATGACATTGAAACGTGCTATTATCAAAGTGAAGTCTGTAAAGTTTTCTGAAAAAGCGGATTCTGCGGCGATGGATGATGATAAATTGGCAAAGATTGGTTATGTTCGTATTTCTGATTTTGGTGCAACAACTACCAAAGAACTTCACAATGCGATAAAAGAATTGGAAAAGAAAAATGTTGTTGGATATGTACTTGATTTGCGTAATAACCCGGGGGGATATTTGGCTGCGGCAGTTAGTGTGTCTGATACATTCTTGAACGAAGGTGAAATTGTTTCAACACGTGGTAAAGAAAAAACAGATATTGAACGTATGTTTGCAAAGCCTGGCGATATGACAAATGGCAAGCCGATAGTTGTGCTGATAAATCATGGTTCTGCATCTGCATCTGAAATTGTGGCAGGTGCAATACAAGATAATGGACGTGGTTTGGTTATGGGTTCACAAAGTTTCGGCAAGGGTAGTGTGCAACAGCAAAAACCTTTGGGTGATGGCTCCGCAATTCATATTACGATTGCGCGCTATTATACTCCAAGTGGTAAATCGATTCAGAACGAAGGTATTACACCTGATGTGGAAGTGCTGCAAAGCAAGGTTGAAGTTTTAGAGAAAAAGGAATCGCTGTTTACAGAGGCTACATTTAACAATTCATTGAAAAATGATTCTGCAAAAAAGAAAGACAAAGATGCGACCAAGAAAAAGGATTCTAAAAAATCTGACAAGGCTGATGACGAAGAAGAAGATTATCTGAATTTGACAGACGAAGAAAAAGACGCGCGTGATTATCAGTTGCAACGTGCGATGGATATGGTTCGTGCGATGTCCAAGATTGGAAAAAAGAATCTGGAGAAAGTCGAAACAAAAGACAATAAACCAGAAACCAAGAAAGAAGTAAAAACAGAAAAAGATTCCAAGAAAAAGTAGTTATGTAAAATGACACCACCCGATTGGGTGGTGTTTTTGTATTTGGTGTGCTTTGATGTAATTAGTGATATTTTATAGTTGAAAAAACAAATAATAAAGATATAATACAAACCGCATTGGGGCATAGTTTAATGGTAGAACTCCGGACTCTGACTCCGTCAGTGTTGGTTCGAATCCAGCTGCCCCAACCAAAAATTCAAAACTTGCCCATCGTGGCAAGTTTTTGTTTGGTTTCTAATATTTACACAAAGTTCGAAAGTTTGGTTTTGAAAAATCGTAAAAATTTGGCATTTTCGAACTTTGTTGTAATAACAACAGGTTTAGTGATTATATGGTTTTTTCGATATTTATGCGTTTTGCCTGTGTCAAAATTTGATTAGCAAATGATGAAAATTTTTTATTTACTGCTGAAAAATCGTATTTATATAAATTGAACACTAAATTTGTTATCCCAGCGACAATCAAACTTTGATTATATAATTTTAATACATATTGTAATCCTGCTGTTTCATCAAGAAATCTTTTAACACCACCACGATTTCTAACTCTGAATCCAGTTTCAAATAAGAGCCAATCTTGTTCATTTGGTATTCCTATAAAAGAATGCGCCAAATCTATTTTTACCAGATTTTCATTATCCTTAGGCACAGCAAATAATTGATATTTATCAACTTTCGTATTGTGTTGTTTAAAAATATAATCTGCCAATTCAACCTGTTCACTACAAAAACCGTAGCCATCAGATAAAGTCTGTTCTGGGGTTTTACAAACATAATCTTGACCAACTATTTTATTTAAACTGTATGATAATTCTATTTTTGCAATATTTTCATCAAAAATTTTCTTTGCAATATCATATTTATCTGTCATGTTTTTATGACTCCTTTTGGATATTTTATTGCATTTTATTGAAATGTCAATATAATGTGCCGAGTAAACCAAAGGAAAATACAATGAATGCTGTTTTTTGTCATGGGGTTTTACCACCAGATTTAGATTGGAATAAAAATACTTACAGCCCAACCAAAGGATGGAAAGAATGGTTGCAATTTGTTCTGGAACAAGAACATGATATTGTTATGCAGATTCCACGTTTTCCCCATGCGCACACTTTCATGATGAAATATTCTGAATGGGAAGACATAATGAATTCTCAAAAAATAAATTCCGATACAATTTTAATAGGGCATTCGGCTGGTGCTGGATTTATATTGAAATATATGGCATTACACCCAGAATTGAAAGTAAAACAAATTTTGTTGGTTGCTCCATGGATAGATACTGGCGGGGCGAATCCTTTTGGGTTTTATAAAGATTTTGATATGCAAAATATCGCAAACCAAACAATCGATGGAATTGATTTGTTGGTTTCTGATAATGATATATCAGAAATGGGCAAAAGCCGTGATAAAATAATATCAGACATTCCGTCAATGCGTGTACATGTTCTTCCAGGATATGGACATTTTGTTTTACCAGAATTGCCAGAGATTATACCGTTTATAAAATTTTAAATTTTATAATACAGATTCTGTAGACACAACTTATCTTTTGTTTGCTTGATTTCCTGACCAAAGGACAATAGTTCCTGTAATTCGGTTCGCGTATCGCACAGATAGCACAACCACCCTTCGCGTCTGCGACGCTTCGGGTGGCAGGCCACCCAAGCGGAGAAGATACCGCGAAAGAGTGCCACACATAGTTTTAACGAAGTGTGGCAGATATGATAAAATGTTTTATGTTTATTTAATAAAAAGTCTTTCTTGCCCAGAACAACGATATGTTGGTGTGACTGATGATTTACAGAAAAGATTGCACGATCATAACGCTGGATATTCTGTACACACATCAAAATACAAACCTTGGCAATTAATAAATTATTTTGCGTTTAATTCCAAAGATGCGGCAATAGAATTTGAAAAATATTTAAAAACTGGTTCTGGTTACGCATTTGCAAAAAGACATTTTTGGAAATAATAATTTTTTGAGTTGTTGGATAAAACGAGATGAGACTCGTAGGTTCGACAATGAGTAAGCAAAAACAAGCTTTGCGCAGTTTGAGCGCTAACGAATGCCACGCAGCCGGCACGGAGTGCCGAGCGAGTGAATCAGCTGCCCTAACGTTCAGCGTAGGCAGACAAAATTTGCATTTCTAATTTTTTAGAATCCGGTTTGTATAATTCAAATTTATTTTTATCTTTAGAAACCTCTATCCACTCAGTTCTTGACATTTCTGGTTTATTAAATTCATCTTTCAAAACGAATACCTGTATATTACCGTTTATAATCTCTTGCATAACATCAAATTTATGTATTCTTTTAATTTTTTTATCTGTCATACAGTAATAATCGGTGCTATCACGTTCAAAACCATCCGAATCCAATTCATAGACATAAACAGTACCAGAAATATTTGGATTTATTTTCTGAACATACAATGTATTGCCTCTACCAGGGTGTTTCCATAATTCATATACACCAATTTTTCTCATGGCGGCATAAATTTTAGCGTGCACAAAATTATCTGTTGCAAATACAGCAGTTATTGGTGTTCGCATGCTATTAATATGTGCAGGTTTCGTATGGATAAAACCATCTGTTATTTCTATTCCTGAACCATGATAAAGAATTTTAGGTTTTGTATTCATACTGTAAATTATATCACGCACAATAATTTAAATCAAATGCCTTGGCTCTTTTTTTACTATCATTTGTGTTTGTATATGTGTTTTTGCATAGGTGTCAAAAAACATCTTGATTTCTTGTCCTATTGCGATAAACTTTTGACAGTAATCGGTTTGCGTATTGCATGCCGAGTGCGACCAATTTTTTTATCTTTAAGAAATTTTTTATAACTATACGTGTTTTATAAAAACTAAAAGGAAACGAAATGAAAATCAAACCATTTGCAGGCGTAAGACCACCAAAGAATCTGGCCAGTGAAGTTGCTTCGCGTCCATACGATGTCTTGAATTCTGTGGAAGCAAAAAACGAAGCAGGCGAAAAATCTTTGTTGCATATTATCAAACCAGAAATTGATTTTGACCCGATTGCTGATGAACATGAACAGAAAACTTATGACAAAGCTGTTGAAAATTTCAAGAAATGGCAAGAAAACGGCTGGTTAGTCCAAGATGACAAAGAAATGTATTACATCTATGCACAAACAATGGACGGGCGTACACAATACGGTTTGGTTGCTGCTGCTAATGTTGATGATTATATGACCGGTAAAATTAAAAAGCATGAATTGACACGTAAAGACAAAGAAGACGATCGTATGATTCATGTTCGCATTCAGAATGCGAATTTGGAACCTGTGTTCTTTGCATATCCAGATGTTGAAGAAATGAACAAAATCGTTGAAGATATTGTGAAAAATACCGAGCCAGAATATGACTTTGTTGCAGAAGATGGTTTTGGACATACTTTCTGGAAAATAACAGATGATGCAATAAACAAACGCATTACTGAAATTTTCGCAAATGTTCCTGCATTTTATGTTGCAGACGGACATCACAGAACTGCTGCTGCCGCACGTGTAGGTGCTGAAAAACGCGATCAAAATCCAAATCACACAGGCAACGAAGAATATAACTATTTCTTGGCTGTGATTTTCCCAGAAAGCCAGTTGAAAGTTATCGATTACAACCGCGTAGTCAAAGATTTGAACGGCTTGACCCCTGAACAATTCATCGAAAAATTGCAAGAATCTTTTGATGTGGTTGAAATGGGCGCCGATATTTACAAGCCAACAAAATTACATAACTTTTCAATGTACTTGGGCGGCAAATGGTATTCTTTGACTGCAAAGCCAGGTACATATAACGATAACGACCCAATCGGTGTGTTGGATGTCACAGTATTGTCTAATTTAGTATTTGATAAAATATTGAACTTGGGCGATTTGCGTACCAGCAAGCGTATTGATTTCGTTGGTGGTATTCGTGGCCTGGGCGAATTGAAAAAACGCGTAGATTCTGGTGAAATGGTTGCAGCGTTTGCTTTGTATCCTGTCACAATGCGTCAAATTATTGATATCGCAGACACAGGTAATATTATGCCACCAAAGACAACTTGGTTTGAACCAAAGTTGCGTAGTGGTTTGGTTATTCACAAATTATCATAATCATTGATATAAAACAAAAAACACCGCCCAATCGGGCGGTTGTTTTTTTTGTGTATGATTTTTATTACATACCCTTGATAGCAAACATACTTTGAACCATAGCCAATTTTTTACCTTGTGCCTGTTTCAAAGATGCGGATTCTTTTGGGACTTTGCATTTGCAATTACCATCAAAATCCCTACGTTGTTGTACTGGTTTGCTACCTTGATCTGCACATTTTATTTTGCAGTTATCGTACATTCCATCTGTTATTTCACATTCGCACTTGCCAACAACGAAATCAAAAAATTCAACAGATGGTATGCTATTCTGTTTAGCACATTGATCTTCACACTTTCTGTATTCGGCGTCTTTATCTATAAAACGAAGATCATCAAACTTCACAATGATTGGGTCTATCACATGACATGTATTAGTTTTGGAATCATAGTCAACAAGTCTATCTGTATTGACCATACTCTCACAAAATTCTTTATAATCTTCTTTTGTGGCCTGACGATTCGGATTAACCGTTTCAACAACAGGGGCAGGTTCCTTTTCGACTTCTTCTTTCTTATTGCCACAACCAAATGATGTCGCCATACTCACAACAGAAGCACCAGCTGCTAATTTTTTCAATGTTTCTTTAATAGACATTTTTCATCCTTTTCGTTTTCATCCCCCCGCCTAAATGCAAAGAGGAATGTTTTGTTCTGCAGGGTTTTCACCCCATTTTCACAAACAATATAACACAAAAAAAAACGCCTGTCAGGTATTTTTTTTGTGAATATTTTTTTTGTTTTGGCTGATTTCGGGGCTTGAAATATGTTTTTTTTTTAACTATATTTTGCGCATAGCAAAGGAGTTGTTATTATGTTTAGACCATTGCATAACTATGTCCTGCTGACCAGAATCGAAGAAGAAAATAAAACAGCAGGCGGTATTATTATCCCAGATACAGCAAAAGAAAAACCTGTGCGCGGTCGTGTTATCGCGGTTGGTGATGGTTTGGTTGAAAATGGGCAAAAGATTCCTATGTCTGTAAAACCAGACGATGTGGTTCTGTTTGCTAAGTGGGCTGCATCTGTGAATGAAGTCAAAATTGATGGCAAAGATTATGTTTTAATCAAAGAATCTGATATTCTTGGAATTTTATAAAAGGAATAAATTATGGCAAAAGATATTGTTTTTAATACAGATAAATTGGCATCTGGTATCGATAAACTGGCAAATGCTGTAAAAATTACTATGGGTCCAAAAGGGCGCACTGTGGTTATTGAACGCCCATACGGTGCACCAATCGCGACCAAGGACGGTGTGACCGTTGCAAAAGAAGTTGCATTGAAAGACCCTGCGGAAAACATTGGTGCCAAGATGATTCAGGAAGTGGCAAAACGTGCTGGCGACAGTGCTGGTGACGGAACAACGACCGCTACGGTTTTGGCACAAAATATTTTTCGTGAAGGTAGACGTGTTATTGCTGCTGGGATGAATCCTATGGATATTAAACGCGGTATTGATATTGCGGTTAATGCTGTGGTGGCAGATATTGAAAAACATGCGCGTCCTGTTAAAAATTCGTCTGAAATTGCTCAGGTTGCGACTATTTCTGCAAACAGCGATTCTGAAATAGGGCAAAAGATTGCTGATGCTATGGAAAAAGTTGGCAAAGAAGGTGTTATCACTGTCCAGGAAGCCAAAGGTTTGGATACTGAAATCGATATTGTGGAAGGTATGCAATTTGACCAAGGGTTTATGTCACCATATTTTGTGACAAACAGTGAAAAAATGTTGGCAGAATTGGAAAATGCACAAATCTTGGTTTCTGAAAAGAAAATCACAGGTTTGCAGGCTTTGTTGCCAATATTGGAACCTGTGGCACAATCTGGTCGTCCATTGTTGATTATTGCAGAAGACGTTGAAAGTGAGGCTTTGGCAACGTTGGTGTTGAACCGCTTGCGTGGTGGCCTGAAAGTTTGTGCTGTCAAAGCGCCAGGCTTTGGTGACAGACGCAAAGAAATGCTGAAAGATATTGCTATTGTGACGGGTGCCACAGTGATATCCGATGATATGGGCATGACATTTGAGAATATTACACCAGCTGTATTGGGTGGTGCAAAACGCGTTGTCGTTTCCAAAGACAAAACTTTGTTGGTAAATGGTAATGGTGACAAAGACGCAATCAAAAATCGTGCTGATGAAATTCGTAAAACTTTGTCCACAGCAACCAGCGAATATGACAAAGAAAAATTGGCTGAACGTTTGGCTAAGTTGGTTGGTGGTGTTGCAGTTATTCATGTTGGTGGTATGACCGAAGTCGAAGTCAAAGAAAAGAAAGATCGTGTTGATGACGCTTTGGCTGCAACTCGCGCGGCTGTGGAAGACGGTATCGTTGCTGGTGGTGGTGTTGCGCTGGTGCGTGCGGTCAGTGCGCTGGCAAATGTCAAAGGCGATAACACAGATCAAAATGTTGGTGTTGATATTGTTCGCAAAGCGATTATTTCACCATGTATGCAAATTGCTGAAAATGCAGGTGTTTCAGGTGAAATCGTTGTTGGCAAAATTATGGAAAACAAAGAATATAATTTTGGATACAATTCCCAAACTGGCGAATATGTCGATATGATGAAATCTGGAATTATTGATCCTGCCAAAGTTGTTAAAACCGCAATCCAGGCTGCTGCTTCGACTGCAGGTTTGTTATTGACAACTGGCGCAGTGATGAACGAAATCCCTGAAGAAAAAGCGTCTGCCCCCCAGGGTGGCGCGATGCCAGGAATGATGTAAAAATCATTTAATACATAAAGAAACAGCAGGTTATGTATGCGCATAAATCTGCTGTTCTTGCTTTTTAGGGTTTTTGTTGATAACATAATGTTGTTATGAAAAAGATTTTAAAAACAGTTTGGAAAAAATTTTGGCGCCCCATTTTGCGCAGTCCAATAATTATGTGGATATTGATGGGGCTGACAGCGTTTTTTATTTGGTTTTTGTTTTGGACATCAAAGCATCGTTTTACAAATACCAAGTCGTTAAAACAATATCGTAAAAAGCCTGTGATTTTCGTGTTTTTCCATGGGCGCAGTTTAATGTTATCGCCGGCTATTTGTATGGGCGGGGTGCGTGCATATTGCATTGTATCCAGACACCAAGATGGCCGAATGATGGCAAAATTACAGCGCTTTTTTGGTCTGCACGCGATTTATGGCAGTACTTCAGAAGGTGCAATTTCAATTTTGCGTCAAGGGGTGCGTGTATTGTCTGAAAAAAAGAAGTCACTTTGTTTATCCGTTGATGGTCCCAGTGGTCCGTCTTTGCATTGTCAAGACGGTGCGTTATATTTTGCACGTGTAACAGGTGCGCCAATTGTACCATGCTGTTTTTCTGCATCGCGGGCATTTTTTATGAAGAAGTGGGATAGATATTTAGTGCCGAAACCATTTGGAACAATAACATGTCGTGTTGGCGAACCGATATATATTGACCCGTCATTAAAGGGCGAAGCATTCGAACAAAAACGTAAAGAAGTTGAACAAATAATGGTAAATCAATTACGTGAAATGGATGCTGAATTTAATCTGTTTCAGGTCGAGCAGGGCATAACAGCAAAAGAATTCAAGGAAAAGCTGAAGAAAAATAAAAACCGCTGATTTAATTTCAGCGGTTTTTATCTTGTATAAATTCAACTGTTATTAAAACAATTTGAACTTATAATTTGTGCCTGCGCGGAAAGATACTTGTGTTTTATCACCGCTTGCAATGCCAGCACCAGCATTGATAGACCAGTTATCAGACAAGCCCATAGCAGCGCCAAAAGCCATTGCAGATTGGTTGTTATAATATCCGTAACCACCACCCACAGACATTTCGCCTTTCTTTACATTAGATACAGATACGGCAGACAATGCTGTTGCTGCAGCGATACCACCAGAAACATTCTTTTCCAAAGTGTCAACTTTTTTGTCTGTATAAGCATTTGCACTTGATAATGTCAAAGCATCAGCAGCTGCAAAGTCAGCGCGGATAGCGGCTTCTTGTGCAGTAGCACGAGCAACTTCGTTGTCGATATTATTTTGCAAAGTTGTATCTGCAGCAATACGAGCGTTCATTTCGGCAGTATCAGCGGCTGCGCGAGTATTTGCTTCATCGTTGATACTTGTTTGCAGGTCTTGTTCAACACCTTGTGCACGATTTGCCTCTGCATCAATATTTGCTTGCAATGTGTCATCAGCAGCAGCACGAGCGGTTGCTTCTGTATTTATTTCAGAGTCTGTGTAAGCGTTTGCATTTTGTTCAACACTTGCCAATGTTGTTTCGATTGGTGCGTTGTACAAATCGCGTGCAGCAGTTTGTGCAGCAACATTTACTGTGTTTGCAGCTGTCGCGGTTGCTTTTGCTTCGTTGGCTTCATCCAATTTGCCCAAAGCATCCTGGTATGTTGCATAGTATGTATCCAACTGTGCAATTTTGGCTGTATCAGCAACGAATACTGTATCCGCTGCGGCAAAATTAGTTGCTTCAGTAGCAGCCCAGGCACCTGTGTTTGTAACAAGTGTTGCAATAGCAGCTGTGTCATCAGCATAAGCATTTGTTAACGCTGTCAATTCTGACAATATCGTTGGTAATGTTGTTGCAGGATCTGTAACCACACTGTCATCAAAAGCCCAATGTATTTCTGTTCCATCTTCGTTCAAACGATAATCTTGACCATTGGATGCATGCAAAATGTATTTACGGCCGTCCAAAGAAGTGACACTGGTTGCGCCATCTGTCACATCTACAGATGTCATGTAGCCATTTGCCAATTCAATAGAATATGTATTAGATGGTGTGACACCACTTAATAAATTATGTGTTTCTGTGAAAGATTGTGCGCTGGTGCCCAATTCGACAGTATCACCTTTACCGTTAACATAGGTATAATTTGCACGATCTGCAGTTGCGCCAGAAACGATTTCTTGGGTTGTTGCAATATCGCCAGAAGCTGCACTGGTTCCTGTGAAATCAGATTGTGTCAAATTTGTTCCAGAGGTTAAATCAGCAGCAGCGCCGTCTTTGTCTGTATATGTAAAGTATGCTAAATTTGGATCTTCATCATATGCAGCGGTGGCGTCTGAACCGTCTGATTTTTCATATGTATAACTGGTACCACTGACATTTGAAGCTACGTTTGCGGTTGTGCCGTCTGGTAATGAATAATCACCGCCAAATGTCACGTCTGTTCCTGTTGCGTTTGCTGATCCTGCGGCAATGATAGCCAACAGAGATGTTAAACATAATGTTTTTTTCATTTTGTTTTCCTTTGTTTTTAATTAATTAAAAAGTGAGCGTTTTTTCGTCACAAGAAAATTGTTGCACAAAGGAACGATTGTGATGATATCACGAAACGCTGAACATAATGAATTTGCAAGTATACCTAAAATACTGGTTTTCTGGGATTTATGGGTTAGTATCACAAAAACTGAAAAAAATAAAAAAATATGTTGATTTAATCGTTCCTTTAAAGTGAAAGGGGAAAAAGTAAACAAAAATTGATATCAAGGAGTTTATATTATGTCAATAATTGGTTATATACGTGTGTCTTCAGCCAAGCAAACTGTGGAACATCAAAGACACGAAATCGAACAATTTGCAAAACAAAATAATATAAAAATCGATACCTGGGTCGAAGAAACAATATCTTCGCGTCAGCCCTTGCATAAAAGAAAACTGGGGCAATTATTAAATGATTTACATGCAAATGATATTTTGATTGCTGCAGAAATTTCGCGTCTGGGGCGGTCTATGTTGGAAGTTATGCGTATTTTGGAAAACTGTTTGAATAATAATTGCCAGGTTTGGACATTGAAAGAACATTACAGGTTGGGAAATGATATACAAAGCAAGGTTATGGCTTTTGCTTTTGGGTTATCTGCAGAAATTGAAAGAAATTTAATATCCCAGCGAACAAAATCTTCATTGGATAATATTCGTGCGACAGGTAAGAAACTGGGGCGACCATTTGCGGCACAATCAAAAAAATTGAAAATGTCTGGAAATGCAGTAAAAATACGGGAATTATTGGATTCTGGCGCATCAAAATACAAAATTGCCCAAATTATGAATGTTAATTACAGTACTGTGGCAAGATTTGTTACGCGTATGCAGTGGTGAAAATTTCATTTCTTGATTTTATATATATTTTAATTGTATTATCTGATTATTAACCAAAGGTAAACAAAATGTATGATAAAAATAATGTCTTTGCAAAAATTTTGCGTGGCGAAATCCCAAATAAAACTGTGTACAGCGATGATAATGTTTTGGCTTTCTATGATGTTTCACCACGCGCACGTGTGCATGTGCTGGTGATTCCGCGTGGGGAATATACTGATATATTGGATTTTACACAAAATGCTTCGGCGAACGAACAACGTGCGTTTTGGAACGGTTTTTGCAATACCGTTGAAAAACTGAATTTGAATAATAATTTCAGAACGGTTGCAAATACTGGTCGTGGCGCAGGTCAATCTGTGATGCATTTTCACATACATATTATGAGTGATGAACGATTCCAAGAAGATTTTTAATGTTCGTGTGACACCACATGCAAAGCAAAACAAAGTCGTTGAAAGCGATGGTGTTTTGCGTGTTTATACAACTGTTGCGCCTGAAAATGGTCGCGCAAATAGTGCCGTAATTGAATTATTATCAGAATATTTTGATGTTGCAAAATCGCAAATAAAAATCGTGCGCGGGGTTGCCGCGCGCGATAAAGTTGTTGAAATCGCCTAGGCTTTGTAATCCAAAATCCCGTCAATCAGTTCTTGGGGAGTATTGGCGATAGAGACGTTATATTCATCCAAAGATTCAATAAACTTATTATTTAACATATCGACAATCAAATCGTGAAAAGACGCCCAAAAACGATTGGTATTCAGAAAGAATATCGGTTTTTTTGTTTCGCCAATTTGTTGCATAGTTAAAATGTCCGTCACTTCATTCAAGGTTCCAATGCCACCAGGCAATATTATAAAAGCATCAGATAATTCGAACATTTTTTGCTTGCGTTCATTTACACCGCTTACAATTTTGACTTCTATTTTTTTGTGGACAGGTTCTTGAAGTGCTACAACGTGTTCGGTTGAAATGCCGATTACGTGTGATCCGTTATTAAGCGCAGAATCAGCCACAGCGCCCATTAGTCCAACATCACCACCACCAAATACCATGTTCAAACCATTTTTTCCAATAAGTTCGCCCATTAATTTGGCGTCTTGTTCAAATGCAGGGTATAAACCCAATTGATGTCCGCAATATACTGCTACTGTTTTTATTTTCTTGTTCATGTATTTTTCCTTTATTTTTGGAAATTATAACATAAAATATTCTTGTTATGAATAAAAAGTTTACAGATTTTATGCCTAAATATCAGGGTAATAAATTGGCTGTTGCAGTCAGTGGCGGCGTTGATTCTATGTGCTTGTTGTATTGGTTGCATGAAATTGGCGCTGATATTGTTTGTCTGCATGTGAATCACAGACTCAGGCCCGAAGCAGACACCGAAACAGATTATGTTGTCAATGTGTGTAAGCAGTTAAATGTTCCATGCAAAGTTTTTTACTGGGACGCCGCAAAGCCAGAAAATGGTTTAGAGGCGGCTGCGCGTGAGGCGCGGTACCAGATGATGATTGATTATTGTCATGAAAACAGTATTGAATATTTGTTGACTGCGCATCAAAGCGATGACCAAATCGAAACCTTTTTAATGAATCTGTCGCGTGGCAGTGGTTTGTATGGTTTATCGGGTATGATGCAGGAATCTGAACGTGATGGGGTTAAAATCCTGCGCCCGTTGTTGGGGGTGTCGCGTTCTGAAATCAAAAAATATTGTGATGACAATAATATCAAATATTATACCGATTCTATGAACAGCGATGAACACTATACACGTGTAAAAATGCGGAAAAATCGGCATTTGTTAAATGACGAATTGGGGATTTCTGATGCCAGAGTTTTGTTGGCAATCGAAAACCTTGGCCGGACAAGGCAATGGATGGATAAATATATCGAAAACAGATTGGAATTAGTTCTGCGTCCATGGGGCACAATGTTTACTGCATCTTTTTTATTTGACGAAGCGGAAGAAGTTAGGCTAAAATTGTTGGGATTGCTGATTCAGAAAATCGGCAAAGGGGATTATTTACCACGGTTGAATTCGTTGCAGAATGCACTATGTAATTTGCATAGCGATTGTCAGTTTACATTGGGACATTGTACGATTCGCAGGCTTGGGGACAGAATCTTAATCGTTCCCGAAGGAAAAAGAACAACGTTCAGGAAAAGATATGAAAAACGAAAAAAACAATAATTTTAATAAAAAAGATAGTTCCAAATTTTATTTAATAGTGTTTATCGTGCTGTTTTTTGTGTTGGGCGCACGTGTGCTGTTTTTTGGTGGCTTCAGGACTGAAAATCTTGGTAATGATACGGTCAAAGCACCGATTGAATTATCTTTTTCAGATGTGTTGCGTCGTGCAAATGACATAAAAACAATGGAAATCGGTCGTAATGATATTGCAACTGGTAAATTAAAGGATGGTACGCCATATCACGCAACGATTACTTATAATCCTGAATTATTGGAAAAGATTTCTAAAAATGGTGCGACTGTATCTATCAATAATCGGGATTCTTTCTTTGATGTTATTGCGCGTTGGGTTCCGCTGTTGGTCGGCTTGCTATTTTTATTCTGGTTTTTACGTTTAATGCGCGGTGGCAATAATGGTGGTGGCATTACGCGCAGTTTGATTGGTCAAAATCCAACAAAAATTACAACCGGCAAAACCAAAACAACATTTAATGATGTTGCAGGTATTGATTCTGAAAAACAAGAATTGATGGAAGTGGTCGATTTCTTGAAAAATAAAGAAAAGTTCAAGGCTTTGGGTGCGCGTGTGCCACGTGGAATATTGCTGTCTGGCGAACCGGGTACTGGTAAAACTTTGTTGGCGCGTGCTGTCGCAGGTGAGGCAAACGTTCCGTTCTTTGCTACATCGGGCAGTGATTTTTCAGGTATTATTGTTGGTCTGGGTGTTGCAAAAATCAAAGAGATTTTTGATTTGGCAAAACGTAATGCGCCATGTATTTTATTTATTGATGAAATTGACGCTATTGGTCAAAGTCGAAGCAAACATTCGTACAACGATAATGATCGCGAACAGACATTAAATCAGTTGCTGATTGAAATGGACGGGTTTGCAAATGATACTGGCATTATTGTAATTGCTGCGACAAATCGTCCTGATATGTTGGATGCGGCTTTGTTGCGTCCAGGTCGTTTTGACAGACAAATAAATATTGAATTGCCGAATTTAGAAGGACGTCGTGCTATACTGGATTTGCATGCGAAAAAATTCAAGATTGGTGAAAGTGTAAATATGATGGATGTGGCACGTGGAACAACTGGATTTTCTGGGGCAGATTTGGAAAACCTGTTGAATGAGGCTGCTTTGCATGCTGTGCGTAGCGACCACAAAGTTGTTGAACAAAGTGATGTGGAAGAAGCGCGCGATAAAATTTTAATGGGGCCAAAGAAAAATCGCAAAATGCGCCCAGAAGATATTAAATTGACTGCTTATCACGAAGCAGGGCATGCGTTTGTCAGTTTGCATTATAAAGATATCACAGACCCAATACACAAGGCGACAATTATACCGCGTGGACGTGCGCTGGGTATGGTGCAACACTTGCCGATTGATGACAAAGTATCTATGACTTTGGATGAAGTGCGTGCGAATCTGGCTGTGTCTTTGGCAGGGCGTGCATCTGAAGAATTATTCTTTGGTGCGAATAAAATTACAACTGGCGCAGAAAGTGATATTGCCCAGGCAACACGTTTGGCGCGCTATTCAATTACTACCGCAGGTTTATCTGATAAAATCGGTTTGGTTGCGATCAATCAGGCGAATACATTTGGACAAAGAATTGCGCTTGAAAACGCTTCTGAAAAGACAGCCGAATTGGTTGATAATGAAATTCGTGTTTGGTTGGATACTGCACATAAAAATGCTAAATCTATATTGACCAAGGGCAAAGCAACCGTTGATAAATTGGCCAAAGCATTGTTGGATAAAGAAACATTGTCTGGCGAAGAAATTAAGGAAATTGTGTTTGGTAAAAAAGCAACAACTAAAAAGGCAACCGCAAAACCAGCATCTAAAAAATCAAATGCCAAAAAATAACGCAATAAAATTTGAGGTTTTACATTTGCCACCTGAAAATACCATTTCTATGTTGGTGTCGGTGGGGTGTGATGCAGTAATTTTTGATGCGTGGGGTCGGGCGTCTGATTGGGAAAATGTTTTATCGGAACGCGGGTTAAACTTGCGTGCGATATATGCGACACATGGACATCCTGATCATATTGCTGCCGCACCAGCATTGGCAAAGAAATTTGATGTCGATTGGTTTTTAAGTGAAAAAGATAATTTTTTAATTGGTTGGGGTAATGGATTATTAGATATGTTTAATATCCCACAAATTACACCAGATTATAAAAAACCAAAAAATATACCATTGGGAACAATCGAAATTTTACCTGGCATAGATATGGAAGTAATGGAAAGCCCTGGACATACACCTGGCGGTTTAATGTTCTATTTTCCAAAATATAATATTTTAATGGTTGGTGATACTTTATTCCAAGAAAGTTATGGAAATACCTCTTTCCCGGGTGGTGATGAAAAACAATTGTTTGAATCTATCGGCAAATTATATAAAAAAGATTTGCTAAACGGAACATGGGTTATTCATGGCCATGGCATGGAAACTTCAATTGATTGGTTAAAGAAACGCAATAAATTTTTTGGTTGATTATAAATAGTGTGTTTTTATATTTTTTTGTCTAAATACTTGACATTTTATTATTTGGGTCTATATTATTAGCGATTAAAACAATAAAAGTGCAATTTGTACACAACAAAAAGGATATAAAATGACATTAACACCAAATGCGTTAAGGGAAATAGAGACAGAAATAATAAAAAACGCACAAAACGGAACCGATGATATGTATATTGAAGCAGAAGAAACTTTGGATTTTGATTGTACTGCTTGGGATACATACAAAATTTTGTTCAAAGGGAAAACAATTGTTGATTTCCGAGTGGCATCCTATTGTGGTCCTATAGATTCAAAAGTTTCAGAAAATGGGACTATAGATTCAGAAAGGACACAATTATTTATTGATAACAAACAAATCTATAATTTGAATATTAAGACTATATCAGAATTGTTGAATGCTTTTAAATCTATTTACAAAAAACAACAAGATACAAGACGCGAAAGACGAAAGAAAATTGAAGAAGAAGAAAAACAGAAAAAAGTTGTAAAACCAGAACTAAATACTACAACAATTTTTACAATGATAAACGAAAAAATCAAAGGTATAAAAAGATAAAAATAGATTAAACCCTGATTAATTTCAGGGTTTTTCTTTTACCGCGTAAAAACCAAGACGCGATTCAGACCCGCTAAATCTTTTTCTGTGCGTTCGAATTTCCAGCCAAAGTAATCAAATATTTTTATAACTGGGTTTGCCATACCAATGCCGATTTCCAAATATATTTTGCCATTATCTGCTATCAGATTTATTGCATTTTTTGCAATTTGTTCGTATGCCATCATTCCATTGTTTTTTGCATATAGTGCGATTTTGGGGTCAAATTTTGCGGCATCATTTACACGTGTATCGCCATATTTTATATATGGTGGATTTGATACGATGATATCAAATTTTTCATCGGATTTGAAATTTGCAAAATCTGCATGCTTGGTTTTTATCTTGTCGCGCAAAGATAGTTTTTTTATATTTTTGTTTGCGACACGCAAGGCACGCCTTGATTTATCAATCGCAATTCCGCTCAGCCCATTAACATTTTTGCATAATGCGCATATTATACAGCCAGTGCCGGTTCCCAAGTCTAATATTCTGCGTTCTTTGGTTTCACGACAATCGTTTATAACCGATGACACCAGTGTTTCTGTATCTGGGCGTGGGTCCAGTGTGTGTTTGTTTGTATAAAATTCCAAACCATAAAACCATTTGGAATGTATGATTTTTGCAACTGGCATACCACAACGCAATAATCGCGCATAGCGCAACACCCTGAAAAAAGACATCTTTTTATGCTTTTCAGTAATGATACGGGCGGCACGAACGCCACCAGATTTTTGTAAAATTGCGAAGGCTTGATTTATATTCATATTTTTATTATAATTGCGCTTATGAAAAAAGCAAAATATATTATCAGAAAGATTAATGTCGGTTTGACAAAATCTTGCAGGAAAGCGCGTGATATAAATGCCTTGTCGCGCATTGTGTTGTGGGTCGCAGCAATTATGGTTGTTGTCGCTTTGGGGGTATTGTGTTTCTATAAACCTGCGCGTGATGCTGTGTTCGCGCCATCTGAAATTAAAACGGTTATAGAGGTTAAGTCTGGTGATACTTTGTCCAAGATTTTTTCTGGTCAGGGTTTTTCTGTGCGTGACATAGATACGATTGCTAAATCATTGAAGAAAGATGCTGATTTTACGACTTTGCATGCTGGGTCTGATAAAATCGAATTTATTAAACCGTCCGAAGATAAACCAATTTCCAAAATTGTAATTTTAAATGGGCCATGGCAAAGGGTTGAAATTAGTTGTGATGAAGCAGGCGATTGGCAATGTCAAAAGGTGACAATAGAACGTGATACACGTATTGCTTATAAAGAAGGCGAAATCTTGGACGGGGACAGTTTTTATCTGGCTGGGATGCGTGGTGGAATTCCTGCGGGAATATTGGCAGATGTTTATGATTTGCTGGCATTTGAAATGGACTTTGAACGTGATGTGCGCGCAGGTCAACATTTCTTTGTTTTATACGAAGAAAATTATGCGTCTGATAAAAAGGTTGATAATGGGCGCGTGATTGCTGTTGCATTTGAGGCTCTGCGTGGTAATGTCCAAATGTATCGTTTTGTTCGGTCTGATGGTGGGGTTGGCTATTATGATGAAAATGGTAATGGTGCGATTAAATCATTGAAACGAACACCAATAAACAATGCAAAAGTGACGTCCAGTTTTTCAACACGCAGAAAGCATCCTGTGTTGGGCTTTACACGTGCACACAAAGGGGTTGATTTTCGCGCCTCTACTGGAACACCAATTCCAGCGGCTGGTGCAGGGCGCGTTGTTGCGCGCAGTTTCAATCGCGGACATGGTAATTTTGTAAAAATACGTCATAATGGAACATACGAAACATTGTATGCCCATATGTCCAGATTTGCCAAGGGGGTAAATGTCGGAACTGTTGTGCGTCAGGGCCAGACGATTGGTTATGTCGGTTCAACGGGATTATCCACAGGTCCGCATTTGCACTATGAGGTTATTAAAAATGGTCAGCACGTAAATCCTTTGACTGTTAAATTGCCTGCCATAAATAATTTAGATGCAGCGAATAAAAAAGTATTCTTGGAGCACAAGGATAAATTAAATGCCATCATAGAATCTCTGAAAACTAATCCAGAGCAAATTGTAAGGTTGTAATATTTTTGTTTTATTTTTTTGCAGAAACAAACAATGCGAAAAACCAGCCGATTATTGTCCATCCAAACATCCAGGCGCCGCATCGTGTTCGCATTAAATCGTAATTAGAACGGTTGTTTGCGCATGCGATATAAACGGGTGCGAATACTATACTGACAAATATCAATACTATTGCCACATATTTAACCCACACCAAAACGTTTATACCAAATAACATTTTTTCTATATACCGTACTTTGCTTTCGTACCAAGTTCTTCTTCGATTCTTACCAGTTGGTTATATTTCGCCATACGATCTGTGCGCGACATAGAACCCGTCTTGATTTGACCAGCATTTGTTGCGACAGCCAAATCGGCGATTGTTGTATCTTCTGTTTCACCACTGCGATGTGAAATTACAACACCATAATTCGCATCTTGTGCCATTTTAATTGCACGCAAAGTTTCAGTCAATGAACCGATTTGGTTTACTTTGATAAGTATTGCATTTGCAACACCGTTGTCAATGCCCTTTTTCAGACGAATCGGATTTGTGACGAACAAGTCATCGCCGACCAACTGACATTTATTTCCGATTTTTTCGGTCAATTTTTTCCATCCGTCCCAATCTTCTTCGGCAATACCATCTTCGATTGAGATAACAGGATATTCAGCAATCAATTTTTCATAGAAAGCAATCATTTCATCAGATGTTTTATCGGCGCCCTCAAAATGATAGACACCATTATCGAAAAATTCAGATGATGCAACGTCCAAACCAATTGATACTTGTTCGCCTGGTTTATAACCCGCAACCCGAATCGCTTCAACAATTGTATCCAATGCTTCGTGGCATGTGTTAAAGTTTGGCGCAAAGCCACCTTCGTCGCCGACGTTTGTGCTGTGTTTAGATTTTTTCAGAATAGATTTCAGGTTGTGGAATATTTCAGAACCCATACGAATCGCTTCGACTTCGTCTTTTGCGCCGTTTGGGATAATCATAAATTCTTGGGCGTCCAAGCCATTATCTGCGTGTGCGCCACCATTTATTATGTTCATCATTGGACGTGGCAAAACGCAAGGATTTGGATTGCCAAAAATGTCTGCAATGTGTTTATATAATGGAATATGTTTTGCATTTGCAACAGCATGTGCGACAGCCAAAGAAACAGACAATATTGCGTTTGCTCCCAAATTATCTTTGTTTGGTGTGCCGTCCAAAGCCAACATTTTTTCATCAATTGCAACTTGGTTTTCAGCATCCATACCAATCAAGGCAGGGGCGATTATTTCGTTTACATTTTTGACTGCTTTCAATACACCTTTGCCCATATAAGTATTTCCGCCATCGCGCAATTCCAGTGCCTCAAACGAACCTGTTGATGCGCCAGATGGCACAGAAGCGCGACCAAATGCACCATTTGATAAAGTTATATCACATTCAATTGTTGGATTTCCGCGACTATCCATAATTTGACGCGCATGTACACTTTCAACAGCAAACATTTCTTTGTTCTCCTTTTGATTCTTTATGTTTTTATAAGTGATTTTTTTACATGGTGAAATTTTCACCCAGGTAAACTTTCTTGACCATTTCGTCTTTGACGATTTCATCAGTTGTTCCGTGTTTCAAGATTTTTCCGTCGTGCAGAACATAACTGCGGTCTGTAATTCCCAAGGTTTCACGAACATTGTGGTCGGTGATAATAACGCCCAATCCACGATGTTTCAATTGGGAAACCAATTCACGAATTTCATTCACAGCAATTGGGTCAATACCCGCAAATGGTTCGTCTAATAAAATAAATTTTGGGTCATTCGCCAATGCACGTGCAATTTCAACACGACGTCTTTCACCACCAGATAAAGATGTTGCAGGGCTTTTCCGCAAAAACGCAATTGCAAATTCATCAAGCAATGCATCAAGTTTTGCGTATCTTTTATCCCGATTCGGTTCGAATACTTCCAATATAGCCAATATATTATCTTCCACAGACAGACCACGAAACACGCTGTTTTCCTGGGGTAAATAGCCAATGTGTAGGCGCGAACGTTGATAAAAAGGTAGGTGTGTAATATCCTGGGAATTCAGGAAAATTTGTCCGCTGGTTGCAGCCAATTGGCCAGTAATACAATAAAAAGCGGTCGTTTTTCCTGCGCCGTTTGGTCCCAATAGTCCGACCGATTCGCCCTGATTAGCAATCATAGAAATATCACGTAATACAACACGTTTGCCATAGTTTTTAGAAAGATGTTCTACTTTCAATACAGAATTTTTTATCATAGCCGTATCACCATTTCGTTTGTTAATATTTTATCGCCATTGCTGGAATCAACACGAACATCGCCGTTAAGTGTAAGTACTTTTTCTTTGCGATTGAATTGACCGGAATTGGCAGATATATTATCTGTGATTTTCCCTTGGTCTGTATCACGAACCACAGTTCCAGACGGTTTTTCCAAAAATACAATATCAGGCTTGTCATATTTTTGTGTGCCAGATACAGCATTTATTTTAAACGGATTGTTATTTTTGTCAGTACCAACAAATGTCGCATTAGTCATTTTGAACTGATTACGAATAACATCTTTCATATTTATTGCGGTAATCGGTGTCCATAAAATCTGTTTAGTAAACAGCGGGGCAGCAGCCAAAACAGCAACCATAACCAGCCCCCATCCGGTAAAGAAAAACTGCCATAATCGGGTCAGACGTTTATGTTTTGATATAATTATAAAATTGCGTCGATTTTCTTTCACATCCCAAGTTTAATATTTTGTAAATAAAAATGCAATTTTTATATTTATTATGATATTTTTTTGTGATATAATGCAGAGCAAGAGAGAATGAAAAAGTTATTATCAATCTTTGTCATGATGATTATTGTGCCATCTGTGTCATTGGGCGCGATTGTTGTTAATAAACAAAATTCTATAAAGAAAGCGGCACCCGTTGCCACGCAAGATTCTGGCGGGATGTCTGGGGGATTGCAAAGTGCGGCCAGTTTGTTACCTGCAGTTATTGGTTTGGTCCAAGATGTTCAGCAATTAAAGAAGGATCAACAGCAACTTGGGGCGGATTGTGTTCCGTCGTCCAGCGAAATCAGCACCGTAAATGATTTGGTTAAAGAATGGGCAAAAATTGGTAATACGACCAAGGAAAGTGCTATAAGTGGTTCGTGGGTGCTTGCTGGCAATGGTTATAAAAATTGTATGGAAAATCAAGATAAAGATGGTTGTTACGAAGTTTTTAATAACAAAGAAGCGGGCAGTTATATTTGGGAGGGATTCCCAAAGGCTAGTTCTGATAAGTTAAGTAATGGGAAAAATGTTTCGAATATATATGTTATTTTAGGCAAGTTGCCTTTTGGACCAGAAGATTATACCAAGTCTGAATTGTCAAAGGTCAAGGGTTTAATGGAAAAGGCGGCAAGGTGTGACCCGAGTTCAATCAGTAAAAAGAAAAAAGAATTATGGGGTAATTTCTTGGTTGGAACAATCAGCAAAGTTGGAACAGCAACAGGGACGGCAGGGGTGTCTGACGTTATGGGGATGGCGCAAACATTGGGCGCAAGTGGTGGCAGTGGTATCTCAAGTGTGCTTTCTTCGTTCGGTGGTCAGGCTTTGCAGTCGTTTGATAAATAATAAAATTTAATAATTTACATTTTTCAATGTTGTTTTCGCTTTACTCGATTATTCAAAATATGTTATAATATTTCATAAGTTTAACAAGGAAAGGAATCTGGTATGAAAAACAAAAACATTGTTTCAGTGCTTGCGTTATTAACAGCAGTGGCTTTGACTGGTTGTGCCGGGACAAATAATGGTGGCGATGAATATGTTGAATACGATACGCCGACCGTTGATTATGTTGAACGGCTAAATGTTAATGATGCACCACATCAGGATTCTTTCTTGAACCAATTGGCTATGAATTATCGTTCTTATGCAATTTATAATGCGCGAACCAGCGGGTATCCAATGGTGGGTGAATTATTTGCGCAAAAGGCGGTCAGTGCTTTTTCTGGTGAAACACCTTATCCTGAATCTTTGGATAACTGGGAGATTGATGACGATAACGAAAGATTTGAGATATATACCGGATATAATAATTTGATGGATGAATTCAGAAAAGATGCGATTGATAATCAGCCCCAGTTGGTGGCAGAAGCCCAAGCAAAGTTTGATTGCTGGTTGTCTGCTACATCCAGTGGTCAAGATGATACGGCAAACGAATGCAGAAAACGTTTTCTGAATACTTTGCAGGCATTGAAAGATTGTAGGGATGGTAAAGGAATTGCGCCAACGCGTGTAAAGTCTGAAACCATTGTTGATAAGTCTGAAAAAGAAGAATATTATCCAGAAACACGTCGTTTGAATGCTATGTCTGGTACGTCGCGTTCGCGTGATGGTGTGATTATTGTGAACAATGTCAATATCCCTGCTAATTTGATACAACCTGTGTCGGTTCCTGCACAACAGCCGTTAGTATTCAATCAAAATATTTATGGTGGTGAGGAAAACGCGAACAGTACTGGTGATACAAACGGCTTGGACGGCGATTATGTTTCACGTGATGAATTCGTAGATATGATGATGGCGATGCGTGCTGAATTGGCTGCAATAAACAAGCGCTTGGATGATTTAGGTAATGCGCCAGCACCAAGTTCTGAAAAAACTGTTATCAAGGTGCAGCAGATTCCGTTAGAACCAACACAGCATGTTATGGAAGAAGTATTCGAAATCAGATTTGATTTTGACAAGGCGATAATTAAACCAGAATATGATGAATTGATAAAGAAGTTGGCAACAACAACCCAAGAAAATAAAAATATCAAAGTGTCTGTTGTTGGACATACTGATACGGTTGGATCCGACAGTTATAACTATGCTTTGGGTGGACGCAGGGCAGAGGCTGTGCAGAAGATGCTGATAGAATATGGTATCCCTTCTTCCCAAATTGTTGCGGTTTCTGCGGGTGAAGAAGACCTGAAAGTGCCGACACCAAATAATACACCAAATGCGGAAAACCGCCGGGTGCGTGTTGTAAAAGAAGTACATTATACCGAACCTGCCAAGGCTGCACCAATCGTGGTTGAAGAATATTCTGAAACAGACGATGGCGCAGATTGTGAAGAAAATTTGTAGAAGGACAAAATTGTTCTTGACAAAAACAGGGTTTGGGGTATTATGAGGACTGAGAGATAACGTAAAAGGTGATAAAAATGGCTAAAAAAGAACTTTTTAAAGTAGCAAGCGCCGAAGTTGTTTCGGCTGGTAAAGCGTCTCGTTTCAATAATGCCATCGGGAAAATCAATATCACTAAGGAATTAACAAAAGCTGGTATTGATAAAACCGCATTTGATAGCAGTAGGTGGAACTAGCATTGCATATCTAAAAGATTTGGTGGTCAGATGGCCACTTTTTCTTTACAACTTGACTTTTATGTTATTTTTTACTATAATACACACAACAGAACACCAGAATTCTCTGAGTGTGATTTCCAAAAGGTTTTTTTATGCATGTAAATGAATTGAAGACAAAGTCACCTCAACAATTGTTGAAGATGGCAGAAGATATGGGGATTGAAAATCCTTCACAATTAAATGTTCAGCAACTGCGTTTTGCGGTTATGCGCGTATATGCGGCGGATAAATCTATCACTTTGATTGGTGATGGCGTTTTGGAACGTATGCAGGATGGTTTTGGTTTCTTGCGCGCACCTGAAAGCAATTATCTGGCAGGCCCTGATGATTTATATGTTTCGCCAAATCTGATTAAAAAATACGGCTTGAAAACTGGTGATTATATAGAAGGGCAAATTCAGGCACCACAAAATGAATCAGAACGTTATTTTGCGTTGGAAACGATTGAACGTGTCAATGGCGGTGATCCTGAAAATTTGCGTCATCGTATTTCTTTTGATGACATGACACCATTGTATCCAGATGAACAATTGAAAATGGAAGTTGCTAATGATACCGACAAAGGACGTAATTTGTCTGCGCGTGTTATTGATTTGATTTCACCGACTGGCAAAGGGCAACGTTCATTGATTGTTGCACCACCAAGGACTGGTAAAACAGTTATGTTGCAGAATATCGCACATTCTATTGCAACGAATTATCCAGACGTGAAATTGATTGTTTTGTTGATTGATGAACGTCCAGAAGAAGTGACTGATATGCAACGTAGTGTTAAGGGTGAGGTTATTTCATCAACATTTGATGAACCTGCAACGCGTCATATTCAAGTTGCTGAAATGGTTATTGAAAAGGCAAAACGTTTGGTCGAAGCTGGTCAGGATGTTGTGATATTGTTGGATTCTATTACCAGATTGGGACGCGCATACAATACTGTTGTTCCGTCCAGCGGAAAGGTTTTAACAGGTGGTGTTGATGCATATGCTTTGCAACGGCCAAAACGTTTCTTTGGTGCTGCACGTAATATCGAAGGTGGCGGTTCTTTGACGATTATTGCTACTGCTTTGATTGATACGGGTTCCAAGATGGACGAAGTTGTGTTCGAAGAATTCAAGGGTACAGGTAATAGCGAAATTATTTTGGACAGAAAATTGTCTGATAAACGTGTGTATCCTGCCATTGATATTACAAAATCAGGAACCCGAAAGGAAGATTTGTTGGTGTCAAAAGATACATTATCAAAAATGTATGTTTTGCGTCGCATAATCAATCCAATGGGAACGCTGGAAGCGATGGAATTCTTGTTGGATAAGTTGCGTTTAACAAAAACAAATGATGACTTCTTTTCTGCGATGAATCAGTAAGAGATATATCATAGGTAAAATAAAACTGCCGTTTTTACAAACGGCAGTTTTTTATGGTGAAAATATGAATAAAATATATTTAATACTTTTGCTTGGTGGGGTTGTATTTGGCGCATTTGTTTGTGGTGAAAAAGTCGCGGATGCCAAATGTCGTATGAACATAGCCCAAGAATCAAAAGCCCAAATTAAACAATCTTTGCAAAATAACAGGATTTTAGATGACAAGGTTTATAAAACTGGTGTGGCTGATATTCGTCGCATCTTGCAGTCTGAATACAGCATCGCTGAATAATACGGTTTGCAACTGTGATATTATATATGGGCATCAATCAGACTGGCAAATAATTAGTGATGATTTAGTGCGGAATATATACAAGCATAATTTGTGGTGTAAAAATCAAAATTATTGATTTTCGTAATTTGCAATCACGCTTTCTGCGGCGTTTTGTATTTTTTGCAGGGTTGATTCATATGCTGCGCAATCGCGTGCAATTTCTGATTTATATGCATCGCGCAGATTTGATGCCATATAAGAGCATGCGCGTAAATATCCAACACAATATTCATGTCCAGTGTTAAACGCGTTTTGGCCACGAACGCGACTTTCAGTGCTGGCCCAATCGATTTTCAATGCATTGTCAATATTTACCCATGGGTTTGTTCCGGTATATTGACCAACGGTTTCGTTCCAATATTTTTCGACAGATGTCATTTCTTCATTGTCTGATGATGGTTTAATGGTTGTGTTTTGTAGTTCGATTATTCGTTGAATCTTTTCATCAATTGTTTTCTGATATTTAGAATCTATCTGTGCCAGTTTTGCGCTGCAATAACATCGGTTATATGCGGTATCTTCGCGCAAACAATACATTTCCATGCATTCTTTGTAATTCGCAAAACATTTTTGTGAAGTGCCATTTGTTGACGATGTGTTTGTTATCGTAGTAGAACGGCGTAGGTTGGTTGTTCGAACATTTGTTGCCGCCCGGGCGGTATTATTGCGGGCGCTACTGCGTGCAACAACGCCACGATTGTTATTCGAATACGTGTTACGCATAGCGCTGTTATTTGTCGCGCTGCGTGCAGTATTGGAACGGGGAACAACCCGTCTGGTATTTGTAGTGGTTGTTGTGGCAGCGCGGGCAGGGCTGGGGCGTTTTACAACACCGCGTTTACCAACAGACTGCATAGGCGTTGCGCCACCAATCCCAGATACATTATTTTTTTTGGTTGTGGTAAAACTGTTGTTGCGGCGATTGTTCAAGGAATATGGATACATGCCTTCGCCAGTATTGACATTACTGAATTGTTTTGGAATATAATTTCCAGCCGCCATAACAGGCATTGATAATACGCATAATAAAATAGCTAAAAAGCATCCTTTCCACATGCCTTATATTGTAGTGTTTTTATTGAAAATAAACAAGCGAAAAATATTGGTTCCTAGATGACGAATATTGCTATGGCGCGATTGCACGACTTTATATACTTTCTGTCCGCCTTCGCTGTTCTTAAAGTGTAGAAAATATTTCCAAGAATTTGCTGAGCTACGGCGCGACACTCAATTTTCTTAATTGTGCACTTCGTGCGCAATAATGAAAATTGGTGGTCGGAGTGGCGGGATTTGAACCCGCGACCTTTTGCCCCCCAGACAAACACGCTACCAGACTGCGCTACACCCCGATGACAAGTCTTAATGATATATGAATTTTTTGTAAAACACAAATAAAAACGTGGTTTTTATTAACGTGTTTTTTGTTCTTTGCGGTTTATTGGTTGGAACATTCCGATTGGTGTACGTGTTTTCACATCCACCAACACAAATGTGTATGGTTCATTGTTATCAAAATAAGTAATTTTATCAATAAACGGATTTGTCGGATGTTGTGACAGATTCAAGAATTTGTTGCCAGACCTATCCAACACAGTCACACCGTCTTGATAATTACTTGTGGTTCGGGCATTATCAAAATCATTTTGCAAAAACGACTCTGCGCTCACATTTTTCAAGTTCATTCTTGCAACATACTTGTTTATCGCTTCCAGTGGTGTAGTGCGATTTGATGATCTGGTTGTAAAAATAGGGGCATGCATCAGCAAAGCCTGATGAAATGCTTGTTGTGTATATTGCACATAAAATGAATTTATTGTGTCGCGGACTTCGGGGATGTTTATATATGTATCCCGGGCATTTTGCCAATAGGTTAATGCAAAGTTAGTATTTGCCAAAGAAATGTCGTTATTGGCAAGTTGTAATTCTGCTTGATAATAGATGCTGTGTATTGAATGGTAGCAATCGTGAAATTCTGGACGTTTTATTAAATCATTTGCAACCATGGAATATACCAAAAATGCTTCAACTTCCATCATTTTAGCAATACGGAACGTATCGCCAAAAGACGCATTACGCAGGTCTGTGAAATGTAGGCCGTCGTTTTTTTGATCTGCGTGGCATAGTTCGTGTGCCAAAGTTGTGTATAGTCCCAGACGATTTTCTGGTTCGCTCAAATCTATATCAGTGTTTCTGAAAGTGATTTTTCCATTGTCAAAACATGCAATTCCACGCAGGTCATCGGCAAAATTATATTCTATATCTGTCAAATTATCTAATATGCTTTTGACTCTGGGGACGGTTTCCAGATATTGTAAAGCATGATTTACAGTTTTCTTGTTTAACAATGTCATTGTTGTGCCTTTTTTATGATTGGATAAATTGTATTATAAAAAATGATTTTGTCAATAAAATATTGGTGCGGGCATGGGTTTCTCGAATACGTGGTTGATGCTTTGCGATTCGAGATTATCTGATAAATTCTGCTTTTTTCCCAAATTTATTTATTTTTTCCAGTATTTCTGGGAAATATTTATCATAAGAACGTGACCAAAATAACAGTTTGAACAAAGTGATTAAATTTTCTTTGTATTTTTTTTGTTCAATATGTAGCATTCTGCGCAAAGAACGTTTAATTATTCGCCATTGACGTACCATTGTTGGTGGCTTCAGAAGTATGATACGGTCTGCTTGTTCCAATATAGGTATAATCCAATCGTTCGTATACACGCCCTCTATAATCCAATTATCATTTTCTGCTAAAATTTTATCGCGTAATTTCAGACGTTCTTCTTTTGGACGTTCAACATTAAAATTGTTTGTCTGATTTATCCATTTTATATCATCTAAATCAAAGTGAGGAATATTCAATTCCGATGAAAGTTTTTCTGCAAAAGTAGATTTTCCACTACCTGGGCCACCAACAATAAAAATCTTTGCCATGGATATATCCTTGTTTTTTACATTGTATCATGACAAGTTTGATTTTGTACAGAAAATAATCACAAAAGTGGTGGCATAAATTTCGTGGTCGGGGCGATTCCCCTCGATGAACAATAACAAAGTATGGCGAAAGGATTGTTTCGCTTCGCTTCACTCCCTTGACTCATTCGCGTTGCGAACCGGCATACTGCCGTCTGCCTTTCGTCTGCGGGTCGAACCTTCTTCCTGAATGTTCTAAGACTCCTTTTCGCACCGATGAAACAAAGGTTAAATAAAAAATACCGCATAAAAGCGGTCTTTTTTATTTAATCTGGTCGGGCTTAATTAGCAATTCTCGAACCGATATTCTAAAAATAGGGCGGGAGATTGAAGAGGTGAAAGAAAAATATGGAATACTCCTATAGATGTATTTTTATTAAATATTTTTTCTTATATTTGCAATTCTTCATAAATAGTTTATAATTAAAACTGAATCTGAGAGATTGGATTCAGGGCTGTTGCAAGCCCATATATGTTCGGTGCTGAAAGCATCGTTAAATTGATGTTATCGGTGTTTTTTTTGCACCGTTATCATCCCTGACTTATGGTCGGGGAGTCGTTGGTTATAAAACAGGGATAAAACCGAAAGCCACGAAGTCATCTAACATATATGATTGCAAACTCCCTGACCGCCAATTTCTTTGGCGGTTTAATTTATACTAATAAGGAGTTATGTTATGTCAAATCAAGAATTCATACAAGAAAACATACAAGATAGTGTAGAAAATATAGAGAGTTTGCTTGATTCTATTTATAATGAATTAACCTTGCAGGGAGAGCCGTCCATAAAAGGGCTTATGTTGGAACAAGAAAAACGCGGGGACAACATAGAAAATAATTTATTGCCTAAAATATTGGATGAATTATTGGATATCAAAAAAACTATACTAGTTGCTGCATTGATTATCGCAAAAACAAACCCTTCTATTCAAGAAGTAAAAAATTCCAGAAAAATAGTTGATGCTTTTTGTAATGAATAGGGGGTAAAAATGAATAAAAAACTTATCTTGTTAGTATCCTGTTTCTTAGGTGCTTGTGGCGGTGGTTCTGGTGGAAATGGACCAAATCTTACACCTGCAGAACATTTGTTTGGTGCTGGTATTGGTACTGGAGCAACACCGTCCCATTTAATCCCGCGAGAAGATGGGGAGGGTTATGAAATCTTATCTTTCGGTGCTTGGGGCAATGTGTATGATATAAAACGAACAACAAATGGCATTGTTGGTATTGATTTTAATCACAAAAGTTTCTCCAATAATAGTAGAATAGAGGTGTTTGATTTTTTGGGTCAACAAAAACAAGATATATCTACGAATTATAAATCATTAAAAGATGCTTCTGTGGAAAAATCAACCTTTGTTGGTCCGGCAATAGTGTATATGGAAGGTGGATATTGTGGCAGCCGTTGTTTTAGTATTTCTGGAAGTGATTACGGTACAATGAAATTACAGTTTGGGCGAGATATAGATAACGCAACCATTGAATTTGTTATGAGTAATCCTGATAATAATTTGGTTGTCACAAAAAATTCTGATGATTTGAGATTTACATCAGATAGACAAAATGTTGTTGTTACTTATGAAACAGCTAATAAAGCATATATTGGTTATGGTGCGAAACAGTAGAAATATGTTTTTCGAACTCATGAAAAAGGTTAGGTTTCTAACCTTTTTCCTTAAAAAGTTCGAAAATAGGTTAAAAACAGCACTTTTCAAAATTGGTTAGTTCGAACTCGTGTAAATATTGGGTTTCAAAAGAAAAACCGCCCGATGTGGCGGTTTTTAACTCTCTGGTCGGGGCGAAAGGATTCGAACCTTCGACACCTTGGTCCCAAACCAAGTACTCTACCAGACTGAGCTAGGCCCCGAAAACGAACACTATTATAAACTCTTTTTTATAAAAGGCAACTGGATTTTGCAAAATTTACAAAAATGCGATTATTGTTTGACAAACCCAGTTTGTTAGGCAATCATACACTTGAAGGTGGGTAACAAAACAAACAAAAAACAAGAGGTTTGATATGACACAGACACCAGATTTCGTG
>JAZRBB010000006.1:0-51260 GCA_045634865.1 Candidatus Enterousia sp.
GAACTTGACCTTAGTACGAGAGGACCGGGTCGAACGAACCTCTGGTGTACCTGTTGTCGCGCCAGCGGCACCGCAGGGTAGCTATGTTCGGAACAGATAACCGCTGAAAGCATCTAAGCGGGAAGCTGGTCGCAAGATAAGATATCCCCATGAGTTCAGTTCTAGACTAGGACATTGATAGGATGGCGGTGTAAGTCCTGTGAAGGATTTAGCTTACCATTACTAATCGAACCATTGACTTTTTATCTTTCGTTTGATTTTTCAAACGAAATGCTTGAAGAGAACGTTGAAAGATTCTTGACATTGGATGATTTTTGATTATGATGTACATGCTGGATTTAATTCTGGTGATTATAGAGCGGATGCAACCCTCTGTTCCATTCCGAACCAGACAGGGAAAAACCGTATCGCCGATGGTACTTTGGCTTAAGCCACGGAAGAGTAGGTCGTCGCCAGAATTAAATCCAGATAAAGATATAAGAACCGAATTTATAAAACCGCTGTTTTCAGCGGTTTTTATTTTGTCTTAACACATCAAACTTTTTTATTATCTGTCTTTTTCTTGTTCTGATTTTATTTTTTTCAATAATTTTGCTTCTTGGCCACAAAGACCAGCATATCTCTGTTTTGCATGACATAACTTTTGTCGTAATTCAGAAGTGTCTGCGCCACCTTCGTATTCTGACAAATCTTCGATTTGTTGTTCCAGCGAAGCGATTTCATTTTTGGCTTGTCCAATATTTTGTCTTATTTCGTTCAGTGCGTCTGTCCTGATGCTGAAAGGAAAACATGTTTGGACAACATTAGATTGTTTGTGAACTATTGGTTTCGCAACTTGTTGAACTTCTGTTTCTGTTTTTACATTCATATAACTGATATCAGAACGTTTATATGTTGGATGGCGTTTACTTATAACCTGAAACATTTGTTCTTGGAAATCCGGATCTTGTAAATCCTTATAGTTTTGTTTTGTTATCGCGTGGATTGCTTTGCGTAACGAGCTGAGTAAATGATAGTTTGCATCAGCGCATAATATATCCAAACGTTTTGGCAGTTTTCCTGTTTTTATAAAACTGTCGTATAATTTTGCTTTGCCCAGACCTTTTATAAAATCGGTAATCTGCCAAACCAACTCCATGATTTCGTGGGGCATCAAACCATCTGAGTTAAGTGGTGCCCATTTTCTATACGTTTCAAGAAAATATAATAAACTATTTTTTCCATTTATTTTAAATGGTGATTTTTCACCAAAATGTGCCGGATTATATGACATTTCATACCACAATACATCACATATAAAATCTTCAGTTAAATCACCGATATAAATATAATCTGTTTTCAGATTTGTTGATGTTTTGAAATATATATTATCCAAATTTTCGGGTGTCCAATTTCCAAAATACATGCGTTTAGCGCTGTATTTAATAATTTGTTTTAATTGTTGCAAATTTGGTGTCATAAGCGCCTCTTTCACTTGTCTAGTATCAGCATAAGACGCGGACAATGTTTTGTCAATCTAAATTTATTTATTACTTGCAAGCAGTAAAATATGTTTTACAATTCCAACCAGAGAGAACAAAACAAAAAGGTTGAATTATGAAAAAACTTATCTTGGTATCTTTATTTGCAACTTTGGCATCTGCATCTGCTTTTGCATCTGATTTTTACAAAGAAACAATCAATACTTGTGATGAACAAGAAATGCGCGCTGCGTTAGACAGGGCCACATATGAAAATCGTTCTGTTATTACAATTATCGAATGCGATGATGGCATTGTCAGAACCAGAACACAATCTATGCCAAGGGTAAAACCTACTTGTGATACATGCGGTTGTGCGGAACCAAAAGAAGAAGTTATCAAACGTGAATACTTTGTTCGTGAAACAGTGCAACAATATAAACCTGTTGTAAAATATGTTCCTGCGGGCACATATACACGTGTTAAGCCAACATGCAATCATGGTTGTTAAAGTACAAGAATAAATAAAAAATGAAACCCCGCCAAAATGGCGGGGTTTTTGCAACGCCCCAACCACGGTAGTGGGACATTGCTGGCCTACAACTCAACCCCGCCGTCGAAATAAATTCTTTGGGGTTGCCGTGTCATAGACAATACGATTATAGATTATTTGTTATACACACTCAACAGGTACGTTTTCTTAAAAATACAGATAGTATTTTATGTTTAATTATGATATAATGTCGCATATGAAAAATAGGTTATATATTATCGCAGGACCAAATGGGGCCGGAAAAACCACCTTGGCGCACGAGTTAGTCAAGGAAGAAGCAATAACTTTTTTAAATGCTGATGAAATTGCTTTACGCTACAAAGATGACATTGGACTACTTTCGGGGCGCATATTACTTGATAAGTTTAATAAATTGATATCTGAACAAAAGTCTGTTGTTTTAGAGTCGACTATTTCAGGCAATTATCATAACAGGCTTATAGGCCTGGCGCACAAAGCAAAGTATGAAATAATACTTGTATACATTTTTCTGGATTCTGTGAAACAAAATATAGAGCGTATAAAACATCGTGTGGCTATGGGCGGACACGATGTGCCATCATCAGATGTTATCAGAAGATATAACCGCAGTATGAAAAATTTTAGAGATACAGTTCGTAAAGTTGATTATTGGGAACTATATTATAACGGTGAAAATAATTATGAGCTTGTTGCGCGTGGCAGGAGCGACGTGCTTGACATCATTGATGATGCGCTTTACAATAAGTTTATCAAGGAATCAAAATAAATGACTAAAAAAGACTATGAACTTTCTGCAAAAATATCACGATTGGCAAATCGTGGTGCGCATCGTGCACAGGAGGCCGCGCGTCGTGCAGGGGTGCCTGTGGTATATGCTTATGGCGGTCGTATTCATAAAATTATTCTTAAATAAATTGAAAACGCCATGGCTGGCGTTTTCTTATCTTAAAATCTGTATCCAATTGACATACCTGCGAAATTAAAGCCCTCATTACGGGTTGTGAAATTGCCGTTAGAAAAGTGAATTGTAAATATCTCTGCATGCCAATTGTCAGATATACTTCTCCCAATGAAAAACTTTTCACCAAACACCAATCTGCTTTCGACCCAGTAATCCATATTGTTGCGCATAAACGGACCAATACCAATTCCCATGTACCAGCCATCATATTGCAACAATGCAGTATCAACAGAAATACCGATTCCCATAAAAGATAAACCACGACTGGAACGATAAGCAAAGTTTTGTCCGATATCCAGATTCAATCGCGAATCCAGACGGAAAAACTTAATCGGTTGGCTGTATTGCAACAATAAAAAAGTTTGCGGATTAAAATCCCAAATGCCTGGTTGAATCAATTTTAATAACGAACCGGAACCAGTACTTTGCGCAGCGTATAAGGTCAGAGAATTTATTTTATCACCAAACATAACATTGGTATCTGCGATTGCGGAACCGACAGTGCACAAAGATAAAAAAGAAACTAAAAATCTTTTCATGTTCAATATCGTAATTATAAAAAACGATTCGAGCAATAAAAATAAAGTTGATTTTATGCTTCGTGTTTAATTTTTGTTATTTACACAGTTGATGAAAAATGTTATAATTTTTCTAAGTGAAGGAATGTTATGTGATTTAAGCCCGTAAATCTGGGTGTTTTGGCATATAACAGAAAGGCAGGAGAATTCTTATGGTTGTTCGTATAAATGCAAATTCATGTAAAAATGCACTTGGCACAGTATTTTTACTGGCAACTGTATTTTTCGTTTGTTCGACATTTATTTCAATGCGCTCTGTGTTGGCAGATCCAATTGCGCCCCAGAATGCTGGTGTTGTTTCAACTGGCCGGCAGAGCCCGCGTTCGTCATCACGAACATCTAACCGAACAATTTCTCGTTCAACCGTATCGCGCGCAACAACTGGTGCATCTCGTTCAACTGCGTCGCGTTCAACTGTATCGCGCGGAACTGCTGGGACCAGAAGTGTTTCTTCACGTTCAATAACACCAACACGTCAAAATGCAAGTGTGGTCAGTCGTGGTATTTCTTCACGTGGCCAGGCTATGCGTACCGGTGCGAATAATCGTGCTGTTCGTGCGCGTACTGCGACAAATGCAACGCGTGTGGCTGCAACTGGTAATATAACATCTGGTGGCGATCGTGCCAGCGTTAATACAACATATTCTTATTTGAACAGCAGGTTATATACCGGAAATTATTCCAACATAATTGATTCAACAACTGGATTGATTTCTGCAGAAGCGTATTCAAATTGTATGGATTCGTATTATGCATGTATGGACGAAATCTGCACAGCGCGCAGTACGGCCAAGGGACGCTGTTCTTGCGCTGGTCGTGCTGTTAATTTCTTGGCTGCAGAAGAAGCGTTGGAAAGTGCAAACGAAGAATTGATTACATTGTCTGGTCAATTATCTTTGTTGATGGCGACCAGGGGCAAGGGTGATGAAATCGCATCTGCATTCACTTTGACGGAGGCAGAGCAGGTTATGAACTGTGTTTCATGGAAAGAAACAATGGAACAATACGGTAAAGATTCAACCCAAATGAAAAATTGGTGCAAAGAACATTCTATGGAATATAACAGCGATGGTTCTTCGACCAACACTTGTTCCAGTCGTCCATTGTACTGTGATTCCAACAGTTATGGATTCAAGTTGGATGATTTGAGCAATATCGGTGGTTCTTCGTCTGATATTATGGCACAGTTGAAAGCGTGGGCAGACGCAAAAGATTTGGCAAAACAATACGAAAATAACGAGGAGAATATTCTGGCAAAATATAACTACTCTTACTCGGCTGTGATAAATGCGCTGGGGGGGCAGACAAAAAATATACTTGATATGGATAATGATGGCACAACCCTGGATACTTTGGCAAAAAAATGGGGTTATAAGTTATTTGAATATGCGCACAATAATGTTTGCGGACGTGTTTTGGATTCCTGCTTTAACGGTATTTATGAGGCTTGTGGTACCCCACCATCTGTGACGGATTCCGAGGGGAATAAACACCAAAAATGTATGAACGGTGCAACAACTGCATGTCCGTTTAATTACAACAGTTATATACGTGTTGAAACCACAACGACCGCATCAGATGCTGAATATGGTGATGTTGTGTTGAATGAACGTGGGTCTGGTAATGCAACCGCGTCATCTTCTGCATCGTGTTTTGGATATTCAACAACGACAACATCTACAGGGACAAGAACAACGACATCATCGTCTGACCCGTATGTAAATTTGCGTGGTCCTGTGGCTGATGCGCGTCGTTCAATTATGCAGAAATATTTGTTGGACGCAAATTCAGCGTGTGATGCTTATGGCGAATCATTAAAGAATACTGCACAAAACATCAATTATCAGAAAGTTGCCGCACAACAGGCTTTGCAACAAAAACGTCTGGAATTCAAGCAACAGGAAGATTCAGAAACAAGGTCGAACTATGAAACGTACGCAAATAATTTTGATACTTGTTTAGATGAATTATGGGAATGTTATAACGAATATGAAAGTGAAGATTGGACAAATGCGCGTCTGAAAACATATTGTGCGCAAAAGTCTCAAATTCCACATTGTTATGAGCCAATGGTTTGTGCGCCCGCAGGTGGTCAAGTTATGGCTGTTATTGATAAAGCGGATAGTACAGCATGCACTTGGCACGAAGATTATAGTAAAAACACATGCCGGAATGTTGTCACAATCAATGAAATATTGTATGGTACCGGGGCACCAGATACGAGTTATTCGACTCTTAATGGTAATAACTATGCGACGAGCCTGACAGATAGCGCAAAGTATGATTCTGCGAACTTGCGTGAGTTGTGTTTGCGTGTAAGGATGGGATGTGAAGTTGGTGAAGAAGACCAAGAGTGCCTGCGTACATGGCAAAAAAGCATGACATATCAGATTCGTTATATTGACGGTACAGAAGAATTGAGCGGGATTACGCCAGCAAGTTATAACACAAGTTTGTTGCCGTTGGTGCTTGACCCTGGTGAACCTACCAAGTCTGGTTACACTTTTGTTGGTTGGTGTGATGCTGCCGATACCACCACAGCTACTTGCAAAAAGAATGGTATAACTTTATCCAAAGGGACCAAGGGTGTTAAGAAATTCTATGCGAAATGGACATCGGGGCCAGAGCTGTAATTGGTGTAATACATAACAAGGAACACGATCGTTTGGTCGTGTTTTTTTTGTTTTTATAACAGCAAACACGTCTATTTCGTTCGCGAAAGTTTTTATGGTGCCGGAGATTATTTGCATAAAATTTTGTGCAAAAGGGTTGACTTTTGGTATTTTATTGATATAATTTGCATAAATATTTCAACAAAGTTGGAATTTTTAATGCAAGAACAATAAAACAAGAGAAAGAAAAATGTACGCAATCTTTCAGACTGGTGGAAAACAATATCGCGCCCAAGAAGGCGACATTGTAAAAGTTGAAAAACTGAATGCTACTGGTTCGGTCACTTTTGACCAGGTTTTAATGGTTGGCGACAAAGTTGGTACACCTTTTATCGAAGGTGCTTCTGTTGTTGCTGATGTTATCGAACAAAAACGTGATGACAAGGTTTTGGTGTTCAAGAAAAAACGTCGCCAAAATTATCGCAGAACTGCCGGACATCGTCAGTTTATCACTGTTTTGAAAATCAAATCAATCAAGGCCTAATCACAGACCACTAAAAAGTAAGGAGTTTAATTATGGCACATAAAAAAGCTGGTTCTGCTTCTACAAACGGACGTGATTCAGCCGGACGTAGATTGGGTGTGAAGAAAAGTGGTGGCAGCCGCGTCATACCTGGAAATATCATTATTCGCCAACGTGGAACATCTGTTCACCCGGGCTTGAATGTTGGTATGGGCAAAGATCATACTTTGTTTGCAAAAATTGCTGGTATCGTTTCTTTTAAACGTGGAAACGGCGACAGAAAGACTGTTTCTGTTGTACCAGACGAAGCAAAATAATAATCACAAATTGATGATTATTTTATACCGCCGGTTTTTATCGGCGGTTTTTTTGCGCCTGATACTTGTTCTCCTCCATTGGAGGAGTGCCCGTAGGGCGAGGTGGTAAGAGAATACGAATACTTGGAAACAAGAAACCACCCCGTCACTTCGTGCCACCCCTCCATAGAGGGGAACCAATAATTCTCCCCTTGGGGGGGTATGTCCGAAGGACGGGAGGTGGGGTAATATTCTGTTATTTATTTTTTGGTTGAAAAAATTCACGATTTAATAAAGTATATGCAGTAATAATCAAAGAAAGGATGTTTTATAATGGCTATTGTTCTGGACCCGATTTCACCAGTTGCGTTTTCAGTATTTGGTGTGCCTGTGCGCTGGTATGCTTTGGCTTATGTTTTGGGGTTTGTCTTGGGTTTTTGGTTGTTAAAGGTTTTAACCCACAAAGATGATTCAGAGATTTATTTAACCAAAAAGCAATTGGATGATTTAATGACTTTCTTGGTATTCGGTATAATCCTTGGGGGGCGTTTGGGATATGTTTTGTTTTATAATCTGCCGTTTTTTATACACAATCCGTTGGAAATATTTGCAATTTGGCATGGTGGGATGAGTTTTCATGGTGGACTGATTGGTGTTATTGTTGCAACGCTTTTATTCGTGCGTAAACAAAGATTTTCAGACCGTTCTGTTATACGCAATTCCTTGCGTGTCTTGGATTTATTGGCAGTTGCGGCCCCAATTGGTTTGGGACTTGGTCGCATAGCCAACTTTATAAATATGGAAGTTATGGGACGTCCAACAAATTCATCAATTGGTGTAATATTTCGTGGTGGACCAGAATTTCCGCGCCACCCAAGCCCGCTGTACGAAGCAGTCTTGGAAGGTTTGGTTTTATTTATAATATTGTTCGTATTGTATAAAAAAACAAATTTACGCAGATACCCCGGCGCAATCAGTGGCTTGCTCTGTGTGTTTTACGGTGCGTTCAGAATATTCTGTGAACAATTTCGTCAGCCAGATGCCCAGATTGGTTTTTTAACTTCGTGGGGTTTAACAATGGGACAGTTATTGTCCGGCATAATGGTTATCATCGGCCTGGTTGTTTTTGTGTTGGCAATCAAAAAACATAAAGGGCAGTTATAGCATGATAAAACACTTCACAAAAACTTTACGCACAGACAGACTGGAATTAAGGCATTTAATACCAAATATAGAAAACGCAAAAATAATATATGCGGCATTAAAAAACGAAAATCCAGACGATTATAAATACGAACCTTTGATGAAAGCGCCTAAGATATTGCCCAAATCAGTTGCGGATACATTAAAGATGATGCAGTATCATGCAGAAAGCGAAAAAAATGATGCTTGCACGTTTTATATATTTCATAATAATCAATTCATAGGTGTGCGGAAAATATCTTTCTATAAAGAAGCGAATGTATTAAAATTGAATTCTGTATGGTTGGTGTCTGTTGCGCGTGGCCAAGGTTTTGCATCAGAATCTTATCGTGTCATAGAAGATGTTGCATTTAATAAATTGAAAGTTAATAAAATTATGCGTGTGAATATTGTTGATAATAAAGATTCTGCTGAATTAGCTGAAAAAACAGGACTAATTTTAGATGGTATTTCCAGACAGGCAGTTTTTATGAATGGTAAATATTATGATTTAATGCAGTGGTCTAAATTATATTCAGATTATATAAAAGAAAAAAATAATCATAGAAAATAAAAAAATGCCCACTTGAACCAGATCACAAAAAGTGGACATTTTATTTTTATTTGGGCATGTGTTATTATGTTCTTCCCAGTGTTAGTTTAAAAACAGCGTGTTATTTCAATGTGTGGAGGTTTAGGCATAATGGTTGATATTGTATCTTTTAATTCTTCGTTATCTGCGTGCAATTTTTTATTATCTTGCAACAGTTGATTAAATATATCAGTCAATGCCTGTTTGTCTTCTGTGGTCAGTTGGTTTTTCTGCATCAAAGTATTAAATGTAGAAGTTATTTTATCGTATTCCATTTTTTTTACCTCTGTTATTTGTTTTTGTGTAAAACTGTAATTATTTTAAACCTAAAGCAACCTTTGCTTTGTTCAAAGTATCTGATGCAACGATACGCGCGCGTTCAGCACCCGTAGTCAAAATTGCGTTCAATACGTCTGGGTTTTTGAAGTGTTGATATTTTGTTTGAATGTTCCCGATCAAATCACAAACTACATCAGCAACTTCTCGTTTGAAATCGCCGTATCCGCGACCTGCGAAGCGTTTCTCTATGCTTTCAATACTTTCGCCGGTTGTTGCGGCCAGGATACTTATCAAATTTGAAATGCCAGGTTTCTTTTCTTCGTTAAAACGTACCACAGATTCACTGTCCGTGATCGCAGACATGATTTTTTTGCGAACCGATTTCAAATCGTCCATCAAGAATACAGTCCCCGGATTTTGACCATCTGATTTGCTCATCTTTTCAGTTGGATTTTGCAGATTTAATATCTTGTTACCAACTGGTGCGATATAGACATCTGGTTCATTAAACGTATTTCCGTACCGATTGTTGAATCTTTGTGCCAAATCACGTGTCAATTCTACATGCTGTTGTTGGTCCAGTCCTACTGGAACTATATCAGTGTTATACAATAAAATATCGGCAGACATTAATGGTGGATATACAAACAGTCCTGTATCAATGCCGTTTTTACCCATATTTTGTGATTTTAATTTGAATTGTGTCATGCGCGATAATTCACCCATATGCGTTTGAAACGTCATTATAAAGCCCATAACACCATGTTCTAAAACATCACTTTGTCGAAAGACGGTTGTTTGTTCTGGGTCAACACCGCATGCTAAATACATAGCTATGCAGTCATTGACAGCTTCGCGTAATTCCGCCGGATTGCGGGGCGATGTTATCGCATGCAAGTCCGCTACAAAGATATAACTTTTGTATTGGTTTTGACGCGTTACAAAATTTTTTATTGCCCCCAGATAGTTGCCTAATGTCAGGTTTCCACTTGGACGCACGCCGGTTAACATAACCTTCTGTTCATTGTTTTTCATAATAAAAATCCTTTGTTTAAGATTAAACTAAATTGAGTTTGAAAAAATATAATAGATATGAAAAATACTGGCTGTGACTACAGCCACCAAGTGAAAGAACAAAATGCAATTTGTGTTTTCATACTTGTAATTATAGGACGTTTACGTGGAAAGTCAAGGTTTGTATGTAAAAATGTCCCGAACGGGACATTTTTCATTGGTGGCGGATGGTGAGGGATTGTTTCGCTTCGCTTCACTCCCTTGCAAAATTCGCCGATGGCGAACCGGCGTTATCCCGCCTTTTTGCTACGGGTCGAACCCCCTTGTCGTGTGTTCGAATCCAACCATACGTGATAAATAAAAACACGCCCATCGGGCGCGTTTGTATTTATGGCGGATGGTGAGGGATTCGAACCCCCGGACGAGTTGCCCCGTCAGCGGTTTTCAAGACCGTCGCATTCGACCGCTCTGCCAACCATCCAAAACTCTTTTTCGCGACAGGTCTTTCAAACCGGCGGTTTTGGTAATGCGCAAACTGACGTTTGCTCTTACCTCGCTTCGCAGTCAAGACCGTCGCATTCGACCGCTCTGCCAACCATCCAAAACTCTTTCGCATAGTTTATATGCTAGCGCGTCAATTGTCAATAGTTTAATCGATTTTCACAAATTCATTTAATTCCAGCATATCTGTTGGTGCGAAGTTTGGTTTTATATTTCTGAAAAATTGTTCGTGGACTTTTTGCCAATATTCCAAAGATAAATCGCCTTCGCCCTCGGTTTTTGCCCAGTTTTCGTCTATGTCGCAAAAACGACATTTACGTACGTTTGTGATTTTGATTTTTACTTGTTCATTTTTGGAATTGTAAATTATGTTTATTTCGCCAACTTTAGACAGCGACTTTTCATCATAATACAAACAACATGTTCCACGCTTTTTGCCTGTCATAACCAAATCAAATAATTTGTCGTTATCAAAAGACCATTTTATTGGTTCGCTCATGTTAAATCCTTTGGTAAAAGATTGTTGATATTTCAGGAATATGGTCGTATGATAGCAAAAATCAAAGGGAATACAATAATGAAAATACATTTTGTCACATCTAATTCTGGTAAAGTAAAATCCTTGCAAAATTATTTTGATTTCAAGGGGCGTAATGATGTTATGGTTTTACAAATGAATTTCAATTTAATTGAACCCCAGGCTGATACTGTTGCAGAAGTTTCTTTGTCAAAGGCTAAACAGGCATTCAAAGCATTAAAAAGACCTGTTCTGGTTGATGATAGCGGTTTGTGTATTGATGTGCTAAATGGTTTCCCTGGTGTTTATGCAAAATATGTTTATTCCACTATCGGTGCCGAAGGAATCGTAAAACTGATGGCTGGCGAAACAAACAGACATGGACAATTTATTGGAACTGCCACATACATTGATGAAAAGGGCAAATCTTATCAGTTTCACAGACAACAAAGTGATATTTATATTGCAGATTCGGTCAGCCCAATCAATTCGCCACTTGCATGGTCTGTGTTGTGGAAGATATGTCGCCTGAAAGGATATGACAAGGTTTTATCAGAAATGACTGCTGATGAAATCAGTAAATATTATGCAAAAAATGAATTAAATGGAACCTTGCCTTTGTTTGCAAATTGGTTTATAAAAAACAACGAAAAAATAAAATAAGGGACGATGGAAATGAAAAAACTGTTCAGAAAATTAAATGCTTGGACAAAAACATTACAAGACGCATTTAACAAAATCTGTATTCGTTTAATACATCCTGAAATTAAGCAATATATAAGATATGTCAAACAAAATTATGCCAAAGGTAAAAACAGCAAAATAAGAACTGCGTATGGTCGTGGTTGGAAAAATGTTGTGATACTTGTGGATAAAAAATACGCATTCAAGTTCCCGTTTTCCAGGTGTGATAAAAAATTTACAGAAAATCTTGCTAAACAGGAAAAAAGAATAGTTGATGCATTCAGAAAAATTTCACCGATATATATACCATCTGTTGAATTAATAGATTGGAACGGGTTGATTGTTCGCAAATACGATTATGTTTCTGGTAGGCCAATTACGGATTTTGCGCCTGAAAAAATTACTTATGATATTCGTAAGAAAATTGCAAAACAGTTGGCTGATTTTATTTGGGTAATTGTTCAGTCGAATCCGAAAGAATTACGTGATTTGAAAAAAAATCCAGATGAAGAACCAAAATTGATGTACGGCTGGATGCATACAGATTTGGCTACAAATTTTCTGGTGGATAAAAATTTCAATGTTGTTGCTGTCATAGATTGGGAAGAAGTTTATTGGGGATATATCGAATGGGGCTTTTTCACATTAAATCGATCTTTGGACAAACGTGGTTATTACGGTGTTGCGCTGGACACTTTGTTTGAATATGTTTTTGACTATTTGGATGCTTCAAATAAAAAATAAATGTCGGAGAATGTTTGTGTGGCGTAAAGCCCGGAAAACCAATAAATATAAATTTTTTGCAAATTTTATTTTTTATAATGTGAAAAATGTGGTATAATATCACGTGAAAGATATAAAAACGATAAAACAGAATCTGAAAAACACGAAAATGAATAAGAAAAATGTTCGTTTTGCGTTTGTGGTCGGTATACTGTGTCTGGGATTTTTATCAGACGCGGTTGCGGCCCCATCTGTTAAGCGCTTGGGTGGAACAAATACTTATGTCGGGACCAGCGGGGCAGTATCTGCGAAATCTGGTACTTCGACCAAGGCGGTTGTTACGGGTGCACGTGCGCCATCAAATCGGTCCAGTCGTTTGACATCTGTAAAGACGGTACCTGCTGTGAAAACGGTATCTAGTTCTGCAGTGTCTGATACGTCGCGTTTGTCTGTAGGTAAATATTTACATAATGCGGGACAAAATGCTGGTATAATCAAGCCGATATCTGGTTCAGCTGTAAGCCCAGCAGAAGTCGAAAGTTTGACAGGTCGTGTTGCAGATTTAGAAGGAAAAATCGAAACGTTGGATAATTATTATACCAAGGAAGAGATAGAAGCCAAAAATTATGTTACCCAGGAAGAATTGACAGAAAGGAATTATGCGACCAAAATAGAGTTAAATGCGGTGTCAGATACGGTTTCTGAAATAAACGCAACTGTATCTGCATTACAAGGAAGGGTTGCAGCAGTTGAAAATGCAACAGGGGCTGGGTTAAATGTTGCAGATAATTGGGAAACGCAAAAGCCTGTTTTTGAGTAATAAACGATAAAATAACAAATAACCAAGGAGAAAGCAGATGAAAAAAGTATTATGTGGTGGATTGGTGGTTACGGCTTTGACGGCTGGTGTGCCGGCTGTTGCAGAGGTAACAAATAATTCATTAACAACCAAAGGGTATGTTGATTCTGGTTTGCAGTATGTTTATGGCGTTGCGAGTAGCGCGCAGACTGCGGCAAACAATGCGAGCAATGCTGCAACACAGGCTCAGACAGCAGCAAGTAATGCAGCCCAAGCGGCAGCAAATGCGGCATCAGTGTATATAGAAGGCGATGGTGTCACAATAACTGATGGAACTGGTGCTAATGCTGGTAAAAAGGTAGTTTCGGTTGATATTGTTGCAGATTGGAATTCAGATAAGCCAGCTTGGGCTGGTGGCGGTTCTGGCGGTGGTGAATAATCGAGATTTATTTCGTAAAAAACAGTCGTCATTTGATGACTGTTTTTTTGTAATTTTGTTGCAAAAATATGTTTTACGAATGCTGAAAACATGTTGAAAAAATACATTTTTTAGAAAAGTCAAGCAAAAAAAATCAAAAAACATATTTGGGTCAATAAAAAAATTCGCATTTATATGATATAATACACGCGTGAGAAAGAATCTGCCATGGGGGCAGTCTGGAAAACAAACAAAGGAAGGAAAAAATGAAAAAACTAGGCGTATCTTTGGTTGCTGTCTTGGTTAGTTTGCCAATGATGGCAAAAGCGGAGGCTATTACACCAGTTACATTGTTGGGTAGTCCTGCTGGTACTGTTGCGACAAATACAAATGTTGCAACAACATCTTATGTCAAGGGGGCGTATAATGATTTGGCTGGTCATATCAACACAAATGCTGGTGCAATCAATACTTTGAACGGTGATGTCAATACTAATGGTTCTGTTGCGAAATCTATCTCTGATGCGTTGACAACAGAACGGTCGGCTACCCAAACATTAACAAACAAAACAATCGATGCAGATGATAATACGATTTCTGATTTGGAAGTAGATAATTTCAAATCTGGTGTAGTAGCAACAACAGTCAGGGCAGCTGGTGAAAACGGCGCAGATGATGACCATTTGGTAACAGAATCTGCTGTCAGAACAGCCGTTGACAATGCAATTACAGCTGCTACCTATGATGATACAGCTTTGAGCGCAGACGTTGCTGCAAACACAAGTGCAATCAATACGTTGAATGGTGATGCTAATACGAGTGGTTCAGTTGCTAATACTGTTAATGCAGCAATAACTAATTTGAATTTGGGAACTACATACCAAGCAAAAACAGATTCAGAAGTTACAAGTGCAGAAGCTACAGCTCATAGTGTTTTGACAGCAGGCACAGCTGTTCATACTAATTTGGTCAATTTGGCGACAGCGGTTGAGGGCAAACAAGCTACAATTGATAGTACTCATAAATTAGATTCTGATTTGGTCGATGATACCAATGCAACACATAAGTTTGTGACAGCATCTGAAAAATCACAGATTACAACTAATGCAAACGCAATTGGTAATATGAGCAATTTGACGGGTGGCGAATCAAGTTTGGTAGAGGCTGTTGAAGCGGTAAGATCGTCAGCGGCCACAGCAAATGGTACAAAAGGTTTCAATGTTTATGGAAACTGGGCAACACCAGATACTGCGACTGGTCACGTAAATGTTGCAGCAGAATCTGATTTACAGGCTAACCCACAACCATAGTGGAATAATTTTGACACGAACCCTAATTTTGATTGGCGATTATAATTCATAGTCGCCAATCAGCCAAAGGTAGGATATGAAAAAATTATTTTCAATCTTTACTGTTTTATTGATTGCTACATCTGCGATGGCGGATATTACACCAAATACAAATGTTGCAACAACATCGTATGTCCAAGGGGCGGTCGCGACTAAACAAGATGTCATTGATGCTTCACATAAATTAAGTGCGGATTTGGTTGATGATACATCAACAACAAATAAATTTGTTACTGCGTCTGATAAAACTGCATGGGATGCAAAATTATCAACTGTCACAGTTGATAATACAGGTGTTTCTACTAATAATCCTGCACCTGTTGTTACAAATGTTAGTGCCAGCAATGGAACAGTCACTGTAACCAGACAAGATTTGGCTGTGCCAATAAAAAGCAGTGGCAGTTATACTGCAAATTCCGCAGTAATTTGGTTGGAATAATTTTCTACTTGATAAAATATACGCGGACGGTTTAATCCGTCTTTTTTTTTGGCGCTGTAAAAAATCCCCGCCATTGGCGGGAACAAACATTATCAGGCAGATTCTTTTGTTTTGAACTGCATATCATAAAGCAATTTATATGCGCCACATTCGTTCTTTAATAATTCATTATGAGTGCCAGATTCAACGACTTGACCTTCGTTTATAACGGCGATATTTGTCGCATTGCGAATTGTTGATAATCTGTGTGCAATAACGAACACAGTTTTATCCTGCATCAAGTTTTCAATAGCCTTTTGCACAACTGCTTCGGATTTATTATCCAATGCTGATGTCGCTTCGTCCAAAATCAATATTGGTGCGTTTTTCAAGAATGCACGTGCAATCGCGACACGTTGACGCTGACCGCCAGATAACATTACACCGCGTTCACCAATTTGCGTATCCAGGCCTTTTTTCATGCCTTTTACAACGTCTTCCAAATATGCCATTTTTACGGCTTTGTTCAAATCTGCTTCGGTTGCGTTTTCGTTGCCTAACAATATATTTTCGCGAATAGTTCCAGAAAACAAGAAATTATCTTGGAAAACAACTGCGATATTTTGACGTAAATCGTGCAAATCAATTTGGCGAATATCAACGCCATCAATATATATTCCGCCCGATGTTGCATCATAAAAACGTGGCAACAAACTGACCACCGTCGTTTTTCCACCACCAGAATTACCCACCAAAGCTAGTGTTTCCCCACGATTTACAGTCAAATTTATGTCCTTTAATACGGGCACCCCAGGGGTATATTCAAAATATAATTTTTTGAACTGAATTTTGCTGAAATCTGGATTAAACGATTTTGGTTTTTCAACATTTCTGACACTTGGCACAGTATCAAATATTGCAAACACACGTTCAATAGCCAAAAATGACATCAACACTGAATTATAAGTATTTCCAATACCTTTGATTGGCTGGTATAACATAATCAAAGCCGTTAAAAATGATACAAAACTTCCACTGGTTATTTTGCCACTTAAAACCAAGTGCGAACCAAACCATATAGAAAGCCCGATACCCATGGACAATATTATATGCATCACAGGGGTTATCCATCTGGTTTTTTGTAGCATTTTTATACGAATTCGGAAAACATTATGCAGACCACCTTTGAACTTGCTCTGTTGATAATTTTCCAAGTTATATGCCGCAATTGTGCGGTTTCCAGCATATGTTTCATTATACATTGTTAAAATTGCAGAATCTGCCGCAATATTTTTAGAAAATACACTGTTCATTTTACGACGCAAAGTTGTCATTGGTAATAATGCCCCAAAAAGCACAATAGTGCATACCAAAGCCAACAGCCACGAGTTATAAAACAAAACACCAATCAATGAAATTGATGAAAACAATTTTTGAACGAATGATTTCAAGTTGTTTAACAAACCTGCACATGCCAGATCTGCATTATTATTGAACATGTAAATAACTTCACCAGAATTATTTTTATTAAAGAAATCTGCGTCATAATGCAACATTTTTCCATACAAATCATATTTTAATCTGTTTGTGATTTTTGTTCCGACCCATGTGTTCAGATATTGTGCAACGTATGTCAATCCGCCCTGGATACAAGTAAACGCAACAATCACAATAGGAATATACCAAGATGCGTTTAATGTTTTTTCAACCATTACCAAATCCATGTATGGCTTTAACGACAAAGCAATAACAGCATCCAAAGAACCAATAGGTATCGCAATTAAAACCGACATCAACGCGCGAAACCAATACGGTTTTATATATGGCCACATACGTTTGTAATTTACTACAAACATATTCTTGGTAAGGGGTTTCTTTAGAATATTAAGTATCTTAGACATATTTATACCTATTTTTTTACAAGGGCAAGGTTAGTCTATTTTGTAGACTTTGTCAATATTTCTATAAATGGGCATTTTATGCAGGTTTGTATAAAAATTTATTTTCTGCTTGATTTTTTATGTGAATTTTTCCAAAATACGCCCGCTCTAAACACTTATTAAAGGAGAAGCAATGTCTAGTAAATGGGTTTACACATTTGGAAATGGTGCCGCCGAAGGCCGCGCAGATATGCGAAATCTGTTGGGCGGAAAGGGTGCTAATTTGGCAGAAATGAACTTGGTTGGTTTGCCTGTTCCTGCTGGATTTACTGTGACAACAGAAGTTTGCACATACTATTATGAAAACGGACAAACATATCCATCTGATTTAATGGACCAAGTCAAGGCTGGTATTGCGCACATTGAATCTATTATGGGTAAAAAATTTGCAGATAATGAAAATCCATTGTTGGTATCTGTTCGTTCTGGTGCGCGTGTTTCTATGCCTGGTATGATGGATACAGTATTGAATTTGGGTTTGAATGATGAAACTGTAAAGGCTTTGGCACGTGCTGCAAATAACGAACGTTTTGCATATGATTCTTATCGTCGCTTTATCATGATGTTTTCTGACGTTGTGTTGGGTGCAGACATTGATTTGTTTGAACATACTTTGGAACGTATGAAAGAAGACAAAGGCTATAAAGTTGATACAGAATTGACTGCAGACGATTTGAAAGAATTGGTTGAAAAGTTCAAGGAAATCGGTGTCAAAATTGGTAAAGTCTTCCCGCAAGATCCATGGGAACAGTTGCAATTGGGTATCGGCGCTGTGTTTGGTTCTTGGATGTCCAAAAAAGCGATAACATATCGTAAATTGAATAATATTCCTGGTGACTGGGGTACTGCTGTTAATGTCCAGGCGATGGTATTTGGTAATTCTGGTGATGACAGTGCAACAGGTGTGTGCTTTTCACGTGACCCAGCAACTGGTGAAAACAGATTTTATGGCGAATATTTGATTAATGCCCAGGGTGAAGACGTTGTGGCTGGTATCAGAACTCCACAGCCTATGGCCAAAGACGATTCTGGTCGCACTTCTTTGGAAGAGGCTATGCCAGAAGTTTATGCCCAGTTGGTTGATGTTCGCAATAAATTGGAACAACACTATAAAGATATGCAAGATATGGAATTCACTATTGAACATAAAAAATTGTGGATGTTGCAATGCCGTAATGGTAAAAGAACAGCGGCCGCTGCTGTGCGTATGGCTGTAGAAATGGTGAATGAAGGTTTGTTAACCAAAGAAGAAGCAATCTTGCGCGTGGGCGCAGACCAATTAAATCACTTGTTGCATCCTATGTTGGACCCAAAGGCTGAAAAGAAAGTTATTGCAACTGGTTTGCCTGCATCCCCTGGTGCTGCAGTTGGTCAGGCTGTATTTAATGCAGAAGATGCAGAACAATGGCACAAAGATGGCAAAAAGGTTATGCTGATTCGCGTTGAAACTTCCCCAGAAGATATTGCGGGTATGAATGCTGCCCAAGGTGTGATTACTGCACGTGGTGGTATGACATCACATGCTGCTGTGGTTGCACGTGGTATGGGAACACCTTGCGTATCTGGTTCACCTGATATCAAAATTGATTATGAATCCAAGACCATGAAAACAACATCTGGTGTTACAATTCACGAAGGCGATTGGGTTTCTATTGATGGTGCCAAAGGTCAAATTATCGAAGGCGCAGTTCCAACTGTATCCGTAGAATTGACTGGTAATTTTGGTACATTGATGAAATGGGTTGATGAAATCAAAGATTTGAAAGTCAAAGCAAATGCTGAAACACCAAAAGACGCAAAACAAGCACGCGACTTTGGTGCAGAAGGTATTGGTTTGGCAAGAACAGAACACATGTTCTTTGACCCAAGTCGTATCCAAGATATGCGCGAAATGATTTTGGCTGATGATGAAGCAGGTCGTCGTGCTGCACTGGATAAATTATTGCCTTATCAGAAAGCAGACTTTATCGAATTGTTCAAAATCATGGACGGTCTGCCAGTCACAATTCGTTTGATTGACCCACCACTACACGAATTCTTGCCTCATACCGAAGCGGATATGGCAGAATTAGCACAACATATCGGCAAATCCGTTGAATTCGTGAAATCACGTGCAGAAGCATTGAAAGAACAAAATCCAATGTTGGGACATCGTGGTTGCAGATTGGCAATTACATATCCTGAAATTTGTGAAATGCAAACACGTGCAATTTTATCTGCCGCATTGGAATGCAAGAAAATGGGGGTTCGCGTTTTCCCAGAAATCGAAGTTCCATTGGTTGGATCTAAGAAAGAAGTTGATATCGTCAAAGCTGTAATTGATGCAACCGCTAAATCATTGTTTGCGGAAGTTGGTGACAGCATTGAATACACTGTTGGTTCAATGATTGAATTGCCACGTGCAGCATTGCTGGCAAACGAAATTGCAGAAAGTTGTGAATTCTTTGAGTTTGGAACAAACGATTTGACGCAAACAACTTTGGGTATGTCACGTGATGATACTGGTAAAATCTTGGACGAATATCGTGCACGTGGTGTATATGTCGCAGATCCATTTGCATCTGTGGACAGATTGGGTGTTGGTTTGTTAATCAAAGACGCAGTTGCCAAAGCACGCGCAACCAAGGGTAATAATATACACTTGGGTGTTTGCGGTGAACATGGTGGCGATCCAGAATCTGTTGAATTCTTCCACATGGTTGGATTTGATTCTGTGTCTTGCAGTCCATTCCGCGTGCCAATTGCACGTCTTGCGGCTGCTCAGGCTGCGGTTAAATACCCACGCAAGAAATAATAATTGCGTTGTTGAAAAATCCCCGATTTATTCGGGGATTTTTTATTGTTTTATATTCGTAAAATAGATAAAATGACAATAACTTAACAAAGGAATAACATATGGATAAATTATATGATTTTTTAATAGAAGCAAAAAAACAAACTTATGCGAACGCTAATATTGAAAAAGTTCAATCATCAAGAAGTGGTTCCAAAGATTATGAATATAAACATGATAATATGACATATCATGATACATATTTTGGCGGAACAAATTTTATGGGTGAAGAAGTTGTTTATATCGACGATGAAACACCATTATGGGGTATGAATTATTATGGTGTCACTTTGGATAAAGGCCTAACAGAAGAGGCGGTTGATAAAGCATTGCGTCCCGCGCTGATGTTGGTTGGTCAAGACGGTATTTTGCCGGTGCGTGGCCCAAAAGAATATATAAACGGTGAATATAAATATACTTTTGATGTGGACGGTGATTTAGAATATTTTACTGGCACAGAAACAATATACAAAAATGATAAACCTGTCTATGTATTGAAATGTCATGGTGGAAAAATAATAAAATAAATTTAGTCCCGCGATTTGCGGGATTTTTTGTGTGATATCGTTCCTACGGACTTGTGGTGTATTTTGGGTTATAATGATTGTGTCTTAAATGACTGAAACAAATTTTTAACCACAGGAGAAAAAAATGGGAGCATTTATGCATTATGTCTTGAAACCTTTGTCCTTGATTGGGGCATTGAACTGGGGCTTGGTCGGATTTTTCAAGTTCGATTTAGTTGCTTGGTTGTTTGGTCCAATGACTTTGTTGACAAGATTCGTGTATGCAATCATCGGTATCGCTGCTTTGATTTGGGCTTTTGTCTGGATTTTTGGCGACAGACCATCTTGCGAACGCTAAATATATTCCAAAGTGATTTTTATCATACCAGAATGCCCGTTTGGGCATTCTTGTTTTGCAAATAATTTTTTTTATGATAAAATGGTATTCAGCGAAAGCAGAGAAGAGAGAAATATATGGGATGGTGGCTTTCGCACGAATCGAGTTTTTTTATTTGGGTCGTCCCATCATCCCATTTTGTTTTTTTTTATCAAGATTTAGTGTACCGAATCTGTGCACAGATTATAAAATCGCCCTTTTTCAATGAGATAACAACAAAATATCAATATCTAGTATTAAATTAGTGTTTTTGTATCTATATTTTGATTTTTTGCAAAATACGAATCGGTTTTTAGGGTGATTTTTTACAAAAATAGACACAAAAAAGTGTTTGGTGCCCAAAAATGCTACGAATCGGGTCTAAGAAAAACGTCCCAAAGCCCCAGCCAGTAAGCCATATAAAAATGCAAGCAAAAAAAACAAAAAAAAATTTTTTTTTATAATGAGAATTATATCTGAATACTGTATATTGTTGTTTAAGAGACAAAACATATACTATATATAGTATTTTAGAAAGTGAAGGGGATTAAAAATGGCTGCTGACAAAGGCGAAGTAAAAATACAAGTTGTATCAACATTAACATGCGAATTGGAATCTATTAAAAAGCGTTCTGGGGAAGTTGTCCCTTTTGACGCCAAGAAGATTTATGAGGCTATAAAAAAAGCAGTCGCAGTCACATGCGAATTGTCTGATGCTGATATTGTTAAAATTACTCAAGATGTATTGAAGCGTTTGGATAAGAAGTTTGCAGGTCAAACACCAAACGTTGAAGAAATCCAAGATATAGTTGTCCAGACTTTGATGGATGCGCATGCTTATAAAACTGCTGAATCTTATATAATATATCGTCAGAAACGTTCTGAAATTCGTGATGCGTCCATTGATGCAGTAGAGGTTATTGATGGCTATGTATCCGAAGCAGACTGGCGCGTTAAAGAAAACGCAAATATTGGTTATTCAATCGGTGGTTTGATTTTGAGAACCAGTGAACGCGTCACTGCTGAATATTGGTTAAGTTTATATCCACGTGAAGTTGCCGAAGCACACAAGAGCGCTGCTTTCCATATACACGATTTAGGTTGGTTGTCTGGCTATTGTGCTGGTTGGTCTTTGCGTGAATTGTTATACGAAGGATTCAATGGGGTAAAGGGTTATTTACAATGTGAACCTGCTAAACATATGGCGACTGCGATTTCACATATGGTGAATTTCTTGGGAACTTTGCAGAACGAATTTGCAGGCGCCCAGGCATTCTCTTCTGTGGATACATATTTGGCACCTTATGTTCGTTTGGATAACATGTCTTATGCAGATGTTAAAAATTCTATGCAGACATTGGTGTTTAACTGTTCTGTACCATGCCGTTGGGGAACACAAACACCATTTATTAACTTTACTTTCGATTGGACTTGCCCAAAAGATTTGCGTGAACAACGTCCATTCGTTGGTAAAAAACAGGTAGATTTTACATACGGTGATTTGCAACCTGAAATGGATATGATTAACAAGGCTTTCTTGGAAGTCATGACCGAAGGTGATGCCCAAGGTCGTCCATTTACTTTCCCAATTCCAACATATAACATCACAGACGATTTCCCTTGGGATCATCCAAATGTGAAACCTTTGTTTGATTTGGCTGCTAAATATGGTATTCCAAATTTCCAGAACTTCTTGAATTCAGACTTGAATCCGACAGACGTTCGCTCTATGTGTTGCAGATTGCGTTTGGATGTGCGTGAATTGCTGAAACGTGGTGGTGGTTTGTTTGGTTCTGCTGAAAAGACTGGTTCTATTGGCGTTGTCACAATCAACTTGGCACGTTTGGGCTATACTCACAAGGGCGACCGCGAAGGTTTGTTCCGCGAATTAAAACGTTTGCTGGATTTGGCACGTGATTCTTTGGAAATCAAACGTAAAATTATTTCCAAAAATATGGAACGTGGTTTGTATCCATTTACAAAACGTTATTTGGGCAATTGGAATCATCACTTTTCAACAATTGGTGTGAATGGTGCAAATGAAATGGTTCTGAATTTTACAAACGGTGCAGAAAATATTGCAACAGTATTCGGTAAAAATTTGGTCTTGGACGTGATGGATTTCATCAGAACAAATTTGGCTGATTACCAGGAAACAACCGGCAATCTGTATAATCTAGAAGCAACACCAGCCGAAGGTTGTGCATACCGTTTTGCAAAAACAGATAAAAAGAATTTCCCAGATATTATTACTGCGGGAACAGACGATGCGCCATATTATACAAATTCAACCCAGTTGCCAGTGAACTTTACAGATGACCCATTTGTCGCACTGGAACACCAGGAAGATTTGCAACGTAAATATACAGGTGGGACAATGTTGCACCTGTATATGGGCGAACCTGTTTCTTCGGGTGAAGCAGCTGAAAAAATTGTGCGGACTATTTTCGAGAATTACAAAGTGCCATATATGACATTGACACCGACATTTTCAATCTGTCCAAAACATGGCTACTTACCTGGTCGCCACGAATTCTGTCCAAAATGTGATGCAGAAATCGCTGCGAACAAAAACGAACAATAAAAACAATCAAAAAACAAAAAAGAAAGGAGGAAAAAAATGAATAACCAACAAAGAACACCATGCGAAGTATTTTCACGCTCTATGGGATACATCAGACCTGTTCAACATTTTAACATTGGTAAATATTCAGAATTTTGTGAGAGAAAAACATTTACAGAAGCAAACAGTTTGACAGCAGGCGCACGTCACAGTGAATTGTTGAAAAAGGCTGCCTAAGGGTTTAGTTTATGAAACAAATACAAATCGGCGGCTTGGTTTCCTTTACGACAATTGATTTTCCTGGGAAACTGGCCGCTGTATTATTTCTGGTGGGTTGCCCATTTCATTGTGTTTATTGTTCCAATGAACACCTGATTCCATTGGGTAATGGTGAATACGACCCAGAAAAAGTTTTCGATTGGTTGAAATCGCGCGTTGGTAAATTAGAAGGTGTCGTTTTTTCCGGTGGCGAAGCATTGATGCAGGCAGACGCAACAATTGAATATATGAAACGCGTTCGTGATTTAGGTTTTGCAATCGGTCTGCATACAAATGGCTTTTATCCAGAGTTGTTAAAGAAAGTTTCTGATTTAGTCGATTGGATTGGACTTGATTTCAAGGCAACGCGTGAACATTACAAAGCGCTGACAGGACTTGATATAGCCTATGACCGTATGATTGAATCTTTGCAGTATTGGGTTTCGACAGGCAAGGGGATAGAGGTTCGCACAACGTGTGATCCACGTTTTGTATCCAAAGCAGATTTATTAGAAATTGCAAAAACGTCTGCAAAGTTTGGTGTAAAAGATTTTGCAGTGCAAAAATATACGCCATATCACGAATGTGATTGCCACAAAACAACAGATGCGGAACGTAATCAGTTTTTTGATGATGTTGCGCTGAAAAACGAAATAAATGCGCTTTTTGACCATGTTGCCTGGCGTAATTCGTAAAGAATATTTTTATTAAATATTTTCCATTTGTATTTATTTCACAAGAATGATAAAATGTTGTGTAAAGGATAGAGATAAAATATGCCACAGAACTTTACAAGAAAATGAAACGTTGCTTAGCATTTTTTCTGTTTTTCACCATTGTAACCAATTCATCATTTGCAAAGTGTGAAATTGGTAATTGTAATGATTGTACAACATTAAAATCAAGATGTGCCTGCGTCGCAATGACGTATTTTCAGTATCTCCCGCTGAGACATCATGATAACAAAGATAGCGATGATTATGAATATGTCAGACTAGCCAGTTGTAAGCCTGATGACAAGAATGGTATACAGTTAATTCTGCAAGGGAAATATGCAGGAATCGAAGACTATTACAAATGCACATTCAAATATATTCGATACAGGAGTTGTACTGCTAATGATTCAGAAGAAAACTATTCATGTGAACACACAGATAAAGTAATAACTGTTCAACTCGGTATGACAGAGTCGAAAAGTAATATCAGTTTTGATGAAGTAACATTACATACCGATGGTGCCAATTGTCAGCCAAGTACAAAAGAGGGTAGTTGGGTATCTTATGAATTACATATTGGTGATGGTTTTGACTCCGTGTGTTTTGATCGGTGCACTACATCAGATAATGTTAATGCTGGGGAGCCTGGTAAACCACTGCTTTGGCCTGTTGGTAATTTTACATGGTGTATGGTCTATGGTGATTTGTATAAAAAATCTGAAAATGGTTATGATGATAGTGGAACTAATAAAACACTGAAATATGATTCAAATGACGACACGCTTAAAGATGATGGTAAAGAGTATGCACAACCTGTGTATTGTACCAATGAAGATTTAGCAAAGTTTATTGATCCAGAGCCTGTGTTGTTGGGCCAAAAGTTGGACTCAGTCAATGATACGAGAATAGACAAGTCTGTTGTTTCCTCTATAAACACAGATGTAAGTATGCCGTTTATGACAGGAAGTGGCAACCAGTCATGTGATGCCGGTAATGTATATACTGATGGGCAATGCACGCCGTGTAATTCTAAAACCGAATGGATAAATTATGCCAATGAAAATCGTATGTATTGCCCGGGTATAAAAGATGTTTCTGTTGTAGGACTGCAGGTAAAAGACCAGATAAAAAAATGTCCCAAAGGTATGTGGCCAAACTCAGATTTATCAGATTGTGATTGTGCTTATGGTCTGACGAAACGGAATGGTAAATGCATTGGCTCTTTGCGTTATGAAGATATGTATTATGGGCCAGAAGGCAAGAATACACCACTGTTCAAACAATGCTGGACCAAGGTTTCAGAAAAATCATACAAAAAATGTATGGGATTTGATAATTAGTTTTAATTCTCCCTTTGGAGGGATGTGTTCCCCTCCTGCGGAGGGGAGGGCCGGAACGGCGGGGTGGTCTTTCATACATTCGTGTTATCTGGACTCAAAGCCCCCCCTTGCGGGTACTCCTCCGCAGGAGGAGAACTGGTATCATGCTAGTTCGAGAGCAAATTCCCCGCCCGTGGCGGGGGGGACCCGCAGGGTGGGGCGGGTAATCTGGATTATTCGTTCAGTAGAACGTCTGGCACAATAATTTATTTGACTCCTCCCCGTCTTGCTATCGCAATCCACTCCTCCCCGGTGGAGGGGAATTATTAATTCTCCCTTTGGAGGGAGTACCGGCGCAGCCGGGGAGGGAGGTGTTCCCCTCCGGTGGAGGGGAGGGCCGGAACGGCGGGGTGGTCTTTCATACATTCGTGTTATCTGGACTCAAAGCCCCCTCCCCCTTGCGGGTACTCCTCCGCAGGAGGAGAACCAGTATCATGCTAGTTCGAGAGCAAATTCCTCTGTCTTTGCTCTGCTACGGCGTGGCACTCAATTTTTCTAAATAAAACACGGTATCTTATCGACACCGTTTTTTATTTAGAAAAATTGGTGGTGGCTCTGATCGGAATGTTATACCCCATTGCGCTATCGCTTAATGGGTCCCCATCGACACGTAAGGTTCGAACTGCGCAAATGCTTGTTCTCACCAACTATCGTCCCAAACCTTCGGTTCGCTTCCGTCATATCCATACATAAATAAAAAATTGCCCCGCAAGGGGACAATTATTTATTTCTGGTGGCTCTGATCGGAATCGAACCGATACTCCTTGCAGAACTTGATTTTGAGTCAAGCGCGTCTACCAGTTCCGCCACAGAGCCATAACTGTTCCGCAACTGCTTATTTAGATTTCGCAGCCGCCTTTTTCGCTTCTACTTTTTTAACCAGACGGGCACTGCGGGTTGGTTTGTGAACCGGTTTTTTCGCAGGTTTAGCCGCTTTGCCATTTTTCTTTTCAATAGCTTTTTTAATAGCAGCCATTTCGTCTGTTAAACGAGAAATTGGTTTAGACATCACATAAGCATCCAATCCGCCATGCTTTGTCAATGTACGCAATCCAGCCGTTGAAATACGCAAACTGAAATCGCGACCCAAAATATCGCTATGAAATGATAATTTTTGCAAATTTGGCAAGAAAGTACGCTTTGTATGGCGCATAGAGTGGGACACATTCATCCCAACCATTGTTTTCTTTCCAGTTACTTTACATACACGTGGCATATTTAAATCCTTTAATTACTGGGCTATAATTTATAATATAATTTATCGAAAGTCAAGTCTTTTTATTATTTTGTTCTGTGCATTGGTGACAGCAAGTCTGTGACAACCTTTACCGGTGTAAATGTAGACGCAGGTACAGGAACAAAAATCGTATTCCAACCCGCCATTGCACCGTTCCAAAGCCCCGGCTTTTCCATAGCAAACAAGGCTTTGCCATCTTTGGTCTTTTCAGATATAAATCCTGTGTCATTGTCAATATATTTTTTCAGATTGAATTTTTTACCTTGGAAATCACGTATCCCGCAAACCAAATCAACAGGATTAAAGTATTCAGATTTATTCATAATATCTTTGGCTTCTGGTGCTATTTGATTTGATTCTACAATTTGCAAACCGATGTTACCATTTTTATCACGAACCCAGAATGGTCCACCGCCTGGTGCGCCAGTGTTTTTTACAATTCCACAAACGCGTAACGGGCGATTTAATATGTTTCTGTATTCGTCCAAAGACAATTTGTGTTGCAGCTTTATTCCAAGTTTTGTTGTAACATAATCATGTAATATGTTCGTTAGTAATTTAACATTTGATTTGCCAGAATCTATCTGACGAATTAAATTGAAAATGTTTTGTTGTGTAGAGATTAAAATTCCAGCCAGCACTTTTTTGTATCTTATTGTATCGGTGCGAAAATCATCAGTCGTTACGTTGTCTATGTTTTTAATAAATACTACATCTGCATCTATTTTATTCAGATTTTCAATCAATGCACCATGCCCACCAGCTCTGAATAACAAAGAACCATCAGAATTTCTGAACGGTGTGTTATCTGTATAAACTGCGATTGTATCGGTAGATTTTTTCTGTACAGATAATTCTATGTTATAACTAACTTTGTATTTTTCTTCATATAAAGGGACAACTTTGTCTAATAGTTTCTTGAATTTTCTTTTGTGTTCAGGTGATACAGTAAAATGCATATTTACAATATGGTTTTCACAAACTGCATATTGTGCACCTTCCACTAAATGCTCTTCAACAGCGGTTCTCGTACTATCGCTATATTTGTGAAACGGTATTAAGCCTTTTGGATAGTTGCCATATAATTCTAACATTTTACGAATTTGATTACCAAAATTACCTGCACGATATATTTTACCAGCAAATCCAGGTGCTTGCATTGGGCGTTTGCCATGTGTGCCCAATAATGCTAATTCGTTTTTAGAAAGTACATCAAACATTGATAAAACATTATGGTCTATTTCATTTAAACGTTCGGCAGTATAAATATCATTCATACCATTTAGTCGCGCATCAACAAATTTATAGAAATCTTTGAACATGCGTGTTGCAGCACCAGAAGCAGGAACAAATTTTACAATTTTATGGGTTCTTGCGTAATCGGTATAGGCATTTGCCATATAATCATATACCATAGTATCTGCAACGAAAACCCCATCATCAATAGAAACAGGCTTTACAATGTCTACATAAGGAAAACCAGTTTGAAACTGTTCAAGTTGCCTGTTGACTTTTTTAACAGTCAAACCATGTTTTTTGATTTGTTGCAAATCTTTATCTGAAAAATTCATCGTATCACCTTTGTTTTCTGAGCAGACTATACCACAAATATTGAAAAAGCAAAGTTTTATTGGGTTTATTGTCCGATGGCTTGAATTTACAAAAAATGCAATTATATATTCCGCATAAGAAAAAAACAAAAAATCAAAGGGGTCAAATTATGAATCCAGATGATGTACAAGAAACACCAGAGCAAGCGATTGCCAAATATACGACCGATTTTACAAAATTGGCGGCTGATGGTAAGTTAGACCCGGTTATCGGGCGCGAAGAAGAAATTCGCAGAACGATTCAGGTGCTTTCCAGACGAACCAAAAACAATCCTGTGTTGATTGGTAATCCAGGTGTTGGTAAAACCGCAATCGTGGAGGGGTTAGCCCAGCGAATTGTTTCTGGGGATATGCCTGAAAATTTATTGAATAAAAAATTATTGTCTTTGGATATGGGGGCTTTGATGGCTGGCGCTATGTTTCGTGGTCAATTCGAAGCCAGATTGAAAGCAATATTGAAAGCAGTCAAAGACGCAAACGGTCAAATTATTTTGTTCATAGACGAATTGCATACTATGGTTGGTGCAGGCAAGGGCGAAGGTTCTATGGATGCTGGCAATTTATTAAAACCTATGTTGGCACGTGGTGAATTACATTGTGTCGGTGCAACCACATTGGACGAATATCGTCAGTATATCGAAAAAGATCCAGCGCTTGCGCGTCGTTTCCAGCCGGTATATGTGGACGAACCAACTGTGGACGATACGATTTCCATATTGCGTGGATTGAAAGATAAATACGAAGGGCATCATGGTGTTCGTATTGCTGATGCTGCGCTGGTTGCTGCGGTTAAATTGTCTGACCGTTATATTACAGACAGATTTTTACCTGATAAAGCAATCGACTTGATTGATGAAGCGGCTGCGCGTGTTCGTATTGAAATTGCGTCTAAACCTGAAAAACTAGACGAATTGGATAGACATTTAATGCAACTGAAAATCGAACAGCAGGCATTGAAAAAAGAAAAAGATGAAGAATCTAAAAAACGTCTGGCTGATTTGGAAAAGTTGATTGAAAAAATGCAGGCTGAATCAAACGAAATGACGAAACAATGGCAAGATGAACAAAAGAAAATGCGTGGCTTGTCAGATGCGATGGCTGCATTAGATGCTGCGCGTGCAGAGGTTGCCATAGCGATGCGTAATGGTGATTATGAAAAAGCATCTGCTTTGCAATACGGCAAGATTCCAGAATTGGAAGAACAAATCAAAAAACAAAACACAGAATCTAAAGAATATAAAACTGTGTTGCCAGAACATATTGCGGCAGTGGTCAGCAAATGGACTGGTGTCCCAGCAGACAGATTGAGTGTTGAAGAGCAATCTAAATTATTGAACATCGAAGACGAATTACGTAAACGTGTTGTCGGTCAAGACGAAGCGTTGTCTGTGGTTGCGCGTGCTATACGTCGTTCGCGCGCTGGTTTGTCAGATCCGCGCAGACCGTCAGGCAGTTTTATGTTCTTGGGCCCAACTGGTGTTGGTAAAACCGAAGTTGCCAAAGCATTGGCTGAATATTTGTTCAATGATGATACAGCGATGACACGAATTGATATGTCTGAATATATGGAGCCACATTCTGTTGCACGCTTGATTGGTGCACCTCCGGGATATGTTGGTTATGAACAGGGTGGCGAATTAACAGAATCTGTGCGTCGCCGTCCATATCAAGTTTTGCTGTTTGATGAAATTGAAAAAGCAAACCCAGATGTGTTCAATGTGTTTTTGCAAATATTGGACGATGGTCGTTTGACAGACGGGCAGGGTCGTGTAGTCAATTTCACAAATACAATAATTATCATGACCAGCAATTTGCCAGACAAGGAATCTGTGCGCAAACATTTCAGACCTGAATTCATCAATCGAATTGATGAAATAGTGTTCTTTAATCCGTTGGGCAAAGATGTTATGGCAGACATTGTGAAAATCCAATTGCGTATATTGGAAAAACGTTTGTCTGAACGTCAAATATCTTTGCAGGTTTCTGATAAAGCAATCAAATGGCTGGCAGATAATGGCTTTGATGGTGTGTTTGGTGCGCGTCCGCTGAAACGTTTAATCACCACAGCGGTCGAAGACAAAATTGCGGATATGATTTTGTCTGGCAAGATTGGCGAAGGCTCAACGGTCACAGTAGACACTCATGGCAAAGAATTGCTGATACAGTAAAACAAGCAAAAAATATCAAACGCCCACGATTGTGGGTGTTTTTTTATTTTTTGACTTGTTTTTTTTGCCTGTTTTTGGTATAATCACGACTATAGATGAATAATTTGATTACACAAAAGGAAACAAAATGAAAAAAGAACCGATAACAGTGGAAGAGATTATAAAGATATGGGATTTCGTCAAACAAACGGGTGAGACCAAAAAAGAATTTGATTTGGCGTATAGCGTTGCTGGTATCAGAGAAATCGTCAAAGATAATCACATCATTTTCAAGAAGGAACAACAAAGAGGATTCGAGGATGAAAAAGCACTTCGGATGTTCGGTGCTATGTGGTTTGCGTTGGCTGGATATTTGAAACCAAAAACCAAGGATTTGATAGCAAAACAATTGTCTTCAGAATATTTAAGATTGACAGGAAAACAATATGGTGGGCCAAGTGGGGGAATTGAATATATGAAATATATATACGACATAGAAGACGTTGATTATGACAAACCGACTGTAAACAAATCGGATAAGATACGTGTTGCTCAGGTTGGGTTGGATACCAAAATAAAAACAGCAAAACCCGTTGGACTTGTTAGCATGTTTGGACGTCGTGGAAAAGGTGATAAATAAAACAGTAATGAAAAAACACCCACAATCGTGGGTGTTTTTTGTATAAAAAATTATGGTCTATGCAAACCGGTGGGTTTATTAAATAATGTATTAATTGAAAAATTGTTTTATTTGATTTAAACTACATTCAAAGGGATAAATATGACAATAATTATGGATGGAATTGTATTAAGAAATCGCATATTAAATGAATTGCAAGCGCGTATCAAAGAACAGGCTTTGCAGCCAAAATTGGTGGCGATACTGGTTGGTGATGATACGGCCAGCAAAATATACGTTCGTAATAAAGAAAAATATGCATCTGTGGCGGGAATAAAAACAGATGTTATTCGTATGCCTGCAGATACTAATACAGAAACAGTTATTGCCCAAATAAAAAAATTAAATGGTGATAAATCTGTGACCGCAATACTGGTTCAATTGCCTTTGCCAAAACATATTGATACAAATGCTGTGCTAAATGCTGTTGATATATCCAAAGATGTTGATGGTTTTACTGACGCAAATATTGGACGTATGTTTGGTTCTGGGGTTGATTTTGTTATGCCATGTACACCACGTGGTATTATGGCGCTTTTGGACGAATATAAAATAAATGTTGATGGTAAAAAGGCTGTTGTAATTGGTCGTTCAAATATTGTTGGTAAACCAATGGCACAAATTTTAATGGCGCATAATGCAACTGTCACTATTTGCCACAGTCAGACACCAAATATCGCTGAATATACCAGAAATGCAGATGTTGTAATTGCGGCAACCGGAAAAATAAAGATAACTGGCGATATGTTGAAACCCGGCGCTGTGTTGATAGACGTTGGAATGCAACGCGATGAAAACGGTAATTTACATGGTGATTGTGATTTTGCGTCTTGCGCATCTGTTGCGGGCTATATAACACCAACGCCTGGTGGCACAGGCCCAATGACAATCGCTGGTTTAATGATGAACACAGTCGATTTAGCACAAAAATATAAATGATATTTTTATGAACCAAGATTTTTTCAAATTTATCATCAACGATAAAACCAACAATAAGTTTCTGATTTTTGAATGTAAATAATATTTGCCATTTGATATTTGGTAGTTTATAGTGGGAAAAGATTTCTAAACCCGGGACTATAAAATGAAAAAAATATTATTTGCTTTATTGTGTGTATTATGCGCAGGTTCTTCATATGCCACGAGATATAAAATTTCAGATATTTATGAATTGGCAAAGGCTAATAACACAGAAGAATTGGCCAAAGTGTCAAACATCAACGGGCACGATATGTATAAAGATACTGCCATTTGCCACGCAATCAAAGACGGCAATGTTGAAGCGTATAAACTATTATTGGCACATGGGGCAAAGGCAGATCACGCATGTACTAAAAAAATACCAGAGCAAGATTATAATAAATTTATGGACAAAGTTGCGGCATCCAGTGCAACAAAAACAACTGGATTTTTGGGACTAAGCAAATGGTTATGGGGCGCATTGGGACTTGGTGTGGTTGGTACTGGTGCAGTAATCGCAGCAAGTGGTTCTGGTGGTGGTGACAGCGGTACAGCGGATAATACCAATAAATGTGATGGATATATTGCATCATGCGATACTGGATATAAAGTTGTTGATACATGCCAATCTGGCAATACAACAATGGTAAAATGCGAATTTGATGATGAACATTATGTAAAACAAAACGGCCAAGTGTATGAAAAATTGAACTGTCAAAACGGTGGAACCCAGGTTGGAAATACATGTCAATGTATAACTGGTTATATTGGTGATAATTGTGAAACGTTTGATAATACGAATTTCTTCTTGGATCCAACAGATAGTCAAATATATCCAAAGTTGAACTGCCAAAACGGTGGAACACAAAACGCAAATACGTGTAATTGTGTGACTGGTTGGGAAGGAACATTATGTGATACACCTGCAAGTTGCACAGGATACGATCATACGAGTAATGCCACATGCCCAGAAGGTTATACAACAGGTTCATCATGTTTATCTGGAACAACTACAAAGTATATGTGCGATACCCTGATACCACTAAATTGTTCAAATGGTCATCAAGAGGGGACAGTATGTTCATGTGATGATGGTTGGGAAGGAACATTATGCGATACAGCACATTCTTGCTTTCCAGCTAATGAAGGATCTAGTATGTATGCTGGTGGTTGTCCAGAAGGATACCAACTTACTAATGTAGAGATATGCCAATCTGGTAATACAAGTTATTATGAATGTGCACTTATACCACTAAACTGTTCAAATGGTCATCAAGAGGGGACTGTATGCGCATGTGATACTGGTTGGGAAGGAACATTATGTGACACACCTCATGATTGTGGTGCAGATTATGTATCGGCATGTACGGGTGGGTATGAAATACTTAATACATGCGTATCTGGTAATAATACATTAGTAAAATGCCACCCAATACAGTGTGGTGCAAATGCGATATGGTCTGCTGCGGGATGTATTTGTGAACCAGGATATGAAAATTGGGTGTTTGGTGTTGGGTGTTCTGTTCCGGGTATAAATGATACAGAAAATCCAAAGAATAAGTATATATACAGTACAACAAATGAAAACGTTGTTGGTATAGAAACAAATGATTTAAACACTGAAAATTTATACATTATAAAAACATCAGACGGTAACGTAACAGGTTTACCAAGTGGTGTTCAAAATGTGGTACGTAATATTTATATAAATAAAACCGGTACTGGTGATATATATGGGACTACCAGTTTTGATAATCCGGGTAATATATTGATAGAGAATTCTGGTACAGGTTATGTGAACGGTGTATATGGAACTGCTGTTACGATATACAACAATGCTGGTACAGATGATAGAGACAGAGTGATTAATATTCATAATACAAATAATACCGAAAATGTCTATGGAATGCTACTTGATAACAACGGTACTTTGTATAATGCCTTTGTAGGAGATAATTTTAACAGTGCTGGTATAAACATAACAAATAATGGTGCTAATAATGTTTATGGTATGGCAGCAGGTAATGGAAAGGTTGTAAAAATTATAAATATGGAAGGTAATGGTGGCTATGGTTCTGGCGGCGACGGTGGTATATATATATCAAATACTGGAGGTGGTAATGTTTATGGTTTGTATTCCCCTTTGTCAAAAATTGAAAATGTTTCTAATTCAGGATACGGTTGTGTCAATGGACTGATATATATTGTAAATAATGGGGGTTCTGGTAATTTTTATGGTATCTACGGAAATGATATAACTAATGTTGTTAGTGAAACAGGCATGTATGCTTCTGGTGATATAATCATGGTAACTAATGATTACCATTTGGGTAATATATACGGTATGTATGCCGTTGGTGAAAATGGTATTGCAATAAATGCGATGGGTGGTGTTGGAACTATAGATATAACAGGATCCAATGGAACAATATACGGAATGAGGGGTAATGAAGTTCACAATGCTGTTGTAAATAATGGGGTACATGGGACGGGTACAATAAATATAGTACACGATTCATATAGTTCTGATATTTATGGTATGTATGGTAAAAATGTATATAATGAATCATACGGTCAAACAACATCAGAAATTAATATCCAAAATTCATCTAGCAGTGGTAGTATATCTGGTATGTATTCGGATGATGGGGGAAATGTAATAAATTCTGGTGCCATCAATATAACTAACTTTGGTTATAAATATAACCAATATAATTTTAGTAATAACGAAGTATGTGGTATATATTTGCGTTCTGATGGGGGTAGTGTAACAAACTCTGGTACAATCAATATAGCTAACTTTGGTTATAGGTGGAGGGGGGCAGTTGGTATATTTTCAGGTACTGATGGGAGCGTAACAAATTCTGGTACAATCAATATAAATGGCTCTGCTGGTTCGGGTATATTTGGTGATTTTGGATCAATAGTGGAAAATTTTGGAACAATCAATGTTCATCATGTCGACGTGGGATCATCATATGGCGCAGCTGTAGCTACAGGTACACTAAGAAATTATGGTAGTATAAATATAAGTTCAGCTGGTGAGGTAATCGGTATATATGGTGGGTGGACGTTGCTAAATGCAAATAATGTTGTAATAAATGCAATAGGAAATTACAGTGTAAGGGGTATGGAAATACAGTACTTTTCCGATGAATTACATAGTGCAACTAATTCTGGTACAATCAGTATAAATAATGTTGGCACAGGAACCGTATATGGTATACGTACTGAGGATTCTAGCTTTGGTACGGGCCTTTCAATAATAACTAATACCGGTACAATCAATATAACCCGTAATTCTTATACTGATCCGCAGGATAATACCATTGTATACGAACCAACTGGAACCTCTGGAAATGTGTTTGGTATTTATGCCCAATCTAATTCAACGGTAAATAATTCTGGTGATATCAATATTGAAACAAATGGTAATGCATATGGTATTTATGTAGAATCTGGTTCAACCGTCACCAACACCGGAACAATCAGTATTACAACAAGTGGCACCGCATACGGTATCTATGCAGAGGGTAATTCAACTGTTACCAACAGCGGAACAATTACTTTGAATGGTGTTTCATGTAATGGTACAACCTGTAATGGCAGCAGCAGTTATGGCAATCATATAGTCCTGAATGGTTCATCATTGCTCAACAAAGGTATAATGTCTGCACCACAAATGAATCTGAATTCTATGGGTGGTAAAGTGATTGCTGGTCTGGGTTCTCAATTTGTTGTTGATAATGAACTGTCTGGTGATTTGAACATCGGTGCAGATATTGTTTATAACGGTAATCAAACAACATATATTGCAGAAAACATGATTGATGCAGGTGATATATCTAAACTGAATGTTCGTTCTGCATCTGCTATGTTTGACGCAAGTTTGGCTGATAATGGTAAAGATGTTGTTATGACCATGAAACAGTTCACAGATTTGACTGATAATGCGTCTTTGGCACAATTCTTGGCTGATAACTATGCTAAGGGTAATGGTAATGACTTGTTTACTGCATTGAAATCTTTGGAAAATATGTCTGCGTTCAATGGTGCTTTGGCTGGATTGACTGGATTGGATACTTTCACACAATTTGCACATGAAGATTTATCAGCAATGCGTGAAATCAGTTTTTCAATGAATAACAAACTGTTTGAAAACTCAGGTCGTGATAGTTTTGATATATCTGATTCTATGGGATACTTCTCGTTCAGCGACAGTCATAATGGTGGTTCTGGACGTTATGGTATCAGCAACGATAAAATAACAGATAAATTGAAACTGGGGTATGGTATGGCAATGGCTAATATCAATACTAATGATGGTCATGGTATGAACCGCCAGAATAAAATGTGGTTGTTCTATATGCCTTTGACCTATGCAGACGAAGGTTATGAACTGGTTATTGCACCAAAAGCGGGATTTGCGAACAGTGAATATAACAGACGTGGCTATAACAATATGAACTATGAAGGTGTCATAGAAAAACGTATATTTGGCTTGATGAATGATTTGCGGTATCCATTGACTTTTGGTAATTGGACATTTGCACCTGACTTGGCATTCAATACTATTGTTTATGAACAATCTGGACATGAAGAAGATAAAGAGTTTGCTTTGGTTATACCAGACGACAGAACAGTATCAGTTGAAACAGGTCTTGGGTTATACACTAAATACGAAAAGACATTACAAGACGGCAGCAGATTCAAGTTGAATTCAGGTCTGATGGTGTATCGTGAATTCGGTGATACATACGATATTAAACTTGGAATACGTGGTATGGATGGCACATTCAGTCTGTATAACAATGACTATGAATATCGTGGTGCAGCAAGTATAGGTTTTGATTATACAGCAGGTCGTTTACATGTATACGGTAATGCACAGTATTTCATGGATGACGACAACTATATGAATGTCAAAGGCGGGGTCAGTTATAGGTTTTAATGTCATTTTGGGACAGGTTTTGATGTGTCTATGCGTGTTTTAAAACCACTTTATGCCCTGTATGGCGATTTTTAACCATGCTTGCGTAAAAAGCATTATTAACTATCTCAGATTTATAGTTAATTATTAAAAAATGGCGGATTTTAGCCATTTTTTTTGATGAAAAGTTCGAGGTTTTGCGAAAAAAGGCAACTTTTAAAATTGTTGACCTCGAACTTTTTTGTTGATGAAAAAATGTAGTAATTTCAATGAATTACCCCTTCCGAACATTGTCTGCAAGGGGTAATCGTCTAACTTGGCTCGAATCAACTTATTCATATCGGGTTGAAAATAGAGATGAATTTGAGAAGTTAAGTAAAGTAGTGGATATATTTATTAAGAATTGGATGAATACACCTTAGGGTGCTTTTCTAATTCCAAAACCATCTTCAATAAATCTTCTGGAATATATGTCTTTGCTTTTTCTTTGATGTCTTCCGGAATACCATAATAAGCTTCTGCTACAGCACCTGTTATTGCACCGATAGTATCAGAATCACCACCAATAGATATTGCATTGCGAATTGCATCCTCAAAGCTTTTAGATTCAAAGAAACATTGTAAAGCTGGTGGCACTGTTCCCTGGCAAGACCCATCCCAACTGTAATTTTCTTGTAATTCAGAAACAGATGCACGCCAATCGTAATAATTCTCTGTAATGTATTTAGCAATTTCTTCCTTTGAGCTGCCTGTTCTGGCCAAGAATATTGCTACTGCTGTTGCTTCTGCACCTTTGATACCTTCAATGTGATCATGAGTGACAGATGTAACCATGTATGAAAATCTTTTTACTTCTGATATTGATTTTCCATACCATCCAGCAGCAGAAATACGCATTGCAGCCCCATTACCCCAACTGTTATATGGTGGTTCCGGTTTGTCAGCCATAAGCCAACGCGCAAATCCATAGCCATACCCCATGTTCGGATATTTATTTCCTATTTCACGCATGTGTTTTATTGCCAGTGCAGATAAACCGCCACCATTTTTCTTCCAATCATTTATAGCAGCAGCAACGGCAATAGTCATACAAGAATCATCAGTGATATAGCAGCTTGGACTAAAGAACGGAAAATCTTTAGTTTTTATGTTGTGAAATTCATAAATTGATCCAACAATATCGCCAATAATTGCACCAAATAACATCTTATACCTCTTTTTGAACTAGATTAAAAAATAAAAGTATAAAAGCAAATTATATTTATAATCTGCGTCCAAAAATGACTTACTTTTTGCTGTTTTTTACAATGTTATTCAATAACTGGTAATAAGTGTCCACTAGAAGTTTAGGTGCAATAGGCTTTATTTTCCCTTGCCATTGGAACAGATACCAAGACATTTCGTAAAAACCGTCTGCGCGCATTTTGATTGTTGTGGTACCATCTTTATTCTTGATAAGTTGCTGTGTCGGATGGAAATTATAACGTGCAACAGCTTCTGCCACATCTTTATCAGCTAACCATTCAACGTCAAAAGGCCCGTTATCAGAATGGTACATTCCAAAAGATTCCATGGCGTATTTGTTTATATCAAATTTACCTGGATTGAAGTGTTTGTTGGTTAGCTCAATATTGCTCAACTGACCTAAAATATACGTTTTGATAGTCTTTTTATCACCATCTTTATACGCAACCAAATAATTGTTGTTGTGACCATAAAGGAACCCCAGGGGGCATAAGGTATAACATTCTGTTTTCCCTTCACGATAATTGTAAGTCGCCTTTACTTTTGTAAAAGCTATGACAGCATATTGCAGTGTGTTGATAATCCCTTCATCCGTTTTGATATGTGGATATGGAGCAGCTGTATTAGTTCTTGATAATATCATTGCTTCCATATCATTCAGTTCACGTATAGATTTCTTGATTTGAATCATACGGTTTAATTTATACTCTAAAGATTCAAGATTTTTCCGGATGTCATCGTTCTTGATACGATTTACAGCGGCATTCAAGCCAATCATATCTTCTGTTGTTATGTATTCTGGTGGTAGCCCATCTGGCATATCAAGACGAAATCTATGTTGTTTGGTATTTATTGGATCTGGTGTAATAACCATAGCTTCACCAAATCGTTCGGTTAAAAATTTGATAGTACGTTCGGCGGTTTTACGACTGCAGTTCATAAAATCCATGATTTCTTCGTATGTCAAACCATTCATTGGTCGGCACAATAATTGAATTAAATCTAATAATTCAGAAAATTTACGATAATCATCACGTGTTGCTGCCATGCTAATCCCTTTTAGTTCCCATTATATCACATAACACAACATGATACAAGATAATGCCGTCAAAAATGGTCTTATACACAAAGAATTGTTTACAAACAGTGAAACGTTATTTTATTATAAAAGAGTAATAATATCAAAAGAACGGGAGTTTTAATGTTCAAAATATCAAAATCAGATTATGTTTTAGGTCTAAAATGTCCAAATGCATTATGGTTTAAGAAATATCGCAAAGATTTACAGCCAGAAATGAACCAGGCGGTATTGGATAATGGAACTGCTGTTGGTGAATTGGCTTGTGATAGGTTCCCTAATGGTATTCGTATTACTGCAAAACCATGGGAATTTGAAGCTGTCGAACAAACAAAGCATGCGATGGTAGAGCATGTGCCATACATATATGAAGCAACATTATCTACGGATACCGGTGAATATTGTGCCGTAGATATCCTGCGTAACAATAATGATGGTACATGGGATATTATCGAAGTTAAATCAACCACTAAACCGCATGATTATCATTACATAGACGCATCTTTTCAAAGATATGTCTTTACCAAGTGCGGTGTCAGAATTCGTAATTGTTTCATAATGACGTTAAACCCAGAATATGTTCGTCATGGGGATATAAATTTGGAAGAATTGTTCTCTTTGCATGATGTAACACAAGATTTGCAAAGTGTTGAAGCTGTTCAAAGCGAAATTTCCAGATTACGTGCTGTTTTAGATTGTCCAGAACTTGGTGTTGCTATTTCTAAAGTCAAATGTAACAAGTTTTATGAATGTGGTTACAAGTGCCATTGTTGGAAGAATATACCAAAATATTCTGTATTTGATGCATTTAAAGGTGCGTTGGCTGACAAAGTGTATTCTGAATACGGTGCAGGTCTACGAAATGTCCCAACCGAATTTCGTGAAAAACAAATGCATCCAGGTGATATAGAAGCATTTCTGGATAATGTCGATGTTATTAACAAAGATGTTTTGCATAATTTTGTCGATGGTTTGCGCTGGCCATTGTATTTTCTGGACTATGAATCAATTATGCCGGCAGTTCCGATGTTTGATAATTCCAGACCGTATCAACAGATCTGTTTTCAGTTTTCGTTACATGTTCAACGCGAACCAGGCGCAGAACTGGAACATTATGAATACTTACATAATGATCAAAATACAGATCCAAGACCAGGATTGATAAAACGTTTGATTGAAACCATAGGCGATACCGGTTCGGTGATAGTTTATAACCAAGGTTTCGAAGAAGTGCGTGATAATGAAATGGCTCGCGATTTTCCAGAATACGCAGAACAATTAAATGCGATAAATGATCGTATGGTTGATTTGTTGATACCATTTCGTGAACGCGGATTGTATAAACCTTGTCAAAATGGTAGTGCTTCAATAAAACAAACATTACCGACATTTGTGCCTGAAATGTCTTATGAAAATCTGGGAATTCATAACGGCGATGAAGCAAGTAAGAATTTTATGGATTTTATGACCGGAAAACAAACACCAGTGGAAACCCAACAAATGATGTCAAACCTGTACGAATATTGCGGTCAAGATACTATGGCAATGGTCAGATTATTAGATGTGATACAAGAATATCTCGGTGAGGAAATTGAAAATAACATAAAATAAGGTATAATATAAACATATAGCAATAAAGGATACGAAATGAGAGCTGATGATAAAAGTTTTATTTTAAGGGTTATAGAATCAAAAATTCTATTTAGAATTCCTGTGTATCAACGTAATTATGATTGGCCAGAAGCTCAATGTCGTAGACTGTTGGATGATATAGAAGATATTTTTAATACGGGTAAACAGCATTTTTTGGGGTCTATGGTTTTAAGTCAAGAGCAGTCTTTCCCTGGATTTGAAAAATATACTGTCATAGATGGGCAACAGCGTTTAACGACAATGTGTTTGCTGGTTAAAGCTTTACATGATGTTGTATTGGAAAGAGGCGATATTGATGAGGCTACTAGTATAGATACCGACTATATACACAATAAATGTAAAGAAGAAGAATTTAAAGTAAAATTAAAACCGATCAATTCAGATGGTGAACAATTTACAAAATTACTAAATAATAAATATGACGAAATGGACAAGAATAGTCATATGTGGTTAAATTATAGTGCGTGTAAGCAACGTATAGAAAAATGGTTTGATCAAGGAAAGACTGTAGATGAAATAAGAACAGCCTTTTATAGATTGCAGGTCATCATGATGATTTTGGAACCAGATGATGATCCACAGGTTATCTTTGAGAATATCAATTCGACAGGGTTGGAGCTTACATATTCTGATTTAATCAGAAATTTCCTTTTGATGAAAGCAGATGATCAAGAAATGCTGTATAAAGATTATTGGCTTGTGATAGAAAGCTCATTAAAAGATGGTAACGACTATGACAATTTGAACGATTTCTTCATGCAATATATTGTGTGTAAAACAGGCAAAAAAGTAAATATAAATGATCTTTATTATGTCTTTGTTGATTTTTTTAAAGCCAATAGATATACGCAACAAGCTATGTTGGCAGAGTTGAAAAGATATGCTGATATTTATACAGGTTTTTTACGTGGCAACAGCCAATGGGGTGATGAAATTTGCTCAAATTTATCAGGTTTATGTCAGTTAAACCAGACAACTTGCTACCCATTTTTAATGCGAGTATTTAATGATTGGTTAAATGATGGGGTAATAAAGGACAGAGCTGTAGTCGAAAAAACAACAAAACTGATACTAATTTATTTGTTAAGACGTATGGTATGTGGGGTTTCAACGAGCTCTTTGCGTGGATTGTTTGCAGCTTTATATAATCGTGTATTTGGTAAAGTTCCAACAAATAAAGAAAAGTATTATGAGGCAATAAATAATTTCTTGTTCTTATTAGATTCTAAAGATGCAATGCCAACAGAAGCAAAGTTTATAGAAGAATTGAAGATAAAAGAAATTTATAAGACACCAGCCTTATGTAAGTTCTTATTGAAATATATCGAAAATAGCGGAAAAGAAAAAATAGATGGACTGATAACTATTGAACATATAATGCCACAGACGTTAAGTGTGGGTTGGGAACACATCGATAGCGTAAAACATGGGGAATATGTACATATTCTTGGGAACTTGACGTTAACTGGTTACAATTCAGAGCTTTCAAATATGAGCTTCAAGTCTAAAAAAGAATATTTGTTTGGTGATCCAGACGGAGAAATAAAAGCGAAAGCTGTAACGTTAAACTCGGATGTACAAAACGTTGAGGAATGGGATATAAAACAAATTACAGAACGAGCAGACAGATTAACAAAAATCGTTGCAAAAGGCTTTAAAATAGACAGAATACAAGATGATAGTATTGAATATGAATTGACCAGAGAAATATCTGCAATTCAATCTAAGGAAGCAACGGGTACCAAACCATTAGGATTTAAGTTCGATGGTAAAAAATATAGACAAGTATCTTATAGCGGCATCTTGAGTGATATGGTAAAATTACTATATCAAAAACATCCGGACGTATTACAAGATATGGTAGAAGATGATGATTTCGGATGGATTGTTTGTGCGCCAGATAAGGTAAAAGGTAAAGGAGTCGCAGACTGTAAGATTGCTGATGGTATGTTTATAGATATACATGATAGTGCTGCAGCACAATTGAATAAAATAAGTAGATTGTTAGATAAATGCGGCGAACCTCAGAGTATGTTTTCCTGCATAATACCAGCAGAAGAAAACGTTGCGGAAGAGGAAAATACATACGATGAGGATGACAATGATTGATAAAAAGGTACCGTTTGGCGCCTTTTTATAAAATCAAAGTTAAGTTAACTTAACAACTCATTCATCTTACAAATCGTATCTTTGATCGCGACTTCTTTAAGTTCATCAAATGCTTTATCAAATTCATCAGAAGAGATAACAGCTATATTATAGTTTAATTCGTCTGTTTTTTGTGGCAAAACGGGTTCAAGAATTTGTTGTATTTTCTGTTTATTCTTGTCGTTCGACGCTATAAGAATAATCTGTGGAAAATGGTTTTCACTGGTAATCAAATCAAGGTGTTTTTTCAGTGATTCTTGATTCAGCAGTTGGCTTTGATTGTTCAAAATGAACACTTCATAATAAGAATGCCAGATTGTAGCAGGATATATTTTTTCGCGTTCTGGCAATTTAACATATTCTGTTTTGCCCGAAAAATCCATATATCCAATCAGGTATTCTGCTTTTGTGAAATAATTGATAAGTCCATAGAAAACCTGAGGGTTGACGTTATAGAGTTTTTCTAATTTGGTAATATATTCGTTCTTTGTTTTATCAAAATGTGGTGTTCTGCGCATGGTTTCTCCTTTCTTAGTTATTTTGATATAACATTTTTATAAAAGCAATAAAAAAACGACGCCAATAAGACAAATTTGGTCTTATATGTTTTTTGATAGCATTGAAAAGATTTTTTATTTATTATACAATTACGAATATATAAAGGATAAATTATGAAAATCGAAAAAAGTCAAATAAAAAAATTGCTTGCACAGTTTTCAACAATTTATGATCTGCAACAAGAAATGTCGAAACAACTGAAAAAGAAAAAAACTTTTGCACTTGATGGAAGAATTATTGGTGATGTTGGTGAATGTTTAGCGGGTTTCTTATTCGATATAGATATTGAAGAAAAACAGGTTCCTGGTCAGGATGGGGTATACAGAAAACGTCCAGTAGAAATAAAAACGAGAACACTAAAAAACAATAAGTTTGGGCATATTCATTTATCGGATGCAACAGTTGACAAGTCAGATGGATGTTATTTGATATTATTGTCTTTTGATTTCGTAGCAAAAGAAATCAATATTGAGATAAATACATGGATTTCAAAAACGATATTGACCAAAATTAAAAAGGAAAGAACAAATGGTTTTATACCATTTAATAAATTAAAAACATGTTTGGAAAACGATTGCTATGCCAGGGGTATAAAAGTAGACCAAAGAAAAAAACAAAGAATTGCCGGTTGGACGATACAATATAAAGAGGTTTTATAATGACAGCAGATCAAAAATTAATGGCACTATTTTATGAAACGATAGGGAACAAAGTAAATGGACAGTTAATAGATATTGTTGATGGTCCGCAGGTACATAATTTTATCGTGAAACCAAGTGATAAATCAAATATGACAACTATTAATAAGATTGCACGTGACAATAAATATATGGTCGTGTATGGTGATGATAACGTAATAGTCCAAATTCCAAAAGAAAACCGCAATACGGTTTTGTTGCAAGATTTAATTAAATCAAAAGATTTTAAGGACACTGATGCAACATTGTCATTGGTTATGGGGGTTGATACATTTGGTAAAATAATAATTCAAGATTTACGTAAAATGCCGCATTTGCTTGTGTCTGGTCGAACAGGTTGTGGTAAATCAGTGTTTATAAATTGTGTTTTAGAATCGTTGAAAGCAAAATTGTCGTCAACAGAATGCAGGTTTATAATCATTGATACCAAGGGTGTTGATTTTGATAGCTGGGACGGTGAAAAACATTTAATGTGTCCTGTTGTAAGATTAGATATTGATGAAACGTTTCAAAAGTTGCAAGAAGTTTTGCAGATAATGGACGAGAGATATCAAAAACTACAAGACAACAAAGTTAAAAATGTTGAGGAATACAGACAGAAAACAAATAAAACGGATATGCCGTATATAATTGTCGCAATAGACGAATTTGCAGATTTGATTTGCACTGATAAAAAACAAACGGAAACATTTGTTAAGGCAATAACAAACAAAGCACGTGCTGTTGGTATCCATTTAATAATGGCAACACAAAGATTGGATAAAGACGTATTAACAAGTACTATAAAAGCAAATATGCCGTCAAGAATTGCTTTTCAGGCACGCAATAAAGCAGATTCAATACAAATGATTGATGAAAGTGGTGCAGAATGTTTAACATCTTATGCTGATATGTTATACAGTGATGCCGGACGTTTGCCAGTACGAATTCACACACCTTTTATTGAAGGTATGTAAGCAATTTGTATGTTTAACCGTTTGGATATTGACGAAAACATACTTGTTTTGTGAAATTAAAAAGGACATTATAAACATTGGGCGTACAAGGGGGCAGATTTACTTAGCTTTGGTAAAAGTATTTCAGACCTTATGCAGCGTATCCAGATAGAAAATGTATCAAACCCGTAAGAATCAGGGAAAAATTGATAAAATATAGGTTTTAGCTACTGACACACGGATTAACAGGGGTAATCTTTGAGCAATTTTAACACTCGCAAACCCGCAGAAATCTGCGATTTTTTATGTTTGCATACGACATACGAACATACGCCGTATGCAAATATATGTTTTTATAAATATAGTCTAACTGTATGAGAACGAACTTTCATACACTATAAAAACTTTGTTTTGGCGGAATTTGTAAGAATTGAAATAATATCTTATTTAAGATTTCATATAAGAACTTATTACATACGAATATGTTTATCTGTTTTTTAACATATCGTATGAAAAAGTAGAAAAATGTATGTTTTTTTATGTATAAGAGTTGAAATTGAAAAATACTTCTCGTATGTAAAACATACAATTTGCGATCAATATTGGGATGCTTATGAACCAGGTTTTTTACCTCTGCTGGCAATTAGTGTTTTTACAAGACGGTAATCTACGGGTGTTGGCCTATCTAATTCAACTATAAAAATTTCATCTTTTGTAAATAGTTTTTTGTGTAATTCCATCATATGTTTGTCGCTGCTATTTTCAGTATTTATGATTATCACGATTTCGTAGCCGGGGAACCTAATATCATAAGCCCATTTGTTAAGATATCGTATTTTGTATGCAACAACAAAATTATCTACATGTCCACCAGTAGCCCGTTTATAAATTAGCGGCAAAAACAGCTTTTCATCATCTGGTTGTTCGCCTTTTAGTATTTTTAATGCAATATCAGAAAATTTACCGAGTGGGAAAGGGCGTATGTCTATCACAGAAAATCGCCATACCAGAGATATGAAAAATTTACGTATTTTTTGTATATCAAATTTGTCCGCAGTTAATCGTAAACATTTGCTGCCATCAACATACGTATAATCTGTCATTTTTGGAACAGCGCCATTTAACACTCTGTTGATATATCCATCAAGTTTGCCAATCATATTATCGCAATTTTCGCATAATAGAGGCATATTTATCCCATTTTGAAAATCTGGGTTCTTATCTAATTTGCGCTCTTTCACATTTATACCAACAACACCCCCAAGTTTTTTAAACTGATAAAGGGACTTAGGAATAATATGAGATTTTATTAACTCTTTTTCCTGACCGCAATATTTACAAATTCCGACTGTCATAAGTATAACTTCCTTTTTGGGAAAATAGATATTCTTTTCAAATTTTCAATGGATTGTTAATTTTTTTGTAAAATTTAACGTCAAAATGTGGTATAATGTTCGCCAGAGAGAACGTTAAAACTACTTTTTCTTTATAGTTTCAACGACGTGCGTGCGAGGCTTGTTTTGCGCAGCCCTAACTGATACAAAACGTCCTGTCACAGCACTTCTACCAATTTGGTATTTCACCATGTTGATATCCTTTTTGCTGTTTGATGAGTTCAAGCTCATCGGGCTCGGGTACAATGTTTTATTGCCCCCTGCTTATTAGGCCTCATAACAATGTCCCAAACCAAAAAGGAATCTCTCTGGCAAACGTTAGAATCGTATACAAAAATGGTAATTTTTTCAAGTGTTATATAATATCAAAGAATTATATGTTCCACGATTGTTCGCTTGACATTATCCATTGTTTTGGGCTAAGTTTTCTACGTAAAGGAAGAGATATATGGCAACGAAAGAAAAAGCAGGAAGAAATAGAACACTAACGGTCAAAAATGAAGAAGTACCGTTGTTAAAACAAAGAATTTTGAAGTTAGAAGATATAAATTCTTCTACGGATCTTGTCAACAAGACTATAAATGCAGACCTTTTTGAGGTAATAAATAAGATACCAGATGGTTTTGCTGATTTGATTATTATAGATCCACCGTATAATTTAACCAAAAATTTTAATGGTATGAAATTTTGTGAAATGTCGTGTAAGGCATATGAGGAATATTTAGAATCGTGGTTACATGATGTTTGCAAAAAACTTAAACCCAATGGGTCTTTGTATTTGTGTGGAGATTGGAAATGCACATCGTCTTTACAGCGTTCATTGGAAAAAGAGTTGACTATTTTGAATAGGATTACTTGGCAAAGAGAAAAAGGCAGGGGGGCCAAGACAAACTGGAAAAACGCAATGGAAGATATATAGTTTGCAGTAAAGAACCCTAGAGATTATTATTTTAATGTGGATGCTGTGATGTCAAAAAGAAAAGTGATAGCACCATATAAAGTTGATGGAAAACCTAAAGATTGGGAAGAAACTGAAGATGGTAATTTTAGAATGACGTATCCATCAAATTTTTGGGATGACATAAGCATACCATTTTGGTCCATGCCTGAGAACACAGATCATCCAACTCAAAAACCAGAAAAATTGTATGCAAAGCTGGTATTAGCTTCATCTAAAGAGGGTGACATGGTTTTTGATCCGTTTTTGGGGAGTGGGACCGCCAGTGTTGTAGCCAAAAAATTAAATAGAAAGTTTTGTGGTATAGAAATGAATGAAGAATATTGTTTGTGGGCGGAAAAACGGTTAGCCATGGCTGATAAAGATAAAACCATACAAGGATATGCAGACGGTGTTTTCTGGGAGAGAAATTCGTTAAGTGATCAAAAGCAAACACAAAAAAATAAACACTCAACATCCGGATCTTTATTTGATTAGTTTAAATGGAGAATGATATGAATGCTATGGTTAATAAGTTTTGTGAATTTGTATTAAATGAGGCCTCGGTACACAATAAGACAAAACTGATCGATGAATGCAAAAATAAATTTGGACTAACTCAGGACAGAAAAGTTTTTTATAATGAATTTTTTGCTGTAAGATTCAGTTGGTCAAAAAACGGCAGTTTTAGTAACACCGTTTTGTCTTTATCTCATTTGCAGAAGTATGATAACATACCATTTTTGGTTGTTCTATCTTCATCAAATAAGCCAAACCAAATTTTTCTAGCTAATACGACATTGTTAAAAAAGATAAGTCATAGCTCACAAGAATTGGCCATGGATAACATTAAAGGTTCCTTTAATGGTAGTGATATAATGAAGTCATTTAACGATATAGAAAACAAACCAGAAAACATTGAAGAATTGTTTGCAATTCACGAATCTACAGATTGGACAGAAAATTTACAAAGATTATGTGAGACTTCCTCTGCTATAAGACCTGTTGTGAAAAAATATGTCCCAACAGCCGAAGAAAAACAAGCCATAATGGATTCTGTGGGTAGATCTGTTTCTTTTTTATCTTCTTCACACTTTGACGAATTAAAAAATGATTTGGATAATAGAGTTCGTGAATGTGAAGATAATTTGATTATAGTATCAAAAATAGAAAACAATAATATAAAAGGTCGTTTGGTAGAAATTTTAATAACATCCAATGCAGAACAAAGACAAGCTTTATTGAAAGATTTGGCTTCTGTGCAAACACAGTTGCCGACATATGATACAAAAAATGGCCTTGGTGATTATGAAAGAAGATTTGATGATAGTCATGTATATGTTGATATAAAAGTAAAAATAATTTACTTAAATTCAAATCCTAAAGCCTTTAATATTGATAAATTCTTAAAAACTATGGCAGAAAGTGATTCCGTCTTTTTATTGTACTTTGTGGGCTTTGCAGAGGACTCAGTTTCCAATACGGTCTTGTGTTCTGTATACCACAAACAATTGTTGGATTCATTGATTGTTCAACCTCATTGGGCCGGTAGGCAATCGAGAGGATGCGCACAATATAGTGGACACGTGATTAAGTCAATTTTGGAAAAAGCAAATTTTGCTAATGATGTAGATGAAGAAACAACTAAAGCTAAATTGTTAGAATTGTTAGATATATAATAACATGTGAAAAACATTCTGTATATCGGTCATATTGTGTGGTGTAATCAAAATTAGATTCTCTTTTTTCACATAGCTGCCATTTGAAATAATTTGCGCTGGGTACAGCGTAGTGGCCATGCATGGCAAAAGCCCGGTTTTTATGCAAAAAAACACACTAATTTAACAAATGTTGATAAAACTATATTTAAGTGCTTTTAAGTTCGTTATAAAAACATATATTTGACATACGGAAAATGCCTGACAAAAATTAAAAACGCCGGTTTTCTGCGGTTTTTTGGCTTTCAGAACTACGGATTTTGTTCCGTGTGTCACTTTGCTGAAAGCCTTGCTGAGCTTGGCTTTGGGGAAATTTGTATAAAAAGCGCATTTTTACAATTTTTTACAAAATATATTTAGTCCGTGTGTCGCACAAAAATGTCAAAAATCGCTCAAAGCCTTGGTGGACTTGAGATTGGTATGATTTTATACATTTTTTTGGAACGGATATTCCGTATGTCAAATGTATGTTTTTTTATAAAAAAATGCCCATTTTTGACATACGACGACATACGGTTTAGAGATAGATTCATATGACAAAAGTAAAGAAAAACCGCAGAAATCTGTGGTAAATTGTGGCTCGAGATAACTCGCGCATATCGAGTTGAAAATCCTGATGATTTTACTAGTCTGGGTAGAATATGCGAGCTGTTTCTAAACAATTGGAATAATGGTTGATACTATTTTATCCTGTATAAATCATCCAACGTCTTCCCGGACTTGTTCTTCCATTCAGTCCAACCGTTAGCGCGTCTTGCCAACACAATTTGAGCAGCGGATGAGACGGAAGAGAAAAGAACATCTTCTTGCAATATGTAGAATCCATCCTTTTCTTGTAAAATATGTTTTTTTATTAAATCATCACGTTTAGGTAAGCTTTTTGTACCTTTGTGCATTTCTATTCTGCACTTTGCACCTTTCAATAACAAAAGACCAGAATTGGCATTGTAACGTCCTTGACCGAAACTGCCATATTTATCCTGGCATGTGAATAGATTGTCTTTAGGTTCGTCTTGAAAACATTTTAAGCCCAATTCTGACAAAAGAAGTTCAATCGTGTCTATATAACAATGTAAATCATCTAACTCTTCGTCTTTTAAACGCGGTTTTTGTGGAATTTGCTTGTTTTCTTCTGAATTTATGTTTTTAAAATCTTTGCTTTTCTTTATAAAATAATATTCAAGATAGGAAATATCGGTATCACTAAACCCATTAGCACTATCAAGTTGTATTGCAAAAACAGTATTCCAGAAAGTCTTCTTTTTTATGTGTTGTTGGATTCTGGACTTTACCTTGCCTTTGCCAACATATATCTGTGGTG
>JAZRBB010000007.1:0-41054 GCA_045634865.1 Candidatus Enterousia sp.
TAGGCGGACGGAAAAATTTTTTTAATTCTGACACACTAATCCTCCCTCCCCGGCTATGCCGGTACTCCCTCCAAAGGGAGAATAAAAAAAATCCCCGCCCATGGCGGGGTGGATTGTGACGCAGTCACAAGACGGGGCGAGTAATCTGGTGTATTCGTAATTGTGAACGTCTGGAACAAAACTTTATTCAACCCTCCCCGTCACTTCGTGACACCCCGCCTCAGGCGGGGAACCAAGAATGTTCCTAGCAAGAGTAAATCCCAACGAGAACTAATTCTCCCTTTGGAGGGAGTACCGGCGTAGCCGGGAGGGAGGTGGTCTGGTGTATTCGTAATTGTGAACGTCTGGAATAATAACAATTGACCCCTCCACGTCCGTTTTCGCTTACGCTACAGCGAGAAACCCCTCCGGTGGATATGAATTACAAAAGTGTTTTTGTGTGATAAAAAAACTTCATTTTATACTTGCCCAAAAAAATATAATTTTGCTAACATAAGCCTAAGGAATGAAAAGGATTACACTGTTTTTTGCCATGTTGCTTGGTCTGTCTGTGTTTCAGACGGCATCTGGTGTTGATGCCGAAACAGCGCGCGCTGCAAAACGCACTTCGGCAAATACAATTTCAACAAATTCGACATCTATACGTTCTGTCGCTTCTTCCAATAAAACCAGCGAACAAAATCGTACTGAAAACGCACGTTCCACAGTAAAAAGCAACCGACAAAATCAGTCTGTGCAATCACGCACAGCCACAACGCCAAAGCCGACGATTCGTCAGCGCTCTGCAAGTGTGGCGCCAACATTAAACGAACGCACAAAAACTGTCACCCCACGTACAGTGGCGACAACCACACGGATCGCGACCAAGGCACGATCTGCAACACCGCGCAAAGTTGGCACCAAAACAACTTTGACACGCAGTGCAACAACCCAAAAGCCAAGTCGCATTGTTCGTGCAGCAACATTAGATGACGACAAAATAAACGAAATAAAATCTAAAGATTATTCGAAATGCAAAACTGTATATTGGGAATGCATGGATGAATTTTGCGCTAACAAGGATACAACTTTGCGTCGGTGCGCTTGTTCCAGTCGGATTCATGAATTTGACAATATAAAACAGCAATTAAGTGATGCAGAAGAAAAAATGGTTGGCTTTAACCAAAAACTGTTGACTGTAGGCCTGGATAAAGAAGATGCCATGGCAATCAATTCTGCAACCGATGGGGAAAAAGCATTTGAACAGAAAGATACATCTGAATCTGAAAAACTGTTGCAAAAAATAACAAAAACATTAAACAGTTCCAGCGATTCCAAGATAAACAGCGATTTATCTGCGATATCTTTGGATTTGGATATGGACAGCGCATGGGATTCAGTAGATTCTTTATCCGGAATTGCAACAACTGCCAAATCTGGATTGGGATTGTATAATGCCGCACAACCAATATGTTTGGAAATGGCGCGCGAGGTTTGCTCTGACGACGAATTTTCTATTACTGAAAACAGTTATAAACTTGCAATCCAACAAGATTGCGACACAGTTGCCAAGGCATATAGTTCCAAATACAACAACGCGATTGAAAAGATTCATGAAAGTAGTGCATTGTTGGATATGGCACGCCTGAATGCTTATCAGCAACGTAATTCAGACGATGTTTTGACATGCAAACGTAAAATCTTGGACAAATTATCTGAACCTGCGGTATGTGGTGAAAAACTTTACAGATGCCTGGATATTACTGGCCAATATATCGATCAGGTAGATGGAACTGCTTTCCTATCTGCTGATTTATTCAATATGACAAAATTATTGACTGCGCCGTCATCAAACGACACAAAATGGACACGCGTTGCGGGCAACGAACAATTTGTTAAATTTTTGGATTCCAAGAAAGAGTATCTGAAATCTGCCACAGAGCAATGCCAAGATGTTGCTGATACGGTATGGAAAGATTTCTTGGAAGATGCATTATCACAAATAAAATTGGCACAAAATGCTAAATTGGAAGAAATCAGACGCAGTTGCACAAAATTAATTGCAGAATGCAAAACCAGCGCACTGACCAGCATAGAAGAATTTGATGCTGCCGCTGTATCAACATTCAGAATTATGGCTAATACAACTGTAAACGCAATGTGTGCTGATGTCCAAAGTGCATGCACCGCATTAATTGATTCTTCTTTGGACAGCGCAACATGGTCAGAAGCAGTTGCAAGCATTGATGCAGATATAACCTATGACGCAATACTTGAAAGTTGCAATGCTGTTGGACGAACATGTATCACACAAAAATGTAGCGGGATTGAGAGTGATTTTGCATTATGCAACTCTGAATTTTCTGACGCGCGTCAGTCTATTATAAAAATGGAATCTTGCTGGAACGAAGTATTGGCATGTGTTAAACAGGCGCCCAACCTGGATAAGATTGCCGAACAGAGTTCAAACATGATCAATGATTCTGCATACAAAACATGCGATTCTGATTATGCTTGCCAAATTGCACATACAATTTGGGGCGATTGCGACCACCAATCATATTCAGAAACAAATAATTCATTCAACGAATCTAGTAAGATAGAAACTACTAAATATCCTTCTTCACTGCTAACATGGCTGGCTAATAATACAAACGTTTCGTGTGGCGCAAACAAATGCCCAGAAGGCTATGAAACAGATACAGACTCACATTACACCCCACAAAATTTACCTAACTGTCCAATATGCGCAAAACTGGTCACACCTATTGATGGCAATGGCACAATGGAAAATCTGAACCATGCCATAATCGTTGCAGATGGCTTGATAAACAAGTGTACTGATGGATGTGCTGCAAAAGATACATGGGGAAATTGTTGTAGTGACCATATCGACACTACTGATAATAATGAACGCATCTGTGTTCCAAATGCTAATTATAATGCTAATTATAAAGCCGTAAAGGTCCAAACTGTAAAATGTACTGACACAGATTCATATTATTGTCCGAACGGAACCAAAAAGGAAATAACATTATACTGTGTGACAAACGAACCTAACTCATATCCACGATACATAGATGACACACTTTCCTGTGGCACAGGCTATTGGGTATTGATTGATGAATACGGCAATTATTTTAATCCAGCTACATCTGAGTCTGATACTTATGTCTCGATATACCAGATTGTAAAGCCACGGATGTGGTTCAAACTTGATAGTACTACTAGTCAAAATATTAGGTTTGATGAAGGAAAATGGTCTCCCCCAGGCTATGGTCCTGCGAACGGTTCGTTGAAAAATCATTTTATGATTACGTATTAATAAGTTGTTCACTTGATTTTGATAACCTGAAACAATCCGATTTTTCCCCATAAACGTGTTCTAACATAATGAAAAAGTTCCCCACCCATGAACGAGTTCTCCTCCTGCGGAGGAGTACCCGCAGGGGGAGGTGGTCTTTGATTCCAGATAATACAAATATCTGAAAGACCACCCCGCCGTTCCGGCACCCCTCCGCAGGAGGGGAACTTGCAGGGCGGGTATTCCGGGGTGTTCGTAATAACGAACTTATTCCAGAGTGTGGTCATTGCGAGCGTTAGCGTGGCAATCTAGGTCTATTAGTGTTCAGCGCAAAGCGCTGATACAAATTTGTTGAAAAAATCGATACACCTGGATGCTCACGCTCGCTTTTCGCTCACTCAGCATGACACAGCCCTTTGGGCTGTTATACTCCCCATTCTGGCCCTCCCCTCCAGCGGAGGGGAATTGCTCTCGAACCAGCCCAACGCTTAATTCCCCGCCCATGGCGGGGGGGACCGCTTGCGGTGGGGCGGGTATTCTGGTATATTCGTAATTATGAACATCTGGAACTAAAATTTATTTGACCCCTCACTGCCATACGGGCCCTCCCCTCCAGCGGAGGGAAATTAAAATCAGCCAAAGAAAGATATATCTATATACGGATTGTCTTTATGACTGCTTTGATTGTTTTCAATTGATCTTTGTCAAATTTACCAAGCACCCAATCGACTGTATCCATTGGTGAATCAAAATCACGCGGATGTCCGATTCCAATACGAATACGTCTGTAATCTTTACCAACCAATGCATCTATGGATTTTATTCCGTTATGCCCTGCACTGGTCCCACCGATTTTTTCACGTTTATCACCAAGTTTTATATCCATATCGTCATGAATAACAACCAAATTTTCCAATGGTATTTTATAGAAAGTCATTAACGGCAACACCGATTCGCCACTGTTGTTCATAAAAGTCTGGGGTTTTGCAAAAATGACTTTATGCCCGTCAATTTCACCACGTGCGGTCAGTGCATTTTTTTCTTTCTTCCACACCGCATCCGCTGGCACAATTGCATCAATCGCCATAAAGCCAACATTATGACGCGTATTTTCATATTCTGGGCCAGGATTTCCCAAGCCAACAATTAAAACAGGTTTATTTTCTTGCATGTTAATACCTTTGTCTGTAACATATAATATCATATAAAGGAGAAAAATATGAAAATAAAATCAATATCTTTAATTTCTGTTTTAACTTTGTTGGCTGGAACTGCATCTGCAAATGCTGGTGTTGTGGCTGATTTTTATCTTGGCGCTATGGCTGGTGCTGGTGGCCAAACAATATTCACACGCGATGATAATAAAACAGACTCTTCCATGATTTTCGGTGCCAATTTAGGTATTGACATTCCATTATTCAGACTGGAAGCCGAATATAACTATCTGAAATCTGCAGATTTGCATGCAAATATGGGTATGGTAAATGCTATGTTCAAGGTGCCATCAACACTTATCCAACCATATTTTGGTGCTGGTATTGGTTTGGCGTTCGAAGGAAAACATACCCCTGCCCCTGGTCTTGAATATAAGTTAGAATCTACTGCAGGGTACCAGGCAATGTTGGGTGCAACGATTGATATTTTGGCTTTGCCAATCAAATTTGATATTGAAGGTCGTGCGCTGTATGTTCCAAACATGTACAAAATCGCAGTAGATAACTCAACACCAGATTTGTTGGAATACGACGTTCGCCTGAAAGTTAGATTTATGTTCTAAGCCCCCGGGGATAGATTTTAATGATAACTTTGATTGACGGGAATTCTTTGGTATTTCGGGCATACTATGGTGTGCACAGCACCTTGACACGCAGTGATGGTATGCCCACAGGTGCAGTATACGGTTTTTTCAATATGATTTTGCCAATACTTGCCAGTGCCAAACCAGATGATTCAATCATTTGTGTTTTTGACGCATCCAGAATATCTTTCCGCCAAGACATTTATCCTGAATACAAAGCGAATCGCAGCGAAACACCCGCTGATTTAATCCAACAATCAGAACTGATACGAATCGGTGCGCACGCTATGGGTGTGCCTGTGCTTTGTATTCCAGGTGTCGAAGCCGATGATGTTATCGCAACAATTGCACATCAGAACTGTGGCAATCCTGGTGGCACACGAATAATAACTGGCGATAAAGATTTAATGCAGTTAGTATCTGACTGTGTGTTTTTGTATGACGGTATGAAACAGCGCGAAATTCACGAACCTCAGGTTTTGGAAAAATTTGGTGTAAAACCGTCCCAGGTTATTGATGTTCAATCGCTGATGGGCGATTCGACTGATAATGTTCCAGGTGTGCGTGGTATTGGTCCCAAAACTGCAACAGATTTAATTTCAACATTTGGCAGTCTGGACAATTTATACGCAAATATTGATTCTGTGAAAAGCGAACGCATTCGCAATCTGCTGATTGAAAACAAACAAATGGCATATATTTCCAAACAACTGGTTACATTGAAAACGGATGTTGATTTGGACGGGTTAGTTATAAAGCCATTTCAATTTAATAAAAGCGCAGCGCTGGATTTTGTTCTGAATAAAATTGAAAGCAAATCTTTGGCAGCCAAGATAGAAAAACTTTTTCCTGGTGCATCAGCAACACCAACTGAACCTGTTCCTGATTATGCAAAATCAGTTTGTCCAGTTGCTGAAATCCCAGAACATAAACAACAAAAAACAACCACTCTGCCACCAATGGACATCGTCACGATTTCCAATGAATCTGAATTGGACGAATTTTTATCACACGTTCATGATGTTATTGCTTTTGATACCGAAACAACCGGACTGAACCAAATTACAGACAAAATTGTTGGTATGTCTTTGGCTTATGACGATTCGCATGGCGCATATATTCCAATTGGGCATATAAAGAAGGCTGTTGATTTGTTTGGTAGTGATACTTTGGCTGAAAACCAACTGACTATCGATATTGTTCGCAAAAAACTTTGGCCAATATTCACAAATAAAAACATAGTAAAAGTTGCACATAATCTGAAATACGATTTACATATTTTACATAATGCAGATTTTGACATTACACAGATTCAGCCGTTTGATGACACTATGTTATTATCTTACATTTTGCATGGTTCTTTACATGGACATGGATTGGATGAATTGGCTGAAAAATATCTGGGGCATACAAATATAAAGTTCATCGATTTATTTGATACTAAAATCAAAGACGCAGACAGGCATTTTGAGGCGCTACCAATTGAAGTTGCAACACAATATTCTGGCGAAGATTCTGTTGTGTGTATGGCGCTATACAAATTGATGCGTCCAGAACTGGATGCAAACGAAAACTTACAAAAACTGTATAACAAATGCGATTTACCTTTGTGTATGGTGCTGTGCGTTATGGAAAGAAACGGCATCACCGTCAATCGTGATAAATTAAAGCAATTATCAACTGTTTTTCACGACCAATTGACTAAACTAGAATCTGAAATATACGAATTGGCTGGACACGAATTTAATATCGGCAGCCCAAAACAACTGGCAACAGTATTATTTGACGAACTGCAATTACCAGCTGGTAAAAAACGTTCCACAGATGCAGACAGATTGGCTGAATTGGTTGAATCACATCCGATTATTGAAAAGATATTAAATTGGCGTTCTGTTGCGAAATTGGCTGGAACTTATGCTGATGCCCTGCCTCACCAGATTGCAGATGACGGGCGCATTCATACGACTTATTTGCAGACCAGCACCAACACCGGTCGTTTATCCAGTCGCAATCCAAATCTGCAAAACATACCAATTAAAACAGAACTTGGCGAAGAAATCCGCAGATGCTTTGTTGCAGCAAGCGGTAAAAAATTGATTGGTATCGATTATTCGCAAATTCAATTAAGATTGCTGGCTGATGTCGCAAATGTTGCTGTGTTCAAGGAAACTTTTAATGCAGGTTTGGACATACACGAACAAACTGCACGCAAAATATTTAATATCCCAGAAAATCAACCTGTGCCTAAGGATTTAAGACGCGCCGCCAAAACAATAAACTTTTCAATTATCTATGGCATATCATCATGGGGCTTGGCAAATCAGTTGAATATTTCGCGTGATGCTGCGAAAACGATTATAGATTCCTATATGGCGGGTTTGCCTGAAATCAAAGAATATATTGAGCATATAACGAATTTTGTATTGGAAAATCATTGTGTTTATACACCTTGGCATCGCAAAATAGAAATCCCAGAGGCTGCAAATCCCCGCCTGCGTGGCTATGCTGTGCGTGCCGCAATAAACGCTCCAATTCAGGGGTTTGAGGCTGACTTGATGCGTTTTGCAATGGTAAATATTTATAATAAAATCATCGTACCAAATCAAAACGATATAAAAATGCTATTGCAGGTTCACGATGAAATTGTGTTTGAATGCGATGCGAACAAGGCAGAATACTTCGCAGAACAAATCAAATACGAAATGGAACACATTACAAAATTATCTGTTCCATTATTGGCAGAAGCAACCATATCAGACGTCTGGGACAAATAAAATCTTATTTAGATTTTGACCAAACCTTTGCAATCATATCTAACAGATATGGCACATCTTTGTTTTGTTTGATGCGTTGCCAAAAATGTTTTTGTGCTTTCAATCTGTTTTGGACAGCAAGCAACAACATATCTCTATCATGAATTTGTTGCTTGTTATTTTCAACAGAATCTTTCAATTCTTGAATAGCACGTTGCAGATTTTGATTTTTTGCCTGCAATTCTGCGTTTTCGCGTTCCAATTCAGTATAATTTTTATACATATTAAAATCCTTTGTTTTAATTCTAATGTTAGTATTATAGACAAAAATATCAAAAAGTCAAGCGTTTTGTATAAAAAAACAAACACCCACAGTTGTGGGTGTTATTCTTTTAGCATTGGCGCATTATTTCAAAGCATCAATAATTTTGCCATAAGGAATTGCACCAGGGAATGCTTTATCACCAATAATCAAATATGGTGTTCCGCTGATTTCAAAACGTTGTGCCAATTCACGAACGTTCATCAATTCTTTTCTGACAACTTCGCCTTTCATATCTTCTGCCAATTTTTTAGTATCCAAACCAGCTTCTTTTGCCAATTTCATAACATTAGCTTCAATGATTTCTGGCAATTTTTCTTGGTTTTTCATATCTTCTGGTTTGTAGTATTCTTTATCCATCAGCAATTTATCCAAAGCTGCTGCTTTATCATTGCCTTGCAATTTAGCAGCGATAACCGCTTTTGCTGGTGCATCAGACAAAGCCCCATGGATAGAGAAGTTCTTTAATACTACGCGAACATCATCACGTTCAGACAATACACGCATCAAATCACCATGAACACGACGGCAATATGGGCAAGAATAATCAGACCACAAGAATATTGTCTTGGTCGCATTTTCGTTACCAGCAATTGGTGCATTGCCAATCATTTCATCTGCATGACTTTTAACATACTGACGAACGATTTTGTTTTTGTTTGCTTCTTGTTGAGCTTGCATTTCAGAAACCATTTCTTGCAAAATTGCAGGATTTGATTTTGTTAAGTATGTAGGCACAACCAAGCGAGCCACACAACCAGCAATCAAAATAATTGCGATTGCAGATATCCCCTTATGCATCACAAGCCCCATCAAAGATGGTTTCTTGTTATCGCGTTTCAACATTACATGACCAAACATGTAAAGAGCGACTGCAGCAATCAGGATTATTATTGTCCAAATCATAATTTTCTCCTTTGTTTTTTGAACAATAAAATCATAGAAAAAAAAATATTCCCACGCAACAAAAAAAAGAACTTTTTATAACATTTTTCGTGCGGTTGGCATATCAACACCCTGGGCAACACAAATACTATTTATAAAACGCTCTGTAACACCCAATGAAACAGGCATTTTATACAACCTGTCTTTGTAAGGCCCACCACAATTCGCACAAACTGCGCGTCCAGTCTTTGGCGATACATAACATAAATCGTCTGTTGTTTGGCAACCTGAACATTTTGATAAATCTAATGCATACCCCAATTCGCCAAGCAAAGATATCTCCCATTTCAAATAATCATCATATGGCGACTGCGAATTTGCCAAATCTTGCAACAACTTTATTGTATTTGTATACAGATTTTTATACGATTCGCGTTCTGGAATCAGAGTATCTATTAATGCAAATGCAGAATTCATCAATTTCAGCAAATCGTTATTTAACATCAAAGGCGCAGATAAATTTTTTTCGGCTTCCCAATGAAAAACACCTAACTGAGAATCCAATCTTGCATTCCACGACACAGCGCCATATTGCCCAATCAGCGGTTTATTTTTCTTTGCAACGACGCCTCCACGCAACATACCAACCAAAACACCTGCATCTTTGGTAAAAATGTGTGCAATCATATCACGTTCAGAAAACGGATACATATTTATTAAAATGCCAACAGTTTCAATTTGCATAATCTTATTTAATGAAAATCGCCCATTCGGGCGAATTTTATTTTGTTATAAACCTGTCATAAACACGCTGATTTATTTTCACAGGATATTTGCGTTTCAAGAATTGTCCATAATCATCACTTATATAATGTGTCGATAAATTCTTCAATTCTGTGCGAATCGCCTCTTTCTTTTTATCATCTGATTTCGGCGCAATATTTTTATCAATATGCACAACATAAAACGCTTCACCATCTTCTGTGATAGCATTTGTCCCATCGCGTCCCGCAAAAGCAGAATTCAGAACGACAATCGGCGCACCTTCGGTTCTGGATACACTTGCAGATTTTACACCTTTGACTGCATCACCTTTGTTCAACGCAATCAAATCTTCGTTTGCGCGAACATAAGCATTTTTGCGCTGTTCTGCCTTTTTCCAACCAGAAACCAAGTCTTTGCGTACAGATTCGAATTCTGCATTATGTTCTGTCTTGATATCATCAACGCGCAAAATCGCAAAGCCGTCTTTCAATTCCATCAATTCACTTTCCATACCAGCATTCATAGCAAAAACTTTATCAATCAAACCATCTGATAAAATTTTGTCTGAAATCTTTTCATTGCGAGCAAACGCAGGCACAACAACATATTTAATCTTGAACTTTTCTGCAGCCTCTTTCATAGATGCACCAGAAATAATCATATCTTCAACCTGTTGCGCTTTCTTGAAACCATCGTCATATTCATCAGGCTTGTTCATATCTGCAGCCAAAAACACATAAGACACAGTTCGCTTTTCAGGAACAATTTTTGGATTTTGGGCATAATAAGTTTTCAATTGTTCTTCATTTGGTTCGCCAACCTTGAAGTCAGCAAATTTAATTGTTGAATATTTAATATCACGTTTTGCGTGGCGCGCATTATAAAACGCATCAACTGCAAATTGTGGTACTTCCACAGGCACACTAAATGAACCCAAAGCCATCTGGCGCAAAATGTCCCCACGTAAAATATTTGCAAAATCACGTTCAGACATACCAGAATTTTGCAAAACCATATCAAAAAACCATGGTTCAAACTTACCCTGATTTTGGAATTGCGGATGTGAACGAATTTCATCTGCGATTCGTTTATCAGATACAGCATACCCCATATCTTTTGCACGATTCGCCGCCAACTGATTCATTGTCAAAGAACCGATAACCTTTTTAATCAACGCATCAGATTTTGCAGGATCTGCATATGTTGCACGTTGTTCTTCTTTGGACATAGCAGAAAATTGACGCGAACGTTCATTATTATATTGTTGCACAGATATTTCTTCGCCACCAACACGCACCAAAGTCGTATCACGCGACGCACCTGTGAATATCCATTCCGCAGCGCCCCAGCCCACGAAACTGAAAATCAAAATAAACATTAAAATTTTTGCCCAAGTTTTTTCTGCGGCATTACGTAAATATTCTAGCATTTTTCCACCTTTTGCGATACCATAGCAGAATAACACAGACAAAATCAATAAAAAAGGAAAATATTATGAAAATATTGGTCGGCAACTGGAAATCTAATGGCAATCGCAGAGACAAACAAAAACTTTTATCTGCATTAAAAAAAGTCAAAACAAATACTAAGATTATTTTATGCCTGCCTTTTACGTTGCTTTACGGGGATAAAACCAAAGTTTCAATTGGCGCCCAAGATATCAGTTTATACCCAAATGGCGCATATACTGGCGACATATCTGGTGAAATGCTGAAAAACACAGGGGTAAAATATGTCATTGTTGGACACAGCGAACGTCGCAAATATCATCATGAAACAAACGAAATTGTAAAAAACAAAGCAAACATAGCAATCCAAAACGGCATTACACCCATTGTATGCATTGGCGAATCGGAATCAGACCATAAAAACGGAAAAACCAAGTCTGTTATCAAAAAAATGCTGACAGAATCTATTCCTGACAATGGCAATTTTATTGTTGCATACGAACCACGTTGGGCGATTGGCACAGGTATAACCCCAACAAAAAGCGAAGTGGAATCAATTCATAATATGATTTTTGATGTATTAAAAGACTTAAACCGCGCCCGCACCCCTATTCTTTACGGCGGCAGTATCAAAGCCTCTAATGTGAAAAAATTTATCGACATACCGCACGTTGATGGACTGATGGCTGGGCGTGCATCCTTGAAACCAGAAACATTTTTACCTATAATAAAGAATATGAATTAAATATATAATGATAAAAACCACAGGATTTAATTATGGAAGAAAACAAAGAAAATGTTAAAAAAGAAGTCGAAATCGAAACAGTATCTGTCAATGATGCAGAAAAAAATGAAATAAAAAACGACAAGAACACACAAATAATTGCTGACCTGAACGCGAAAATTGCGGAATTAAACGACAAATATTTACGTGTTGCAGCAGAACTTGAAAACACACGTCGTCGTGCCAGTCTGGATGTTGAATCTGTATCCCGCAATCGCGCAATGGGTGTGGCTGAAAAAATCTTGCCGGTTATGGACGCAGTAAATGCAGCATTGAAACATAACCCTGATGATGAAGGAATAAAATCTATGCAACATGCATTGGAAAGTGCATTTGCACAGATTGGAATTGTAAAAATAGAATCTGTTGGTGAACAATTAAATCCACAATATCATAACGCAATTCAGATTGTCGACAAACCAACACCAGAAACAAAAACGAACACTATTGTTGAAGAACTTCAGATTGGTTATATGTTTGGCGATACAGTTCTGCGTACCGCAATGGTAATTGTATCTAAATAATATTATAAACAAAAAAAACACCGCACAATCGTGCGGTGTTTCCAAAAAGGATAAAAAACATTAAAACGGAATATCGTCTGCAATGTCTTCTATGCGAACTTCTTCACGTGGTTGCGCTGGTGCACTGCTGATTGTATCCGCACTGCCGTCCATTGCTTTGGCACCAGATAATATAACCATTTGACCAGAATATGGGTTCAATACGACTTCGGTTGTAAATGTATCAACACCCTGTTGGTTTTGCCATTTACGTGTGCGTAATGCACCCTCCAGATACAACTTGGTCCCCTTTTGCAACATACGTTCTGCAACATCAACCAAACTTGGGTTAAATATCACAACACGATGCCATTCAGTTTGCTCTTTCTGTTCACCGGTTTGTCTGTCGCGCCATCTGTCCGATGTAGCCAACGAAAACGTGACAACCTTTTGACCACTTTGCATAGTACGAACCTGAGGTTCTTGTCCGATATTACCAACCAATATTACTTTATTTATACTACCTGCCATTTTTACTTCCTTTGTTTTAATCTATGGTTTAATGATTGCGAAAAAAAAACATAAACACAAGCAAAAAAGAAACGCATCATAAACGATGCGTTAAACTTATTCTTCGTCATCTTCGGATTCGTCAACTTCTTCTTCATCTTCCTCTACAGCATTCAAATCGATTTCCTTTGGCACACCCAAAATATCTTCGATTTTTTCAGAAGCAGCATCCAAATCCATCTTATGCAGAACAGCAAACTCCTGGGCCATGCGTTCCAGCGCACGCAAATACAACTGACGCGCAGAAAATGTCATAGTGTCCGAAGCAGTTCGTCTTTGCAAATCACGTACAACCTCTGCCAGTTTCATAGGGTCGCCAGAATTGATGTTTTCTTCGTATTGTGCAGCACGACGCGCCCAAATCATACGTTTTGCGCCAGCCTTGCCTTTGGCAGAAGCAATTGCTTCATCCAACTTTTTGGCACTAGATAACGGACGCAATCCAGATAATTCAGCCCTTTCCAATGGGACACGCAAAGTCATATGATTTCTTTCGAAATCAATAACCATCATTTTTATCTTCTGACCACCGATTGTTTGTTCTTCGATACGAAGCAACTTGCCAACACCCTGGGTTGGATAAACAACATATTGACCAGACTTAAAATCCAATTTTTTTGTAGGCATATTTCACAACTCTTGTCTTTTGCCATTCTCTCTACAAGTCCAATTATAACACAAAAAAACGAAAAAACAAATATTTGGCAAAAAATTATTGTCCAAGGCCTGCAGGTGAAAAACGTCCTATGTTATTGAACAGTTCTTCAATAGCATTTAACTCTATCGCAGCAGGTATATCTGTTTCACCCCTTGCCATTTTTATATCCTTCAAGTCATCATCGCGCAAAACCTGGGTCTTCGTCACTTTTCCATTATTGACCCATGCCAATAAAACAACTTTGTTATCATAAGTCACAGGCAGTGGCCCACGCATATTCTCATCAGCCCCATAATAGACCCAAACTTCGTCACCATAAATCGTTTTCACCTGAGGATCGCCGATTTCATCTTGTAATTGCGCGGTTGTCTTGATACCCGCCAATTTAGATTCCAAATCATCAGGCATCACATACCCGCGATGTTTCGTCTGAAAAGTGCAAGCGCACAACCCAATCAGTAATACAGATAGTACTTTTTTCATTTTTACCCCTCACCATTATCTTTGTTTATTTTAACCGCAAAATTTGCGATATGTTGTTTCAATTCAACCTTGTATAAATTATTTGATTTTGCTGCCTCTACCAACTTATCAAAATTCGGATTCACAGAACGCGCAGCAGCAAATCTTGTTTCAGACTTCATAAATTCTTCCAATGGGAACGGTGTATCAACACACGAATCCATTATCAAAGGATTTTGTCCACTGTCTATGACCGATGGATTAAATCTGAATAGTGGCCAAGCACCTGTATTTACCAAATTAGTCTGGTGTTCAACACCATTTTGCAAGGCAAATCCATGTGCAATACATGGCGCATATGCCAAAATAATTGACGGGCCGTTAAACGCTTCTGCCTCACGAAAAGCGCGTATTGCCTGAACCTGATTTGCACCCAATGCAATTTGTGCAACATAAGCGCCAGACATCATCGCAATCAACCCTAAATCTTTTTTCGCATGCGTTTTACCACCAATCGCAAACTTCATAGACGCACCAAACGGCGTTGATTTAGATTGCTGACCACCTGTATTAGAATAACCTTCGGTATCCAGAACCAAAATGTTCACATTTTCACCACTGTGCAAAATATGGTCCAATCCACCATACCCAATATCGTATGCCCAACCATCACCACCAACAATCCACACAGATTTATCAACAACCGCGTCCAGCAAACTTTCTGCATATCTGGCACGACTATCAGACATATTCGCCAATTGTTTTTGTAAATCTTTCTGAATTTGACGTTGTTTATCTGTATCTGATTCTGCAAACAAAGATTCAACATCCTGTACACCCAATTCGAACAGAACACCGCGCAAAGCAAACCGTCTTTGATTCAGGGCAATTCGCATACCCAACCCATATTCTGCATTATCTTCGAACAAAGAATTAGACCATGCTGGGCCACGACCATTTGCATCGCAAGTCCATGGTGTAGTTGGTAAATTTCCACCATATATAGACGAACACCCTGTAGCATTTGCAACAACCATTTTATCCCCGAACAAATGCGACATTAAACGAATATACGGTGTTTCACCACAGCCTGAACATGCACCCGGAAACTCAAAATAATGTGGCAACAATTCAATATGCTTTGGAATATTCAGATTCAATTTTTGCTTGTCAATATCTGGGATTTGCAAAGACACATCGAATGCCTTTTGATTTTTAATTCCGTCGCGCATTGGTATCAAAGATATTGCACCAACCGGACAATTCTTCATACATAAACCGCAACCTGTACAATCAGCAGGCGATATATTCAACGTATAAAATAAATCGTTGCCCAGTTCAGGTGTTTTCACAGGCACAACCGTAATACCGTTTTGTTGCGCTTTTTCCATTTCAGATTTATTCATAATCTTGATACGAATTGCACCATGCGGACAAAGCATAGAACATTTTCCACATTGAACACACTTGCTTAAATCACAGGTCGCCACGCGTGAAGCCAGCGCACGCTTTTCATATTTGGATGTTCCGATTGGATATTGCCCTGCCCCAAATGTTCCATCAATCTTGAATCTGGATACAGGTATATCATCACCACGACCCGCCACCATTTCACCGAGTGTCCCTGCAATCTCTGCCGGTGTATCTGATGTCATCGCAGGAATAAAATCAGGCGCAAATTCAGAAACAGACGAAGGAAAATCATACTTGTGCAAATACGAAGATGCTTTGTCCACAGCGTTCCAATTCGCCTGAACAACATCCATACCTTTCTTTTTATAAGTTTTCTCAATCGCAACTTTGGCCGCATCTGCCGCAACCTTTGGGTCTATGACATTTGTTAAATTAAAGAAATTCAACATGATAAAAGTATTTATACGATTACCCAACCCCAATTCATTTGCAGCCGCATTTGCGTCCAAGAAATATAATTTTGCACGCATACGAATTAAATGTTCTTGGGCAGATTTTGGTAAATTTATAAACGCTTCATCAGGCGCCATAGACGTATTTATCATAACTGTTCCGCCTGCGCGCAACGCATTAAACACATCAAATCTTTGTGCAATCATAAAATTAGACACACAAATAAAATCTGCAGATTCTACCAAGTATTCACTTTTAATCGGCTTGTCCGAAAACCGAATATGCGATGCCGTTATTCCACCAGATTTTTTAGAATCATACACAGCATAAGACTGCGGATACAAATCAGAGTTTTCACCAACAATTTTTACAATATTTTTAACCGCACCAACAGTTCCGTCACTGCCCACGCCCCAAAGCACAGCAGTTTTAACATCTGGATTTTCAATTGTAAATGTTTTGTCTGTATTCAACGATAAATTTGTTAAATCATCATCGATACCAACTGTGAAATTGTGATGCAGTTCGCCACGCATCATATATTCAACAATCGCCTTAACATCACGTGGCTTAAACTCTTTGGACCCCAAACCATATCGACCACCAAACACAGCAATCTTGGAATCAACAATACTGCGCACATTTTGATACAGCGGTTCACCAATCGAACCAGCTTCTTTCGTTCTGTCTAATACAGCAATTTGTTCAACCGACTTTGGCAACAATTTCAAGAAAGCGTCCACAGGGAAAGGATTAAACAAATGCACACGAATTAAACCGATCCCCTTTGGTAAAAACGCCAAAGTCTCTTCAATAGTTTCACAAGACGAACCCATCGACACGATTACATATTTTGCATTTTTATCACCAACATAATCAACAACACCGTACTTACGTCCTGTCAGTTTTGCAAATTCATCCATACATTGTTGAACAATTTCTGGCACATCTGCATACAAAGAATTTGATGCCTCACGACTTTGGAAATAAACGTCCGGGTTTTGCGCAGTTCCGCGAATAAAAGGTTTATCTGGATTCATACCACGCGCACGATTTTCCATAACCAAATCATCAGGTATCAATTTACGTAAAACATCATCTTCGATACGAACCAATGCAGATTCTTCATGACTGGTTCTGAACCCGTCAAAGAAATGTAAAAACGGAACACGCGAACGCAAAGTCGCACTATGCGCAATCGCAGCCATATCATGTGCCTGTTGCACATTATGACTGGACAGCAAAGCAAAACCTGTTTGACGCACAGCCATAACATCACTGTGGTCACCAAATATAGACAATGCATGTGTTGCCAAAGCACGTGCAGCAACATGCATAACACACGGGGTTTGCTCACCCGCAATTTTGTACATATTTGGAATCATCAACAACAATCCTTGGGACGCAGTAAAAGTTGTCGCCATTGCCCCCATCTGCAAAACACCATGCAAAGCACCAGCCGCACCCGCTTCTGATTGCATTTCAATAATTTCAGGGATTGCGCCCCAAATATTTTTCTTGTGCTGGAAAGACCATTCGTCTGCCAATTCGCCCATGGTGCTACTTGGTGTAATCGGGTAAATAGCCGCACAATCAACACATCTGTATGCAACATCAGCCGCCGCCCAATTTCCGTCTACTATCAATCTTGCCATAATAAAAAACCTTTACCTTCTGATTAAATCTTATCTGGCACAGATATTACCGCTTTTACAGCACAAACGCAAGATGTATTATCACATTGGTATCTTATCCCTTGGGGACAGTCTTGGTTCCCCGCCGCCGGAGGGGTGCCGGAACGGCGGGAAGGGGTCAAATAAATTATTGTTCCAGACGTTCAGTATTATGAAGAATCCAGATTACCCTCCCCGGCACTTCGTGCCACCCCGCCACGGGCGGGGAATTGGCTCTCATTCTAGACTGATACTGATTCCCGCTCATAAACAAGTTCTCCTCCTGCGGGGGAGTACCCGCAAGGGGGAGGTGGTCTTTGATTCCAGAGAATACGAATATCGAAAAGACCACCCCGTCCGCTTTCGCTGACGCTACAGCGAGACACCCCTCCGCAGGAGGGGAACTTTTTCTCGAACGGGTGAAAAAAAATCCCGCCGGGGGGGGGCGGGAAATTTATTTTTAGTATGCATACGGGATTTGTTTAATATGGACGATAGTATTGTTGCTGTTGCTTTTGTTCGTCTGCCATTTTACGCGCAGTCCCAATAGACAATGCGTTTGCACATGTGGTCACCTTTGCATCATCCCAGCTGGCAACATTCTCAACATTTTCACAAGCTTTCTTTGCACATATGGTTTTACCATCTTTTGTTTCGTATTCTGAACATGGCGAAATTCCCCACAAACCTGCTGCTTCAACAGTTTGCTTTAATTGTTCTTTGGCGTTTTTCCTGTTTGTTTTCACATTTGATTTTATCAAGTTCGCATTATTCTGAATACAAGTATAAGCTGTCGTAGGCGATGAACTGTTAAAACAATTTTCAGCACCAGCCAGAACAACAGCCCTGTCATTGCTGCGACTTGGGCCACTGCCACCACTGGAACTATCCGAACTTGCACCGGCTTTTTCAAGTTGTGCCGCCAACACAGATTTCTTTAATGAAGTTTCCAGTCTTTTCAATGTGGCGCGCAAATATTCATATTGCTTGTACAATTGCTGGGACACCAAAGTCACCTTGTCCCCAACCGCAGTTTTGATTTCTTCCAGATTGTCCGATTTTAGAGCCTTGTCGTCATAAAATCCAGCATTCCATGGATGCGTATCGCATATTGCATATTTCGGGTCAATTTTTTCACAATAATCATCTTTATAGTTATTTTTACACAATTGTTTTGGATCTATAACTTTTTTGTTCTTTACCGCTTCGATATTTGGAAATTCTGCGCAATATTCTGCAATTTTTGTTGAATCGCTATTCTTTACCGTATTTGATTCGTGCGCATTTATCCATTCTTCCAAAACCTCTAAATCCAAAGTCCCTGCGCCACTTTTGCGTTTTGCATGACGCGCCAACAGGCCGGTTTTCATAGCGCTGGACGCACACGCAACAATCACCTGATTATTATCAGATCTACCCTCTGTATTCACCCACATATCATATACTTCTTCTTTATCTTTGTTAGAATACAGTTTCAATAATGTACAAGGTCGACAAGATGTTTTGTATCTCGTTGTACAGTCTTTCATTTTATCTACAAAGGTGTTGGTATCGTTGCCAATAGCAGCAACACAATCATCATATCTAGAAGGGTCTCCCGTACAAACTGTCGGTGCACCTTTTTGACCTGTTTTTGGATCTGTATCATAGGTAATTGTTCCGCCACCCGGACACATGTATTGTCCCCACTGATTACAAGAATTATTCAGCATCATATATATATCGTTCAAATCAACACCGACGACCTGGGCGATATCTAATGCATCTGAAATATTATCAACAACTTTATCATACGGATCGATAAATTCCAACGCCAATTCACGCCATTTTTTTACACGCTTTGGCCCTGTGCAATTATCGCCACGATTATCACAACCCGCATATTCAAATGATGTTTTCATGGCAGCTTTCACCTCATCCAGCGAGGTTTTTGCATCGTCCAGTGCAGTATTAATTTGACCAGATATTTTTTCACGTTGCAAAACATCTTCGGACACACCGCGCGAAATCGCTTCTTTGTCGTCCTGGGTTATTACCGTTCCGGTCATTTGCACCTGGGCCGCAGTTGTTGCCGCAGATTTCATTTCTGAAATTGCCTGTTGTTGCTGTTGCTGACTAGCTGCCAAAGCATCTGCAATTGCCTGGGCAGATTGGGCACTTTGTTCAGCCATCTGCTGTTGCATTTGTTGCATTTGCTGTTGCATACTGCTTTGCATTTCAGCCATTTGTTGTTGTTGCGCCATTTGCGCCTGTTGCGCAGCAGCCTGAGCCTGCTGGGCAGCTTGTTGTGCAGCCTGAATCTGTTCAGCATTTGACGCGTTTATTTTTGCCTGGGAACTGGCCACCAATTGGGCAGTCATATAATTTATTAAATCATCACCGTATTGTTTGCATTTGTCATTTGATTTTACACAACCAGATACAATCGCGGCAGCCACACCCATTTCACCACAACCACCATTAGCACACTTTGGTTGTGCACAACGCAATACAATCGCATTACAATTTCCAAAGTCCGCCTTGGCCGAAGCGGTGCTGTCATAGCGACCGTTTGTCATTGATGCCCATTGATTGTTATAAGAATTGCTGGGGTTATACGCAGTCAAATTAGAACCTGCAGTAGTTGCCACAGCGCCACACGCATCAAACGCGAATAATGACGCAGAACACATTACGGCTGAAAAAATACGTGATACGTTTTTCATGCTCTCTCGGACATCATTCTATCATAAAAAATATAATCTGTAAATTAAAAAGATACCTGATTTTTTTATTTTTTGTTGTTGGGTAGGGACTTACCCTTCCTCCCCGGCTTCGCCGGTACCCCCCCAAGGGGAGAATTAGCGTTCGTGTACACAATCTAAGTTCCCCGCCCGGGGCGGGGTGGATTGTGACGCAGTCACAAGACGGGGAGGGTTGAAATAAGAAATAATTTTTATTCCAGACGTTCGATATTACGAACAATCCATATTACCCTCCCTTCCCCTGCGCCCAAAAAAAGGGGGCAGGAATTGCTTTCGCATGGGTGATATCAATCTATCTTTGCACTAACTTTCGGCCAAGATTTTTCAGTATCTAATGGATGCTGTTGATATTTCACATTAGAAAAATCTATGTTGTTCAAATCAAACCAACGAATTGTCGGATTATACATTGTTGTATAGTATATCTTGTTATTTGTCATATCTGTTACACTGGTCCATTGTGTTGCCAGTGGAATATCTGGGACTTGTTTAACATCTGCAAATTGTGCCCCAATTGGAATTGTCAAAGCCATCATAATATGGAATGCTTGCTCAACTGTTTTTTCCGCAGTACTCAACATCGGTGCGCTAGTCTGGAAAAATGCAGCACGAACAAATCTGGACGGTGGCGTCATATCCCCCGGCAACCCAAGCAAACCTGAACCATGTCCCAAAGGTGATACGTATATATTACCAAATTCATGTGCATCTGCATTACCAGGGTGCAGATTTACATAATTACTTAAATTATTTATATGCCAATCATACGCAGGCGAATTTGTTAAAACCCCAAGTTTATTATCATGAACCATCGGGATTCCGTTTATATATTCTATCACAATTTGACGACCAAATTTGTCAGCAACACGCCAATGCAAAGTTTCTGCACGCGGATCTGTCGCAGTTATACGCACAGTTGGCAACGCAGCAATCACATCATCAACAGTCTCGAAATTACCCAGCACCCACGCAACAAATTGTGTATCAGAAAGCGTTATATCATTTTGCTCTGGATTATATTTTGGGTATGAACCGAATTTAGGAAAATAAAACAAACCTGCGGACAGCCCTACTTCGTTTAAGCCTTCGATAACATAGTCTTCGGACGCCAAACCAACATAACCATAAAACGCACTAAACTTCATACCACCACGTTTGCCATCTGGCAACATAGATTGTTCTTGGTGGCCACGTGGCACAATCAAATAATCGCTGGGCGATTCACCATTTGCCCATTCTACACTGCGCGCAACAATGTTTGCGCCGTCTGCTGATTGTAATGTAATTCCTGTGCAAGAATCTGCACGATGATGAATCCCAACAATTGCCAGTATCATCAAAAAAGTAAAAGTTTTTATTTTCATTGTGTTCCCTCTGATATTCATTCTAAGAATATCGAACACAAAAGCACCAGGAACCTATTCCACAACAAAAAACCGCCAAAATTGGCGGTTTTCAGAATTTGTTTTTATGTTGTTATATACCAAGCCTGTGATGAACCTTGAACATAAATATCGATTCGTTACCAAATGCATCTGTATTATTTGGATTCACACGATATATAAATCCAACACCTGCATCTGTAAACGCACCGATTGATTGCTTATAAGTTGTTGTGAAACGCAACTCACGCTTTACCGCAGACAAATCAACATATTCAGTATGTGCATTATTCATGGCAATTTCATACTTATCATTATTTTCAACAACCTCGAAATCTGCATATCCATAGCCCATTTTACCATCAACAACTGCCAAAGGCATAGCCGCAGTAAATCCAAATCCACCAACATCCAGACCAAACGCAAATGAATTAGATTTCATGTTTGACATATCTGAAATAAATAATCCGTTCGCCACAGCATCAGTAATTGCATAAGTTCCACGCAAAGACAATTTAACATCATCAAATGGTTTATATGTTGCTATCGCATCAACATACTTTGTATCCGCACCATTCAATGCCAACAAACCATCGCTGACCATGCCCAATACTGTATTATCTTCGTGCATAACACCAAACGACATATTCAATCCAAATACATCGTTATTATACTTTGCATCCATCGCACCACCATTTACCAAGCCTAACCGTCCAGGTTCATATTGCGATGAAACAACAGGATCGGTATCTACTAAATTTTCATCTGTGATTGCACCAATAAACGCGCGCCCACCAAAACCAAAGTGTCCATGTTTATATGTCGCGTCCATAGATATACTGTTCGACACCAAATTCAGCAAACCATTTGCACGTCCATTAAAACGCGATTCTCCGTCTGTCAAATGATGTTGATATTCAGTCGCCAAATCAAACTTTTCATTACTGAATGTGACACGCATATCATCCAACCCATTCATATTATCATTATAAGCACGCGAAGATATCGCCATATCTATTGTCAAATTACCAACCTTGCTCGTGCGCTTATTTGTAGAATCTATATCAAAGTCGCCCAACACATCGCCCATATATAAACCGTACTTGGATTCGCTGGTATCTGCTGCAATCGTGCTGTTCCACACACGTGGTAAAGACAAAGTTCCATCATTACTTTCCAAAACATCATAGAACGAAGTTCTTATCGCCCCCCGCCCAGTCAAAGACAACACACTTGACGCACGACTAGAAGTATTTGTTGCAGAACGCCAATACGCGCTTTTACCCGCAGAAGACACAATTGTATTTTTATCAGAATCATAAAAATAAACATTTGTTCCTGGTCTGGTTGCACGTTCAAGATTTATTACACCATAACCAAATACTTGTTTGAAACTGTCTAAATAATTTTCATCTGATGTATCAAATTCAGCAGGCAAAGTGTACATCTTCTTCAAATAAGTAATCAAAGCCTCATCTGTCCAACCTTCTGCCTTAGTTGATTCTGGATTTGTCCCCAAATACGGACCATCAGCAGTCAAAGCCAACAACAAAAAGATTTGTTTAGGCGTGGCATAAGGTTTGGCATTGTACTGAGAATCTTGGAATGCACTCTGTACCAAAGCAACTGCGCCAGCCATAGCAGCAGTAGCATCCAAATCTGTATCCCCAGGCGCAGCAAAACACCATGGATTCATCGAACCATAATTACCATTTCCAGCCAAACCACAAATACGCGATGAATATTCAATCGATGAATCATTTTCATCATACCAACGCGACAAACGCAAAGTACCTGCATCTTCGGCACTATATTCATCAATAGAAACATCATACGTCCCATTAGCAGGTTCCACAGCAACAACAGTCATAAATAAATTTTCCAAATCAGGATAAACAACCGGCGCAAAATTCTCAAATGTCGCAGGCTGTGAGGCTAATGAAGCGCCAGCAGAAAGATAGCCATACCGATTATGCCCTGCTGGATTTACTAAAATCTGTTTCTGATAATTTCCAAGATATGAATAAGCCAATTCTGCATCCGCCGCAGGTGTATTTACCGAAGCATCATCGTCTGTATTTAAATTATAATAATTATTTATCAAAATCCCATAAGTTGTCTTTGCCAATGCCTCTGAAACTTTCACAGTTTCTTCATATTCTGCCTTTGCACCTGTGACAGTTGCATAATCAAGCCCAACCGAAGCCGCAGGCAACGACAAATTTGCAACAACATTTGTCACATTGTTTCCAGAATCTGATAAACGCAACGCACTATTTATTGCATAAAAATTTTTATAATCCGCCGGTGTTGCCGACACTTCTTTGGTCAAAGTCAATGCATTTGAATTCCCCATAGAATACATCTGGTCTATATCACCATTTGGTTCTGAAGATATATACAAACTGCTACCTATGATTCCACCATTATATTTAAGATAACCCTTATATTCATTGTCATCGGAATCTGTCGCAACAAACACCCACCCACCTGCAGAATCTCTTACCACAGATTTAACAGTCAAAGTTTTTCCGAACAAATTAAATCTATCGTTTACCGCCAACTCTGTTCCTGAAATATTATAAGTTCCAGAACCTGCTGATGCAGCATCATCCCATACTTTACCGCCACCAGTTTTGTAAACCAGCAACTGACCATTTGGTATAAAACCGATATAATCAGCAGAGGCACGTTCACCATAATTCCAACCGGCTATTACCTTTGCTAACTTTGTATCAGAATCTGTCGCCAGTCCGAATACAGTCCCAGAACCAGATAAATCGTAATCAGTACCTTCGGTTTCTGCCACAGCTGTTCCGGAATAATTGAAATATTTATGAGTTGTCGTATCCAGCGCATCGGTCAAGGCATTTCGACATTGTTCACTAGTATTGCCATACGTTTTACACTTAGATTGAACATTCGAAATTTGTGCGTAATCAATCCATTCGATAAAACCGTCACTCGCACTGCCCACAGCATTTACACCACTACTAGTAATCATAGCAACATTAAACGGTTTTCCGCCCCCTGGGATATCTGTAAACGGCAAAGAACTTAAATCAAAAGGTGCCTTATCATTGGTCAACCTGATTGTGTACATACCCAAATATCCACGAACAAAAGCATCATACGCATGCGAAGCCATCAAATAATTAAAACCATTGATTGACATATAATCAAAATCAGCCCCATAAGCACCACCAGATTCCCAATCTGAATAATCACAACTTGAACCAGAACAATTTTCGCCAGGCCCTTCTGGCAAATTCATAGTGAATAATTTTGTTAATGACGATGACGAACTGTCGCCGCCACCACCCCCAGGACGGGTCCCACCAGACGAAGATGTGCCATTATTATTTTCTGAATCAAATGCGTCTGTCAGCAACGCAATACCACCAATCACACCAGCCACCCCAAGCGCCGATAACACAACAATATGCGATGAAGAAAGCCCACTAAAAAAGTCATACTCTTCGCCATTTGCAGCAACATTTTTTCTGCGCCGATATTGCTTGATTTGATTATCACAGTTCGATGCATCGGCACCATACATTTGCAAAATCTGAATTGCCCGCTTGTCATTGTTCATGACCGCAGTACAAACCAAAGACAAGCCGGTAGAATCCGTATAATTTATATCAACACCAGAATTGATTAAATATTGGACAGTTTGTATATCGCCACGACGCGCAGCCGATAACAGTTGCGCAGCACTTTGGAAATCAGAACCATTCGCGCCAAGCGCACCACATGGTATCAGCAACCCCAAGAACAGCCAAAATCTAACGTTTTTCATGAAATCGTTCTCTCTTCAAGTGAAAGTTTAGCATAAAAAATCATATCGTGTCCAGCATTTTTACTTAACAATGCAGAAAGAACGATTATTTTGCTATTTTTTCTAATTCTGATAATGTTTTATTATACGCATCCACTATCTTTTGAGCATCAGATTTAAGTTTTTCCATTGATTCTTTTTGTTCAGAGGACAATTCTTGTGTTTGTTCATTAAAGTTTGTTTCACTTTGTGCTTCTTGTGCATTTGCTTGTTCGTATTCTTCTTTGGTTTCATAGATTTTCTCAAAAGGTAACGTCCATTTTTCCCGTTTTTGTTCATTAGTACAAACAACCATTGTTGAAGAAGTCTTTTCACATGCAAACCCCGTATGTCTGTTTCCTGCACGCTTCACAGCATCATGTTCATAAGTGGTCATGTCTTTATAAGTATTGTCTTCTTCGTATTTATATTCTTTGGATTGTTTTTGTTTTGGAGCTGATTTAGCAACAGGTGACGAACCTGATACACTTTTCCCAGTTTTCCAGTTAAACGTACCGCCAGATTTACAGTATAAAATATCATTGTCTATTGTGCAGTTTCCATCACCATTACAAAACTTTTTACATTGTTCACGAGTTTTGTCATTATCAGAATGTTCTGCCGCTGCCCTTTGAGCAACAGCATTTTTTTTACCACCACCCAAATCCAACTCCAATTCTTCCAAATCGTTGCTTACTTGATCAATCTGCTCATCAGACAGTTCACTAATCTGTGGTTGTACAACAGTTTTAGGAACGTTATTGTTTGGTGTTTCTTTCGTTTGTACATTTTTAGACCGTAGCGAGTTTACATCTTCCATGACTTTTTTATCATTTTCAAAACACGCTTTTCTCAATCCGTCTTTGGAATAACCTTTTTTTTCTAACTCCTCGTGATATGCAAACCACATTTGGTTTGTCCACACAGGACAGCTTTCACCAAGCGCCGAAAAATTATAAGACACTAACACTATAACAACAAACAATCTGAATAAAAGACGCAACATCTTGTTACTCTATTTTCGATTACCTGATTTTTTATTCAATGCATCCAACTGCTTCTGATATGCATTTACAATCTTTTCTGCATCAGCACGCAATAATGCTTCTGCCCCTCCAGTACTGCCAGTATTTTGTGTGTTTACTTGCGTTTCATCAGTACAATAAAGTTTCGCTAAATCATGTGCAAACTCACCTAAAACCACCTCTTTTACATCTACTCCATCATTGACCAACTCAAATGCTTCATCATTGTTTTCCAGATATTCTTGAAGCTCTTTTTCATATGAGTTTTTAATTCTTTCTGTATACGAATCTTTTAATATATCCAGGTTTTCACTTGTCGCCTTGTCAGATATTATTAATTCCACCTCTTGTTTCAACTTTTTCTCGCAAGAATCATCAGCACGAACACCGAAACACTGCAAAAGCGGTAATAAAACAAATGTCAAAAATAAAATAAATTTCTTCATATCGTAAACTATTTGTTTGTTATTCGTCATCAGACCCCTTGACGCCTAAAGCACTTAACGAATTTATCAAAGATGTTTTATTTGCTGTACTGATTAACGACTTCGCATCTGTATTATCTCCGGATGCATTTGTTAACTTACTCCAATCTGCTTCTTTTAATGCGCCGACATCAACGTTATCAAAGTTCAAATCATCTACGTTTTTATACCCCTTGTCTTTTAAGGCCTTTTTAATAGCTTTTACTGTTGCATCATGGTCTTTGCTTTTTTGCTTATTTGCGCGCGACTCTTTGATTAATTCGCCCAATTTGCCATTGATAATGCTGTTTCCGACAATACTGCCGACTAAACCAGCGCCAGCCAACACACCACCTGCAATCATACGATTTTTCGCTTCTTTCTTGTCAGATGCCAGTCCCTTTTTGTCCTTTTCACTACCAGCAATGGCACGATAACGTGATGCATAATGCCCGCTTGTTATACCTGTGTTTTCATCGTCATACAGCCCCATAGTAGCTTTGTCCAGAATTTCTTCGGCTTCAATACCAGGTTTCATATCCAGTGCAGCCTTGCGTTCTTTTAAATCAGCTGCCAAAGCAACATATTCTGCACGATATTTCATCAATTCAGAATTATTGCCCCCCGGCAATTCAACAGGTTCAACGCCAAACGGAACAGATTTACCTTCTCCATATTTACAACGCATAGTTGCAACATATGCATCCATATCTGCATCAGCAGCACTATCAGCGCTTTTTTCCGACATACCTTGGGCTAATTGTGATGCACCAATACCCATTGTTGCAACAGACAAACCTGTCAACAATTTGTTCGCTGTTGATTGCTCTTTTTCTTTGGCTGCGTCTAATTTTGCCTGGGCATCATCAACTTTCTTTTGGGCAGCAGCTTTTTCTTCTGAATTCTTTTTAGCGTTTTTAGCAGAATCTTTTTCAGAGTCTTTTACTTCGTCTTCTTTTTCCTGCAACTTGTTGTCTGTTATATATTTATTAACAACACTCGCACATTCGTCTTCATTGCCTTTACAATAATCTTTTTTTGTTAAATTCTGTAAAGCGATATATGTTCTGGATTTTAAATCTTCAGTATTCCTAGCGTTACTGATACTTTCCAGGTCGCTTTCTCCCCGTGCCAGCATCGGCAGGCATATCAAAATTGCAATTAAAATCTTTCGTGTCATTTTCATAAATATGTCTTTTAGTTTGTTGAAGCAACTGTTTTACCTTTAGCAGCGGCTTGTTCCCTCCTCACTTCTGCTCTTTTGGCTGCTTCTACATGTTTTGGATCATTCATATTGTATTCCACCCCATCCGCACCTTTCTGCCAGTTTGGCTTGTTTTCGCCCTTATTACTATTATCAGCATCTTCACTGCCAGGAGTCTTCTCACCTGATCCTCCTGTGGACTTACTACCACTTTTCGATGTTCCACCACCTTTCTTTTGATCTGTTCCAGTTTTATCTGCACCAGCATCTTTTGCTTTTGCTGCCCCTTGTTCCTTCTTGGCGGCTTCTGCTCCTTTTTCGGCTTTCTGTCTGTCAAGCGCACGCCCCATTGCGCCAGATGTAACCAAGCCTGCTGCCGTTCCGACACCAGCACCCAACATCGCAGACGATGCACCCGTTTGGGCACGTGTTTCACGATACGCGTTTTCTTTATAAGTCGTTATATCAATACCGAACCATTCCTGGGTACACGTAAACGTATCACCAGCATATCTTTTACGTGACGCCTTTGGGACAGTTTGATCTTCGCCAGCAAAGAAACTAATCGTATAAACACAATCAAAACTGCGTTCATCAAACATCGCACCCAATCCCTTGCATGCCCGTCCCATCAAATCGCGCAGTTTATACATACGTTCTTCATCTCTCTTGATGTCAATCTCTGCATTTTCACGTAATTTACCGATAACAGTTCCAAAGCGTCCAGACAAACCAGAATCTTGTTCTTTGCAACGTGTTGCGATTGATTTGCAATTATCTATTGCTTTGTTCTCTGCGGGTTTCCCAAGACATCTGCCAAATGTCGCGCCACACTCATCTATAATACAATTCATATATTCATTACCGCAATCAATCACCGCGTTATAAGAAGATAAACGAACATTCAAATCACGGTCTGCTTTAATTTCAGTTGAAAATAATTTAATCTCTTCGCCTGTGCACGTCAAATCACGTTTGCATTTATTTATTTTATCACCGAACGCGGTATCACCATCCAGTGCACATTTTGTGAAATCAGAACCACACATCTTGTCATCAGACATACATTTACGCAACCCTTCATCACAAGCATTTTTTCCCGCCAAAGCACGTTTTGCGTTTTCTTTGCCAGTTTCCACAGCATCCAATGCCGCGATTTTAGCACGCTGTTCACGAAGCATATCTGTCAATGCACTATCACCCATTGCTGATGTTGTTGTAGACGACGATAAAACATCATCAAATTGTGTCGATTTATTCATGATTACTTCTGGCACTTCAACTGTTTCAACAGATTCTGACACAACATCATCAACAGCAACTGCCGGTTCTGATACCTGGGTAGTTTTTGCCTTGGCCACAGGTTGACGCGCAGCTGCAGTTCCACGAACCGCAGCACGCGGTGCCGCATTTGCATCAAACACAGAACACACTACCAACACAACCATCGGTAACGCTTTCAGAAAAAATTTACTGTTTACCACTTTCATATACAACCCATCATTTTAACCGACTACACGCAGTATCGTAATACTTGCACAATTGTTCCGCCAGCGATGTCTCATATTCAAATCCATCGCTACATTTATTTCGCATATTACTTTCACATACTGCAGAAACACATTTTCGTTTTGCAGAATTATCTTTGCACGCACTTTGCGTCTCCGCCAATTTGATTTTACGTTTATCTTGATATGACGCAACCAAACTCTGTAATGCAGAATCCGCACTTTTTATAGCCGCATCACGTGCAGATAGCAACGTCGAACGAATCGTGGCTAAATAAGAATCACATCCCTTGGCATCCACAGAACATTCTGAAAAATATTTATCAAAGTCCGTATCCGATTCGCAATTACGATAATCGGTTAAACAACGCATCTCTGCAATTACACAATTTGTTATTTCAGACGAACATGCAGACTGACTTTTGCCCTTATTAACTTCTTTGGATAATTTGGCCATATCTGAAGCGATTCCAGCCGCCTTGCAAGATTGTTCAATCAACGAATCGTAATTGTCAGACACATCTTCACCAGTACAATCTTTTAGCTTTTTCAGGCATTGTTCAGTTGCCCAAACATAACGTTGCCCAGGGTCTTTTGGCGCCTTTTTCAATTCTTTATCAGATATTGTATATTTAGCGGCACTGCCCGCACTTACACTTTTCATAACACCCGCTGTTTTTGGCTCACCCGCTGATGACGAACCACAATATTGACAACGCGCCGCCGCATTTGCACCAATGTTTATCGCACAAACAGAATCCAAACATCTGGTTAAATTCGCAACAGAGCAAGCACCAAAAGCAAAGCCTGGCACAAAAAGCAAACCCATTATTAAAAACAAATTATGGTTTTTCATTTTCTCTCTTGTGAATAAGTATATCAAAATCCGAATATCAACGCAAACAAAAAATCAGTTACACGAAGTTTTAACGAAGTGCGGTCATTGCGAGTGTTAGCGTGGCAATCCATCCGCCTTCGCTAGGGCTACGGCGCGACTTCGGGCGGGGAACCGGTATCAGGCATAAAACAAACAACACAAAAAACACCGCGATTGCGGTGTTTTCAATTTGTTGAAATCAGAAACATTATTCAGATACTGTTTCTTCTTTCTTTTCTTCTGTTGCTTCCGCAGGTTTTTCTTCTGCTTTTTCTTCTGCTGGTTCTTCTTCTACTTTCTTGGTTCCAAAGACCAATTTCTTACCAGCAACCAAAGCATCAATTTCATCTTGAGATTGTGCAACATAAACCTTTACATCAACGATAACGTCTGGATGCAAAGCGATTTTTGTATCAAACACACCCACAGATTTAATTGGCGAACCCAACATAACCTGGGCAGAACCAACGCTGACACCTGCGATTTCTTTCAACGCAACAGCGATATCACGTGAAGACACAGAACCATATAATTGACCTGTATCACCAGCCTGACGAATCATATGCAATTTTGCGTTTTTAACTGCTTCTACATGTGATTCTGCATCTGCTTTTGCTTTTTCATGACGCGCAACCAACTCTGCTTTCTTAGCTTCAAACAAAGCAACGTTTTCTTTGGTAAAACGCATAGCCTTGTTATTTGGTAACAAGAAATTACGTGCGAAACCAGTTTTAACTTCTACTGTATCGCCAATGTTTCCCAATTTTGTAATTTTTTCTGTTAAAATAACTTTCATTTTATCTGTCCTTTATTTTATAAAGTTAGAGATTAATAAATTCAATTGTATGGAGTTATTGGAAGCGTTTGATGAACCGACGTGTACAAATTGTTACATAAGGTGAATCAAACGCAACAAGAACCCACAGAATTGGATTTTAACCCAAGTTATTACGAACGAAAGGCATTAATCCCAAATGACGTGCACGTTTAATAGCAATTGCCAATGCACGTTGATCTTTCTGAGAAACCCCAGAAATACGAGATGGAACGATTTTTCCACGTTCTGTTATATAATGTGACAAAGTTTTAATATCTTTGTAGTCAATAACCTTTCCCTTTAATGGGTTAGATTTTTTACGATAAATTGCTGCACGAACTGCCATTATGCCACCTCTTCTTCTGTGTTTTTCTTCATCATAACAGATGGTGTCTTGGATAATTCTTCGACACGAACGTTCAAGAAACGAATAACATCTTCATCAATTCTGGAACGACGTTCCAATTCATCAATCTGAGAACCAGGTAATTCAATATTCAGCATTACATAATGCGCTTTGCGATTTTTACGAATTATATAAGCCAGATTTTTCAATCCCCAAAACTCTGTGGATTTTACATCGCCACCCAATTCTTTGATAATTTCTGTAAATTTAGCCGCTTTTTCTTTTACTTGCGGTTCAGTCAAATCTTGGCGAAAAACCAAGACGCTTTCATAATAAGCCATTTTATTTCCTTTGGTTTATAACAGCCGACAACCCCATGTCATCAGCAGGAACAGTCGTAATTATGCAGTTTTTTTATAAAAATGCAAGTCTTTTTATAAATATGTATTAAATCTCTATTGACATAACCTTTGTCATTTTACTATCATCAGAATAAACGAGGGATTTTAATATGAAGAAATTTCACAGAAATCTTAATATTATGTCCGTTTTTACGGCATTGTTGCTGGTTATCGTGTTGCTGTTTTGGCGCACTTTTATGAACATCGCAATATCTAATGTGTTGTTGAACGGCATAATTATCGGTACGACCATATTCGGTATCGGGTTGTGTTTTGTGAATATTTTCAATTTATTGCCTGAATACAAATGGCTACATGCATATTTTGATGGACGTGCAGATTCTGGTTTTGTCCCAAAGTTATTGCGCCCTATTGCGTTGGCTCTGCATAACAGACACGCACATATAACGACGACCAGTTTAACAGAATTACTGGATTTGGTATCTATACGAATCGAAGATGAACGTGATTCTGTGCGCTATGTGACAAATACCTTGATTTTCCTTGGGTTGCTTGGAACATTTTGGGGATTGATTTTGACGGTTGGCGGATTTGCAGAATTATTGATGGGGCTGAATTTTGATGATGCTTCGGTATTAAACAGCATGCAAATTGGCATGGCAAAACCTTTGGCTGGTATGGCAACTGCATTCACCAGTTCTTTGCTTGGTCTGGCGGGCAGTTTGGCTGTCGGTTTTCTTGGATTGCAATTACAATTCGCACAAAATACTGTTTTCCAAGATTTGACTGAATTGATGTCTAAATTTGTGTTGCAAAACCCAGACACAACAGCAAAATCTTTGGAATTGATTGAAAATGCCCCTGTGACCGAGGCTGTGTATACCAAAATCTCTGATATATATGATGCGTTCACAGACTATGGCTATGAAATTTGTGATTTAATCCGCATTGATGGCAAGCATCCTGGGGTTGTGGCTTTTGGTACAGACGAAACATTGCTTATCGGGACAACAAACGTTGATGACGAAATATTGAAAAACACTATGAAACGAATCGAATTGTGTTTTGCCGACACTTTGGAAGGTATCAAAATCGATACTCGTATATTATGCATATCTGGTAAAAAATCAGATGCTGATAAAAACATAATTCACTTTGCCAATACTGAATCTTTGCGCAAGTATATGGCAGAACACAAAAATATTCGTCCCCAGACAAAACAAGATTGGGAAACATTTGATGCTTATGCCGAATATATTCGTCTGGCAATCGAATATTTATTCAAACCAAATAAGTAATAAGAAAGGGAGAGAGAACAATGTTAAACATACGCTTTCGTGAAAAAACAAATGCATGGCCTGGATTCGTGGACCTGTTTTCTAATCTGGTTATCATATTGATATTCTTACTGATTGTGTTCGTATTTTTATGGACAACAACCAGTGTATTTGGCAAACATTCCAATGCAAACAAGGTTGCAGAACTAAAGCAGGCAAACCAAGAACAAGCGGAAAAAATCGACCAAATGGAAGAAGACAACCAAACTGCCGAACAATTATTGTTACGTGCACGTGATGCTTTGGAAAGCCAGGAAGCAGAAAAAATCCAAATGGCAGATGCGTTCGAACAACAAAAAGAAGACATCGCAAACGCTTATGAGGCACAAATCTCTGAAATAGCAGAACAGACAGTGGACATTGCCAAGAATTATGAGGCACAAATTTCTGAAATGACCGTTCAACAACAGGAATTGTCAGACAAAATTGCAGAATTGACCGAACAATTAAAACGCGCAACTGATGAACGCGACGAGATAGATGCAAAGGTTGAAAAAGAAACTGCTGATTTGAATGCGCGTATTGACGAATTGACTGCTGAACTGGAAAAAGCGGAAGAATTGGCAAAACAGCAAGACGTTGAATATACAGCAATGTCAACCCGTCTGAACAAGGCTTTGGCTGATAAAGTCGCAGAATTAAATGTTATGTCGCAATATCAATCTGCATTTTATCGTGAAGTTAAAAATGCCTTGGGTGACAGAACAACAATCAAACAAGAAGGCGACAGATTTATCGTGTCCAGCGATATCTTGTTCCCAAGCGGTTCGTACAAGGTATCACACGATGGCAAGGCCCAGTTGAAATTGTTGGCGAACGTCATCAAAGATTTCGAGAATAAAATCCCAAGCGATATTGATTGGATAATTCGTGTTGATGGCCATACAGACAATAAAGATGTCATGTCTGGAACACGAGACTACCGCAACAATATGGAATTGTCATTATTGCGTGCAACCGCTGTCACAAATGAATTAGTGAAAAACGGCGTATCAAAACGCAGATTGGTTCCATCTGGCTTTGGTGAATTGCATCCTATTGCATTGGGTAGTGATGCAGATAGTTTACAGAAAAATCGTCGTATAGAATTACAACTGACAAATAAATAACATAACAAAAAACACCGCCAATTTGGCGGTGTTTGTTTACATTACAACATTAACGTTGTTGCTGGCTTTTCTGTTGCAAAGCCAACAAATCAGCAGGGTTAACACCCAATTTTGCAGCCATTGCTTCAAATTCAGCCTGTTTTTTCTGCGATTCTGCTTGCGCACGTTCTGTTTCTTGGCGTTTATTTTCTTCTTCGATAGCTTTCAATTTGCCTTCGATTTCCTGCTTTTTAGATTTAATGTTTTGGATTTTAACCTTACGATCCGCAACAAAATCTTTGATTGCTTGAATTTCATTGGCAAATTGTTTATCCAAACCATCTTTTTCCAACTGCAACTTTTTCACAGCGTCTTTTTCCTTTGCAGCTTTCATTTCACATATAGCGGCGTCAAATTTATCAATAAATTGCATACTGATATAATATGACGTCCAATTATTATAAATGTTATCAGATTCACACACTGTATATTTTCCATCATGAACCTCTTTATCAAAGCCTGGAACAAAATGTTTTATGTATCCACACAAAAGCCCCATCACACGTGGGCTAAAAGGAACATGCTTTACCCCATTTTCGTCTACTTTTACATTGTTTCCGCTATCTTGTTGTATCATATCAATCAAATATAGCTTATATTTCGGCCAAAGAATCTCAAATTCTTCCTTGGACAACTTAAATTTATGGATATCAAACAATTCGCCGATAGCACCAAAATCCATACATTTTGGATTAAAAACTAATTTTCTTAAATCATTTTTAATATTGTCATTATAAAATGCGCGACTATAAAGCCGAGCATAACCTAATTTTACCACTTCATCAGATAATCTGTAAAAGAAGTCAGTATCAAAGGGTGCGTCATACGGTAAATGTTTTGCAACCAAAAATATTTGTCTGGCCAATTGCGTATCTGGATTTAATTGGGCCCACGCCAAAGGTTCTACTACATTTTGCATAACATCCATATCAATCAAGACATCTTTGCCGTTATGATCATAAGCAGTAGCTGTTTCAATCAATTGAAGCAAAGCCTTTGCAGATTGCTTTAGATAATATTTGATGTATTTTGGGTTGTCAGATTTGACATCAGCCCACGGAATGAACAAAAGATGATATAAATCAAAAGAATCATCCTTGGTTTTTATCTTAAGGACGCGTAATTTGTCATAAGATTTAATAAAATTTTTATACCAAGCAGAATAACCAAGCTCTGCAGGTTCTGCGATTTTAATTTTTGGTCCGAATATACTCATATCCTTCTCCTTTTGTTTGTTGTTTTCTGGGGCACCCTGCCCCTTGCCACATAAAACATAATACAAAAAACCCAAATGTCAAGTGTTTTGCAAATTTTTATACAAATTATAAAAAACACCGCCCAGACGAACCACAGATTGTTCACTTTATTGTATTATTCCAGAGCATTTGTCTACCACACGAAGTTTTAACGAAGTGTGGTCATTGCGAGCAAACACTAGTTTGCGTGGCAATCCAGGTTTCTAAAACACTCAGCGCAACACACTGAGAGAAATTTGTTGAAAAAGTTGATACACCTGGATGCCCACGCGGACCATCGTCCGCTCTGCATGACAAAAGCCTATGAAGGCTTTTGTCTGAATAAAAATAACACCGCCAAATTGGCGGTGTTTGTTTTTTGATTTTATCCAACCAGTTTTTTCCACAAAGATTTTTTCTTTTGTACTTTCTTGATTGGTTTACGATGACGTGGCGCAGTTGTTGTTATACGCTTGGCTTCAACATGTTCTGCGCTTTTCTTTTTCGCGTCAGTTGATGGTTGGTGTGCGTCCAAAACATCGTCTGTTTTAACGTTTTCTTGGACAACACGTTGTATAGAATATTGATCAATATTCATCAAACTGTCATCACCAACAATCACGATTTCTGTTCCGAATTCTTTTTCCATAGCCGCCAATTCAGCACGCTTTTGGTTTAACAGATAAATTGCAACATCACTTGGCACAGTCATAATGATTTTCTGGGCCGGTTTTGCCAACAATTTTTCCTGTAAATGACGGAACAATATTATAGATGCAGTTTGGATACTTGGTACGACCCCTGCCCCCATACAGTGCGGACAAACAACATACGAAGATTCAATAAAACTGCTGCGCAATCTTTGACGTGACAACATCAAAACACCGAATGCATTGATTTTAGCAACCTGGGTTCTGGCGCGGTCGTGTTTCATAACTTCGCGCATTTTTTGTTCCAATTTACGATTGTTTTTTTCGTCTTCCATATCAATAAAGTCGATTGCAACAATCCCCGCCAAATCACGCAAGCGTAATTGCAAAGCGATTTCTTCGGCCGCTTCCAAATTAGTATTTAATGCTGTTTGTTCGATATCTTTTTCTTTTATCGCACGCGATGAATTGACATCAATTGTCACCATGGCTTCGGTCTGATTTATAACAATTGAACCCCCAGACGGCAGATTTACATAAGGTCCATGCAAACCTTCCAACTGTTTTTCAATACCAGCCTTGGTCATCAAAGGCACTGCGACATCTTTGTATTGCACCAACTGTTTACGTGGTGTGCGACCATACATCTGTTGGAAATAAGTTTTTGCTTCGTCAAAAGCCTCTTCCCCTTGGACATACATAACATCGTCTTTGTCAGATATGAAATCACGAACAACACGACGCAACAAAGAATCTTCGGTATGAATTGTGACTGGCGCGACAGATTCCAAAGTTGTCTTGCGAATATCGTTCCACAAAGAAGTCAGATAATCGTAATCTTTGGTTATGTCTTCTGCATTTGCACCTTGGGCGGCGGTACGCAAAACAACCGTCATACCCTTTGGTATTTTCAGCGAATGCAAGATTTCACGCAATCTGGCACGTTCTGCTTTGTCAGATATTTTCTTGGATATACCATAACTATTGCGCTTTCTGGAATTTGGCATCAAGACAGCAAAACGACCCGCCAACGACAAATATGTCGTCATAGACGCGCCCTTTTGACCACGTTCTTCTTTGACACCTTGAATCAGCAAAATCTGCTTTGGCTTTATAACATCTTGAATCTTGAATTCATGAGCACGTTTCAAGAATTCTTTGTTATCTTCACCAGCACTGCTGTCATCATAGTCAGCGATTTCGTCTTCTTCATCATTTGGATCATCGTCATCATCAACGATGTTGGCATGTGCCAATTCTAATAATTTTTTCTTTTGTTCAGGTGTGACCTGGTAATAATCTGGGTGAATTTCAGAAAACGGTAAAAAACCATTTTTCCCAGTACCATAATCAACAAACGCAGCCTGAAGCGACGGTTCAACCCGAATAACCTTTGCCAGATAAATGTTCCCTTTTATCTGGGGCTTAGTCGTTGTTTCTACGTCAAAATCAGACACACGATTTGTCGCGGTATCTACCACCACCACCCGTGTTTCTTCTGGATGAACACCATCCACATATATCTTTTTTGACATCTATTAATCCTTTTGTTTTTTCAGCATATAAAACGGAAACAATACGTTCCCATGGGGCCGTCCAGCCCATGCCAAGGAAATACGCCACGATAATCAAAAGCATAATTCGCATTGTTGCAAAAAGTGATAATACAAACACAATCTACCCCATTTTATATCGCATCGTATAGAATAACAGACGATATTTGTAAAGGCAAGGTGTTTTTATTTTTTATCTTCCAAATTATGTTTTTTATGCGGAAAAGAAAAACTTGGCAGTTTTTGCTTTGCCTCTGCCAGCCAACGTTTCATACGGGCGCGCAACCAACGTTCATAAACAAAGAACAAGCCACCTGCCCCAATCAAAGGCAACAAATAATATATAATTCTGTATGCCAATAACGCACCAAAAATGCTGGCCCTGTCAACATCTTCGGGCAAAACCACCATAAATATAGACTCAAAAACACCAATTCCGCCCGGAACCTGACTGAAAATGCCCGCGCCCATTGCAATGACATACAGACCGATAAACACCGCAAAAGGCATACTGATATACGGCGATATACAAAAATATAAAACCAGTCCAGCACATACTGAATCAGTAATCCCCAAAGCCGTCTGAATCATCGCAGTACGTGTTGACGGCACCTTGAACAATAATTGACCAATCTTAACTGTCTTGTGCCGAAAGAACAATGTCAGTCCATAATAAACTAACAATAATCCCAGACATAATCCAAAAAGCCCCTTGATACCGATTGAATTTTGGAACATTTCTTGGGGAACCAAGAAATAACCGATAACCGCAATTGCCGAAGCACCCAAGAAATATGTTACACCTGAAAAAGTCAACATTTTTATAATATCACCCCCAGGCACGCGCCACCGAGTGTACAAACGATACCGAATCGCCCCACCGCTAACCAGCGCATTTCCGGCATTATTACTGATTGCAAAACCCAGCATACCCGCCAGCATCCATTTCCACCAAGAAACCTTGCGCTCTACATAATCCAGCGCTAAATAATCATAAAGTGATAATGACAAATACCCCAACAAACAGGCAACACATGCCATCAACAAATTATATTTTGGAATATTCAGCAATGCACGCGCAATATCACCCAAAGAATACTTACGCAATTGCCAATACAGCATACCCGCAGCCAATAGAAAAAAGAAAAGGCCTGCATAACTGATAATTTTTTTCAATAAACGTTTTGCTTTGACTGACATCAAACTCTCTTGTGGCAAATAGCATAGCAATCCCAAAATGAAAAAGCAAACTAAATAAATCAACATACAGAAAAATCTTGAAATCACTGAAAAAATTGCTAAGTTGATAATAAAGATACAAAAAAGGTATGTGTCATGACATCAAAAGCAACAAATAAAAACACTGAAAATCTAACTCGTGAAGATCTTATTAAAAAAGTAGATCAATTGGAATCTTTATTGATTGGCAAAGATCGTATGATTCAGGGACAAAACAACACGATTCAGACATTAACTGCACAAAATTTTATGTTTCGCGATTTATTGAAAAAAGTGTTAGACTTGAAACCAACCTTTTCCAACAAAGGTGATTTGATAGAACTACAAGAGCGCATACAGGAAAAATTGAAAGAACGCGCTGTCAAAGGACAAAATAGCACACTTGATTCATTGATAGAACAAAATGTGATATTGCGTGATTTGGTTGAACAATTCTTGAATCTGAAAATTGGTATGTTTAGTTTGGGCAAATTGACAAATTTCCAATCTATTGCACGTAAAACATTTGATAAACTACGTGGCAGATAAAAAATTTATGAACAAAAAAAACACCGCCTAATCGGGCGGTGTTTTTTTACTATTTCTCAGATTCTTTGACAGATCGTAAAACACGCGCATAGTTTGGAAACTGCGACAAATCGTCTATATCTGGCATGTCAACTTTTGGCTTTGCTTTGACACGCTCTTGCGCCTTCTCAAAGAAGGTCATCATATCTACCGCATATTTGAGGTTTATGTTTACCAAAATTTTGGCAGCCAGCAAACCATCTGAACATATACTATTTATTTTATATGCATATTTTGTATCGTATTCTTTGTCCCCGGATTTCCGATTATCACGAAATGCAACAGGCTTTTTTTCTAGCTCAATAACTTTAGCATAACATTTTTCAACAACAGCCCTTAAAATCTTTTCGTCCATATCACTACGAACGTCCAACACAGCCATTAAATCAGCCACCGTCGCATTGTCATTATTCGCCAAAAGTGTCAAAGCGCGCTTGTAATCTTCTGGACGCGCAAAGTCATTATTATGTACAAAAGCATGCATTATGTAATATTGCGCTTTGGCACTTTCGAACAAATCTTTCACAGACAATAAACACTTGAACGCAGGAACTGATTCCAGCGGACGTTTTCTGTTTGGAAATAAAAGATAAATTGATTTCCACAATTCAACAAATGCTTTCGTATGTGGTGAATCTGGATTCTTATGACAATGCACAGCCAATCTGGACAAGTACAAAGCAGCGGCATCTTTTTCTATGTTTGATTTTTGGATTATTGCAGAATTGGCAATTATGCCTTCCAGTTTCTGAAAAGCGTTTCTATCGCTTTCTGTTTCCTTTCTTAACCCTGCAATACAATCAAATAAATGTTTCTTGAAATCCCAAGCCATATTAACGGCCCAAGCAAAAGTGTTTTTATTAAACACGAAATCTGGTGTCTGTGTCATATCAAACCTCTTGTTTTTTGTTTGTTTTGTTACCCACCTTCAAGTGTATGATTGCCTAACAAACTGGGTTTGTCAAACAATAATCGCATTTTTGTAAATTTTGCAAAATCCAGTTGC
>JAZRBB010000008.1:0-102362 GCA_045634865.1 Candidatus Enterousia sp.
GAAATCGCGCGCAGGGCTGTTTCAAATCGTTTAGAAGAACCAAAAATTGCTTCGGTTGGTGATATGTCAAAAATGTCGCCAAATGAATTAAAAAAGGCATTTAAAAAGACCTATTTATCTGAAAATAAACATTTATCAACCTATGAAACAGCAGCAGCCAGCAAATATGACACTTTAAGCGATGTATCCGTTGATATCGAAGGTTTTAATGCATCTCGTGATTTATCTGAAATGGATAGCGGGGTTCGCCCGATGGAGGTTAAAATATCCTTCTTTAACAACGATTCCGGGCTTTCACGCGATAATTATAATTTGTTAAGCGAGACGGCTTCCATAGTTGTTAATAATCCAAAACGCGCTGTTCAAATTGCTATACCAGAATCTGCGACACATGACAAAGATACACGTAAACTGGCTGCGCGCAGGTTGGCAATTGTTGAACAAGTTCTGCGTGATACTGGTGTTGCAGAACAAAGAATTGTTCCAGTGTTATCTCAGCGCGATGGAGATGAATTTGTATTGCGTGTAATTTCTGGGGATACTTTTGAATCTTTGACCCAGCAAAAACGCAATTCACGCGGTAATGGGACTTCTAAGAAAACTTATAAAAGTATGTCGTGGTAAAATTATTTAATCGGTTTTTCAATTTTGTTTTTCCACCAACTTGTCCTGTGTGTGGCGATGCTGTCGAATCGCATGGCACATTGTGTGCAAAATGTTGGTCTGGGTTTAATTGGATATCGAATCCAAAATGTTTCAAGTGTGGCTATCCATTTCCAGCAGATTTAGATTTAGGTCCGAATCCAATGTGTCCGCATTGTGCGGCTGGGGAATGCGATTTGGATTATATTCGCAGCGCATGTGTTTATGATGATGTTTCTAAAAATATAATGTTGCCGTTCAAGCATGCGTCAAAACTGAAATACCAAACAATAATGTCGCGTGCGATGATAAATGCTTTGCGCGATTTAGATTTAGATGTTGATATTGTAATGCCTGTGCCTTTGGCATGGCGTCGTTTGTTCAAACGTGGTTATAATCAGGCGACATTGCTGGCGCGTCCAATTGTGAAACATTTTGATGCAGTTTTGGATGTGGACGCTTTGTCGCGAAAATATAAACCAGATATGGGACATAAAAACGCAAAACAAAGACGCGAAAATGTTCGTGGTGTATTCAAGATTCTGAATCCAGACAAAATTCGCGGTAAAAAGATTTTGTTGGTTGATGATGTTATGACCAGTGGTGCAACATTTTATGAATTAAATCGTATTTTACGCAAAGCCGGAGTTTCTGCTGTATACGCGGTTTCATTCTGTCGCGTAGTTCATGCAATTTAGACTGATGTTTTACATAGCGAGTGTTGCAAAAAATTCGCCATTTCTAACTCGCGTCCTGTCATAGCTTGAGCGGTTTCTTGTAAATCATTTTTTTCTTTGCAAACATTTATTATATCAATCATATCTTTTTGTTCGGGTGTCAAAGGTTTGCTGTCTGTCTGGTCCCATTTAACAGCCAGCACAGGTTTTTTATCTATCGATATGCTGTAATGATTTTTTGCCCAGCCGTCTTTGACAGACAATACTTCGTGCCCATGATTGTTGAATACAGTATATTTATCGCCATTGTCATCGCGTTCGTGATACAATCTGTTGTTGTGAATAGTTTCTTTGACAAGCATTTTAAGAACTTTGTTCATGTTGTGTCCCTTTGTGTTATATAAATGATACGCTGTCAAAGCCCTGTTTGCACTAGGAATCTTTTGTTTTTCAATTACTTGATTTTGCGATTTTTATCGTGTAAAATCCGTCTGTTTATAAAATATCGAGGCTACAAATGAATATAGATTTAGGTAAAAACATAAATACGCGCGATTTAGAAACCAAAATTCAAGAGTTTTGGGATGCTAATAGTTTTTGGGACAATGATGTCAACTCTGATAAAAAATCGTTTTGTGTTATGATGCCACCACCAAATGTGACTGGTAATTTACATATGGGGCATATCTTAGACAATACATTGACCGACATTATTTGCAGATATAAACGTATGTGTGGCTTTGATGTTTTGTGGCAACCTGGTTCTGATCATGCTGCAATTGCAACCCAATTATTGATTGAACGTGATTTGTCCAAGAACGGTATAAATCCTAAATCTTTGTCTATGGATGAAAAGTTAAAATATGCGTGGGATTGGTGTAAAAAATATGGTGGTCAAATCATAGAACAATTACACACTATTGGTGCGACACCTGTGTGGAAACGTGAACGTTTTACAATGGATGCCGGTTTATCAAGTGCGGTAACAAAATTGTTTGTTCGTATGTATAAAGAGGGTTTAATTTATCGTGATAAACGCATGGTTAATTGGTGCCCGAAACAACAGACGACCGTATCTGATGTTGAAATCGATACACGTGAAGAACATGGTAAGTTTTATTATTTTAATTATCCGTTGAAAGATGGTGGTTTTGTTGAAATTGCAACAACCCGTCCTGAAACTTTATTTGGTGATAAAGCAATCGCAATTCACCCAGAAAATGAGAATCTGAAACATTTGATTGGGAAAACAGCAATTATTCCGCTGACAGATATTGAAATACCAATCGTTGCTGATGAACATGCAGACCCTGAAAAGGGAACTGGTGCTGTGAAAATCACACCTGCGCATGATTTTGATGATTATGAGGTTGGTTTACGTCATAACTTGGAACCTTTGTGTATTTTAACACCGGATGCGAAATTGAACAATGAATCTGTGATACCTGAAAAATATCGTGGCATGGACAGATACGAAGCGCGCAAAGCAGTTGTGGAAGATATCGAAGCCGCAGGTTTAATGGTTAAAATAGAAGACAAGGTTATTCCAACACCATATTCAGAACGTGGCGGTGTTCCTGTGGAACCAATGTTAACAACACAATGGTTTGTTGATGCTGAAAAACTTGCACAACCTGCAATCAAAGCGGTGGAAGATGGCAGAATAAAGTTTATGCCAGAACACAGATATAATTTATTTATGTCCTGGATGAAAAATATTCGTCCATGGACAATATCGCGTCAATTATGGTGGGGACATCGGATACCTGCATGGTATGATGAAGATGGCAAGGTTTATGTTGCAGAAACAGAAGAAGAGGCAATCAAACAATCTGGTGGTAAAAAATTGACCCAAGATCCAGATACATTGGATACATGGTTTTCGTCTGGTTTGTGGCCTTTTTCAACGTTGGGTTGGCCTGAACAGACACCAGAATTGAAAAGATACTATCCAACGAATTATTTATGTACGGGTGCGGATTTAATATTTTTCTGGGTTGCTCGTATGATAATGATGGGCTTGTACGTTACTGGCGATGTTCCGTTTAATACGGTGTATATGCATGGTATGGTGGTCGACGCCAAGGGTAAAAAAATGTCGAAGAGTAAAGGTAATGGGACAGACCCTGTGGATGCAATAGACAAGTTCGGTGTTGATGCGTTGCGTTATTGGGTTGCTACTGCGCCAATTGGAACGAATTTGCCGTATATAGAAGATGAGGTTAAACGTGGTTCTAAATTACTGACAAAATTATGGAATGCATCGAAATATGTTTTGATGAATTTGTCTGGTTTTGACCCAAATACAGCGAAAGAAATTCCGGTTAGTGAAAGATTTATCGAAGATAGATGGGTATTATCTGAATTGAACAAAGCTGTTGCAGAAACACGCAAGAATTTGGATAAATATTTTAATTATAACGCACGTTCCGCAATAGATACTTTCTTTTGGGAAATATTCTGTGATCAGTATTTGGAATTTATCAAGGACAGATTTTGGTCGCCTGAAAAATATAGTGCGGAATCTAAATTATCTGCACAATGGACGCTTTACACAGTGTTGCGTGCAATAATTGGATTGTATGCACCATTTATTCCATTTATTACGGAAGAATTATGGCAAAAAATTTATAAGCAATTCGAAGGTGGTGAAACCTTGCATTTAACAAAATATCCAGAGGTGCAGGCTGAATATGATACCGATGTCGCACAAATGAATATTGCGCTGGATATACTGAAAACTGTTCGTGGCTTGCGTACAGACCGCAAAGTTGGTAATGGTGCAAAACTGGAAACTTTGACAATACCAAGTGATACACCAGAAGTTTTGCAGGGTCTGATTAAATCTGCAGCACGTGCAAATGAAATCGCGTTGGGTGATTCCATAGATTTTGTTGTTGCCCAGACTAATCAGCAATAAAACCATTCAGGCAAAAGGAGGGAAGCATGGTATCTAAATTAACAGAAGAACACGTATTGAAAGCATATCAATGTGACAGATATGGTTTTATGCGTCCAATTATGTTGATGAACGAACTTCAGGGCTTGGCGGACAAGCATGCTGAAATGTTGGGGGCGGGTCGTAAATATTGTACTGAACATAATGTTGCCTGGGTTGTCACGCATTATTTTATTGATATTATTGATATGCCACGTGCAAATGAAAAGTTGACTTATACAACATGGCCATCTGTATCTGGCGCGTTGAAGTCTGAACGTGATTTTGAGATTCGTGGTGCGGATGGTTCGTTAAAGGTTCGTGCAATCAGTCAATGGGTTTTGATTGATTTGAATACCCGTCGTCCTGCGCGTATTAGTGAGGTATTACCAGGTTGGCAAGGTCTGGACGAACGTGTTTGGGAACGTGATTTTGGTAAATGTCCCGATTTTGTGCCAACAAAATCTTCTGTGATGGCATGTCGCTTTGATGACATAGATGTAAATCAGCACATCAATAATGCAGTATATGCTGTATGGGCGACTGAATCAGTTGGCTTTGAGTATCGTAATAAACATAAATTGCGCGGAATGGAAATATATTTCGAACGCGAAATAAGTCCGACTACACCAACTGTTCGTATAGAGGTCGCAATGGGTGAATACGAAACCCGACACAAGATTATGACAGACGAGACCGAACACGCAAAAATAATTTGTTATTGGGATTAAGAAAATCGGCAATTGCCGATTTTTTGTTTGTATGAATACGCCAAATATGATAAAATGCAAGACATAAAGGAAAGGCAAAAATGTTCAAACACGCTGAAACCCGCAGAAACCTACACACACACACACACACACACACACAACTAAAGCGTTGCCTGGCCTTTTTATCAGTATTATTATTTAATCCGAATATTTCACATGCAGATGAATACCAAGATGCAATTCGCAAAGCAGAAGAAATGTATCAAGCAGCGCGTATAACGTGTTCTGGAATATCTGATGAAATCAGTAAAATTTCCAATATATCAAAGGCAAACACGGCGGTGACGGCGGTTGGCACAGCTGCATCTACTGGTGCATTGGCGGCTGGTATTGCAAAATCACAACAAGAAAAAGAAATAGAAGCATTGATTGACAAGATGTGCAAGGCTGGTGGTTGCACAGCCGAAGGGGTCGAGGCGATGTCTGATGAAGATTTCTTTTTCAAAGTATTGCAACCTATGGCAGAAATTGCTGAATTACAAAAGAAAATAGATAAATCGAAAACGTTGGGTAATTGGCGTACTGGGTTGATGGCGGGAACAATCGGAACTAATCTGGCATCTGCGATAATGTCGGGGATAAATATCAATCAGTCTGAATTAATCCAGCATATAACCGCATGTAATGAAGCAATAGCGGGCTTGCAAGATATAGAAACAGAATTGAAAAGGGCGGGTATAAGTCCGATACAGGTGCCGATTGCAAAAAATATAAATAATGCCCGTATCTGGTGTAACACAATAAACACCAAAGATATTGAGAAAATAGAAAATCGTATGAAAGGCGTGTTGGGAACATCAATAGTTGGTGGCGTGATAGGTATTGTTGGTACCGGTACCAGTGCGGCCGCGAACAGCGATAAATATATGGCTGTTGAAAACAAGGTTCGGCTGACCGAATCTGAAAAGAAAACAGAACACGCATTAAATACAACTGCAAATGTAATGGCTGGTGCAAATATAGTGACAGGTGTGGTAGAGACAGGATTAAACATATCATTGATATCATTGACCAAGAAATTAATCCAACAGGCTGAGCGTTGTGAAAACGTATTGAAATAATGAAACAGTTATTTGTGCTTTTTTATTTGTTGTTTTTACCTGTTGTCACATTTGCAGACAATGGTTTGCATGATGGCTGTGTTGAAAACGGTAAATATAAGTCTGAATACACAATTGACAGACGATGTTATGTGACCGATGAACAAAAACAAATATCACCATATAGTGCTGTGGTTGCATTATTGGATGATCAAAATAATATTTATTGCACAGGGACAATATTTCGTGACAATCAAGATTTTTTATTAGAAGATGCATTTAAGTATGAAACAAAATTGCCTGTTCCTGGTTTGTTTGTGTATACTGCTGCGCATTGTATTAATGGGGACAGGGTAAAAATAAGATTGCAAAATGGTAAAGAGATAATTACAGAACGTGTCAGCGGAATACATAGTTTTTGGAACAAATCGACTACAGATTGGGCGATTTATAAAATACCAGAACGTGAACAAAACGGTTTGCCGTATGTTGACATTGCTTATGGTGAAAATGGTGAAGCAGAACTGAAAGTTGTTGGATACGGTTCGTTAGCAATTATGACTGACAAGGAAATAAAAGATTATAAACAAGCATATATTGATTTTCTGAAGTCTGATTTAGCAAAAAAAACAGATACAGATACTTTAATAGAGGCTAACTGTAAAAACAGGACAGACGGTTTAAGTTATGATTCTTGTAAATATATATATGAAACCAAACAAGATTATAATCAAAACTATTTTGGCAGGCAGTTAAAGTATTTAGATAATGTTGATACACCTGGGGTGCCGAGTGATTACTTTGTAGATGGTGCTATATCTACTCACGAATCGGTGTTTGGGGAGTTTAATAAAACACATTCATTGCCAAATAATATTGATTTATTGAAAGAATCAGTATGTCATATGAATTCGACAGATGACTTTTGTCAGGCTTGGCATGGAAATTCGGGCGGCGGAATATTTGCGGGGGATAAAATTATAGCTGTGGTGTCAAACGGACCTGGAACGATAGGCGGAAAGCATCATGCGGCATTTTTGCGAGATATTACACAAAAGTCTGAATTTGGGTCCAGGTTAGAAAAAGGTGTGGAACAGGCGGTCTTTTTACAAAACTCTCAGCAGGATAATCTTGACAGAATGCGTAAAGCGATTAAATACACGAACGTTTCAGAAAATGGTGAAAGAGAATGAAACAGTTATTTGTGCTTTTTTATTTGTTGTTTTTACCTGTTGTCACATTTGCAGATAATGGGTTGCATGACAGTTGTGTTGAAAACGGTAAATATAAATCTGAATACACGATTGATAAACGTTGCTATGTGACCGATGAACAAAAACAAATATCACCATACAATGCAGTAGTTAGTTTTTTAGACCAAGATAATTACAGAATGTCATGTACTGGAACGGTAGTAAAAAGAGATGGCGAATATTTTTTATATACGGCGAAGCACTGTACAGATTCTGATTACGATAATCAATCAGATAAAGTTTTGCGAATAAAATTACAAGACGGCAGAACATTTGATACACTATTAGTAAGCCAAGGTGATTATGTTCTTGGATACAGTCAAAATGACTTTGGTGATTGGACAAAATACAAAATACCAGTAAAAAAAGACGATAATACATTGCCTTTTGTGCAAACTAATTCCTTTGAAAATGGTAAAGCGCAGGTTGTCGGGTATGGTCGATTAAAGATTATGAGTGATAAAGACATAAGAGACTTAAAAAATAATTATATCGATTTTCTTAAAAACTATGTCGAAGGGATGGAGAATAATAATGGTGGAGGCACAAAAATAAATACACAAAATGGTTTTACCAAAGACGGGGGAGTCAAGGGGTACCAATTTGACAGATTTACGAGACATTATATGTTTTCAGAGTATATGGATTGGGGCTTAAAGGTTTCTTATTGTGAAATATCAAAAGGTGTTGTAAATGGGTGTCAAGGTTGGGGTGGTAATTCTGGTGGGCCAATTTTTGATGATAATGGTAATATTATGGGGATAGCTGTAAGAGGAATTTATCAGGTGGGGGGCGCAGAACATGGGAAGATGTCATTATTTTTGAGTGTCGATTCTGATAAAAAAGCAATGGTAAATACACAAGGCTGGATTGCTGATAAACAATCGACACAGGAGTGGCTTAACGCTAATACGCAAAAAACAGAGAATGAACAAAAAAATAAACAAGTTGATACGGTAACACAAAAAAGGTTAGACGATTTTCAACACCAAGATAGTAAAAGGTATCTTAATGATACTCTTCGATTTAATAATCAATCAAAATCAGTCAAGTTTTTTTGATGTGGTTAAACAAAAAATCGTCCGATCGGACGATTTTTTAATTCTTTGCAGATACGGCCAAACGTTTACGACCGCATGCGCGACGACGACTTAAAACATCGCGTCCGCTTCTGGTAGCCATTTTTTCACGAAAGCCATGTGTTTTCACACGACGTGTTTTAGATGGTTGATATGTTCTTTTTGTTGCCATAATTAAATCCTTTTGCCCCTATATTTAATCATACGTTTTACAAAAACGCAACTATTTTATTTATTTTGTTTTACTTTGCACCAAACCCAACTTTTTCAAGCCCTCTACAAACAAATAGTAAATAAATATTGCGCCAAGCAATTTCCAAAATGGTAAAAATATTCCATCTGTTTTCATTTTTAACCTGTTTGTTTTGTTGGGCGTATTATAAAGCAGAATTTCTTTTTGTCAAGTTATTTCAATACTCCCTGTACCGCTTTTCAAGAGAAAATCATTTCTTGCTATGAACGCAGCAGATTCCCCGCCTGGGGCGGGGTGCCCGCAGGGCGGGGAGGGTTGATTAAAGATTGCGAAAACTGTAATTTTCATATTATTTGCGTATATTGATATGCATCAATAAAGTTGTGCATATTTTATTGTTATTTTTTTGCTTTAACCCTTGACCCAAAGGATAATTTTTTGCTATGTTTTTCGTATTGAAACATAGGGGAAAATAAGTATGTCTGAAATAAACGAAATAAATGAAATCAAAGTACCTCAATCGCCAATTGAACACGAAATGCGGACCAGTTTTTTGGACTATGCAATGTCTGTTATCGTGGATCGTGCATTGCCAGATGTTCGGGACGGTTGTAAGCCTGTGCACAGACGCATTTTGTACGTGATGAATGAGGTTGCGCCCGCAACAAAATCAACAGTCAAATCTGCGCGTATCGTTGGTGACGTGATGGGGCGTTATCATCCGCATGGTGACTCGTCTATTTATGAGGCTATGGCCCGTATGGCCCAGGACTTTTCAATGGGTGAAATGCTGGTTCAGGGTCAGGGTAATTTTGGTTCGCGTGACGGTGATAAACCTGCTGCTATGCGTTATACAGAGGCACGCTTGTCCAAACTTGGTGCGTCGTTAATGGAAGATTTGGACAAAGATACTGTGGATTGGCAACCGAATTTTGATGGCACTTTGCAGGAACCAATTGTTTTACCGACCAAGTTTCCAAACTTTTTGGTAAATGGTGGTTCTGGTATTGCTGTGGGTATGGCAACAAATGTTCCGACTTATAATTTGGGCGAAGTTTGCAACGGTATTCTGGCAATTTTAGATAACAAAGATATTTCAGACGATGAATTGTTTGGAATTATCCCGGGACCTGATTTCCCAACTGGTGGAATTGTTATGGGGCATGCTGGTGCGTACAAGGCGCATACTACGGGACGTGGTTCTATAATCGTTCGCTCTAAAACGCATTTCGAGACGATGCACGATCATCCTGTGATTATCGTTGATGAATTGCCATATCAGGTTAACAAATCGCAACTGATTATTAAAATCGCAGAAATGGTCAAAGATAAAAAAATCGAAGGAATATCTGATATACGTGATGAATCGTCCAAGGAAGGCTTACGCGTAGTTATCGAATTGAAACGTGATGCAATACCTGATGTTGTGTTGAATCACTTGTTCCAAGATACAGAAATGCAATCTAATTTCCCTGTAAATATGATGGCATTAAATCGTGGCCGCCCAATGCTGTTTACTGTTCGCACTGTGTTGGACGCATTTATTGAATTCCGCGAAGAAGTCATTCGTCGCAGAACCATATTTGATTTGAACAAGGCGCGCAATCGTGCACATACGTTGTTGGGCTTGTCTGTTGCGTGTGGTAATTTGGACGAAGTTATTAAATTGATTAAAGAATCTGCAAATCCAGATGAAGCGCGCGTTGCGTTGGTTTCACGTGGTTGGCCTGCATCTGATATCGAAAGTTATATCAGTTTGATTGATGATCCGAATACTGAATACAAAGACGGAATGTTCTATATGTCCGAAGATCAGGCAAAGGCGATTTTGGAATTGCAGTTGCACAGATTGACAGGTTTGGAACGCGACAAGATACATAATGATTTGACTGAACTGGGCGCGATAATCAAAGATTTGTTAGCAATTTTGGGCAGTCATGAACGTATCGTTCAGATTATTCGCGAAGAAACAGCGGCTGTGCGTGATAATTGGTCGCAACCCAGACGTACAGAAATATCTGATGCAGAAATCGATATAGATATCGAAGATTTGATTGCACGTGAAGATATGGTTGTCACAGTTTCTAATACTGGCTATATCAAACGTGTTTCATTGGATACATATCGCGCACAAAAACGTGGTGGCAAGGGACGTAATGCGATGACAACCAAAGAAGACGATTATGTCGTAAATATGTTCGTTGCAAATACGCATACTCCATTATTGTTCTTCTCGTCCACTGGTTTGTGCTATAAATTGAAAACATATAAATTACCAGAAGCCTCGGCAGCGGGTAAGGGACGCCCATTGGTGAATCTGTTGCCTTTGACAGATGGTGAAACAATAACTGCGATTTTGCCTGTATCGGACGAAGATGTAAAACGTGTTCAGGAATCAGGTAAAGAGCATTTCTTGATGTTCGCAACTGCATCTGGTACTGTGCGTCGTAATCGTATGTCTGATTTTGATTCAATACGTGCAAATGGAAAGATTGCTATGAAATTGGACGAAGGCGATTCTTTGATTTCTGTGTTGCCTTGTACCGAAGACCAAGATGTATTTTTATCAACATATCGTGGTCGTTGCATAAGATTTGCAGTTCCAGAGATTCGTATATTCGCAGGTCGTAATTCAACCGGTGTTCGCGGAATATCGCTTCAGAAAGACGATTATGTAATCGGTATGGCAATGTTGAATCATGGCGAATCTGATTCTGTGGTTCGTGCCGCCTATGTAAAGCAGAGCAGGGCTTTGCGTCGTGCACAAACTGGTATCGAAGAAGAAGCTGATGCCGAAGAAGAAAATACAACTTTGGTATTGAATGATGAACAAATGGCGAAAATGGCGTTGACCGAACAGTTTATTTTGACTGTATCAGAAAACGGTTTTGGGAAACGCACATCTTCATATGAATATCGTTTGACACATCGTGGTGGTAATGGATTTACAAATATCAAATTGGGCGGTAAAAATACTGCAGTGGCTGGTTCGTTCCCCGTCACCGATGACCAAGATATTATGATGGTGACAAACGGTGGCAAGATTATCAGAACACCAGTTGTCGATGTTCGTATTGCAGGTCGTTCAACTGCGGGTGTGACATTGTTCAGAACGGCTGAAAATGAAAAAGTTGTATCTGCAATTGCAATCGCCAAAGAAGAAGAACCAACAGAAGATGTTGTTATTGAAGAAAACGTCAATACAGCAGAATCTGTGGCGGATAGCAATATCGCAGAATAAAAAACAGGTGCGCAGAAATGGAAAATCAAAATGAATATTTTGTTTCAATAAACGAAGTAGCAAAACGATTGGACGTTCCTGCGTATACATTACGTTATTGGGAAAAACAATTTTCTGGTGCAATTCGTCCAACAACTGGTGCGGGTGGCCGTCGTTATTATCGTCAGGATACAATTGAAAAATTAGAAACGATAAAATCTTTGTTGTATGACAAGGGTATGACAATCAGCGGTGTTAAAAAAATTCTGCATAATGGGACATTTGGTGAAGAAATGGCAGAAATTAAAACCAAAACAACCAATGACACGCCAAGTATAAAAACATTGTCTGTCCAAGATAAAGACGATTTAGAAGTTGCAATAACCCTGTTGCACCAGGCAAAATCATTTTTGGAATAATTTAACCTACCAGTTACGGCGCGATGCTCAAATTTCTTAATTGTGCGCCTTGCGCGCAATAACGAAATTTGGCAGTCCCAATGGGAATGTAATTCCCATCTGTCGCATAAATGCGCCAGGATGGGCCCCTTTCGACTCGTAAATTAAAAACTGCGCGATATATCGCTTGTTTTTAATAACTTCGTACACGAACCCATGGGTTCAATCCCCAGGAACACCAGATAAAAATAAAATCCGATAAAATCGGATTTAATTTTTATGGCAGTCCCAATGGGAATCGAACCCATGTTACCAGAATGAGAATCTGATGTCCTAACCGCTAGACGATGGGACCAAGTAAGCGTATTTTACATGGAAATATTTTGATTTTCAATTATTTTGTTTTATCAAACACTTTTAATATCGCCATTGTTCTTTTGTTATCTTCTGGATGCGATTTCGCATAACCCTGAACAATAGGAATTGCGATTTTTTTGTATTTTTTCAATTTTTCTGGTCCGGTCAAACTCAACGTTAAATGATAAAAATAATTCGGCGCGTCTCTGGACATGTCGTGAATAATTTTTCTGTCTGTTTTATCCAGTGGACTTATCAATTTCCATTTTTCAGCATGCATTTTATCGACAACTCTTTTACGGTGCGCCAAGACAAGTGTTGGGGTCAAACCGATGATTGTACCCTGCAATAATATCAGCCAATTCAGAGTTGTATTTTTATCCAAATGTAAAGGTTGCATAATGCAATTCCATGCGTTCAGCATTTGGGTATCATGTGTCACAGGGTGTTGTTCCATATATTCCTGGGCTGCCATAGTGGCTATATTTTTGTTATTCGTTTCTTGGAATACTTTTTTGTATTCTTGTGCTGCCTCTTCTGTAATCTTTTCGCTACGTTCAATAACAGAAATCCCAAAAGTCATAAAAAATATAAACATGCATAACGGAAACCATGAGAAAATAGTTGCGTATGTTTTAGGCATAAAATGTGGAATATATTTTTCGTATCTTGTTCGACGTTCGTCCTCTTGGTGCCATGCGCGTTGCTGTTCAGATGGCGTTGGACATAGCGACATTCGCAACATTTTGACAATATTGCGTATTTTTTGTTCAAGATGCTTTTTTGTTATCTTGTCCATATATATCAGACCGTACAATATTCAGAATAGCGATAAATACAGACTTGTCAAGTTTATATGCAAAACATATCAAAATAAAGCGAACAATTTGTACATGTGGAAATTCAATACAAAACTAATCGTCAAAACCCATACATTTTTTGTATGATTTTGCATACGTTTTAGTCCAGCATTGTTTGAACAGTGGTGCGTTCTTGCCCTCTGGCCCATAATACATATCTTCATAGGACAATTCACCAACACATCGACCAAGTTGTTTTGTCAAACCGTAAGCACAAGCACAATCTGTTAAATCGTTCTTTGGAAATGCACCTTTTGGACATGTTTTTATTTGGTCTTTTAGCTTTGGTTCTGTAGCAGAAACAATATTTATACCTGGGCAATACATACGATTTTCGCGTGCATAATTCAACAATTCGTCTTTGGAAATACACGCTGTACATGCGCCATCCGTATACACTTTACCCTTTTCACATTTGTATTCTTTGTCCTTGTTTTCTTTTTCTGGTTCTTTTTCCTTCTCTGTTTCTTTTGGGGCTTCAATACATTTACTTGGGCTTTCCTTTGTGGTCACCTGGCCATTAGTGCAATCTATTTTACCTTGTTCATAAGTTTTAAGATATGTGCTTGGCACACCAGGACATCTGTAGTTATACCAAGGGTATTCGTGCCATTTGAAACACGGCAGACAATAAGGAACCTCTTCCAAAGATTCTGATGTAGACCAAGATGAATGTTGTTTAGAAGCATTCTCTAAAGCTCTAATGTAATCTTCTCTTGTTATCATATAATAAGATTCTGGGCACGATAAATTTTTTCTGTTCGCCAGGTTTGTTACTATTGTATCATTATCAGTTAATTCTGTGCATTCTGTATAACTTTTGTGTTTGCCACTTTTGCATGTTGTGCAACTCGTCATGCTATCATCTACAATCTGATCTTCTTTGCATTTTTTTACCCCGGATTCTACACCGGGGGTCTTTTTATAATCCCCCCCAGGACAATAAGCACCCTGGGCTCTGCTGTATCCAGCGTTGCATTTTGTGGTGCAGGCGTTGTTATCTTTTGCCGCGGCTGACGAATAATACCCCGGGTTGCAATGTATATCAGTGCCGCTTTCTGATGCGGTAACACCGCATTTAGAAAAATCTGCACTATGCCCCTCTGCGCAATAATACAAGCCAGACGGAAGCATTTTGAGGCTTACAAAGTTTCCACCTGGACAATACACTGTATTTACGTCCAATTTATTTACATATTCGTACAATTTTTGGAGCGTTTTGTCATCAGATTTCTTAAAACGGTCCGCTCGTTTTTTGAGGGTTTGTATTGCTGTTTCAACCTTGTACGAATTATCGCTATTTATACCATAACAGTCTATACAATCTTTTTTATGTTCTGGTAAGAATTGTCCGGGTTTGCATGTAATAAGGTCTTCGTCGTTGGTAACAGTTTCACATTTTTTCATGTCCGTGGATACTTTTTTTGCGTCTTTTGCCTCAACCGTTTCACCCGCCAATTGTTTAACACATAACTTTAAACCTAGTAGTTGCCCACTATCATCTTTGAAAGTTCCGCCCTCGCAGTATACACCCCAACCGTCAAGACATTTTTCACAATAACCAGCTGGCGTCATATATTCTCCTGCATTACATTTCTGGGTACCAGCCAACGCGTTTGGCACAAAAAAAACGACAAATAACACTGATAAAAAAATATCCCTGTACATTACAAATTCCCTTTTGACACATTATAACTTTTATTCTATTACTGTATCAACTATTTTTTCCACAGCGGTATTTTGCACGTATGATTTTTTTGCCATTTTATCCAAACGCGATGGATTATCGAATAATTCATCTAATGTATTTGATAACCATTTTGATGAAAACTTATCTTGGGGCACAGCAAATCCACCGCCTAATTTTGCATACGATTCTGCGTTGGCTGCTTGATCTGGATTTATTGCCAAAGGCACCAATATAGCAGGCCGCCCAATTGTTTCCAATTCTATTACCGTACTGGCCCCACTGCGCCCAATAACTATATCTGCGTCTTGAATCGCACTTGCCATATCACGAATAAAAGACAATACGTTTGCATGTATTTTATGTTCCGCATAAAAACGTTGTAATTTTTCAACATTTTCAGGTCGTGTTTGATGTGTGATGAATATTTTTTTGTTTTTCATTTCAGAAATTGCAATAGGCACGACATCATCTAAAATTTGCGCCCCCAAAGAGCCACCTGTTACCAAAATTTTATTTTCATGTTTTAATGGTGCATTCGCAGCATTCAGAAAGTCAGAACGCACTGGCAATCCAGTATAAACAACACGCACCTTTGATTGTTTTGGCAAACCATTAACCGAATCAAAACTGGTCATCAAGGTTTTTACCCAGCGCAATGCAAATTTATTCGCGCGTCCGATTGCCGCGTTTTGTTCATGCAAATATGTTGGTATTTTCCATAAATGTGCTGCAAACACAGCGGGTACAGATGCATAGCCACCGAACGCAACTAATTTATCTGGCCGATTAAATATAAAACGCAAAGATAATGCCAATGCAGACAAACCGATTTTCATCAATGATATCATTTGTTTGATACGCGATTTTGCACCAACACCAGATGCCCAAACAAAAACCATTTTGGCTTTTTGGGGTTTACCATCTTTGACCATTGCAGACACACGACCATCAGATGAAATTATAACCCTGTGCCCCCGTTTTACCAATTCTGCGGCAACACTTAATGCCGGAAAAACATGTCCACCTGTGCCACCTGTTGCAATCCATATTTTCATTTTTACACACCTTTATTTATTCCAAGTATCTTCGCGTATCAATGCCAATATCATACCAAATAACACGCAAAAAGATATAAAAGAAACACCACCATACGATATAAACGGCAAAGTCATACCTTTGTTCAGAAATAAATGTAATGCAGTCATTAAATTGAAACAGACCTGGCCACCAAACAATGCTGCCGTTCCTGTTATTGCATATAAAACAAATCTATCTTTGGCATGCAAAGCATGATTTATCAGATTGTTTATGACCATAAACAATAACACAACCAAAGCACACGCTATTATCGCCCCCCAATCTTCTGCAATAGCAGAATACACAAAATCGTTCGTAGATTCGGGTAAAACATCTTTGACGTATGCTTCATCACCACTGCCAAACAGACCACCATGTCGTATAGAATTTAGTGAATACCAAACCTGACTGCGTGGTTCTACGCTGAACATATGCATTGCACGATCTCGAATATGCGAATTAGATAAATATGCTATCAATCCAAGTGATGCCAACACCCCACACATCGCAGGCATAAATTTCAACGGAATACCTGCAACCAGTGTCATGATAAATAACACGCAAACATACAATGTGGCAGTTCCAACATCAGGGTGTCTGAATATAATCAAAGAACATAGTGCAAACAATATCAAAAACGGCCACCAACTGAGCCAATTAAATTTCCATGCATTTTTATTCAGAAACATATTTTCACCAAATACACTGCGCATTTTTGCCAAAAACCAAGCGGTAAGAACTATGAACGCAGGCTTTAATACATCCGCAGGCATAAAACCAAAACCACCAACATGCGCCCAACGTGCGCTCCCCTTCATTCTAATAGGATGGATAACAGTCAATAACAGACCAAGTATTCCGATAATTGCACCCAACACTGATATTTTTATTACCTTTTGTTTGTTCAGCATGCTGAAACCAAACAAACACCCCAGTCCGACCACATATGCCGGAAGTGCTTTTTTAATAAAATAAAACCAAGGACGTGGCGGATTCATATGCGCTGCCTGAGCAGCGCCAGCCGTAAACATCGTTATTACACCGACAGCAACAAGCAACAAGATTAAACCCAATAATCTACGGTCTATCTCGAAATACCAACTGGTTAACTTACTTTCTTCGCCACGTGTAATTCTCAACATCTGTGATTCCCATTATGCAAATTTCAACAACACCAAAGCCAAGCCCGCAAACAACAAGCCTAACACAAAAAATCTGTCCACAATCTTGGTTTCTGGCCAGCCTAGTTCCTCAAAATGATGATGTAATGGCGCACGCAAAAATATACGTTTACCTGTACCAGTGATTTTACGCGTAATCTTGAAACACATTGTTTGTACAAACGAAGATAACAATATCAGCACCATCATACCAGCTGCAACACACATGATAATTTCAGATTTTAACAACATAGCAACAGTTCCCATCAAACCACCCAGCGCAAGCGAACCAACATCGCCCATAAATATTGCCGCAGGTTTTGCATTAAACCACAAGAATCCCAACACCGCACCAAAGGCGCCACCTAATACAGCATACAAACCGCTGGTTTCTGGTAAAAACATAACTGCGTCCATAAAACCAATTCTGGTTGAACCATATAATGCAACAACCAACACTATCAAAACAGGCATATACAATTTAGCCAACAACCCGTCCAATCCATCTGTGATATTTGTCGCATTTGCAGAACCACAAATTACAAAGTATGCAAAAATATAATACAAAAAACCCAAAGTCAAAGGAACACCAAACAAATACCCAATTTGCCAACTGTCAAACGGCAAAACGATACTGGAACCCAACACTAACGATAAGTTTGGAACATATCCAGGCATAGTTTTATTTATTAAATATGCCAAAACAACCACACATGCACCCTCTATCAACAAGCGCAATGCAGGCGATAAACCGTTTGAAGCCTTTTTTGATTGGCTTTTGATTTTTTTGTAATCATCTGCAAAACCAATTAAACCAAAAGCAACCAATGCACCCAGTGCTATCCATGCAGGCGCATTAAAAATAGGCATAAACAACAAAGATGAAATTAAAATGGAAACAATCACCAATATACCACCCATTGATGGGGTTCCGGCTTTTTTAAGATGTTCAACAGGGACATTTTCACTGATTGGTTGGCCTTTGCCCTGCCACTTGCGCATCAAACGAATAAAACTGCGTCCAAAAATCAACATTATCAAAAATGCAGTCCCAAACGCTGCTGCAAATTGAGTCCAGCCACTCGCAAAAAATTGAAAATTATTATCTAATAAAAAACCAGTCAGCATAAAACAACTCCTTTCCTTTATCATTATGCATTTTATCATAAAAAATGAACGAAACAAATGAATATAACAACAGATTTTATATATCAAAATATTCCGCCAACCATTGGTTTAGTACTGTGTTTTTCGTTTGTTTGTAATGGGTTCGGTGCTTGGCCAGGCTTGAAAACTTCATTTATAATAACACCGTTTGGGTCTTGAACAGCAGAAACACCATTATTCCGATTTACACGCATAAAAGTCATACCATCTGGCACTGGGAACGGCTGATTGCTTTCGTCTTCCAGTGCAACCTTCATAAAATCCGCAAAAACACGCGCCGCCATATGCGAACCTGCGCCAGCCCCCAAAGGTTTTGGGATATCATAACCCAAATAAACCCCGGCAATTAAATCTTTGGAAAAACCAATAAACCAAACATCTTTGACTTGATTTGTTGTCCCAGTTTTACCGGCAATCGTATGACCATAAACACGTGCCTGTTTTCCAGTTCCGCGTTCCACTGCACCCTGTAATATTGATACAATTTGGTATAAACTTTGCACATCTGACAGAGGTTCACTTTTTTCTTCTGCAACTGGTGGCAATAAAGATTCGTCCCAATCAACTTGCGCAGACGATGTGCCATCTATGATTTTACCATATCTGTCTTCTATATAATCAATCATTTTTGGGGTTATAACATGACCACCATTTACAAACGCAGAATAACCTAATACCAATTTTTGCAAAGTTGTTTCACCAGCCCCCAAGGCCAGCGATTCATTAAATTGGCTGGATTTAATATCTTTTGGATAAACACCAAATCTTTGTGCTGTTTCAATGGCAGTCGGAACACCTATTTGTTCAACCAAGCGAACAGTCGGAACATTACGCGATGTTTCCAACGAAAAACGCAAAGGGATATTTCCCAAAAATTTTCTGTCGTAATTTTCAGGCTTCCATTCTTTATTATTTTCACGCCATCCAACAATTGGTGCGTCTAAAATCAAACTTTCAGGACTGTATCCATTTTCTAACGCAGCCAAATACACAAAAGGTTTTATCGTTGAACCAATTTGACGATATGCCTGGGTTGCACGATTAAACGAACTTTCTACAAAAGAACGTCCACCAGTCATAGCAAGCACACGTCCAGTATGTGGATTCATCGCAATAATCGCCCCCTGTAATTTTGGTGCATTTTCTGACTTATTTTTATTAAACGTGTCCAACTCTTTCGCCAAAGCCGCTGCCGCCGCGCGTTGATATTTTGGAACAATAGTTGTTTTTATATAAAGCCCATCATTATACAAAGTGTCACGACCAATTTTATCCAATAATTTACGACGCACATCTTCTGCAAAATACTGAAAATCAGCCTCCATCTGGGCTGTGAAGCCAGAATTGATATTCAATGGTTCCGCCATGGCCGTATCTGCTTCCTGTTGTGTTATATATCCGTCATCAACCATACGACGCAGAACATAATTTCTGCGTTCTTCTGCACGATTACGGTCATTTGGTGCCTTTGGCAACGATGCCAAAAACGCACATTCTGACAAAGTTAAATCTTTCACAGGTTTATTAAAATACATCAAAGCCGCAGAACCAACACCGTATGCACGCGCACCCAAAAATATTTCATTCAGATATAACGTCATTATATGTTCTTTGGAAAAACTGCGCTCTAAACGCAAGGCTAATATAGCCTCTTTCACCTTTCTGGAAATGGTTCTGTCCGAAGTTAAAAAGAAATTTTTTGCGACCTGTTGGGTTATCGTTGAAGCACCAGTAAATTTGGTATTAAACCCAAGCAAACGCATACCATTATTCACACTGGCACGAATAATTCCCAAAACATCAATACCAGGATGTGACCAGAAATGCTGATCTTCAGCAGCAACAAATGCATTTACCAATTGTTTTGGCATATCTGCAAAATCAATAAACACGCGTCTTTCTTCGGCATACTCTATCAACAAAGACCCGTCAGACGCATACAAACGTGTTGCCACAGGCGGTGTATAAGTTGCTAACTTTTTATAATCCGGTAAATCACGTCCATAGACCAAAACCAATACTGCCAGACCCGCAATCCCAGCAACAACACACCAAAATAAAACATTGATAAAAATGCGTAATATTTTTTTGATTTTCATAGCACTGATTTTATTGGAAATATTTTAACAATGCAAGAAATGTTTAATATAAAAAAACGACACGATGTCGTTTTATAACTTATAGTTCAATTTTACCGTTCGTGGCGATAATATCTGCACCATCCAGCGATATTTTCCCACCAGCCTCATTTATTAATAATTCGCCGGCTGCGATTTCTGCATAATCAACCGGATCAGATATAAAAGCATCCATTTTGCCAGCAGCCACCCACGCTAAATCCAACGCTGGACAGCCTGTTTCACGTGCATTACCCGCAATTATCGGGCGCAAGCCAGTTGTATTATAGCCAACTGTTAAATCCGATGGTTCTGTCAAATTAGATACATGTATTTTTTCAGAATGGTATGCAGAATAGACAAACGCCCCAACACCCGATTCTGCATAATACAATCTTTCATCTATTGGTGAATAAACCAGCGCTATCTTTGTTTCACCGTTTGTGCGCAAAGCCAAAGATATTGCAAAATGTGGATTTCCACGAACAAAATTTGATGCACCAGACAGCGCTAACACAAATTCATCACGTCCATCACCAGACTTTGATACATCTGGTGTCAACAAACCAGCCGATGGTCGAACAAGTTGCAAATCAGACAATATACTTTCTTCTATTCTGGCTGAAGCCTTGGCCACAAAATCACGTGCCCCACGTAAAGATTGCTGAAGATTTTCAACCTCACCAAAATCGTGACGTAAACCAGATGCTGTATTCTGCAATGCTGCAAACATCTTGTTTAATTCTGTTGAACCCTTTATCAGCAAATCCATATCAGATCACCAATTTTAGAAATTAAATCCTGCAAATTTGTTTTTGAATTCAGCTGCACGTTTACCCTTGGCACCGTCGTTGTTACGTTGACCAGTCCATGCAGGATGATTCAAATTATCCATGGACAAAACCAAGTCTTTCTTTACAGAAGAATACATTTTTACAGTCTTTCCGTCAGTTGTTGTGACGTTGATTTCGTGATATTCTGGATGAATGCCTTTTTTCATCTTTATGTCCTTTTATTTTATAAAACTACCTAAATAGCCCGAAGATTATACCTGGTTTTTTCTTAAAATCAAGATAAACTTGTTCTTTATATATCAATATTGACCAATGCAACCCAAATAAGAATTACCGGTCGCTTCTAGTACATTTACAAACTGATTCGAATTCTTGCCAGAAAACAGCGCCAAAATAGTCCCTGCATCAGTTGCCAACATATCTGCCACAGTAGCAATAGATGAATTCATTTTCTTGAAAAAAACACTGGACGGACGAATTTCGGCCGCCAAAAGTTGATTTTTTCCATGTAAGTTCGCTTTTGATTCTGCGACAATAACCATCAATTGGCATTCTGGGGATACAATTATCTTGTCAACAATAAAACCGTTTCCGCCCAACAGTTCGCCCCACCAGCCTGTAGATTCACAAAACACAGGATAATATATAACGGCATCTTCATTTTTATTGAAAATGCCGGTTACATCCAAATCATCCAAAATCACATCTGGCATAACACCTGTTAAGGAATTTATGACTTTACGAGACAACTGGTAATCTGCATCACCAGCAGTCTTGTTTGGCCAATAAAGAAACGGAAACTTTCTCATCACAGTGTGAATTATATCAGATTCGGTTCAACTAAAAAAGTGCACTATGTTAAATAAAGCACTTGATTTTTTATTTTTTTATTATTTATCCCTATTTTCTTGGTTTTTTGGACACTTTTATCAGAAACTGATTCGGTTTATTATTTTTTCTTTAGCGGTCCAGGCATAAACTTTCCTTGTCCTTTGTTATAATAAAATTCCCCGTTTATCATATCATACAAGCATGGCACATTATTTTTTGCGTCCATTACAGGAATAAACCAACGAACACGACGGCCATTTTGGAAAATTTCGCACTGATATAACCTGCAAGTTGTCCCAGCTGTGAAAATCCCACGATCGTTTAATCCAAATAAAAATATATTGTTTGATGCACTGAAAGATTGTTTTACGAACGACACATTCTTGGCATCGACAAACCCACCCTTGTTACCATTCCCACTATCTATAAAAATATTAATCCGTATTGAACCAACATTCAATGGATGCCCACAATCTATAACTTGGGCTTCTGTCCCATATTCAATATAAACAGTTTCTGGATTACCATCATGAAAAACCTCTAAGGCGAACGAATTATATTGATCGTTATCCCGTCCACCGAACAGAAATGTGTTTCTACCAGATTTTGGTTGCACTTTGATATCAATTCTTGTGTCATCGTCTGGCGCCAAGTCTGTATCAATGTATTGAGTGCCCGAAGATTCAATATATTCAAGTTCTATATACCGCTTGTGATTATCAAAACCACCCAAATTAAGCATATTTGACAAAACATCCGACCCAGCGGAACCGCCACCAACATCAGAAGATTTTGCCTTTTTATCCCCCGGTATAATATTTTTGATTCCTTGCCACAATATACCTAAATCTTTTTTGGCTTTCTGATAATATGCATCAGATATTTTTATCTTGAACAACATATTAATCAACTGTGGAATTGAAGTCATAAACATCGCTAAAAACAAGCCAATTAAAACCACCAAAACAATGCTATCATTATGCAAAGCCAATCCATCCATAAAGATTTGTGAATCGTTTTGCGCTATTGCTTGCTGCAAAGCACTAACACCATCTACATTCTCAAACAACGCATTTAAAAACATTACTGAAAAAGTTAAAAATACAACGGTCAAAGCGATTCCTAGGACGGCCTGGATAACATCGTCTATCATTTGTCGAATCGTTTTTCCGCCCTGCGGAAAAATTGCGAAACCGTCTTCATCAAACAACCAAGCCATTAACATCAATGGCAACATTACCAAATCCAAAGATAATTTTATAAACACTTCTAAAAAATATAAAGGTATTGGCAATAAAGCAAAGAAATATAACACCAATATCAACAAACCAACTGCGAATATTGGAACATTTGGAAACACAGGGACCCCCATAAAAATCTTGTGCATATATTCTGAATTAAACGACATATTCAACATTGTCCAACCAACTGTCATTCCCAGTCCTGTTATCTGATGAACATTTGCGACTTCACACGCCAATTGATGACGCAATTTTGGTGAAAAAGCGCCATAAGACGACGCGTCTTCTGATATAGTTACGGGGTCCGCCAGCGCAGTCGCAACCATACATTCAGAAAATTTGTTGTTATCAGATACAATATAATCCAAAGATGTACCAATTGTCATAGCAGGTTCTATTAAACCGCTGGTTATAAATCGTGGCAAAGGCACCAACAACAAACCTGTTAGCAAAGACAATTTTATAACATATGTCCCAAAATTTCCCAGCAATTTGGTGCCATTTTCTACCTTTGCATTGAAAAAACCAGACATTAAACGCCATGCTACTAAAACCGCTAATAGTGTTGCAGAAATTGGTATAACGATTCGTCCCAACGCGCTGTAAACCCCAGGCAACAGATTAGACATCGAAACCATTATGTCTGAAAATATCTGACACGTCCAACAAGATGAAAAAAAGTCCAAAGCCTGATTTATGTTTACTGGTGCGACAGTACGCCAAATGGAAATTCCAATTATGCCAACACCAACTGCTGCCCCACCTATGACAAATGGTGTAACCGCGCCAACTGACAAAGGCATAGCCATAACAAAACCCATTAAAAATTTTTTTAGCCACTTCATAATTTTAATTATACCATATTTTGTAATAAATGTGATATAATTCAATATGTAAAAAATAATAAAGAGAGAATGCGCACATTAAAACCCGCTTTGTGTCGGTTGTTTGGTCGTATCCCGATGTTGTTCGGGCTGGTTTTATTTTGTTCTTTGATACCAGAATCTGCACATGCAGAATCCAGTGTGGTTGATGCTTTTAATCTTGCGCCCTTTGTGCCGTTGGTTCTTGAAACAATGATGAATATCGCAACATCATTGTATAAATATTTTGTTGGTAATGGGACAGGACTGATTTATATTTTGATTTATGCATTCTTGGGATTTTATTTGGCATTGTATGCTTTTAAAATGTTTATCCCAAAAGATTGGTTATCTTTTCTTGGCTTTACCCCGGGCGATAGTATGTGGGATAATGTAAATGCTTGGACCGTAACAGAAAATGTTCTGAAACCTTGTTTGCGCGCAATTATTGCAGGGGCCGTACTTTTACAAATAAAACCAGTATATGTCACAGAAGTGTTGGTTAACCCATTTCTGGAATTTGGCGCAATTTATACTGACAGCATTTTAACGACAGTAAACCCATCTTCATCAAATGCTGTGGGCGCACCAACATGTCCACCGTCTATCGCAGAAAAAGGATGGATTTCTGAAAGTAGTTGCGACTTTTTAATTCAACCTGTTTATACAATTTCCAAAGAAAACAATCGTGTTATTGAATACGGCTTTGACTTATTGAAACAGGGTTTTACAGGTATGTTGACTGTAATCCCGCGTGGGGGGCAAGATTTACTAAATATCATAACAGGTATTGTTTTGATTGCATCATTCGTGGCATCAAATTTATTTATGGCTCTGCTGATAATTCAGGGAATATTTGATTTTTGTTTGGCCTTGATTATGTATCCGTTCAAAGTGTTAACATGGGTTGCAAAAAAATCTGATAAATGGTTTGATGTGTTACCAGTATTTGATCAAATAATAAACGCACTAAAAAAATTGGTTATCACAATGATTGCGTGTGCGTTTATATTGTGCATAAACATAGCAATAGTTCATGCTTTGTTTAATTGGTCTTCACCAATATTATCTGGTGTTGCAGACGCCTCAAACAGTTTTGGGCAACATTCAATATTGTGGATTTCTGCTATTTTGACATTCTTCTTGATGCGCGCCATTTTCAATATGACACGCGAAAGACTGGAAAGATATTCTGGGGTATCTCATAACACATACAACGATGCCATCGCAACCGGAAAAAGAACATGGGAAAAATTGAAAGCAACGCCAAGTGTAATACAAAACATCTGGAATGGGGTAAAGAAGAAATAAAATGCAAAACATAGCGAACACTTTGATAGACAATGTTGCACAATGTTGGACATGTCCAATATTCGACAATTTGTTTGCTATAGTCTCTGACACTGCTGGCGCTTTGTATGACAGGTTAAGTTTTTTCAGCGTCGTTATTTTTAGTGTTTTATTTGCTTTTTATGTTTTGAACGTAGTTTGGCAAAATATAAAATCAGGTATAAATGATCCGACTTATCAAAAATCATTAAAACCGGTTTTAATAAAATCTGTGATGGTATTATCTTTGCTCGCTTTGGGATTAAATGTCCCAAGGTTTATTTCAACTATAACATTTGAACCTGTCGCAGAAATAACATTAGGTTTTTCTGAAACAATGTTGCCCGATGATTACAGAATTCCAGATGATTATTCTGCAATAAAGTTAAATGATAACGGATTCTTTAACCCACAGTTGCGTGATACAATTGTTAAAATTTTACAAACAAGTGTTGCTAGTTTTCAAGTGTTCATAAAACTTGGCATATCAATCATAGATGCATCATTTTCATTCCCATCAAAAATTGAAGTATGGTTTATTATAAAACGTTTGTTGATATTGTTCATTGGATTATTCATTACATATAAGTTTGCACAATTCTTCATACAATATTCGTTATGCTTTATGGATATAATATTTGCTATGGCAATGTTCGCGTTCTTTTTTCCTCTATCATTGGTGTTGTTTATATTTCGTGGCGCAGCCAGTTTGCCAGGCTGGCTGAAAAATCTTGGCAAAGACCTTGGTGGCGGGCAAATAAAAAAATTGATTAATGCAATTGTATCTGTTGTGGCTACAATTTTTACATACACAATTATATTGCAACTGGTTCGTGGTTATCTTAACGGTTATGAATTAAATGCCGAATCCATTGAAAATACAACTCAGTCTATACTGAATTTCAACTTTGATAATCCTAATGTTGTTCAGTTGACATTTTTGGGTTCCATTGTTTTAATTTTTATCCTAAACTTTTTCAAGGGGAAAATACCAGATATAACAAACGAAATCATGTCTACATTTGGATTATCTCAGGAAAATAAAATGTCAACAGAAATGGGTAAAAGTGTATTAGCATTGACCAACAATATTGCAAATCAAACAAAGAAACTAATCAGTATTGCTGCAAACAAAGCAATAGAAATTGCTAAAAACGCAACCAAATCTGACACAAAGGATAAAAAATAATAAATATGGCATATGCTTGGCTTATATCTTGGTTGATAAAAATTTTAAGTGCTGTTACAGCACTTGGGGTTGGTATTTGGTATCTAAGTTCTTCTATTAATGGTGCATCTTTATCCTATACCAGCGTCAGTAATTTTATGCAACAAATCGGTGTCCAGAATGGTGATATTGCATCTGCAAATGGATGTTTCTTGTGTGGATATATTGCAGATTTATTTGATGTTATTGGTCGCGCCACAGAAATGTTTTGGACCGGCATAGTTAAATACCTGTGGATATTGATGGCTGTTGGTTTTGGGATATTTATCATTTTGCATACTGTGTCATACATTCATGAACAAGCAGCATCTAAAGATATCAAAGATTTATCCGGCAACGAACCAAAACTTGATTTCCAAAAATGGTTTACCAAAGTTTGGAAAACAGGATTACGCGTCATTATCGCAGGTGCTTTGATTGGCGCATTAAATTGGTCTGGAACAACCGCATTGAAAACAATAACAAATATCACAGTGACACCGGTTATGTACGTTGGAACAACACTGTCTTTGGCTGTGACAGGCGTTATCAGCGACGCACAATGCGATGTTTCTTTAGATTCAGAATCATCACAAAATGTTTTGACACCCATATTAAAACCATTTATGTGTGTTATGGGTAATTTGAACACAGTAATGCTGGCTGGTGCAGGTGGTGGATTTGCTTTGATGAATTATTCTTGGCTTGGGCTGGGTGGCGGTCTATTTACTTGGCTGGCAGGACTTGCTTTGGTTTTAATATTTTTGGCAATCGGGTTTGATTTGGTATTTCAGGTATTAAATGTCATTTTCAAATTAATCTTTATTATCGTATTTATGCCGTTTTTCATAGCAGCATCTGCATTTGAAGAAGTTTGGAAAATCGCTAAAAAAGCGCCAGAGGCCGCTATAAACATATTGATTGATTCTGCTGTCAGCATAATAAAAATTGGTGTAAAAATATCTTTAATCTATGCTGTCGTGTATTTTTCAGCGGACAGTTTTTATCCAGGGCCAACGGATGGTTTTACAACTATTATGCCACCAATGTTTGGACAAATCGCACCTAAAAATTCTGATGCACAAACTATGTCGGTAATGGCAGTATTTTCAGAATGTGAAAAAGTCGCTTTGATTGATGGCGAAATGGATAAAGATAAATTCGTGACTTGCTTTAATGCACAAAAAAGTGTTGTTACAAAAAAATATCCTGATGCTTTTGATTTTATGGACGACGGTTTTTATTTCTTGATGTTCATGATTGGTGTTGCTTTTCTGTATTTGTGGATTATTTCACCAGAAATCAACAAAATAATTGGTAGTCCTGCAAAAGAAGATTTTAATTATGGTACTTGGGTAAAAAATTTTGGTGTGATGGTTTACAAAGCGCCAGCAAAAATATTTGATGCAATCAAAGGTAATATGAAAAAGTAAAAGGAAACATCTTGATGCGAATTGTGAAATTATTATCGAGATTTATGATTTGCATATTATGCATATTTTGCATAAGCGGTGTTTATGGCGAAGAAAATTTACCCACTGAACAAGATTCAATACCTGAACAAATTGTTGACCAAGAAATAATATCTGAACAAGAACAGAATTCAGAACAACCCACAGAACAAAAAAAATGGCTAGACACAAACGATATAACAACATTTAATAAAAACATTTCCAGGGATTTTGATAAATTCGAACCAAAAATCGATTTAAATCCCGATACTTTTGTACCAATTGAAGCAAAACTGGGTTTAATGTTGATGAAGGCTTTATCAGTAATTGATACTGTTTTACAAATGTCATTGGTTCAATTTGCAATTATATTTTTATTGTTTATGTATATTTTTTGGGTTGGACTGGAAGCATATAAACTTATTCGCGATTCAGGCGATTACAAGACCGCTTTGTATAACATATTCAAGCAAGGGATTACCATCGCCATATGGATTATTATATTAAACTATGGTCCAATAAAGATTTTTTCGATGATTGTGTCTCCAATTTTAGCACTGGGAACATATTTGTCTGACTTTATATTGGGGGCTGTTGCAGAAACTTACAAAGTCAATATTCCTGACACATGCGCCGCAATTCACAATTATGTGAATGCAGATAAATCATTAGATTTATTGGTTGATGCAGATACCGCTGCCAATATAATGTGTCTGCCATCACGTATATCTGTATATTTTTATCATGCGACAGCAACGGGTTTTCAATGGATAAAATACGGGCTGGGCCACAGTATAACGATGATAGTTGTTGGTATTGTATCAATTGTTATATTTGTAAAATGTATATTCAAATATGCGTTTATGGCATTGGGTATCGCTACAAGTTTATTTTTAACATTGATGATGTTGCCTTTTACAGCATTGGCTGAATCTATGCCATCAAATTCAGAAAAGAATATTGCAGGTCAATTATTCAATGGTCTATTAAAAGTATTTAATACGCAAAAACTAACTAGTGTATTGTTCGTATTCGTAAATGCTGCGGTGTATTTTGTCAGTTTATCAATTGTGATTGCAATATGCGCTGCATTACTGGCAAATATTATATCTTTGGACAGCAACGGTGGATATTCGGTCGGTTCTGTGATAACGACTATCTTGGCTGGTTATTTGGTTTTATATTTTGCAAATCAGACTGATAGTTTAGCGAAAAAAATTGGTGGCAATGTCGATAACACGTATACCAAACAATTCCAAGATGCAGCAAAAACCGTATGGGGCAACGCAAAAAATCTTGCAACAAAATTAGCACAAACCTGGATAAAAAAGTAAATCAAACAAAACGCAAAAAATCACGCGCGACGTTTTTAATACCCTTGGTCTTGAAAGCAACGGTTAAAATATTATTGTTTTCTGCAATTACTACACCAGCACCCATTTCAGCATGTACAACCATTTTGCCAACCACAGATTCAGATTTGAATTGTTTTGGTTTTGATTGCATTTGATAAGATTGATTAGGTTTAGAATAACTATGCCCTTGGATATTCATAAACTGTTTATCAATTTCATCTATGAAACGAGATTCGGATTGATACTGCCGTTGTCCAAACACAGAGCGCACCATCGCGTTTGTTATTATAGCACGAACACGCGCACGTGTAATCGCAACATAGGCCAAACGACGCTCCTCTTCTATATCGCCTTCTTTGGTTGTTTTATCATTTGGGAATATTCCCTCTTCCCAACCTGGTAAAAACACAGTATTAAATTCCAAACCTTTTGCAGCATGAATCGTCATAATACTGACCACATTTTTATCATCGTTTTCATTGTCATTATCATCTGTCATCATTAATGCGGCATGTTCCAAAAATGCGGGTAAAGTATCATATTTAGAAACAACACCATCAATCAATTCACGAATGTGTTCTATGCGTTCTTCGGCATCATTATCTTTGGATTGACGCCACATATTCATATAGCCAGAGTTTTCCAACAACTGCGATACAGCATCTTTTGGTGTTGTGTTTTGCCAATCAAAATCAAAAGCATTCAGAAAATCTTGGGCAGCTAGATTTTGTTTCGCAGATAAATTTGCAATTTTCAATCCATCCATTAAACTTTTTCCGCACGCACGCAATTTAGCAATCGCGCTATCCCCAAAACCACGACGTGGTTTAGATATAATTCGTTCAAAAGATATATCATCAAACGGATAAACCAATAACCTTATATACGCAATTGCATCGCGAATTTCTGCACGATCATAGAATTTTGTTGCGCCGACCAATTTATACGGCAAACCACGTGATGCAAACTCTTCTTCAAATGTTCTGGAAAGCGAACCTGCACGCATCAATATTGCAAAATCAGAAAAATTATTATCACCATTTCTGATAATTGTATCTGCAACAAAACGCGCTTCGTCCCATTCGTTCGGCAAAGACAACACATACACAGGTTCACCCATATCTGTATTTGGCGCACATCTTAAATCTTTGCCCAATCTGCCTGTATTATGTTTTATCAATGAATTTGCAGCACCAAGTATATTTCCGCTGCTGCGATAATTCGTTTCCAGACGAATAATTTTTGCCCCAGGGTAAGTTTGTTCGAATTCCAAAATATTTCTGATTTCTGCACCACGCCACGAATATATAGACTGGTCATCATCACCAACACAACAAATATTCGGATTTTCAATATCTTTGGTCAGCATTTTCAGCAACATCATTTGCGCCGCATTGGTATCCTGAAACTCATCAACCAAGATGTATTTGAATTGGTGCTGGTATTTGCTTGAAATTTCAGGCTGGGACGCGAATAATTTTATAACAAACAAGATTATATCACCAAAGTCAATCGCGTTCAGACGGGCAAGTTCTGCGTTATATGCCGCTAATATTTTCTGACTGGTCGCTGCTAATGGTATTTTTTCCAGTTCATATATACCTTTGTCTTTAATCGACGATATTTTTTCCACCCAATCAGACGGATTAAACTCCTTGGTATCCAGTCCAAGATTTGTTATCACACGTTTTAACACAGCCTTTTGATCGTCTTCGCCATAAATCAAAAAATCACGTTGCAATCCAGCCATTGAATAATTAGACCGCAAAATTCGCAAACATATCGAATGAAAAGTTCCCATCCATAAATCCATACACAAATGTGCAATTTCGCCATATTGCGCAATTCTGAATCGCATTTCATTGGCTGCTTTGTTAGTAAAAGTCAAAGACAATATTTGCCATGGCAAAGCCAAATTTTCACTTAAAATATGTGCAATCCTGGACGTCAAAACACGCGTTTTACCTGTTCCTGCACCAGACAGCACTAACAAAGGCCCTTCGGTCGTTGTGACGGCTGATTTTTGTTCTGGGTTAAGATTATCCATATAGTGCATATATTTTTCCAATTTTCCGTATTGTAATTTATAAAAGATTTCTATACAATCACTTTGTTATATGAATTATGGATTAATTATGACACGAATAATTTGCTTTGATATTGAAACCACAGGCTTTGAATACATGCGCGGCGATCGTTGCATTGAAATTGGCGCTGTGGAATTGGTTGACGGCAAATTAACAGAAAATACTTTTCATGAATACATCAATCCAGAAGGTAAAATCATTCCACCTGAAACATATATGGTGCATAAAATATCGAATGCTTTTTTGGAAGATAAACCAAAAATGTCCGTAATTGCACCAAAGTTTTTGGAATTTATCGGTGATTCCCAAATTGTTGCGCACAATGGTTTGGACTTTGACTTTCCGTTTATAAATTATGAATTGGAAAAGTTGAATCTGAAACCAATACCACGTAATCAAATGCTGGATTCTATTGTGATTGCACGAAATCGTGTCTTTGGGCCCAAGGCTTATACATTGGACGCATTGGCCAAATGGTTTGGTGTATCTTTAACTGCGCGTGCAGATGCCCATGGCGCGTTGATTGACGCGGAAATTTTAGCGCATGTATATTTGGAATTGGAAAACACCGCCCCAGCGCAAGATATAAACGAATTTATGGACGAACAACATGCTGCTTTCTTGAAACATCCAAAAATTGGTACAGATTTTCCAAAACGCAGTTTTCCAGTCCCAGAAGACGAATTGAAAATCCATAACGAATTTATGGATAAGTTATTAAATTCGGATTAAATACAGTTTTTATCAGTCTGGTTTGAGAGCTAATTCTCCCTTTGGAGGGAGTACCGGCGTAGCCGGGGAGGGAGGAGAATTTATTACTCGTTAAAATATACTGATGCGTCGTGCAGATTATATATTGTTCCGTTATAGTCCGCTTTCAGTTTATGTATTGATGAACTGTTTATCGTATAATCATGTTCGCTGTTTGGTGTTGCGTGTATGTAATATGTATGTTCAGGATCAACCTGAATTACCAACGCATGTTCTGTGCGCTTGGTTTCTGCAACACATACTTGCGAATTGTTGCCCAAATGGAAGTATTTACCAGAATCACAATGAAATCCCCAATCTGAATACAACACTTGATTACCAGTTAAAACATCGTTTGCACCGATTACTGTGCCAGAACCGTTTTCCCAATTATCCAGAACTGTATCAGGTTTTGTTGGGCTGTATGACGGCAAATTATATCCAGAGCCATTGTTCCCGTCATAATATACATCTTCTTTTTTCAATAGCGTATTATTATCACTGTCAATAAAGGTCACCTGGGCATAACATGTGTCGTTTGTAGAATCATAAAGCGGATATTCCGCGGAACATTGTGTACATGATTTACGGTTTTCCCAATACGATTCAAACCCAGTTATATATTGTGTTGTACCAGCGGGGCACGATGTAGCCATACTATTTGTGCCATGAAATATTTGATACATTTCATCAGTGGCCTCTGTGCTTTTATCAATACCCGCAAACAATTCTGGTGGAACAGAACCTGACAAACGAGAATCGTTATAAAAGGTTCTGTAAAACATACTTGTTGCTGGTTTACCGATAATGCCCGAGAACAGGTCACCTGGTATTTGTCCCTTCAAATAAAAACAAGAATAAAATGTATTAGTAAACATACTATTAGCGGGACGACCCTGTATTCCAGAAAATAAATTTCCAGGTATTGTCCCATTGATTTTTGAACATGTAGAAAAAGTCCCGTTAAACATAGATGTTGCCGGGGCACCAGATATACCAGCAAATAAAGTTGGGGGTATCGCATATTTCATGCCCGGATTGTTCGGATCATCTATATCTGTTCCTGTTAAATTAGAACATTTATAAAATGTACTACTAAACATGCTTGCCGCGGGTTTGCCAGATAAACCACTGAACAAATCACCAGGTATTGTCCCTGTTAAACCCGAACATCCGTTAAAAGCGGCATAAAACATATATGTTGCAGGGGCACCAGACAGTCCAGAAAACAAAGTTGGCGGTATCGCATATTTCATTCCGGGGTTATTTGGATCGTCTATGTCTGTCCCACTTAAAGATGTACAACCAGCAAAAATGGCACGAAACATATACCCTTGCCCCTTGCCTGTAATACCAGAAAACAAATCTGCAGGTATCGGCCCAATTAAATTGGAACATTTGTAAAATAATGTATAAAAACGTGGCTGATATGCAGATGTGCTACCAGTACCAATTGTTGGGAATATAGCCCCGAGCGAGCCAGATATTTGTTTTATGTTATCGTATGTGTTATTATGTGTAAAATCTGACGTGTTACCAAACAAAATAGCAGCCATATTTGCCGCATTTCCACCAACCGTTGTGTACCCCGTTGCACGTCCACCAAATTTAATTATGTATTCGTTGGCACTGGCGTAATTATGGGTGTATTCGGTTATTGTTGTGCCAGTGCGGTTTATCATTTGAACATTACCGTCACCCCAATCAATGTAAAATGTCCCCTTGGCAGACATATTAAATACGAATTTGTTTGTGTCGTTGGTTGTGGTGATTTGGAATTTGTTTTCTATGCAATTACCATCGTATTCAAATTCATTGCTTTGGCATGTGATGGCGTATGCAGAACCCGTTGCATAAACCAGCAACACACACAAAATCTGCATCAATCGTTTTAACATTATTTTCCCCACATACACACCAAAAAATACCGATTTTTTGACGGTTCAGAACTATAAAAAGATAATGGATACCATTCACAACCATTCAACCAAGTGAGTTGGAATTTTATCGTCATATACCAACGTCTTTCTATGGATTCTGAATCCCATCAGATGAACGCCATCTGATACAAGAATGATAACAAAATGTGATATTTTAATACAAGAAAATTTTTTATTGATTTATCAATTATAAAAACACTGCCCAAAAGGGCAGTATTGAATAGTTTTGTTTTTTTATCGCTGTTTTTGTTTTTCAACAATTTTGCATATGCATTCGCCCGCAGGACGAGTTTTTTCCCAATCTACAGTATATTGTTTGTTATCTGTGTTTGCAGCCTCACAGATTTTTTGGCATGCAGTCATTTCCAATTCAACCTGTTCTTTTTGTTTGTTTGGGATAATATCTTGTCCATTGCACAAACATGTATTTTTATCAAATTCGTATTTTGACGGCATATATTTACACTGATTACCTTGTTTAATAAACGCGCCACCGCAAGCATCAAAACACTTCATTGCATATTTTTGTTTGTCTGCATCAGAAGAATATTTTTGTGCTTCTTTATCACGAACTTCTTTCAGAGCAGTTTGGAAACATACTCTATCGCTGTTGCTAAGATTTTTGTTTGATTCAACGTCTTTTGACAAGATGATTTTTGCTTTTTCTTCTGGTTGTTCGTCCGTTGTTGCACAACCTGTCGCCATCAAAACGATAGTCGCACCCGCAGCAATCGTGTTCTTAATTTTGTATTTAATATTTTGCATAGTTAAACCTTTTATTAAAAAACATTTTTGACAAAACATAACATAGTATATTTTAGACTATTGTCAAGTTTTTTTATGGCTTCGTCATAAAATAGCAGATTTTATCTGTGCAAATGTAATAAATTACACAAAAATGCGATAATTTTGTTATTTTGTGCAGATTTTTTGTGTGCAAGCGGTTTGGTTTCTTTCTGCACAGATAGGGCAGGCATAGGTTTGATGTGTTGAGGTAATTCCTTGTCGGCTATGACAATATTATTTGCATCATAGACGATTTCATGGTTTCTGCCGTTGCCATCTGTTGCAATTTCGTGTTTTTCAACGATGATGGCTTTTGTTTCTGGTTCTGGTTTATTATGATTTGGGTTCAGTTTTCTTTCCAATATAACTTTGTATTTCTCGTTCCTGACAATTTCGGTTATTTCACCTTTGTCAGAATACTTTAGTTCTTTTTGCCCCATAAGTTTTCCATTTTCGTATACTAAACAGCCAACATATCTACCAAGTTTATCAAATTTAGAATGGGAAACAATTTGGTGTTTAATGTCCATTACTACTTCATGCCTGAATCCAGAAGAATCAATATCGGTTTCAATATAATGCGAAATTTTGCCGTCTGTATATATTTCCCCTTTTATCAAATAGCCCACAACAGAATATTGTTTGTCAGATACGATTTGGTTTTTATCGTTATAAATAAACTCCCTGTAATAACCATTGTTTTGTTTTATAGTCTTTTTACGACCAATTAAAACATTGTTCTGATACAGGTTTTCAATAATCAATTTTTCAGTTTTTTCCAGTTGATAATCATCAGATTCAGAACTAAACATCAAATACCCTTCGTAATCCAATACACAAATACAATACCAAAAAACACACTTGTGTCAAATTATTTTAAGTTCAAGCAAAATCATTTTTAATTTTTATTGTGAAACCAAGCAGGTTTACAAGTCTGTACTTCTTGTCATATGTAAAATTAACAGAAAACAAGCGTTTCAAGAATTTTTGTGGTTTATTTAAATCTATATGTATCATAGATGCCATTTGAATACAGTATTCGCATAATTTTGTATTATTATTGTTATACGCATTTTTCAATACAGAATTCAGAGTGTGCTTTGCCCACTTGTTAAATAAACGTTTGAATTTATTATATAACTTATATTTGTTCAGATGTTCATAAATATTGAAAATTATTTTGACGATATCAAATTCTTTGTCTTTTGTTTTTGCACCAGTTATAGAAGTCGGACGTATCAGGTAATTATAGTATTTATTCGGGGTAAATATTCCACTTTTGATTTTGGTACAATAATACCATGTCCAGGCCTCGTCTTCGTTTATTAAATGTTCATCAAAACGTAAATTGAAATCATCAATAATTGATTTTTTATAAAGTTTATTGCACGAAATAGCAGGAAAATTCGTAAATTGTTTGTCTGAAAAAGTGCATATTGGGCGTTTAATATCACAATATGCCACCATGGGTTTAAACAGTTCTGGTTCAGTATCGCCAATAAAAAACGGAGCTACGGACGCAATAACAATATCGTGGGTATCAATTAAATTCACCATATCATGTAGTGTTTCTGGCATAATCCAATCATCAGAATCCAGAAAATAAACATATTTACCTTGCGCTATATCTAATCCGGCGTTTCGTGCAGAAGATAAGCCACCATTAGTTTTATGTATAACCCTTATTCTGTCATCGTCCTTGGCAAGTTTGTCGCATATTTCTGGACAAGAATCTGTACTGCCGTCATCTATCAAAATAATTTCGATATCAGATAAAGTTTGTTTGATTACAGAAAGTACACATTTTTCTAGATATTGTGCAACATTATAAACAGGAATTATTACAGAAACGGTTTTATTTTTCATGTTTGCGATCTTTTTTACCATTGTTTTTTGTAGCAGCCAAATATTGTTTTGGAAATCTGCGGTCCCAATTTACACCTTGTTTAACAACGCGTGCTGGATTTCCAGCCAATACGCAGTTTGGATTTGGGAATTTTCCTGCAACCACACTACGAGTGCCAACAATACAATTATCTGCAATTTCTGTGTTCTTGCAGATTGTCGCATTTTCGCCCGGCCACACATGGTTTCCTATTTTTATATATTTACCGATATTTGTGACCTCTCCGTTTTCATTTATGATGGTATGCATATCAGTCGGCCAAAATCTTTCATTTATTGAAAACATACAATCTTCGCCAATAGTGATGGTTGTTCCGTCTTCATGTATTTTCACAGATAACCCGCCCATAGAACAATTTTTTCCGATATGTATTGTGCAATTATCTACTGGCGCATCTGTTCGTCCCAAAATAATATTTGCATAACATGGATATATACTATCTTCCTGGATAACTGTATTATTATTTCCATGAATTCGTACAATCACAGGCGAATCTTTCGGGACAGATATCTTGTTCCCGATGCCGTCGTTTAACAATTTTGGTCTATAACTGAATATCATCATACCGAACATATAGTATCTGACATGACTATCGCTATAAATCTTTTTTATCAGTTTCATTTTTTACACACCTTTATTTTTATTCCAAATAATGTTATGACAAGTTTGGAATTAATATGTTTTACAGAAAAAAGTTGTTTTACAAGATATTTAATCAAATATTTTGCAAAATAACGTTGTTGATTTACAGACTTTAATACTGTATACACCGTTCGTATTGTTTTTGGTCGGGAAACCGAATTAAATAATTTTTTGATATTTCTTTTGGTAAAGTCTGGAAATTTATCCAGCAGATTATATTTATAAAATAATTCCAATAACCCCAAGGCATAGTACCAGTCTGCATTTGTTTTATATGTATTAACAGACACACTGTCGGCGTTATATACATAATATCTGTACCATGGCTGATTAAATAAACGCATATGAAAATCCTTGCATTTCAATACGCGGGATACGTTTATCACAGCCTCTGGATAATATGTTAAATTATCATGAATAATCGGTGGTAAAACAGATTTTGCATATTCTGTTCTGAACAGCCATGGCGCGTTCAAAGTGTTTATTTTATCAGCATCACAAAAATATTCCAAATATTTATCTTTATCAAAATCTATATATTTTCCATCGATATGTGGGAATATATTATCATGTTGATCAATGAAACAGCCGCCAATACAGGAATAATTTTTTGGTACATGCAGGGATAATTTATGTAAATCGTCAATCGTTGCAGATGAATACAATTCATCGTCAGAATCCAGTTCCAAAGACCATTTCCCAGACGCAATTTTATAGGCAGTACGTGTAGCAATATGTTTGCCACCATGTTTTATTTTTTTATAAATAATTGGAAAGTCAGTTATTTTAATAAACTTTGACACAATATCTGACGTGTTGTCATCTGAACCATCATCAACAATAATCCATTCAAAATTCTTGTTCGTTTGATTCATCAAAGAATTAAAGGCAATATGCAATTTGTTTGCCCGATTATATGTTGGTGTAATGATTGATAAAAACAAAGATTTCATTTATTTTGTCTCCGATATCAAATTGATTATTCTGATATACTATCTCTTTTATAAATCCTGTTAAATAATCTCATTTCCAAAAAGCTTTTATTATTTGTGCTATTTTTTCTGCGGCGTGCCCATCACCATACGGATTTTTAGAACCGTCTAAGCGAGTTGCGGATTTATCGTGTGATAAAATAACATCTGCTTCTGCAATAATTTTGTCAGTATCCGCCCCAACCAATTTAGCAAAACCTGCTTTGATGCCCTCTGTTCGCTCCGTTTCGTATCGCATCACTAATACAGGATTCCCAAAAGTGGGGGCTTCTTCTTGAATGCCACCAGAGTCTGTTAAAACCAATTTAGTATTTTGTATCAATCGGACTAACTCTGGATAATTCAGTGGTTCTGTAAGGATTATATTAGGTATTTCTTTAAGTTGTGCATATATTTTATCGTGAACATTGGGGTTTGGGTGTACTGGTATTACAAATTGATGGTCGCTATATTTGGTTGTTAATGTTGCAATAGCAGATAGAATATTATTCAATCTGAGACCATGATTTTCACGACGATGAACAGTTATTAGCACAAGTTTATCGTTTAGTTTTATTCCACGAGATTCCAGTGCCTTATCCGCTGTATTTAACGTATTTTCTGACAGACAATGAAGCGCATCAATAACAGTGTTTCCTGTTAAAAATATGTTGTTTTTATTTATATTTTCATGAATTAAAGAATCATAAGCCAATTGTGTGGGCGCGAAATGTAAATCGGTGATGCGTGCTGTCATTTGTCGCATTGCTTCTTCTGGAAATGGCTCAAATAAACCATATGAACGCAGACCTGCTTCAACATGAAACACAGGAATACGATTATAAAATGAAACCAGTGCTCCACAAAATACAGTCATTGTGTCGCCTTGAACAATTGTTGCGTTTATTTTGTTGTTTGTATAAACGTCAGACAATTTATTCAAAATCTTTGATTGAACCCCCGCCAGTGTTTGATTTGGACACATAACGTCTAAATTAAAATTTGCATGTATCCCAAAAAAACCGAGTGTTTGATTTGACAATTCTTTTTGTTGCTCTGTATTACAAACCAGGACATTATATTCTGGATTTTTTTGCAACTCCAAAATAACAGGGGCAAGCTTTATCGCCTCTGGTCGAGTGCCAAGAACTATAAGTATGTTTTTCATTTGTGTTTCCATATCAATGCATAAAATTTTTTAGCAGAAATTCGTATTTTAAGCAAGATTTTTTCGTTTTTATGTACAGGCATAATATTTGTGTGGTGGACTCTCTTGAATCTTACAATACTGAAACGACCAATTTTTAGTTTGTTTTTTCTGTTCCAGCCATCAAGCCAAGATCCGTTAAATAAATGAATTGAATAATTGGGTTTGTTTTCAACAGGTGTGCAGAAAAACCAAGATGGATAAATCACACCATCTTCATTTAATTTTATTGTTTGTTTTCCATCATAAGGTGGTCGAACATCGTATTTATCACGAAAATAATTAGACACCCGAACAGTATTGGTAATTTGATTATATGTTCCATCTGAATTTATGAAATGTAAACCATCATATTGTGATAATAAATCGGTAATAATAACAGAATCTTTTTCCGCCCCCATAAAGGCTGTAAATGGAAAATCCATATTACGAAAAGATTCGTGTCCTGTGACAAATTTGTTGTTTCTGAATTGATCGATATTGTTAGTTAGTTCTAGGTCGGAATCAAAATAAAATCCCCCAAATTTTTTCAGAGCATATAGACGGATATAATCAGATACAAATGCCCATTTTTTTTCTTGAAAGGCTTCGTTAACATACGCATTATTGATTTCTTGCAGACAATCATTGTTCCATTCAATGATCTTATAATCTGGACAAAACTTCTTCCAGGATTCGATACATCTTTTTACCAATTCTGGTTTGTCCTGGGTTCCCACCCATACAAAATGAATAATTTTAGGTATCATTATTTTGCCTTTTGTTTATCAAATTGATAATTTCGTTTGCAATTGTTTGTGGATTAAACCTGTCCAATGATTTTAATGCCTGGGCTTTCATGGTTTTTGTTTTAACCAAATTATTATATACATCAGCCAAAGCCCCGGTTAATTCATCAATATTACCGGGCTGAAACAAAATTCCTGCACGTCCGTTCATCAAAATTTCATGTGGTCCATTTGGACAATCTGATGATATGTTCAGTGTATTCGCAGCCATAGCTTCAATCAGAACTTGCCCGAAACCTTCGTTATAACTGGACAATATATGCGCCATTGAACCAGCCATATAGCCAAAAGGATTTTGTTTGTTGCCTGTGAATATTATTTGTTCCGCAGATTGTAATGTTTTTGCAAGATTCTGAAAATCTTGTGCTTTTTCGCCACTGCCCACAATATACAATTTGACATCAGGGCGATTTTCATTTTGCCAAAATTTATCGAAAGCGATAAGTAATGTTTTTATATCTTTGTCAGAATCTAATCTTGATACACATGAAAAATATTTGCCGTCCGGAACATTCGCAGATTTAAGTTTTTTCTGAATTTCTGTCAAATTTATCGGATTATATATGCGTACGGCTTTATCTGCATAATCTGGATAAGTTTTAATAAAATCTGATAAAAAACTATCGCTGATTGTGACGATTTTATCATATTGGCGCAGTCCAGATATCAAATTATTTTCACGAAAATAATTCATCGAACAATGTGCCCATGTCAATTTCATCGGACCAGATATATTTCGTATCAGTTTGGAAGAATAACCGCTGATATAATCAATCAAAGCATCAAAATGTTTTTTGCGCACACGTGGTGCCATAATAAAATTGCGATATTTTCTGTATATACCAAAACAAATGCGTTTCAGCAGTCTGCGTATCGGATGTTTTTTATTTTGCCTGTCAAAAAAGCGCGCCAACGGATAATAAATAACAACATTTATATTCGGGTGCTTGTCCAGCCATTTTATATACACAGGTTCAATAATTGTTCGATGTGAATACAAAGTTATTTCAACATTTTTGCTGGCCAGCAAGGCATTAATCGTGTTCATTAAAACAGTGCCAACGCCACCAACGCGCAAATCATACATAAAAAAAGCGATTTTCAGTTTTTGCTGTTTTTTCATAAAATAACTTTTCAACCTTTTTGATGATGCAAGTATTCTATAAAACACCGGCTATTTCAATACAATTTTACCAGATGCCCAAATATCATTATAAAGACCCGTCAGTTGGGTTGCATAACCCAATTATCAATGCTAAACGATTCGTTTTATGGCTGTGAATATATGTAATAATAGGAAAATTTTACCGCATTTTATTCCTGATGTGATATTGAATTTTTGCCTGGTTTTTGGGAATTTTTTATTATTCAATCGCATTCAATATCCCCATTTTATAAATCTGATTTCTAAAAACGGTATAAAGTAAATTTCCTAAACAGGAATATAATGAATGATGTCGCAACACAAAGGAGTAAAAAAATGACACATCAAGATATATGGCAAGCAATTGATAATTTTGCTTTTCAACAACAAATGTCCTGCTCGGGTCTGGCAAAGTTTTCTGGGTTGGACGCAACAACGTTTAATAAAAGCAAACGCTGGTCAAAATATGGTCAGCCCAGATGGCCATCCACAGGAAGTATCGCAAAGATATTGAATTCCACAGGAAAAACTTTGGAGGACTTTATAAAATGCGTTTGCGAATAAAGATTTTTATTTACAAACAGATTTATATGGCTAATATATGAATATGTCCACATTAAAAACAAAACTGATTTTATTGAAAGAGTTATTGGCTCTGAAGGAAGTTGTTGATAAGGGTAGTATTCAGATTGCCGCATGTGAAAACGGCATCAAAAATTCTAATCTTTCCCAAATGATTAAAGAATTAGAAGACAGATTTCATACTAAACTTATCAACCGCAGTTTTGATGGCAGTCAACCGACAAATTCAGCTCAGTTGATTTATAACGATATATGTGCCATAGAAGAATTGCTTAATAAAATCGCAGAAAATTTTGTGGATATGGAGGCTTTGTCCGGTTCAATGTCTGTCTGGACCGAAGAAGGTTTATTCGGCAGTTTTATTCTGAAAGATTTGTCTGAATTTTATGCCAAGTATCCAAAACTGCGTTTGGAATTATTGATGCGCAAAGAGCCTGATATATCCAACATGGATATTTTAATCATTAAACCAAAAGTGCATCCAAATATTCATGGAACCGTTTTGTTCAAGTTCAAGACGCATCTGAAATTTTATACCAGTAAAAAATATCTGGAAACACATGGTGTTCCACAAAATATAAACGATTTGCTAGAAAATCATGATTTGTGTATGGTTTATCGTTATATGAATTTGCCCGAATGCCAAAGCATTATAAAACGTGCCAAGCATTTGAATACTATTTCTGATTCATTGGCTTTGATATACAGATTGGTTAACGATGGCGACGGTATTACGGTATTTCCATCTTGGTTTGAGGATAGCAGTAAGAATCTGGTTTGCTTGAATGATTTAGATTTTGAATACGAAATGGAAACCCAGTGCGTCTGCAGGACAGAGATTGCAGAATCACCAAAAGTTTGCGCTTTCGTGAATTTCTTTATAGATTTTTGCAAGGGCCACAACGTCCCAATTGATATATATTATTGATTGTTTTTTTTGTTTTTCGGCAGGAAAAAGAAAATCATATAAACCCAGATCGCGATTAGCTTGGTCGGCCATGCCGATACTCTGAATCAAACGGGCGCGAACAAACAATTAAACCGGCAAAATGCCGGTTGAATTTTTGGTTGGGGTGTGCGGGCGAAACGCGAGTTGAGAGATATACTGTTTTGTGTTATAATTATTGGAAAGGATTTTGGTTATGAACAAAAAAACATTAGCAAGGTTTTATAAGACCCGAAACAAATCAGAAGTTGTATCAGAAAACAATGTAAAGCTTGAAAGATTTATAACAAATACATACCTGCAAAAATATATAACATTGAAAAAATCCGTTGTTGAAATTGGCGCAGGTATTCGTGCATATTCACCAGAATTGGTTAAATTAGCAAAATATGTTTTGGCTGTCGATTTGTTCCAAGAAAATTTAGATAAATTAAGCAGTAAAAAGATAAACACATTATGTGCAGATATTACTGATTTGAAATCTATTAAATCTGGTTCTTTTGATGTTGTATTCGTAAATGGTCCGATGTCGCATTTGTTTGATGATACAGAACGCATACAGGCAATTAAAGAATCTTTTCGTATATGTAAAAAAAATGGTGTTGTATTGTTTAATTATTTAACTAATACACCAATAATATATCGTTCTGGATTGATAAAGGGAAATATTAACGCATTAAAGAAATATGATAAACGCACAGCAAAAGACATATACGCAACATATTTTGTAAATGATTTTCATAAATTGGTATCAAAAACCAAAATGAAACATATATGTGATGTATCTTTGGATGGATTGTTCGAAATATTGAAAGAATACACAAACAAATTGGCTAAAACTGAATTTAATGCCTTAAAACAAATGCAATTAAGTATAGCAGAACGACCAGATATGATTGGTTGTAGTACTCATGTTTTAAGTATTTACAAGAAATAATTCGTTTCGCCCACACACCACAACCATTTTGAACAAAAAGAATATTTAGAGCGGATTTTCATTAGTTTTATAAGATTGTTGTTAGTTCGAATGTTATTAGCGTGTTATAAGCAGTTCGAAAGCATGGATAACGACATAATTTTTCAAAACTAAACTTTCGAACTTGCCAAAGTCTTATATTTTTGCTCTCTGGAATGCGCACGAGAGCTTGAATGCAAAGCGCACGGATTGTAATTCCCAACACTTCGTGTTGGGCCCCTTTCACTACGCTAACGCTTCGTTACGAACCAAACAACTTCGTTGTAGTGGCCTAATACCGAAAACACACCAAAACCAATATTAAAACGCACCACAGGGGTGCGTTTGAATATTGGTTGGAGCGCACGGATTCGAACCATGATAAAGAGAACCAAAATCTCTTGTCCTACCATTAGACGACGCTCCAAAGATATGCCAATTATATATGTCTTTAATAATTTTTCAATAATAAAATAAAAAAATTTTTAATCATGCTCTTGACTTTAAGATATGAAATACATATAATCATTAAAAATTTTAATGATTTAGTTTCTGAACAATTAACCAAGGGGGTATCTATGACACATACCGAAGTGACACAATTGATGGCTGAAAATATGCGTATTATGGGGCGGTTGGCCAATCGTTTACAGCCTTTGTTCGAAGGCTCCAAACAATCGCGTCAGCAAATGACAGTTTTGGTTCGTCTGTATTTATCCGGCAAAATCAAACTGAAAGATTTTTCTGCGCGTGAGGTTATTTCTACGGCTAACCTTTGTAGTGTTTTTCGCAAGTTGGAACAAGATAAATTGGTTGTTCGTTCAACTGACCCAGATGATCATCGTGATACTTGGTATGAAGTTACTAAATCAGGTAAGGTTTTAGCAGAAAAAATTATTGATAAATTTATGACTGCGTTGGAATCTCTGTGCAAATGTTTGCCCGAATCTGAACAAGATAGATTGGCAGAAACCAGCAGGACTATAAATGAAATATTGAAAAAGATGGAGCAAGCAAATGCGTAAATTATTATTGTGTGTATTGTCGTGTGTGGCGGTAATCCCAAATGCGTTCGGTATGGATTTGTCGTTAAATCAGGCGATTGAAAAAATCGTATCTGAATCTAATGATATTAAACGCGCAGATGCGAATATCAAGAAAGCAAAAGCACAATTAAGTGCTGTAAACGCAAACCGTTGGATGTCGATTGATGGCACTGTGTCATATATGAATTTGATAAATGTGAAACGCCCAACCAGTTCGAATGGTGTTGAAATACCGTCTGATATTGGCGCGATTCTGGGTAGCGTTTTGCCACTTGATGCTATACCGGATAATATTTTTTCAGCAGGTGTGCAAATAACCCAACCTATTTATACTTTTGGTAAAATTGGAAATGCGGTTGATGCTGTGCATGATGCAATTGATATGTCTAAATCAGCCAAAGATTTAACCATGCGTGAAGTTAAGTATGCGGCGGCTAATTTATATTGGACTGCAAAAATGACAGATGAAATTGTGTCTGCGTCACAAAGAAATCTGAACAACGCACGTGCTGCGAAAAAGAAACTGACATCGGCAGGACGTGCAAATCGCAGCAATTTAATTAAAATAGAATCTGATATTGCGTCCAAAGCAATCAATTTATCTGACGCTGAATTTAATCGTGATACAGCATACAGAATGCTGAAAATTATGGCGGGAATTGATGTTGATGAAGATTTAATTTTGGTTGATAATTTTCCAGATAAATTTGCACCACTAAATGCAGGTAAATTAAAATCAAATCCAGAATGGGATATTTATCAAAAACAAATTAAAATGTATGAATCGAATGCGTCGTCTAAACGTTCAGGGGCTTATCCAACATTGGCAGCAGTTGGTTCGTATTCTTTTTATTCTATGGGGCCTGATATGGGACATATGTTTGATAAAGAAGGTTCGCAGTCTGCATATTGGGGCTTGGCTTTGCAGGTTCCGTTGTTTAACGGTGGAATCCATTCTGCAAATGCAACAATGGAAGCGATGAATGCGGAATCTGCCCGTCAAGATTTGGATAAATCAAAGAAACTGAAAACCGAAGAATATGATAACGCAGTAAGTAAGTATAAACATTTATGTAATAATTTGGGTAAGTTGAAAAAAGCGCACTCGCTGGCCCAGCAAGCATATGATGTGTCTGCAAAACGTTTTGCGACCGGTCAAACCTCTGCTGTTGAATTGGCTGATGTTTCTGGGGCTTTATATCAAATGGATATGGCTTTGTTAAATGCGAAATACAATATTTTAATGTCTGCAGAATCGGTTAAGAAATTAGGTGAATAAAATGACAACTGAAAAAATAGAAAATTTTGTAAAAAAATTGAAAACAAAAAAATCAAAAAATATCATTTATATATTTTTGATGGTTGTGTTGATTGGTTGTTTTGCTTATCGCTTTTATAACGTGTTCACAGAAAGAAATCGCACAGTGTTTAATATCATGCGTAATAATATTGAAAACGGAATACCGGTTGAAACATTGAAAATATCTGAAACAAATGGTGTGTTATATCAACCGTTAAACATAAAAAATAATCGCGCATATGTATCGGGGGCGCGTGTCAATATGTTCAAGGTTGGTCAAAAAATTGGTAATTGTAAAATCGTTTCTGTATCAAAAAATATAGATTTATATTCTGGTATGCATGTTATAAAAACATCTGGTTGTCCAGACGGTTTGCAATATGTGGAACACAGGCAATATGGTTTCTATGTGCCGGTTTCTGCTGTATATGGCAATAATGTATATGTTGTAAATGGTGATAAATCAAGTGTTCGTGATATAGTCATAGAAGCGCGCGATTCACAAAATGTTTTGGTAAAATCTGGATTGAAAAATGGTGATATTGTGATTTTATCAAAGGTTCAAGATAACGAAAAAATTAAAATTGTAAAGTAGTGAAACAAAGGGATATAAAATGTTAAAGTTCTTTATTCGCAGACCTGTCACAACAATAATGTTCGTTTTGTTTTTTGTGGTTTTAGGGTTGGTTTCTTTTCCCAAAATGAACATAGAACGTTCGCCGTCTGTGGATTTTCCGTATGTGACGGTGACATTTGTATATCCGGGCGCTTCATCTTCTGAACTAGAAAGTCAGGTTGTTAAAAAAGCAGAAAATGCAATGTCAGAGGTTGCAGGTGTTAAAAAAATTACAAGTCAGATTTATGAAAACAGCGCTTATGTTATATCTGAATTTAATTTGGGTGTAAATGTTGATGACAAGGCGAATGAGGTCAAAGCAAAAATTGATGGATTGGCTAATGAATTTCCGTCAGATTTGAAACAACCAGTAATTGCAAAACTAAACCCATTACAGCAAGCGGTATTGGATATTGTTATCCAAGGTGCAGACGCAAAAGATTTGGAAAAATATATAAAAGATAACCTGTCTAATAAAATAACAGCAGTTCGCGGTGTTGCATCTGTAAATACATTTGGTGGTTTGACGCGTGCTGTGCGTATCGCAATGGATCCAGATTTAATGGCTGCGCATGGTGTTACGATAAATGATATAGTATCTGCAATTGCAACACATAATTTGAATGTGCCAGGTGGAAAAATTGAAACAGATATCAATTCTGAAAATGTTCGTTTTGTTGGTGAATTCCAAAACGTCAAAGAAATATCAGATCTAGAGATAACAACTGTCGAAGGCGATACTTTCAAGTTGTCCGATGTTGCAAATGTTCGTGATGCCGCGCGTGATATTGAAAAAGGTGCCAGGTATAATGGCAAAGAGGTTGTTATAATGTCTGTGGTCAAGGCTTCTGATGGTAATGCAATAAAAATATCAAACGCTTTGCGTAAAAAAATGCCGGAATTGCAAGCACAATTAGAAACCCGTTTCCAAAATGCAACGATGGAAATTGTTTCTGATTCATCTTTGACAATATCCCAAGCAACAACAGACACAATAAATAGTATTGTTTTGGGTGTTATATTTACAATCATAGTATTGTTGGCATTTACGCGTAATTGGCGTTCTACGATTATTGCTGGTGTTGTGATTCCTGTATCATTATTATCAGGTTTCTTTCTTATGAACGGTAGCGGTTTTACAATAAACACCATGACTTTATTGGCGTATGCGACAGCGCTTGGCACATTAGTATCAAACGCGATTATTTTAATTGAATCTGCATTAAGTGAATTGCAGGCTGGTAAAACACCAGAACAAGCCGCAGAAGAAGGGACGCGTAAGGTTGCAATTCCTGTGTTGGCTGGTGTTGGCACGAACGTAGTTGTGTTTTTACCCTTGGCATTTATGGGTGGTATTGTTGGACAATTTATGTTGCAGTTTGGTATGACTGTTGTTTATTTAACATTATTATCATTATTGTTTTCATTTACTTTGACACCGATGATGATTGCGAAATTATTAAGATTTAATCAAAAGAACAAAAAAGATATTCAACAAGTACAAAAGCATAATAATTCTACGCGTTTGCATTCGTGGTACGAATATCAATATAAACGTCCATGGATTGTTATTCTGGGGGCTGTTGGCATCTTGATTTTGTCTGCCAGGTTGATGGGTTATGTCGGAAATGAGTTTTCGCCATCTACAGACGCAAATGAAATAACAATTACAGCACGTGCGCCAATGGGCAGTTTATATGCAAAATCTGAGTCTATTGCAAAAATCATAGAAGAACGAGTATCGAACATTCCAGAGGTTAAATCTACAACGGTTAAGATAGGTGATAAAGGTTTGCAGAATATCAGTGTCAAAGTGACATTGGTTGATGTTGAAAAACGAAAAATATCTGATAAACAGTTGGCGCAACAAATATTACCAACATTGGCTGATATCCCCGATGCAGAAATCCAAATTCGTGCAGGAGAAAATATGTCCAGCGCTGGTATAAGTTCTGATTTGGTATTAAATGTATTTGGTGATGATGATGATAAACGTAATATGTATGCAAATCAGATAATAGCAAACATTAACAAAATAGAATCTGTGCAAAGTGTGGTTCTGGCACAACAAGCACCAGCAAAAGAAATTCGCTTTATACCAGACAATGAAAAAATGAATTTTTGGGGTGTGAAAAATGCAAATGCTGGGGTTGCTTTGCGTACAGCATTATTTGGGAACGATACACATAAATACAAAGAGCATGGTGATGAATATCCAATAGTTTTAGAGTTCGATAAACAATTCAAGAATAAATCGATGTTTGATAGTGTTTATGTCAGTTCTCAAAAAGGGATGGTTGCGTTATCACAATTGGGAACCTTGGAAAGCGCGCCTGCATCATCTAATATTTATCGTTTGGATAAAAACAGAATAACAGAAATAGATATAAATATTGGTAAATCTACGATTGGTCCTGTGCAGGCCGAAATCCAGAAATATTTGGATACTATAAATTGGGAACCAGGATACAGCGCGTCTTTTGCAGGTATGTCCGAAATTCAATCTGAAAGCACAGGTGAAATCGCTCAGGCATTTTTGTTGGCTACGATTTTAACATTTATGTTATTGGCTGCAATTATGAATTCGTTTATACATCCGTTCACTATTGCGACATCTATTATAACCAGTTTTGCGGGTGTGTTTATTGTGCTGTTTTTATCTGGTGCATCAATGAATGTCGGTGCGATGTTGGCGTTTATTATGTTGGTTGGTTTGGTTGTGAATAACAATATTTTGGTTTTGGAACCAACAGTTGCACGTGTGCAAAGGGGTGAAAACGCATATAAAGTTTTATGGCAAGAATTGATGGATAAAAAGCGTATGATTTGGATGACTACTATTGCTGTCGTTGCGGGTATGTTGCCACAATTATGGTCAAATGATGGATTGAAAGTCGCGATGGGTGCGGTTATGATTGGCGGTATGTGTGCGTCTTTGATATGGACGTTCTGTCTGACACCCGCATTGTTCTTTGTAATGGAAAAGTTGCGTGTAAAATTGAGTCGCAAGAAATAAAATTGACTCAGCATCAGTTTCGTGATATTCTGCTGGCATACCAAAAGCCAAGGAATAAGACACATGTTAAAGAAAGTAAGTGTAGTAGTTTTTGATTTTGACGGAACATTATCTGCTGGCGATTCAAACATTGATTTTGAATGCTATTGTTTCAGACATTCGGTCAAGCCATGGTTTTATATTCCGTCTATGCTAGTTGCATTAGTTGTGAAGTTTTTCAATCCAGATGGCATTTGGTGGCGACAAAAAATGCATAGATTTTTAACACAAAAAATGGTTCGTGATTTTACGCCAGCATTTATCAAAGAGCACAAACAAAAACGTTTTGGTTGGGCCAAGGAGCAGGTCGCTAAAGAAAGCGCCGCTGGTAATAAAGTTGTTTTAATTTCAGCCAGTCCTGATTATTTGGTTCCAAAGTTGGTTTCTGATATTAAATTTGATGCAGTGTTAACTTCTGAAACCCAGCAAGATAAACCATGGAAATATGATTTTGTATGCTATGGTAAAAACAAAGTCGTTGCATTGGACGATTGGGCGAAAAAAAATAATTTTATACCAAATGTTGTGCGTTCTTATTCGGACAGTCGCTCTGATATACCGATTATGAATATCGCAAAAGAACAAATTTGGATAAACCGCAAAACAGGTCTGCGTAAAAACTAAAAATAAAACCAGCGATTGCTGTTTTTTGTTTGGTTTTATACCTAAAATTTGATAAAATATTCCCTGTAGATAGTGAGGGAAAATCGTGAAGTTTTCAGATGTTTTTTGTAAGAAGTGTTTATACGCGATTTTTTCGTGCGTTTGCTTGCCAAGTACATCTTTTGCAGTGGAAATTTTAGATTTAAATACCGCATTACAAAATACGTATCGTGCATGTGTTGGTATTGATGATAAATTATCAGATTATAAAACATTGGCGGGCATAAATACTGGTGTCCAGGCTGTGGGTACGGGTCTTGGTGTTGGCGCAACAGTTGTTGGTATTGTAAAGGTTTCAACGGATAAGGCGGCAGAATCTTATGAAAAAATACTGAAAGAATTGCGTGAAAAAACAAAAAATGTTAAATATGAAACTTTGACAGACGAAGACAAAGCAAATTTTGAAAAAGAATTTGAAGTTTCGTTTGATACGGCTGTAAAAGATATTGATAATTACAAATCAGAATTAGACAAACTTACAACTAAATCAAAAAAATTGGGTAATTGGCGAACTGGATTATTGGCAACAAATACCGCAACCAATGTGGCTGGTGCAATATTGGCTTCCCAAAGTGGTCAAAACAAAGATTTGCAGGCAATGGTGAAAAATTGTTTGGAGAGTATTGATGCATTAAATATGTCCATTGGTCAGGCGCGCATAAATGGTGAGGATGTATCAGAGGCAAAAGAAATCGCGTCGGCATGTGGCGAATACAGGTCTGTTGATGTTTCGTCTATATCAAAACGTGCAACCGGTGCTATGGCGGCATCTATCGTTGGTGCTGCGACTGGTGCGACAGGAACGATAACATCAGCTGTGGCGAATACGGATAAAATACGTAATGACAATACCAATGCTGGTAAAAAGAAAGAAAAGGATTTGAATACAGCATCTAATGTGCTGGCGGGTGCAACAGCGGTTGCGTCTGCAACATCAACGGTATTTAGTGGGACACAAATAGCAGCGATAAAACGTGTCGCAAATGTAGCGTCCAGGTGTGAGGGGGTATTGAAATGATAAAAAATATTCTTGTCACATTGATTTCGGTTTTTTGTTTAATTGTGAACGCAAATGCGAACATAAAAATTAGCTCAGATGTTGTTGATAACAGTATCAAAGAAACATTTGTTGGGGAACAAAATCAGGCTTCTGCATTAGCTACCTGGAAAGAAAACATAGAAAATGACGGCAGTATATCGGCATTGGCTGTATGGCGTGTTTGTTGGGCTGGTGGTTTAGATATTAAGAATAAACCAGAAGATAAAAATAAGTGTCAAATTTTTAGGCAAAATTTATTAAAAGATTCATCATTAAAATATCGTACAACTTGTCAAAAGAATGCAGGTGAAGGGACATATTGCATAGATGATTTCTTTACAAATAGTTTTTATGGTGGAACCCAGGTTGGTTTATCAGATGCTATTATGTTGGCAAAAGAATGGGCGCGAATAAATCATGCAGACGACAGCCTGGAATGTGATGATAAAGTAATAACAGTAAAACCAAAGAATATATTAGCGCGGGCATCTGATGATTATGCTATATTATGTGCATCAAAAAATCGCAAGACGTATTACGAATTTGTTTTTGACCATATTGGTGAAAGTGACAGTGGGGCGATATTTAATAGTGTCGGTGCTGCAACATGTAAATTATTTAATACAAAGGCTAATGTGCCGACTTTGGCATGTATTGCGCGAACACCAGAACATATAGAAAATACAAATGGAAATTGTCAGCCTGTTTCTTGTGATTCAGATGCTAATACCTGTGGAAAAATAAACAGTACACTTGCAAAATTTGGGTATACAGGCGTATATAAGAATAATAAATGTGAAATCTTTTTTAATAATGTATCAGATAAGAAAGGTTTAAAAACAGCATTTGGTATAAATTCCTTTGAATTTTGTAAAGGTATCAAAGTTCAAAACACACCGTCAGTAGAAGCACTGTTAAAACAGCATATTGTCAAAAATGCCAAAGTTGATATATCTGATGTTTCATGCAGTCCAGGACATCGTATATACAATGGCCCTGGTTGTTCTGATGATGGTAAAGATGGTATAAAAACATGTTATGTCCAGGGACAACAGATTGATTTTGTGTTTGATGATATAAGTACATTTATAAAAGAATACCACCAAGGTGGCATTCAGGGTATGGAATGTGTTATCAGTGGTGGGACATTTTCTGGTCAACATTGTGCACATTTGAATCAAGAACAATGTGACGCGCTTGCCAAATCAGATGTATCACGTTGTTCTGTTTGTAGGGATATAGAGTGGGACAAAGAAAATAATATATGTAAATTGAAAAATGCAGAAAATGCCAATGATTTAGAAAAAACTATAAATATAGCGCAATTGGCTGCTGCCACAACTGCAGCGGTATTTACTGGTGGTATAATTGCGTTTACTGCGGTAAAAGTTGGAACGGTTGCATTTACTGTTCCTGTTCTGTTGACGCTTGTTAATGTGACCGGTCAGATTATGGAATTTGTCGGGACTTTAGAGGCCAAAGGCATAGCAAAAGAGTTTATTGTACAATCAAACAATTGTAATGACAGTAATTGTGCAGACCTGTTAGTCAAAGATTGGTTGCAACGTCTGTCTAATTTACGAAATGAACTTACCAAGGCAGAATATAACGGTATAAATGAAGAATTAGCCAGATTGTTAAAAATGACGTCAAAGAAATTCAAAGAAAATATGGCAATGAATATTTTGATAGAATATTCCAGGGGCGCGAATAAAGGTGATATATCTGCAAATGTGCAAAAGAAATTCCAAGAATTGTATGAATCACCAGATTTATTGGAATCAAACAAAAAAGGCTTCTTTGATAAAGACAGTTGGGAACCAGAACAGGTTTTGCGTGCAGTCGGAATTGGTTTACAGATTGCTTCAACGATAGGTAGTGCTGTATATAGTTGGCACCAAGAAAATAAGGCCTTGGCTGCAACGCGTGACGCTTTGAACGAAGGATATGACGGTATAACCCACGATCCAGCAAAACGCGAAGCAGTAAAAAAGCAATTGGCCAACGCGAACATTGTAAAAATTGATACAGATAGTTATGAAAACAAGTTGCGCGCGGCATATCAAAAATATGCACCAAAGAATCAAACATATGATGATTTTGTAAAAATGTTCAAAAATGAAGAAGAATTTGATAAACAAGTTGCCAGATGGTCTTCTTTTGAACCTGTCGTTTTTAAAGAAAGTCAATATGCAGCAGCATATACTATGTCCTCTCCGTATTCAACTTATGATCCTGAATTTGCAAAAACTATGAAAGACATAGATGCAAAATACGCAGATGATATTGCTGAATTGGATGCTAAAATCAAAACTATAGACGATCAAAGAAAAAACATAGTAAAAGAACAACAACGGTTAATAAGGCAGGAAGCAAAAGAAAGGATAGGACGTGATGTGCGGTATAAAGATTGGGATTTAGAGGAATTAAAAGATTTAAAATCAAAAGATGAAATGGTGTCGTTAAAAACTTCCGATTTTAAACTAGATAAAGTACCAGCATCTGAATTTTCACCAGAAGAACTAAAGCTTTTGGATGAAAAATATAAATTAGAAAATATGCATGAAGGTTATGTTACAGCAAGGGATGTTGAAAAAAGTAAAGTAATAAATGCAAGTGTAGATAAAGAACTTTTGGGAAAATATGTTACAGAGCGTGAAAACATAATGATTAAAACAATAGCAGAAGATGATGATTTGTATAACAACCTTAAAAATTGGTCAGATATAAGCGATGAGGAGAAACGTATCAGCATACAAAAGATGTATGATTCACTTGATAAGTCAGAAAATATTGTGGAGCAACCAGCTGTATATGTATATAAAAACCCTAATTCAACTATAAGAGCAGATGCTGGCAGACGATTTAATCTTAACCCGTTGGGTGAAGATGTTAGTGCAAATAATCTTCCAAAAACGGTTTTACATGAATTTTCACACACTGGCGATAGTTATGCTCCTGATAGTGGAATGCTTGGTGCTCAAAAATCTGCGATAAGATTTGAAGGAAGTCGTACATACTGGGATATATACAGGACAGTGCCCTCAGAAGTGATTAGTTGGAAATTTACAGATTCGGACACAGATATAATTGGTGAAGTCGAAAAAATGCGCGAAGCGATGGGAAAGTAATAAAATATTCCAGCAGAATAAAATATCTGTTTGCAAACTCGTTTTTACTCTTCACCAAAATCCATATCACGTAGTTTTTCTGCACGTGGGGTGATTTTGGAAACTGATGTCTGAATTTGTTCTATGTCACCCGTTGTTTGTGCAAAATGTTTTTGCAGGTTTTCTGTGCGGTCATTTAATCTGGTTAAATCTGTCAGCAATAAATCCAATTCGCGTTTAATCTTGCTGGCTACGCGTTTTATCTTTATGTCTGATAATACCGCACGAATTGTATTTAATGTTGCCCATAAAGTCGCAGGCGAAACAATAAATACTTTTTTGCGTGCAGCATATTCAATTGTATCTGGAAATTCGCTGTGCAATTCTTCGAATATAGATTCAGACGCAATAAACATCATTGCAGATTCTGCGGTTACACCAGGTATAATGTATTTTTCAGCGATTGCATCAATGTGTTTGCGAACATCTAATTCAAATTGTTTTTTGTAGCCTATGTTATCCTTGTCCTGCAAAATGCGATTATAACTTTCCAGCGGAAATTTGCTGTCTATGATCATATCGCCCGGTGGATAAGGCAGGCGTATAACACAGTCAGGACGAACACCAGTTGATAACACACTTTGAAATGCATAACTTTCTGGTGGCATAATATCAGAAACTAAATCTTCCAACTGTCTTTCACCAAAAGAACCGCGTGCCTGTTTATTGCCCATTAAAATATCCTTGAAATTCGCAATATCGGCACTGATGTTTTTTAGTTCAATTGCGTTTTGCGACAGCATACCCAATCTTTCAGCCAATCTTTCGCGTAATCTGGAATTGTCTTCGTGCAAAGTCGATATATCAACAGTTTGCTTTCTGAATACCAATATCAAAAGCAATACTATGATGATGCCCAGTAAGGATAAAATATAAGTTGTCATTTGAAAATCCTTTGCTACAATTCAATTATAACGATTATAAAAAGGTTTTATAAATGTTGCAAATGAAACTTTGTGGCGATTTAGTTTTGCGTGAAAAATGCGAACCTGTGTCTGATATTACGCCAGATATCTTGGATACCATGAACGAAATGGTTCAAATGATGTCGACTCAGAACGGGGTTGGTCTTGCTGCGCCACAGGTTGGGGTGACTAAACGTTTTTTGGTTATGATGGATCCGGATACTAATGTTATATACCGTATGATAAACCCAAAAATTACATCAAAAAGTGATAAAACTTGCAATATGGAAGAAGGGTGCTTGTCTGTTTTGGGTGCGGATGGTTTGCCTGTGTATGCATATGTGACACGTCCCGAAGCGGTAGAAGTTGAATGGATGGACGAAAACGGTAAAGTATTGCATGCAAAGATGTCTGGAACACCTGCACGTATTGTGCAACATGAGACAGACCATTTGGACGGCATTTTGTTTATTGATTATTTGTCTGGTGTAAAACGCGAAATGCTGATGCGTAAAGTAAACAGGAAGCACTAATGAAACTGATATTGATGGGAACAAACGATTTTGTTGTGCCTGTATTTGATGATTTAGCAAACAAACACGAAATTATCGGTGTGTTTACTCGTGCGCCCAAACCAATGGGACGCAAACATATTTTAACGCCGTCGCCTGTGCATCAATGGGCGGACAAGCGTGGTTTGCGTGTTCATACTTCTATCAAAGAATTTGATGCAATAGATGACAAGCCTGATATGATTGTTGTCATGTCTTATGGTGTTATATTGCGTGATAATGTTTTGAATGCTGCAAAATGCATAAATATTCACCCAAGTTCTTTGCCAAAACATCGTGGACCATCACCAATAAGAACAGCAATATTAAATGGCGATGCAGATATGGATGTTTGTTTGATGGATATGGTTGCTGAAATGGACGCTGGCGATATCTATATGCGTAAATCTATAAAAATTGATGAAAACGATACAAATTCAGATGTTGAAAACCAAGTATCAAAAACCGCCATTGAAATGTTAAATGAATATATTGCAAATCCTGATAAGTTTGTTGCCATACCACAAAATGGTGAACCAACTTTCACACGCAAGTTTACTGGTGATGATGAAATTATTGATTGGAACAAAACACCAATTCAGATTCATAATCAAATACGTGCGCTGGGCTGTGGCCGAACCAAGATAAACGGTATAGATGTCAAGATTTTAGAAACGCGTATATCAAATGGAATATTGGAAATTGTTAAAATTCAGCCTGCTGGTAAAAATTCTATGGATTGGCGCAGTTTTGTAAATGGTTTGCATAGTGCAGAAATAAAATACGGAATATAAATAAATGACCCGATACAGAATTGATGTTGAATATGATGGCACAGATTTAATTGGTTGGCAGATAAATCGCCAAGGGCCGTCTGTGCAATCTTTATTGCAAGATGCGATTTATAGATTCTGTGGTGAAAATGTGACTGTGTTTTCAGCAGGTCGTACGGATGCTGGCGTTCATGCAATTGCTATGCCTGCGCATTTTGATTTGGATAAAGATTGGGATGCTGAAACTGTAATGCGTGCAATCAATTTTTATTTGGTAAATGAACCTGTGTCGGTATTAAGATGTGAAAAAGTTGATGATGATTTTCATGCACGTTTCAGTTGTAAAAAACGTGTTTATAAATATGTCGTCGTAAATCGGTCTGCGCCAGTTGTGTTGAATAAAAATCGTGTATGGTGGGTACCGCAAAAACTGGACATTGATTTAATGCGTGCACAATCACAAAAGTTAGTTGGCAAACATGATTTTACTTCGTTTCGTGCTGCACAATGTCAGGCAAAAAGTCCGATAAAGACTTTGGATTCTTGCACTATCACACAAAATGGTGACGAAATAGTTTTGGAATTTGCTGCACGTTCTTTTCTGCATCACCAGGTTCGCAATATGGTTGGAACATTGATTGATATTGCTTCTGGCAAGCCTTATGACATTGATGAAATTTTTGCAAAACAAGAGCGTGGCGCTGCCGGTGTGAATGCGCCTGCGTGCGGATTGTATTTTGTCAAAGGCCTTTATGCCACAGACGATGATTCGAAATCTTTCTGATTTTACCGGACGGATAAATAACCATACCGCCTGTTAAAACTTTTGCATGACATTTTGGTGCACGAATTGAAACAGGTGAAACTATGAAGTCCACAGATTCATCACGACATACAGTATTTATATTATCAATCACAGTTTTTATAGACTGCATATAAACCAGATTCCAGTTTGGTGTTTGATATTTACATAAGCCTTTAACGCATTTCTTACGCGCAATTTTATTTGTTGTTGATTCATCATTAAATGTTCGCCACGAACCGAAAGCAAAAAAGTGTTTTGATGAACGCGCTTTGTTAAAATGTATTTTGCCATTTTTAACAAAGCCAACCAATTCATTATCATAAGTTGAATAAAACAAAGGTTTTTGTGGATTTGCATAAATTATAATTGCAGATGCTATAAATACTGAAGCGATAATATAGTTTATATTTCGTATAAAAAGATTCTTGGAATCGGGTCTAACAATCAATATTATGCAAAGCAAACCGATTATGCACAGCCCAAGAACCAGACTTGACATATGTGGCATAGCAATTGTTGCATGGGGTAATTTTGTTATGCTTTCTGCCAAATGCAAAGCGAAGGTATAAATATCATAGGTTGCATTATTCAGGCCATGAAAACCAAAGTATGCAAACACTGTTCCAATCATAATCATCGGCATTATAGCAACAGAAAATATTGGTAATATAACCAGATTTCCAATTAAACTATATAATGGAATATAGCCAAAATGTGCAATTATAAATGGTAAAGTGAACACGCCTGCAACAACAGCAGTCATAAGCGCAGAGTATATTTTATGTCCGATGTGTTTAATTTTGTTTCTTTTTTGATATTCGGATTTATCGAAAAACCAAAGCAATCCAAATACAGCGGCGAAAGATAATTGAAATCCTGCATGCATTACATAAAACGGATTGATTAAAAATATAATAAAAAATACCAGAACCGCGGTTCGCAAAGACAACAAATTACGTCCAAATATAAATGCCATAAATATCAATGTAGTCATTAAAAATGCGCGCACAGTTGCAACAGAAAAACCAGAGATTCCTAAATAAAACAATAAGCCACACCATGCACAAATCATGGCGGGATATTTTGCAGGCATGCGTTTAGTAATTGGCGATATGCATCGAAACAATAAATAAAATATAGCGAATAACCAGCCACCAACCAAAGTCATATGAAAACCGCTGATTGACCAAATGTGTCCAACACCAACTGCTTTCCATATATTGCTTTCGGATTTTGGAATTGTGTTTTTATAGCCTAAGACCAAAGCATCAGTTAAAACAGAGTTTGATTTATTGTGAATTTTTGTGCGCAGATTTTCTGAATTGTTTGTGTCTGATTTGATTTTGTAATCTTTGACGAAACCTATACCAGATAATTTGTTGAAATATGTCCAACGTGCAAAATCAAAATCATCAGGCACATACGCGGCGGACGGATGAAACAACATAATGTTTCCAGATATAGTATCGTTTATATTTGGCATATCTGCATCTTTGTTGAAAGATACTCGAACAAGTGCATGCTTGTTCCCGGAATATTTGGAATCAATTTGATTTGCAGGTATCTTTAATGTGATATGCGTATTTTCTGTCATAAAATCTATGTCTTGAACAGTTCCGGATATATAACGCGATTTATGTGAAGCATATATTTGCGGTGTATCAATGATATTGGTATAAGACACAGAATAAAAGAAGCCAAATAAAAATAATGCAATCGCAGTTATAAAAATGTTTTTGTGTTTATATATTATCAAGCCAGATAACAAAGTGATTAAAATCGGAAATTGAAAATTTGGTTCTGAATGCATGGTGAAATATAAAATCGCACCCAGTGCCATAACAAAAGGCGACCATAAAAACAGGTTTTTATATTGGTTATCCAGGAATTCTTTCATACCCAGATTATAAGATTTTATCTGTTTATACCGCAACCGATATTTTTTATTTCCCGAAAATAAAATCTGGATTTGATGATATGGATATAATTGTGTCCATATCATCATCTGGTGATGAATGCTGTCTTATTATTTTTCCGCATTTTTCACATTTATGTGTTATGACAAAGCCGTCTTTGGTTGTTTCAACAGAAATTGGGCGCATCATACCACCACAATTTGCAGTGCGGTCGCCAGGCATATTGTCAACGTGCCGAGAATATAAACATTTCGGGCAATGGTTTGTGTATCCATTGCCCGAAACTTTTGCGCCACAGTTGGCACATACGAAATCTTCAACGCGTTTTGTGAATTTTTTCATTTATAAACCCAAAGCATCACGATACATTTTGGTCAATTCGTCTGCTTCGTCCAATTCATCAGGATCCAGTTTTCTCAAACGTATCATCTGACGAATATATTTCGGGTCATAGCCGGCAGATTTAGCCTCATTATAAACTTCCTTGATATCTGCAGCGATAGCAGCAGAGTCTTCGTTTAATTTTTCAATACGTTCAATAATGCTGGTTAACTGAGCGTTATCAAAAGAACCATGATTTGCGTTTTTCATATCCTTCCTCTTGTTTTTACCATGTGATATATGATAAACTATAGATTATAAAAATCAAATAATTTTAATGCATGTTTGTAATAGGGGGCAGACATGACCAGATTTACAAAAATAACTGCTTCAATTGGCCCAAGTTGCGAAAATATAGATACTTTGACGCGCATGATAAAGGCTGGTGTCAGCGTTTGTCGTTTGAATTTCAGTCATGATACAGGCGATGTCCAGGGGGCCAAAATAGACATGATACGTTTTGTGGCAAAAAATGTTGGTGTCCCTGTGGCGATAATGATTGATATCCAAGGGCCCAAACACAGAATTGGTGATTTTGCGTCTGATAAACATTATCCATTAAAAGTCGGTCAGAAATTTACACTGGATTCTGATGAAACGCCTGGCGATGAAACACGTGTTCAATTGCCAGATACCGATGTTATGCATTCATTAAATGTTGGCGACAGAATATTGTTAAATGATGGCAAAATAGAATTGCGTGTTGACGCTGTATTTGATGATGCGGTTGAAACAACTGTGATACATGGCGATGAAATCTGGTCCAGACGCGGTTTCAATTTGCCTGATACCGATGTTGATACAGATATTTTGACAGACAAAGACCGCAAAGATTTGGAATATGCGATAACCAAAAATCCAGATTTTATTGCTGTGTCATTTGTTCAACGTGCAGAAGATATTTCAATCGTTCGTGATTTTATAACTGAACGGACTTCGCATCCGATAAAAATAATTGCTAAAATCGAACGTCCAAATGCAGTAAAAAGAATAATTGATATTGCCAATGCTGCAGACGGAATTATGATCGCGCGTGGTGATTTGGCTGTGGAATTGCCTTTCGAGCAAGTGCCGGCAGTATCGCGTTATATTTTGCGTGAATGTCGGAAATTAAATCGTCCTGCGATTGTAGCGACACAAATGTTATCATCAATGGTGCATTCTGATTTTCCAACGCGCGCTGAAATTTCAGATGTTGCAAATGCAGCGTATTTAAGGGCTGATTCAACAATGACGTCCGAAGAAACTACAATCGGCGATGACCCTGTAAATGTCATAGAAAAAATGGATAAAATATTGACTTATTCAGACAATGATTCAATCGAACATCCGTATGATTGGTGCAATATTGAAAATACACCTGAAAATGATTGGTCGCGTTCTGTTTCGTCAATGGCATTTCTGAATAAAGCATCTGCAATTGTTGTTTTTGCACGCGATACTGATGCTGCGGTTCAGATTTCTTGTCGTCGTCCTGATATGCCGATTGTTGCAGTTTGTAGTGATGAAGTTATTGCAAATCAGTTGTGTTTGTCGCGTGGCGTATTTCCTGTTTACGACAGGTATTTATTCGGACAACGTGATGCGTTTGGTGCTGCTGCGTTGTTTGGTGTTCGAACGGGAAAATTGGTTATTGTAGATGAAGATAAAATCAGTTTGCGAACATTAGATTAAAAATAAATTAAATATTTTTATTATTGACCGAATTATAGTAATTTTACTATGATTTTGGTTATGAAGAGAGTTTTGCCGTTTATCATTGGAATATTCGCATTCTTTGGTGTTGCAACCGCCAAAGAATATCGTGCTGCATTGGTTGCAGACATTGATTCAGGCCAAGTTTTATACCAAGAAAATGCAAATCAATTAAATTATCCTGCCAGTTTAACAAAAATAATGACATTGTATTTAACATTTGATGCGCTGGAACATAAACGTTTGCGCTTGGACGATTATTTAATTGTTTCACAATCTGCTGCAAATGCCCAGCCTGTTAAATTGGGACTAACTGCGGGCAGCAAAATATCTGTGGAAGACGCGATAAAGGCGGTTGCCGTGCATTCTGCAAACGACGTTGCGCGCGTTTTGGCTGAAAATCTGCAGGGTGGGAAAGAAGGGAACTTTGCAAATTTAATGACGCGTGTTGCGAATGAAATTGGTTTACAACAGACGAATTTCGAGAATTCATCTGGCTTGCCAAATGATGACCATATGTCTACTGCACGCGATATTGCATTGCTGTCTATGGCTGTATATAAACATTTTCCGCAGTATTGGAAGTATTTTGGTATAAAATCTTGGACTTATAATGGTAAAACATATACAAATGGAAACAGGTTGTTGGCTGATTATCCTGGATGCGACGGTATGAAAACAGGGTTCACAAATAAATCAAAGTATTCTTTGGTTGCAACTGCAAAACGCAATAATAGACATTTAATCGCTGTTGTTTTGGGTGCGGATAACAAAGATGTTCGTGCAAATGTCGCAACAAAACTGCTGAATCTTGGGTTTAATAAAATCGGTCAAAATGTTTCTGATTACAGTTATCAAAATGATACACATGTTGTTGCTGCCAATGCAAATAATCCGATGGCAAAATATGCCCAAGATGCGCCAAAATATAATACGGAATATTCAAATGGACCAAGTAGCGCAAAAGTATATTCATCTGGTTCTGCTGGAGTTCAATGTGGTGCGTTTTCATCGTATGATTCTGCTACAAATCAGGCGAAACGTGTTAAAGGCGCGACAGGTTTGAATACGAACATCGAAAAAAATGACAGCGGTTTGTATCGTGTTCGCATAAATGGCTTGTCTGAAAGTGCAGCACAGAATGCTAAAAATACCGCTTCCAATCATGGTATAGATTGTTATATATTTCATTAAAGATATAGACAAATGAATATAAAGATAGAAAAACTTGTTAAACAATTTGCAAAGTTGCCACGTGTCGGAACGCGTGCTGCAACGCGTATAGTTTTGGCTTTGTTGCAGGATAAATCAGGCAAGGCTGAATCTTTGGCATCCGCATTAATGGATGCAGCGAATACAATTCATCCATGTTCCAATTGTGGTGTTTTAACCGACCAAGATGTTTGTGAATATTGCTCTGATATGACGCGTAAAAATGGACAATTGTGCATAGTTCGCGATTTATCAGATGTTGTGGTTTTGGAAAAATCTGGCGTGTTTCATGGACGTTATCATGTGCTGGGTGGAAATTTATCTGGTGTTTCTGGGGTTACGCCTGATGATTTAAATATTGCAACAATTCCAAATCGAATTAAATCTGAACAAATATCCGAAATAATTTTCGCTCTGCCAAATACGGTGGAGGGTAAAACCACACAACAATATATAATATCTGTGATTGGTAATACTGGTGTTGATTTTTCAGAATTGGCATCTGGTGTACCACTTGGTGGTGATTTAGATTACATAGATGATGGCACATTGACTTTGGCTTTTGGGGGGCGCAAGAAATTATGACAAATAAAATTGAATCTTTGCCACCTGTATCTGAAATGATGCGCGAATCTGGATTAGAACCAAAGAAACAATTTGGTCAGAATTTTTTGTTTGATCTGAATTTAACTGGTCGAATTGCGCGTTCTGTACCTGATATAAAAAATACAGTTATTGTAGAAGTTGGACCAGGTCCTGCGGGTTTAACACGCGCGCTTTTGATGGCTGGTGCAAAACGTGTTATTGCGATTGAAAAAGATAAAACAACAGAAGCACTTTTATCAAAATTGGTTGATGCATCAGATGGTAGGTTGCAAGTAATTTTTGGTGACGCATTAAAAACAGATTTGAAAGAATTGGACAAAGACGGTTATGCAGTATGTTCTAATTTGCCATATAATGTTGGGACAGAATTATTGATAAATTGGTTGCATGAAATTGCAATGGGTAAAAAAATCAAATCTTTGACATTAATGTTTCAACGTGAAGTTGCTGAACGCATTGTCGCAACACCAAATAACAAGCAATATGGGCGTTTGTCTGTGTTGGCGAATTTAATTGCAGATACCAAGATTTTGTTTGATGTTCCAAATACAGCATTTGTTCCACGACCCAAAGTGCAGTCTGCAGTTGTGCAAATTATACCAAACAAAAACAAAATCAAATTGATAAAAGATATTTCTAAATTGGAAAAACTGACCGCTAAGTTATTTGGTCAAAGACGTAAAATGATACGTGGAATAATAAAAATAAATTGGGCAGATTATGGTTTGTCTGGTACTGAACGTGCAGAAGATTTGCCACCTGAATTATTCTTAAAAATATCAGGCAACATAGACGCAAATTTGTTATAATGTAAACATAAGAAAAAAACGGAGAGAGAAAAAATGCCATTATCCACAGTTATATTTCTTGCAATCGCATTTGGTGCAGTATTTTTTATGCGTTTATTCAAAATGGGAACATTGTTAGCGTTCTTGTTGACCGGTATTTTAGCAGGCCAGCATGTGTTTGGATTATTTGAATTGTCTGGGACATGGACTTTTCTGGGTGATTTAGGAATTATGTTTTTGTGGTTTAATATTGGATTACAAATCAATATGAAACGTCTGTGGCAATTACGCAGAACTATTTTTGGACTTGGTGCATCTCAGGTTTTAATGGTTGCTATTATGTTATTTCCTGTATTGGTTGGAATAACATCTTGGACTTTGATTGGAACAATAATGGTTGCCTTGATTCTTGCAATGTCCAGTACATCAGAAGATTTGCAAATTTTGGTCGAAAAAAATCAATTGCAGACAAATATGGGACGTCAGACATTTTCAATTTTGCTGTTCCAAGATTTGTTATCAATTCCTTTGTTGGCAATGTTGCCGGTAATGACAGGTAAATCAATAAATCTGGGTGCAACAGCAATCGATGTTTTGGTTATGTCTTTAGGGTTAATACTGGGGGTTATAATTGTTTCTAAATTTATTATCAACCCACTAATGCATATCGTATCTAAAATAAAATCCCAAGAGGCTTTTGTCTTGGCGATAATGGTGAATATTGTGGTTTGGGCATTGGTTCTGCAAAAACTTGGTATGCCACCTGCGCTTGGTGCTTTCTTGGCTGGTATGTTGATGTCCGAAACAGTGTACAGGCACCAGGTAAACGCTTCCATAGAACCATACGCAACATTATTTTTGGCTTTCTTTTTCATAGTGCTTGGTATGGGATTAGATATTCCTTTTTTAAGAGGACATTATGCTACTATTTTAATAGCGGTTGGCGGATTGGTATTGATAAAGTTTTTTGCATTATATATCGTTGCGCGTGTTCGACATGTATCTGCCAAAGATGCAACCTTGATGTCTTTGATATTGGCTCAGGGCGGTGAATTTGGCTTGTTGATTTTGCAGACAATGAAAACAAACGGAATAAAAGCAATCCCAGCCGAGCATCAGGAAATTTTAATTGCCGTCATTGTTGTTTCTATAATGATAACACCGATATTGTTGTTCGTTTATGATTGGCTATTACGGCATGGCAAGATATTTAAGGGACCAGTAGACAAAAATTTATCAGAATCAATGATACAAGAGGCGCCAGTTGTTATAATATCTGGGTTTGGTCGTATGGGACAAATAATCGCGCAAATGCTCGAAATTGCAAAAATACCATATGTCGCTATTGATTCAAATGTTGATGAAGTTATTATGGCGCGTGAATCAGGTTATAACGTGATATATGGCGATTCAAGAAGAAAGGGGATTTTAGAAGCCGCTGGATTCAAACCAAGCAAAACACGTGCAGTTGTGGTTGCGGTAAATAATGAATCTATTGTTCGTGATATCGTAGAAACATGGCGTTCTATATCGCCACGCATAAAAATATTTGCACGTGCGCATAATCTGAAATCTGCAAACGATTTGATAAAAATGGGTGTGAAATCTGCGATGCCTGAAATCATTGAATCTTCATTTCTTTTGGGTGATAAACTTATGTCTGGTTTGGGTTTGTCGCGCATAAAGATAAACTCTTTAGTCGAAGATTTGCGTGCAAATAATTATGCAAATGTTAAACAGCCAATCGACACAAAATAGATATTATATTTGATTTTGTAATGTGTAATTGCTATATTGCAAAAAATCAGGGGTAAATGATGAAAAAGTTTTGGAAATATATAGCAGTTATATTAATCGCATTTTGTGCAGATTTTTTCTCGAAAGCAGGATTGCTTGGCTTTTTAGCAGCAAAATACGGTGACATGGTTTATGACCCTGCTAAAATATGTGCTAAATGTCATATCGAAGGAGTATTTGTTTCCTGGAAATATATATTGGGTGGTGATTACGGTTTATCCAATTTATTTAATATACAGTTTGTTTGGAATCGTGGAATATCTTTTTCAGCATTTAATTCTGTTATGCCTGTGTTGTTAAGCATTATTACTGCGATAATAATCGCATATCTGTTATATTATTTATTCAAGAAATCTTTTACATATGAAAGATTGCCGATTGCCATGATTATCGGTGGCGCGTTGGGAAATCTGGTGGACAGAATTCGTTTTGGCGCAGTTGCAGATTTTATACAATGGCATATTGGTGGGCTGTGGCGTTTTCCTGCTATATTCAATGTGGGGGATATATTTATAACGTTTGGTGTAATTCTGTATTTGATAAATATGTTTGTACACAGAAGACGTTGTTTGCGTAATATCAATAAATAAAGGAAAAACAATGGTAAAATTTTTAGATAATAATAGTGGTTTTAATCAGTGGAATGCTATGAATTCCAATAAAAAGCAACCTAAATCTATGGGATTTTTTGGTTGGTTAGTGACGATTTTCTTGGCCTGGTGGATTGTTGGTCTGTTTGTTAAACCAAAGAATACAACTGTTGAAAACACCGCACCAGTTGTTATTGAAAAATCGTCCGTTGCAACGAACACAATAAATGCAGACCATATATCCGCCGATGTCCAAGGGTTGCGTATATCTAATATCTCGTTAAAGGGTTATAATAAATCGTCCAAAGACAGCACGCCTGTTTCATTGCTGGACGCTGAAAATAATTTTATAGAAGTTGGATTTGTATCTGCTGATACGCAAACCCCAAACATAAATACAAAATGGACAATTGATGCGAATAACAATATGTCTTGGAACAGTAATGCCAAGGTTAAATTTAATCGTGATATATCTATTGCAGATTATGTGTTGCGCGTATCAGACACAATTAAAAATAATTCTAACAAAGAAATAAATGTTGCGCCATATGCACGCGTTGTGCGTGGTGTTTCTGATAAAGTATCCAGTGCGATTGAAACAGGCGGTGTTGTTTATGCTAATTCCAATTTGGATTATGCGAATTGGGCAAAGTTAAATAAAAAATCATATGCTTTTTCCACAGTGCGTGGGTATTTTGGTTTTGCTGAACAATATTGGGAAACAGTTGTCTCGCTGGACACAAATGACCAAACAATCAGCCTGAAAAAAAGCGGTGATTCTTATTTTGCAGACAGCAATGCTGCACCTGTGAAAATTGGGGCAGGGCAATCGGCCACAATCGACACATATATTTTTGCAGGTCCGCGCGTTGGAAAAATATTGGATAAAGCGTCTGAAAATATTCCGAATTTATCAAAGACTATGGATTACGGTTGGTTCTGGTTTTTTGCTCAGCCAATGTTATGGATGATAAATTGGTTGTTTGCGATGGTGGGCAATTATGGAATCGCTATTATTTTAATGACTTTGATTTTAAGATTGTTGATGTGGCCATTGACGCGTAAGTCTTATGCGTCCACTATTAAAATGCAACAAATGCAACCTGAATTGCAACGTGTCCAAAAACTGTATGCAAATGACAAAGCGCGTATGCAAATGGAAATGATGAAGGTGTATCAATCGCACAAGACATCACCAATGGCAGGGTGTTTGCCAATGCTGATTCAAATACCAATATTCTTTGCGTTGTACAAGGCTTTATTGATATCTGTTCCAATGCGCAGTGCAAAGTTTTTGTGGATATCAGATTTGGCTGCGATGGATCCATATTTTATATTGCCGATTTTGATGGGCGCAACAATGATGTTGCAACAATATCTGCAAAGCCCGAAAACAAATACAAATGGAAATGATGCGGTTGCATCAACACAAAAGGCTATGAAGTGGATGCCAATAATATTCACAGTAATGTTCGCATGGATGCCTGCTGGATTGGTGTTATATTGGACTATGTCAAATGTGTTCAGTATATTCCAGATGTATGTAATAAAGAAAACAAATAAATAAAAAATGCCCAAACGGGCATTTTTATTTTTGGGTTATATGTTTCAGCAAAGAATCAGGCATCTGTATTTTTATATTTTTGATTCCACAAGCACGTTTTGTAAATTGAACACAGTTTATCGGTTTTGATTTTATTGCGCATTCTGGGGCAAATTTGCAAGCGTATTTAACAAATTTCCAACCATATTGTTGAAGTACGGTTAAATCGCGTTTTTTTATAGGTATCAAGACAACTTTATTGAACCGAACAAATTGATACATGATGCATTTATTTTTTGTTATCAAGATTGGTGCAACATGCCGATATTTTTTGCATAAAATTTTTGCGCATAGTTTATTGGTTTTTGTTGAAAAGCCGATATATATCATAATGAAACCTTTGCGTATATTATTATATTCTGATTTATTCCCTCTATCCATAAATCAGAACACCATTTTAATCTATTATCCAGCCTTTATCATGTGCGGCTTGTTCCAACGTATCCATAGCAGATTTCCACAAAGCCGCCGATTTATTTTCAGAATAAATATATTGGTGTGGTGCACGTCTTTTGTCGCCGAACTTTTTCATAACATTTAATTGTTCTTCTGATAATTTTCCAGACAAATACAATTTGGTAATCAAAGTTTCAACATCTAATAATTCACAAGGTCTGTTCGTGTTTGCATAATGGTGTACAAAACCATTTTGTGCAGATTTAGAATATAAAAACCAAAACCACAATTGTTCAGCATTCTGAAATTGTTCAGTCATATTCATATTGTTATCATGTAATGTGTTTAACATTTTGTTTTTCTCCTTTGGTTATTAAAGTTATTTTGTTTATCGCATTGTTATTCAATGCAATAAAATCTAGACTAAAAATTGAATTATGTAAAATGATACAACTATAAATAGAAACGCGAATCGGAAAACCGATTCGTAATAGGTTTTTGTTCTTATACAATCGAATCGGTATATTTTATGAAATTGAAAAAATCCGCAATTGCGGATTTCTTTCTTATTCCATTGTTATCGGTGGGAAGCAATCACCACCAGTATCTGGACAACAATTGAATCCTTGTTCACCCATATCTGTATAGGTTTCACCTGTGCAACAACCATTTGCATCAGGGGCAGAACCATCGTCGCATGTTAATACCGCTTCTTCTGGTGCAGCGCTTGCAGGCTTAGCAAATGGGTTTAATATCGTTTCGCCATCATCTGCATATTGTAAACCCAATACTTCTTGGTTATATGCTTTTTGTTGTTCTGTGGTGCCAGTTTTATCCCATGATTTAGTCGCATCGTTATATTGGGTTCCGCCATATTTTTGTTCCGCGGCCGCTTCCACACTTGCACTGTATGCAGCGCTTTTTGCGTTATTCTTTGCTTCGTATGTCAAAGATTCGCAGAACATTAATACAGTTCTGTAATCATAACCAGATTTCATCCAGTTTCCCGTTGGTTTCAATTTCCCATTCTTTGATTTTGGATCTTCTTCACAGTATTCTTGTAAATCCCATCCACGAACCTGACCAATCCAAGATGAATCTTTCGGATTAATTTTGACATTAGCTTTCAAATCGTTCCATTTACGACGTGGGTTGGGTGAGAGTGTTGAAAATTCACATTTTTTATTGTTATTACCACAGGATGCAATCAAATCCACAGGTGAATACACATTTATACGTGTTCCCGCTGGAATCGAAAATGGCGGTACAGTATTATTTATTGCATCAAAAACCAATTTGTTAGTGATTTTATTCCATTGATTTATTATTTCTTGTTTAGCCATTTCAGATGAACGAATTGTCCCAGATTGAACAACTGTATTGTTATCCAGGTTTATTTGATTCACAAAAGTATCAGCGATTGGCGCAATTAAATTGACGGCGGCTGGTACCATTGCTGTCAATATTGGCATAACCATTTGTTCCACATAATCTGTACTGCCACGACCTGGGACCCCAACACGACCCTGGGCATCGCCAGAATATGGGTCTTGGCCACCATCAAAATTAAATTCAACGCCATCTGGACGAATAAACTGATACCATTTAATATTCATACGACCAAAAGATTGATAAGGTCCAGGCAATTCACCATCCAAATATCCCATCAACAACGTTCCTGTGGGAATGATAATTGTTCGGCCATTATCTGAATATACATTTCTGTCCACTGTGGCACGCACAGGAATACTGTGATTTTTTGACGAATCACACTCACCATTTGTGCAACCATAAACACTAGCATCTGCACGAACTTCTGAAACAATGGTTGCAGGAATCGGCTTGAACTGACGCAATATAAAACTTCTGTCGTACGGTTTGGAAGACACAACACTTTCGCCATCTTGTGAAGAACCACGATATTTATCTTCATCTTCTTCTGTGTTCCAGCCAGCTTCTTCGCTTAATTTTTTCATGCCGCCACTGCTCCACACCGCATTTTCAAATTGACCATTTGATGCGACTGCAGATGTACCAATTGGTGCAGATAAATTCGGTAAAGTCAAACCACGATTTTTTATGTTTCTGTATCCAATATGGTCTGCATCAGTCCCGATTCTTGAACCATCTTTCAATGATGTTATCACACCTGTTGACCAATCATATTTACCTGTTGGATTGGAACAATCTTTGTCTGAAAATGGGTAAAAATAATTTGCGCCCCCAGATGGTTTTATCCAACCAATTTGTGTCCCAGATTGATTATACCCCGGAATCGCAAAATCAGAACATTTTTCAGGTGGCAACATAAATTCAGGCTCTGGTTCTGGTTCAGCAAACGCAACAGCCGGTGCAACCATTTCAATCGTTTTTGGTGCTTCTGGTTCTGGCTCCGGTTCTGGTTCTGGTTCAGGTTCAACCACAGGTTCGGGCTCAGGCTCTGGTTCAGGCTCAACCACTGGTTCTGATTCTTTCACAGGTGTTGGTTCTGGTTCTATTTCTACTATTGGCTCTGGTTTTGCAAAAGCACTGAATGTGACCGGTATTTTTTTTGTTTGTTTATTTGTTTCTTCTTCTGGTAAATAATAAGAAATCACCAAAGACGCGTTTGTTTTAGATTGCTTTGCGCTTGGGGTATATTCCACAATCATTGTACATTCATCAGAAACCAGACCAGAACAATCATTCACATCAATTGTCCAACTGTCTTTTGCTTTATCAATTTGTGCTTCTGCGATATTAACGTCGCCAGTAACAATAATTTTCAATTTTTTCTGCAAAGTTTCGCCTGCCTGGACATCGATGAAGTCTAACTGTTTTGGATCAAAAGCCCACTCTATGGGTTTTGTTTCGACAACTGTTTTTTCCTTTTTACCACCATAATATTTTTGCAGTACCAAAGTTAACAAAATTATCACGACAACAAAAGCAGCAACCAACAACAACCATTGAATATGCTTTGGTGTTGTTGTACGAAATTCTTCAAATTGCTTTTTTATACTTTTCATAGTTTTTTACTGTATTCTGATTACATGACAACTTGAACCACTGAACTTTAATAACTGATCACACAACTTTTGCGCTGTATCTATGTCTGGCAAAGGTCCGATACGTAAACGATACAGACGCGCGGTTGCAGAATCAGAGCCCAATTCACCAACGCCATGTTCATCTACGGCATAGAACACACTGTTTTTATATGGTGTTAAAATACCAACGCCATCATCACCGCTGAACTTTGCCAATAAATCAGCCCAATAATCATCTAATGCCTTGACTGAAGTATCAGACTTCAATTCCACAGCAACACCGACCTGATTACTGGTTATCAATGGGATATTCGATTGTGGCAAATATGCACCGGCAGTCATTCTGGCATTTGGTGCAACATTGATATTTGGGTTCGTATCAACAACAGCCATACCAGCATTATTAACACCATATGCGCCATACCCAGCCATAGGTTGATTTCCAATTATTATCGGACTGGCAGTATAATCATTTATGCCAGCATTTATAGCATACTGGTCATCAGTATAAGCAATCGTATTCAGAGATTGATTCGCCATCAAAGATTGTGCGACATTAGCCTCTGCCAAAGCCATAACAGATGCAGTATCAGCAATCAAGAAAGGCTTTTCACGTTTTTTGATGCATACAATTCTTTGCCCGCTGCGCAAAATCATGTCACCCACAGCCTCTACAATCAATAAACGACCGTCTTCGCCGTCTGTGCGGAAACCGACAGGACTTTCGCCACCTTCGACCAACAAAGATACCACAGGACGCTGGGTCATAGAAATAACCTTGTCCCCAAAATCGATGTATGTGAATATACGGTCGCGCCATACGCGTTCTGGTGCAATTACATAATCATCAGGATTTGGCACAAATATATCCAAATCAAAACGGAATTCAGACGGGTCAATTTTCATTGTTTTTATCCAACCGTAATCTTCGCCATCAACACCAATCGTTGATGAAGCCGAAGATTGTTTTGTTGCAAATACAGAACCCATTTTCCCAGATGATGTTGGTGCCATAGCGCCACCAGAAACAGCACCGCCATTACCCAAAGAAATATCAACTTGGGAATAAGCAATCTCACTAGAATTTACGGGATACGCACGCAAATAAAATGTATATATGTTCCCCGATTTACCAGTCACTATAAGATTTGTATCGCTACCATTGTTTTCAGCAGAAGGTTGAATATACATTGTCCGACTACCTTTCGATGTTTGTATATCAAATAAGGTTTCATCGCCACGCATTATCTCTTCAATCGTTTCACCGTTCGGTAACGTCACCAAAGTCGCCATGCCAGAACGTGTTTTGATCGGCAGAACAGTTCCCTTGGACCAAACAAGATTTGCATATCCCGGCTGGGAAGAACCCGCAGCCATATTTGCATTTGGATTATCCCACGCAACCTGATAATCAGCAAATGCAGGAAATGCGCAAAGCATAACTGATAACAAAGAAATATTTAATTTGTTTTTTAAGCAAGTCATTGTTTATATTCCTTCCTTGTAAAAATCTGTATCTGATAACGGATCTGTTTCTTTTGCGTCCAAAACTTTGTATTCTGTGACCTGAATACCAAGTGGATTATTACGCAAATCTTTCAGATAATTCAGTATTTTATCCGAACTATTATCCAGATAAGATTGTATTGCTATACCTATCTTATAACTTTTTGGACCGATCTGTCTACCACTATTTTGATCAAAACAAGTTCTATCAAAACCAACAATGTAACGTTGAGATTTTTTATTAAAGACAATATTACCATCGTTGAAATTAACCGAACAAACCATGTTGTACACACGATTTGTAGTCACTTCATTGTATGTATCAGTACTCCTGAACTGTGCAGACACAGTAGGTGAAGACCAAGGCTTTACAATGCGATTCCATCTTTCAATGGTGGCAGACTTTTGTGGTTCGAGAGTGTTCCTGGCAATTATATATGTTCGGATAAAACCTTTGATGTATTCTGATTGGAAATCTTTATCTGTTGGGTTTTGTTTGTCCAATACATAATTCACATTGCGACTTTGGTTTTGCAGGAAAAAAATCTCCGGTCGTGTAAGCGGGGTCATCTGATACAAAGTGAACACCAAAACAGCCAATATCGCAATCGATGCTGCTAATACGAACATTAATGCTCTTGATAACAAAACCGGCGGTTTCACGACCTTTGACACAGATTTCCCCTACATTATTTATTTCGATTGTAGACAATTTGTTTTATCATGTGCAAGTAAAAAATAACAAAATGTAATTTTTTTCTTTGTGTTATCATAGGTGGGTTATATTTTTTCACTTGCGATAATTTTTTTTAACAGTTATAATATTTCCGCTTGCTTTTTAATATCGGTGTGCTATGCTTGCACCGATTATCGGTATACTGTGGTAATTAATATAAGGGTGCGTGTATGGAGATTTGTGCGTAAAATCAACAGACTAGGGGCTTAGTTCAACGGTAGAATATCGGTCTCCAAAACCGCGGATGAGGGTTCGATTCCTTCAGCCCCTGCCAAAACAGAAATATCGATAACAACAGGCAAATCGGAAAGTTTATGAAAAAAATACTAGAGTTTATTAAATCGGTGCGTTCAGAATGGTTCAAGATTGTTTGGCCATCACGTGAAAATGTTATCAAAACAACCATCATGATATTGGTGTGCTCGGGTGTGGCAGCTTTGTTCTTTTTTGTTGTTGATGGTATATTAAATGCGCTGGTTGGGTGGATTTTCTAACAGTATAAGGGGATAAAGCATGGAAGAAAAAATGCAGTGGTTTGTCGTAAATGTTCATACTGGTTGCGAAGACAAGGTTGCACGTGAATTGCGTGAACAGATTGATAAACGTAAATTAAATGCTTGTTTCGGAGAGATTTTAGTTCCAACACGTGAAGTGTCTGAGATAAAAGCGGGCAAACGTGTAAAGTCAGAAAAGAAATTTTTTCCGGGGTATATTGTTGTCCAGATGATTATGAATAACGAAACTTTTTCTTTGGTTAAATTGATGCCCCAGGTTGTTATGTTTTTGGGTCAAAAAGTTAAAAACCAATCTAAACCAATTCCTATCAGTGAAGCAGAAGCGCGTCGCTTGTTAAAGCAAGTGGAAGAGGGGTCTGTTGTCACAGAAGATACTGTTTATGAAGATGGTCAAGAAGTTCATGTTATCGATGGGCCATTTGCAAACTTTAATGGTATTGCATCGAATGTAGATAATGTGAAGCAGAAGATGACTGTCACGATTTTAGTATTTGGGCGCGAAACCAGTGTTGAATTGGATTTTGCCCAGGTAGAAAGAGTTTAGTCCGATGGACTAATGTGTGGAAGATGCGCCATATCGAACCACAACACTAACCAGATGTGAAAACATCATAGAAAAATGGAGTGAAAAAATGGCAAAAAAAGAATTAAAGGGGATTGTTAAATTAGTAGTCCCTGCAAAACAAGCGAATCCTGCGCCTCCTATTGGACCTGCGTTGGGTGCTGCTGGTGTTAACATCGCAGAATTCTGCAAACAGTTTAATGACAAAACGGCTGATAAAGAACCAGGAATGCCAATTCCTTGCATAATCACTGTTTATACAGATCGTAGTTTCGAATTTATTATGAAATTGCCACCTGTGTCATATTACATCAAAAAAGCACTGAAATTGAAATCTGGCTCTAAAAAACCAGGTCGTGATTTCGTTGGAACTATTTCCAAAGCACAAATCGAAGAAATAGCAAAAGCAAAAATGCCTGACTTGAATTGCTCTACAATTGAATCTGCATGCAATATTGTTGCGGGTCAATGCCGTTCTATGGGCGTAAAGGTGGGGGACTAAGTCATGAAGAAAGTTACAAAAAGAAAACAAACTTGGGCATCATTGGATGCTAACAAGGTTTATGCTTTGACAGACGCAGTTGAAACATTGCGTGGTTTTTGCTCTTCTAAATTTGATGAAAGTTTGGAAATCGCAATTAAATTAGGCATTGATGTTGCCAAGGCTGATCAGAACATTCGCGGAATGTTGTCTTTGCCAAATGGTACAGGTAAAAAAGTTCGCGTTGCAGTATTTACTGTCAACAGCCAAGACGAAGCCAAGAAAGCTGGCGCTGATGTTGTTGGTGGTGAAGAATTGATTGACAAAGTTGCAAACGGCTTTTTAGATTTTGATCGCGTTATTGCGACACCTGATATGATGCCAAAAATGTCAAAAGTGGCTCGTGTTTTGGGGCCAAAAGGTTTAATGCCAAATCCAAAATTGGGCACAGTCACAAATAACATAGCAGAAGCGGTTGCAAATGCAAAGGCTGGTCAGATTGAATATCGTGCTGAAAAGAACGGTATTATCCATGCTGGTATTGGTAAAATGTCTTTTGCTACGGATAAATTGGTCGAAAATGCAAATGCATTGATTGAACAATTGAAAAAGGTAAAACCTGCATCTGCCAAAGGTCAGTATATTTTGGGATGCAGTGTTGCAACAACCCAAGGTCCAGGCCTGAAGGTTGATGTAAAATAATTTATGGTGGGTAAAACCACCATAAAAACAGATTTCTGTCCAAGACTGATGGTGTGAACAATTCACTTAATTTCCATCATAGACAAAGAAAAAATTCTTTGGGGCAGGAACACAAGCCCCACCGGTGGGAAACCACAGATGGAAAGTTAAACAAAAGAAGCTTAAAAGGATATATAAAGATGAGACGCGAAGAAAAATCAGACTTGATTTCAGCGTTGCAGTCGTCCTTGAAAGAAGCAAACGGTGTTTTCGTTATTGAAAACCATGGTTTGACAGTGAAAGAAATGGAATCTTTGCGCAATGAATTGCGTCCTTTGGTTTCATTGTTCAAGGTTGTCAAAAACCGTTTGATGAAATTGGCATTGAAAGATACCAGTTTCGAAGCTGTATCCGATTTGATGAAACGTCCAACAGCTGTTGCAATTGCAACGGATGCTTTGGCTGTGACAAAAGTTTTGGCAAAATTTGCCGAAGACCATCAAAATTTCTCTATCATTGGTGGTAAAATGGATGCAGATGTTCTGAATGTGAACGACATTGTGCAATTATCCAAGCTTCCGTCCCTGTTGGAAATTCGTGGTACTATCGCACGTATTTTGATAGAACCAGCATCACGCTTGGCGCGTGTTTCAGCAGAGTATGGAAAGAAACAAAGTTAAAAACTCAACAAGGAGTATTAAAATGGCAGATATTCAAAAAATAGTTGAAGAATTGTCAAAATTGACTGTCCAAGAAGCAGTTGAATTATCAAAAGCACTGGAAGAAACTTGGGGTGTAAGCGCTGCTGCTGCTGTTGCAGTTGCTGCTGGTCCAGCGGCTGGTGCTGCAGCGGAAGAAAAAACAGAATTTGATGTTGTGTTGGCTGATGCCGGTGCAAACAAATTGGCTGTTATCAAGGCTGTAAAAGATATCACTGGTTTGGGATTGGGCGAAGCAAAAGCTTTGGTTGAATCCGCTCCAAAAGCAGTAAAAGAAGCAGTTGCAAAAGATGAAGCTGAAAAAATGAAAGCAACATTGGAAGCAGCTGGTGCAAAAGTAGAAATGAAATAATTTCTAAAATCGGAATCGCAAGATTCCAAAAATTGCAGAAATGCAATTCTGCCGCCCACCTTGGAAGGTAAAAAATCCTTGGTGGGCACAAAGGCATAAAAAATAACGAATTTTTTTTCGTTTGCAAAATACAGAAAAGAAAAATAAAAAGGATTCAGAAAATGGCAATTATCCAGAAACTTAGAAAATCTTTCGGTAAAAGTTTTTTGCAAACTCCGCTTCCTGATTTAGTTGAAATTCAGTATAATTCTTACAAAGATTTTTTACAGGCAGATGTAGCCCCTGAAAACAGAAAAGACAAGGGCTTGCAAAATGTATTCAAATCTATGTTCCCAATTAAAGATTATGCGGGAATCGCAGATTTGGAATTCATTGAATATACTTTGGATAAACCTGTATACAATGTTCAAGAATGTATGCTGCGTGATATGACATATTCCAGCAAACTGAAATTGAAGCTGAGATTGATTTTGTGGGATATCGCAGAAGATGGTAAAAAATCTTTGCGTGATATCAAAGAACAAGAAATATTTATGGGTGAAGTTCCTTTGATGACAGAACGCGGCAGTTTTATTGCTGCGGGTGTTGAACGTGTTGTTGTGTCTCAGATGCATCGTGCACAAGGTGTCGTATTTGGAACAACCAAAGAAGCAAAAATTGCCGGGAATCCTGAAACTTACACAGGGCGTATAATTCCAGAACATGGTTCTTGGATTGATTTTGAGGAATCCAAAGGTGTTATTTACGTTCGCATTGATCGCAGACGTAAAATACCTGCGACTGTTCTGTTGCGTTGCTTGCCTTGTGCAGAAGATGAAAAGAAATTTATGGCTGACCCACGCAAACCAAATATTGTGGGTATGGGCAATGAAGAAATCTTGGAAACATTTTATAAGAAAATACCTCTGTCATTCGATGGACATTTGTGGATTGGTGATACAAATGTTTTCGAAGGTTTGGATAAATATCGCTTGAATTATGATTTGATAAATCCAAAAGACAAGAAACCTTTGGCAAACAAAGGCGATCGTTTGAACGCAAAACGTCTGGCCAAGGTTGTATCTGCATCCAAGACATTTGGTTTAACACGTGATTCTTTGATTGGTGAATATTTATTTAGCGCTGTCAAAAACGGCGAAGAAGTATTGTTCCAAGAAGGTACAGAAATAACAGAAGAAGTATTGAACGAATTGGAAAAATTGGGTGTTAAAAATATATCCTTGATTGCGATTGACAACACAACAATTACAAGCCATATGCGTAATACTTTGATGGCAGATAAAACAACAAGTCGTGAAGAGGCTTTGATTGCGATTTATGATGTTGTTCGTCCTGGTGAACGTCCTACATTAGAAGCCGCAATCAATTTGTTCTTGCGCCAAGGTTTTGATTCTGCATATTATGATTTATCTGCTGTTGGTCGTTTCAAGATGAACAAGCGTTTAAGAATAGATTCTGGCAAAAAACCAGAAGATGAACGCACTTTGACCAAGGCTGATTTCTTGGCTGTGTTGAAAACATTGACCAATATTATTGACAAGAAAGACACGATTGATGATATTGATAACTTGTCTAATCGTCGTGTTCGCACAGTTGGCGAATTGTTTGAACAAACTTTCCGCAGTGGTATGTTGCGTATTGAAAGATTGGTTCGTGAAAGTTTGACATCTCCAAATATTGCAACTATGCAACCACAAGATGTTGTCAATGCAAAACCATTGATGTCATTGATTGCTGAATTCTTGGGAACATCTCAGTTATCTCAGTTTATGGATTCATTTAATCCATTGGCCGAAGTTGAACATAAACGTTTGGTATCTGCTTTGGGGCCTGGTGGATTGAATCGTGAACGTGCAGGAATTGGTGTCCGAGACGTGCACCCAACACACTATGGTAGATTGTGCCCAATTCACAGTCCAGAAGGTCCAAACATTGGTTTGATTACCCACTTGGCATCTTATGCACGTGTGAATCCTTATGGGTTTATTGAAACACCATACTATGTTGTAAAAAACAGCAAAATTACTGATGAAATGGTGTATTTAACTGCTGATGAAGAATTGGGACACAAAATTGCCCAGGGTAATACCCCAACGACTTCAGCTGGTGTTTTATCAGAAGAAATGGTGACAGCGCGTGTTGATGGCAACTTTACAATGGTTCCAAAAGAAGAAATCGATTTAATCGACGTTGCGCCACGTCAAATTGTTTCTATTGCAACAGGTTTGATACCTTTTGTTGCGAACGACGACGGTCAGCGTGCTTTGATGGGATCAAACATGCAACGTCAAGGTGTTCCACTTATGCGGGTTGAGGCCCCATTGGTTGGAACAGGTATTGAACGCGAAGTTGCACGTGATTCACGTACAGGTAAGGTTGCAAAACACAGTGGTGTTGTAGAATCTGTGGATGCAAACCGTATCGTTGTAAAATGTATGAATTCACGTAATGTTGTGACTGGCGTAGACATTTACAATTTGGAAAAGTTTAATCGTTCAAATGGTGAAACGGTTATACACCAAAAACCATTGGTTCATGTCGGCGATAGAATTGCTGCAGGCGATATAATCGCAGACGGTGCATCTATGAATTATGGTGAATTGGCTTTGGGACGCAATGTGTTGGTTGCATTTGTTCCATGGCGTGGTTATAACTATGAAGACGCTATTGTGATTTCCGAACGCATTTCTCGTGATGATGTGTTTACATCTATCAAGATTGTAGAAAAAGAAATCAAACTACGTGATACCCAGTTAGGACCAGAAAGCTTTACACGTGATATTCCAAATGTTGGTGAAGAAGCGCTGAAAAATTTGGATGAATCTGGTATCATTTACGTTGGTGCCCGCGTGAAACAGGGTGATATTTTGGTTGGTCGTGTTTCGCCAAAATCTGAAACATTATTGACCCCAGAAGAAGCGCTGTTGCGTAATATCTTTGGCGAAAAGGCATTAAATGTGAAAGATACTTCGTTAAAGGTTGGTCCAAACGAAGAAGGAACAGTTATTGGTGTGAACGTTTTGACACGTCATGGTGTTAAAAAAGACGACAGAACACAAATGATTGAATTGCAGAAAATCGAAAAAATCAACAAAAACCGCGATGAAGAAACAGCGATTATCGAAGACGGTTTTGCTGATCAGGTTTTCCAGTTGGCTGAAAATGCTACGATTTCCGCAGGTTCTGGCAGTTTGAAACCATTTATCGGTAAAAAATTGACAGCAGAGGTTTTCGAGGGTATCAAACCAGCAGATATGAAAAAGTTGGTTATTGATAACAAAGAAATCCAGACGAAAATTGATGAATTGCGCGAACAGCACTTGTTGAAATTGAAAGAATTGAACGAACGTGCTGATGCTGAAATTCAGAAAGCGACAGAAAGCACAACTTTGGGTGCTGGTGTTCTGAAAGAAGTCAAAGTGTATATCGCACACAAAATGAAATTGCAACCTGGTGATAAAATGGCTGGACGTCATGGAAACAAGGGCATTGTATCCAGGGTTGTTCCAATCGAAGACATGCCACATATGGAAGACGGAACACCTGTCGATATCGTTCTGAATCCATTAGGTGTGCCAAGTCGTATGAATATCGGTCAGTTGTTCGAAACACACTTGGGTATGGCAGCACGTAGCCTGGGACAACAAATCGGCGAAGTTCTGGACGAAGTGAAACAAAAACGTGCAGTCACAGACGATTTACGTGCAATTATGGGCAAGATATATGGCAAGAGTGTTGCTGAAAAACTTGAAAAAATGACTGATACAGATGTTCGTGCAGAGGCTGCATTGTTGCGTAATGGTGTTCCAATGGCTACACCGACATTCGACGATGCCACAGCAGACGAAATCAAATCAATGTTGAAATTGGCTAAATTACCAGAATCTGGCCAGTTCACTTTGTATGATGGTGTGACAGGTGAAAAATTTGCACGTCCTGTGACAGTTGGTGTTATGTACATGATGAAATTGCATCATTTGGTTGATGAAAAGATTCATGCACGTTCAACTGGCAGCTATTCTCTGGTCACACAACAACCTTTGTCTGGTAAAGCACACATGGGTGGTCAAAGACTTGGAGAAATGGAAGTTTGGGCACTGGAAGCACACGGTGCTGCACACTTGTTGCGTGAAATGTTAACTGTTAAATCAGACGATATTGTCGGCAGAAATAAAATGTATGAAGCTATTATTTCTGGAAACAATGATATCCAAACAGGCACCCCAGAAGCGTTCAACGTTTTGGTTCGTGAATTGCGCGGATTAGGTTTGGCATTAACAGCAAAAAAAATTGATTAGTGGCTGGGCCCAGGGCGGCTAAAACCGTCTGCCGGCCACAAGGCACTTTTAGTGACGTAAAAGGAGCAAAAACAAATGACAAATATGTTGCAAAAGATATTTGGACAAATAGAAACCAAGGAACAATTTGATGCGTTGCGTATTTCTATCGCGTCCCCAGAAGAGATTCTGTCGTGGTCTCATGGTGAGGTAAAAAAACCAGAAACCATCAACTATCATTCCTTGAAACCAGAAGCAGAAGGTTTGTTCTGCCAACAGATTTTCGGTCCTGTGAAAGATTATGAATGCGCATGCGGAAAATATAAACGTATTAAATTCCGTGGTGTAGTTTGCGAACGTTGTGGTGTAGAAGTTGGTTCTTCTGCAGTTCGTCGTGAACGTATGGGACATATTAAATTGGCAATACCTGTGGCACATACTTGGTTTTTACGTGAAGGAAAAATCGCAACCTTGTTGAATAATTTGCCACAAAAGAAATTGGAACAAGTTATTTCTTATGATGCCTATATTGTTACAGAACCAGGTTTGACCAGTCTGAAACAATATGATGTTATCAGCGAAGATGAATACCAGGCTGCAGTTGAAGAATTTGGTGAAGATTCTTTCCATGTTGGTATCGGTGCCGAAGGTATTCGCGAAATCATCGCTGGTCTGGATATGGGCGATGAAAGAACTCGTTTGCGTGCTGAATTGGCTGAAACAAAATCAGAAGCTAAACGCAAATCTTTGATAAAGCAATTAAAGTTAGTGGAAGCATTTTTGGATTCTAAAACAGAACCTGCATGGATGTTGCCGGATATTATTCCTGTGATTCCACCAGATATGCGTCCATTGGTCACTTTGGATGCTGGTCACGTTGCTGCATCTGATTTAAATGATTTGTATCGTCGTGTGATTATTCGTAATAATCGTCTGAAAAGATTTATGGAAATGCATGCTCCTGAAATTATCGTTCGCAATGAAAAACGCATGCTTCAGGAAGCTGTGGATTCTTTGTTCGATAATGGACACAAAGCACGTCCAATGGTTTCACAGAATCGTCGTCCGTTGAAATCATTGTCTGATTCATTACGTGGTAAAAGCGGTCGTTTCCGTATGAATATGTTGGGTAAACGTGTTGATTATTCCGGTCGTAGTGTTATTGTTCCTGGACCAACTTTGCGTATGCACCAGGTTGGTTTGCCAAAGACGATGGCTTTGGAATTATTCAAACCATTTGTGTACGCTAAATTGTTGGCTGGCGATTATGCAAACACATTGAAAACTGCACGCAAAATGGTTGAAAATGGCGAAGATATTGTATGGGAAATATTGGAACGTGTTATTTATCAACATCCAGTATTGTTAAATCGTGCGCCATCTTTGCACAGATTGTCTTTGATTGCATTTGAACCAGTGTTGATAGAAGGCAAGGCAATTCGTTTGCATCCTTTGGTTTGTGCTGGATTTAATGCGGACTTTGACGGTGACCAGATGTCTGTTCATGTGCCAATTTCATTGGAAGCACAATTGGAAGCACGTACATTGATGTTATCAACAAATAATGTATTATCTCCTGCGAGTGGTGCGCCTATGACAGTTCCAACACAAGACATGGTTTTGGGTGTTTACTATATATCATTGATTAATGGTGAACACAGCGAAAAATCACCACGTTTTGCAAATATGGACGAAGTTAAATTGGCTTTGGAAAACAAAATTATAACTTTGCATACCCCAATTTATGCACGCGTTAATGGCAAAAAATATGCAACGACAGCGGGTCGTATGATGTTGGGTGAATTGTTGCCCGAAGGTATGCCGTTTGATTCTGTGAATAAAGTTATACCTGCCAAAGAAATTAAAAATTTGTTAGCCAGAACATATGAAGCATGTGGCGATAAAGCAATGATTTTGTTGGCTGATGCATTAAAAGATACTGGTTTTGAGCAAGCTGTACGCAGTGGTATTTCTATTGGCTTTGACGATATTGTTATCCCAGAAGATAAAAAGACCATTATTGAAAAAGCAGAAAAAGCGGCGACAGAAATTGAAAATCAATATCAAAACGGTTTGCTGTCCAGTGGTGAACGTCATAATAAATTGATTGACCTTTGGATGCATACCACAGAAGAATTGGGTGACAAGGCTTATGCTGCATTTGGTAATACGAGTGGCGATAATTGGAATTCAATTCATATGATGGCTTTGTCTGGTGCGCGTGGTTCCAAAGGACAGATTCAGCAGTTAGCGGGTATGCGTGGTATTCCACAGAAACCAGACGGTTCTTTGATTGAAGTTCCTATTATTTCGAACTTCAAGGAAGGCTTGAAGATGTCTGAATACTTCTCGTCAACACACGGAACGCGTAAAGGTATGGCGGATACTGCGTTAAAGACTGCTACATCTGGATATTTGACACGTCGTTTGGTTGAATTGGCACAGAATACAGTTATCACAGAACATGATTGCGGTACCAAAGAATACATTACTGCAAAACCTGTGTATCAGGGTTCAAGGTTAGTTGTGGCTTTGGGTGATGTTGTTTTGGGTCGTACTGCTGCACATGATATTGTGCACCCATTGACCAAAGAAGTCATCGTGAAAGAGGGCGATTTAGTAACCAAGGCTGCAGCGCGTAAAATCAATGAATCTGGCTTGCCAAGTGTTGATGTTCGTAGTGTGTTAACATGTTGTAGTGATGGTTTGTGCGCGAAATGTTATGGTATGGATTTGTCGCGTGATGCGCTGGTTCATGTTGGCGAAGCGGTCGGCGTGGTTGCAGGTCAGTCTATTGGTGAACCTGGTACCCAGTTGACATTGCGTACCTTCCACATTGGTGGTATTGCGCAGAGTGGTTCAGAAAGTCACTTTATTGAAATGCCAGAAGCGGGAACAATAAAATTGGAAAATGTAAACACAATTACAAATTCTGTAGGTCGTGTCATTGTTCTGTCGCGTAACGGCAAAATTGCGATTGTCGACAAAAACGGAAAAGAAATATTCAGCTGTGGCTTGCCATACGCATCTATGTTGTTGGTGAACGAAGGCGATGCTGTTTCCAAAGGGCAAAAAGTCGCAGAATGGGATCCATATTCCAACACAATTATTGCAGACCGCGATGGTATAGTGTCTTTCAATGATTTGGTTGAAAACGTTTCTTTCCAAGAAGAAATAGATGGTGTCACAGGTATTATGTCCAGAAAAATTATAAACTGGAAACAAAATACCAAAAAGGCATTAAGTCCATCTATCCGTTTAGTTGATGAATCTGGTAATATAATATCTTTAGGTGGTAAAAAGGTCGCAGAATACTTATTGCCAACATACGCAACATTAAGCGTATCAAATGGTGATAAAGTTGTTGCTGGTGATATCTTGGCACGTATTCCTGTCCAGACCAAGAAAACAGGCGATATTACAGGTGGTTTGCCACGTGTAGAAGAATTATTGGAAGTTCGTCGTCCTGCAAACCCTGCATTATTGGCGGAAACAGACGGAACGATAGAATTGGAAGATTCCAAGTCCAAGGTTATTATCCGTATTGAACCATCAGACGGTTCTAAACCTGTAGAATATGCTGTACCAAAGGGAACTAATTTGTTGGTTCGCAGTGGTGATACAGTTCACAAGGCGGATAAATTGGTTGATGGTGATTCTGTACCGCAAGACGTGTTGCGTATTTTGGGTCAGAAAGCATTGGCTCAATTTATGGTCGAACAGGTCCAGCAAGTTTACCGTTTACAGGGTGTGTCAATTAACGATAAGCACTTCGAGATATTGATACGTGAAATGACACGTCGTGTGGAAGTCAGCAATCCTGGTGATACTGCGTTCTTAAGTGGTCAGGTTGTTGATCGTGTTGATTTCGAAGAAGAAAACGCTCGTGTTGCCAAAGACGGTGGTCGCATTGCAGAAGCGTCTCAGATTTTGGTTGGTTTGACACGTGCATCTTTGACATCTCGTTCATTTATATCAAATGCATCGTTCCAACAGACAACCAAAGTTTTGGTAGATGCTGCAATCAGCGGTGCAACTGATAAGTTGGCAGGTGTGAACGAAAACTTGGTTGTTGGTCGTTTGATACCAATCGGTACAGGTGCATACGTTCGTCGTGTTCGTGAAATTGCCAAGGCAGAAGAAAATGCTGAACGTCTGGCTCGTGAAGGTGGCGAACAACAACAATTGTTAGACATCTAATAAACAAAACAGAAAAATGCCCAGTATTCGTATAAATGTGCGATAATACTGGGCATTTTATTATACTATGAAAGAAATACCTGCGATTTTTTGTGACATAGACGGTGTGGTCAGTCATAAGTTTGCTGTGCCAAATTATGACCATTTTGGTGAACCAAATACGAACATGATACCAGTGTTGGAAAGCTTGGGACGTGATTTTACTATCGTTTTTATCACAGGTCGTTGGGCAATGGGTCAAGAGAAAGTTGAAAAATTCTTGAATGATTTATTGCCGAATATCAAGAAAAAGGTTTTTTGCAAGCCACATGATTATCCGGGTACAACTGCAGAATACAAATTGGCAACAATTATTGATTTGGAAAATCAGGGGTATAAGTTTCATCTGGGGCTTGATGACCACAGCGCTGTTGTTGGTTTGATGCACAATCATGGTATGTTTATGGCGCAGGTTTTAAGTGATTAAGATAATTTTTTACTTGCAAATGAACAATAATAGAATAAAATAAACAACTGTAAATAAAAGGATTGTAAAATGGCAACTCCAAAAAGTAAAACAAGTAAAGCACGCTCTGCACAACGTCGTTCACATGACGCATTGTCTGTGATGCCTGTTGGTGTATGCAAGAAATGTGGCGAAAAGAAACGTCCACATCACATTTGCCCTGCATGCGGTTCTAAATAATCTTGTACAAGGAAAATAAAAGGGTGGGGTATATTTTACTTATGCCCTTTTTTTGTGTAAAAAATGACAGAAACAAAACGTGTTATTTCAGTAGATGCAATGGGCGGCGATCATGCACCAATTGCTGTTATGGGTGGTATGAATCAGTTCCTGTACCAGTACGGCGAAGATTCTGTTTTCTTCCGCGTATTTGGCAAGGAGAGTGTTTTGCGTTCTATGTTGAAAAAGTTTCCGCGTGTCGCACGTAATTGTGAAATTATAAATGCAGATAATGTAATCTCGTCAACTGACAAAGTGCGCGATGTTATTCGTCATGCCCAAGATACATCTATGTACATGGCAATTATGGACGTCCGTAACGGCAATTCTTCAGCAGTTGTGTCTGCGGGTAATACTGGTGTTTTGATGGCATTATCTAAATTGGCATTGAAAACAGTTGATGGAATATCCAGACCTGCAATAACAACTATGTTGCCATCTGGAAATGGTGATTCACGTGTGGTTGGGCTGGATTTGGGCGCAAATGTCCAATGTGATGAAGAAATTTTATTTGACTTTTCGATATTGGGCAGTGTGTATGCAGAAATAATTGGTGGCATGAAACGACCAAAGGTTGGAATCTTGAACATTGGCGAAGAAGAAACCAAGGGTAGCGAAACTTTGCAAAGATTGAACAAAGTTTTATCAGAACATAGCAAAGAATTGCCTTATGAATACATCGGTTTTGTAGAGGGAACAGATATATCCGCTGGAAACGTCCAGGTTGTCGTCACAGACGGCTTTACAGGCAATGTCATGTTGAAAACGGTTGAAGGTACCGCAAAATTGATTTCGCGCGTGGTAAAGGCAAATTACAAGAAATCCTTGCTGGCAATACTTGGAACATTTTTCTTGATACATTTATTCAAAAGATTGAAAAATAAAATTGACCCACGTTCTTATGCGGGCGCAGTGTTTTTGGGCTTGAACGGCTTTTCAATAAAAACACATGGCAACAGCGACGCGTTGGCATGGTCGCATGCGCTGGAATATGCTGCGAATTTATCTAAATCAGATTTCTATGGCAAAATACGCGAAAGAACAAACGCATTGTCAAAAATCAAAAAAGAAATCAAAAAATTATCAAATAAAGAATAATTCCTAAAAACAACTTTAATGCTCCACCATTGGCGGGGAACTTGTTATAAAAAAAGCACCGCTACAAGATGAACTCATAGCGGGACTCCCTTCCTTCCGTAGACCGGAAACTGTGTTATGCAGCCATACGACTTGTTGTCTTGGATTCTGCGTCTTCGGCATCCATAATCTTTTTTGCTTCTGCAAAAACCATTTCTTTGACGCGCAAAGCCAATTCTGCTGTTTCTAAACTTTCAGCGGCTACATCAAAATTGTCAGTTCTGATTTGCAATGAAACATAAGCGCCAATCAATGCGGGTCTGGACAAATCTTCGATTGAACGTGGTGCATTGTTTTTACCAATGTGTAATTCATCACTCAAAGATACAATTTGACGATCAGCATTAACCCAAACAGTTGTTGTTAAAACTTTGTTCAAGGCAATCATTATTTCTTTTATATTTTTTGGCATGTGGTCCCCCCTTTCTTTATTGTTGTAAAAATCCAAATTTTTGTATTTACGGGTGTATTTACAATTTTACAATTCAGATTTTTTTATTTTTTTGATTTTCGGCAGATTTCTGCTTTTATTCAGATTTCTGCCGGTTTGATTTGTTTTCTCCTTGTCTATACAAACATCTTAGAACAAAAACGAATCGGTCGTCAAGCATAAAATCGAAAAAAATTTAATTATTTCTAAAAAGCCCAGATTTTAGAGCCGTTCATCGAATATTTTTTATCAAATCCGCATAAAAAATTTTTATATCACAAACTTGTAGAATAAAACATTTTTCCACTTGTAAAGATTATACCAATATGATAAACTTATTTGATAAGGAAGGACCTATCCATGAAAAGATTTATTGCTGTGTTAAGTGGTTTATTGTTTTTACCTGCTTTTGCAGAGGTTGCGCCTGTTTATTACGACGAAATTGTCGAATATACAGATGAACTGATTGATGAAGCAGAAGAACAACCTGTTGAAGAAGAAGCAACAAAACCGGTTGTCATAAAAAAACCGGTTGTTGTGCAACGTAATGTTGCGGGACGTTCTGTATCGCGTGCGGTATCGGCTGGAAGTAATACTAACTCACGCACAAATACCGGCACGCGTACGGTTGCTTCATCTCCACGAAATGCGACACAAACCCCGCGCGGGACTGTATCGCGCACAGCAAAAACACAAACAGTTTCTGCACGTCCACAAACTGCAACACGTGCGCGCGCAACTGTAGCGTCGCGTACTTCTGCTGGCTCTGCCAGGGCAAATTCGACGTCAAAACCTGTGGCCGCGCGTGTGGCTGCAACAGGTAGTATAATGTCTGGGGCACGTACTAATTCAGGAACACCAAGTGTGTTGACTGATTCTGGTGATCCATTGTATATTTCGAACAATACTGCACGCATAGGAGTGAATCGTCGTTCTGCTGCCAACCGAAACATCTCTGCTGATATTGAAGTACCCACGATAGACACTGAAGCTGTAGAAGAAACCACAGCAACGTTGGACGCTTTGGCGGAGTTAACTGATTATTGCAAGGCGCAATATGCCCAATGTATGGATAATTACTGTAATGTTTTGGACGATAATCAGGGACGTTGTTCTTGTTCTAATAATATAAAAAAGTATGAAAAAAACGAACTGGCGCTAGAGGAAGCATCTGAAAATTTCCAAGATGTTGTCCAGAAAATTAAATATATTGGTTTAACCGCATCTCAAATTGACGCCTTGTTTACAGAGACCGAGGGTGAATTAAAGATGAAATCTACATCCGATACATCGTCGTTAAAAAGCAGTTTGGAGAACATTAAAAAGAAGATTGTTGATGTATCTACTGGTAAAGCGTCAACAGGATTATTGGACGGTATGTCGTTTGACATGTCTGGATTGTTGAATACAGATTTTTCATCTGGATTTGATTTGAATTCGTTCTTGAATACCGGTAATAATGTTTCGAATCAGCGTGGCGTATCTTTGTACAATACTGCAACACAACGGTGTAAAACATCTGTCTTGAATTCTTGTGTTGCCCAGGGTGTTGATTCCAAGGTTATAACAAATTCTTATGATTTGGCAATTGATAAACAATGTGTCGAATATGAACGCAGTTTGAATGAGGCAAACGCTGAAATGCGCAATAATGTTCGTAATGCACAAAATATTTTGCAACAGGCACGTTTAATGTTGGTTCAGCAGAAAAACACATATGACTTGCGTGGTTGCGTTGCGGCATTAGATGAATGTATGCAGGACGAATATGTCTGTGGCGATGAATACGAATTGTGTTTGGATCCAACCGGTAAATATCTGGCTAGTGGCGAAATTGTAAAGGGTGGTATGCCAGGTATTGCAGGTGGCACATCGGTAAATCAAAACAATATACCATATGCAACTGGTAGTGATGGCATTGCAAGTGCGCTTGGTGCTGTAAGTAGTAACGGTATGTACGGCTTGTATTCTACTTGGAATTATGGTGCAGAAGGAAACAAATTGAATGCATGGGGCAAAGGGACCGGTGAAGATTTGAATGGATATATTAATGATAAAGTCACAATTTGGGCGGGTAATCCAACAACATCTAATTCTACTTCTGATATAGCAACATATTTACTACGTCGTATCGGTTATGTGGACGATAAAAACGAAAATCAAACATATGGTATGTGTGCAAACGTCCTGAAACAATGTCAGAATTATACATTTGACAAGAATAAAAAATATATGCTTAATAATGATGTTGTTCGTCAATACCTGGCATTGGCATTGACCAAGATAAAATTGAAACAAGATACAATATTGGCTGATTATGCAGAAACATGTTGGAACGATGTATATTCGTGCCTGTCAACAAATAATTATGATGAAAACAGTACTGGGTCTATCGCATCCAAGACAGCAGTGAATGCGTGTCGCAGCGAGGTATCAACATGTATGTCTGTGACAGGTTTCTATCCAACAAATAACCAAACGCTAACCTTGCAAACAATGATGGATTGGGTCAGTGGTAATATTGACCCTGATTGGTCCGGGGTGGTCAGCCCATGCCAAAGCGATGCCACCGATTATCACCCAGAAATATGTAGCAACTCTTTGGTGGCATATCGCTGTTTGGATAATAGTACTTATCAATATAAATGTGGTTGCGGATACGGAATTGTGTATTCGGGCAATGATCTAGCCGCCTGGAATACCACTACTTATGGCGATAGTAGTAAATTTACTAAATTGACAGTTACAAATACTGAGGGCACTACCACAGATTACGTTGGTGTCGCACTTACAGATAATAATGGTAAATGTATGTGTCCGGTTGACATGTCAACGTCATATGAGCCTGTTCTTAATTCAAATGCTAATAAAGTATTACAGATAAAAAACCAAAATTACGACAAGGTTAATAGTTTTGTAGGTTGCAAATAGTAGCTAACAAGCATATCAACCTTTGCAATTTTGCAGAAAAAAATGTTATTCTGTTATTATACAAAGGTTTTTTGTAGCCTGCTTAGTACAGAATCACTTGCATTGATATAATCTGACCAATTCCAGCCTCTCAACACTACCAGTCCCCACCTATGGCGGGGTGGGTATTCTGGTATGTTCGTAATAACGAACATCTGGAACAACAATTTATTTGACCTCTCCCCGCCGTTGGAGGGGAATTACTATCGGACTAGACAGATACTGGTTCTCCTCCTGCGGAGGAGTACCCAAAGGGGGAGGTGGTCTTTGATTCCAGATAATACGAATATATGAAGGACCACCCCGTCCGCTTTCGCTTCGCTACAGCGAGACGTGTCTCCAAAAAGGTGATGGTAGGGAATTATAACTATCTGCTGTTATTCAATAACCGGACATCGTCAAATTCGGGGTGGGTTGTGAAAATGTTTGTAATATATGGGCATATAGACATTATTTTGCGATGCTGTTCACGCGCCAGTTTTATTATTTCCATGGTTAAAAGCAATTCCAAGTCTGAATTTTCATAGCCGGGTTCAATTTCAGATTCTGAAATCATAATTTTATCAGAACCCATTTTTACAAAAAATATACTGCCAATTTTTCTGCCATCGCATATTGCATATATTTTGCAACCATCGTCTGAAAATTGAAAAGTGATGTCTTGGTCAGTCATATTGAAAATCCCCTGATATTGTTTATCTAACATGATACCAGGGGGATTTGTTTTATACCATAAGACTGATTTCACTCAGATTAAATCATAGTTTTTCCGAATGATTTTCGCGCTTTTGCGCAAAGCATTTGCTTCATCTGAATTCATTTTGGATTTCAGATTCATAACCACACCGCGTTCACCAATAACACGTGGCAAAGACAAGGCTACTGCCGTTTTTCCAACACCATCAACTGTCGACACAGTCAATATGCGTCTTTCATCGTTAACAATCGCATGCAATAAATCTGCAACTGCTGCGCCTATGCCGTCCCATGTTGCGCCACGTCCCTGTATAATTTCGTATGCTGCATTTCTGACGCGGTGTTCAATAGTTTTACGCGTAGTTTGGGGCAGGGATATTTTTGCCTGTTTGCAAAAGTCATCTAATGCAATTCCACCAATGCACACCGAAGACCAATTTATAACCGAAGAATCGCCATGTTCACCCAATACATATGATGTTATTGAACGTGTAGATATACCAAGTTGTCGCGACAATATAATCTTGAAGCGTGCAGAATCCAGCATTGTGCCAGTTCCGATAACACGTGTTGACGGCAATTTAGATAACTTTTGGGTCAACATAACCATTACGTCCAAAGGATTAGTCACAACGATAATTTTAACATTTTTCGCATCTACATTTTCCATAACCTTTGGAACAATATCTGTAATAACATCTGTATTTTTACGCAATAAATCGTTGCGTGTTTCGCCAGGCTTTTGATTTGCGCCTGCTGCAATAATGACAATGTCAGAACCACGGATTGCGCGATAATTGCTGGCTGCATTTATTTTTATATCAAAAGAAAAGGCAGATGCGTGTCCCAAATCTTCTGCAGCAGCACGTGCGCGAATTCCATCTTTATCAAACAGAACTATTTCATGTGCCAAGCCAGTATTTTGTACAGCGGTTGCCACAGCAGAACCAACAGACCCAACACCAATAATCGCGATTTTCATCAAAATCTCCTTTGCCATATTGGTGTAATTATATCATATTTTTTACATTTTATTCAGATAAAAAAACAGGGATTAAACCCTGTCTTTTTAATGTTTTTTCAATTCAGTTATTAAATCTTGAATTGATTTTATGTAATTATCTGTGTCCAAAGAATCTGGCAGTTTTGTCGTATCATAATTATTGACACGATATTTTACTTCTATTTTATTTTGTTCCAGATTTTTTGTTGAAACAATCAAACGAATTGGTGCAGCAATCAAATCTGCATCTGCAAATTTTTCACCAGCACGAGAATCGCGATTATCCAATAAAACCTCTATCCCAGCGTTTTTCAAATCTTTATAGATTTTTTCAGCCAATGGCAAAGTTTTATTTTCTTTATCGGTTAAACCGATAACTTCAACCTCGAAAGGTGCGGTTTCCATATTCCAAACTGGGCCATTATCATCTGCGCTTTCCTCAATAATCGCAGCCATAACACGTGTCACCCCAATACCATAGCATCCCATGATTGGCGTTTTTTCTTCGCCGTTTGCGTCTGTATAAGTCATATGCATTGAATCAGTATATTTCTTACCCAACTGGAATATATTACCCACTTCAATACCACGAACTTTGTTTAATTGTTTTCCGCACTTTGGACACACAGAAGAATCTGTTTCTTCCAATTCTTTGTTTGCGCGAAAACCACAGTCGCAAATGTACAAAGTATCTTCGCCCATTTCATTTATCAATTGGAATTCGTGTGCGATTTTTCCGCCCATATCACCAGTTGAAGACATAACATCGGTTATGTTTTTCAGACCACAGCGTCTGAACAATTTATAATATGCATCAAAACAACGTTTATAATATTTTTCTAAATCTTCCTGGGTTTCATGGAAAGAATAACCATCTTTCATTATAAATTCACGTGTTCTGATTAAACCAGCGCGCACACGTAATTCATTACGAAACTTTGTTTGGATTTGGTACAGCATAAATGGTAATTGGCGATAAGAGGTCAATACAGAACGTGCATAATCTGTGACGACTTCTTCGTGTGTTGGGCAAATTAAATAATCAGCACCAGACGAGCCCTTGAATTTAGCAATAACGCTGTCCATTGAATCATAACGACCCGTTTCGCGCCATAAATCAGCAGTGCAAACAACAGGCATCAAAATTTCTTGTCCTTCGACAGTATCCATTTCTTCACGAATAATGTTTTCGATTTTGCGAACGACACTCCAACCCAAAGGTGTCAATGTATAACCACCCTGGAATGTTTGATAGATGTACCCGCCCTTTACAGCGATTTTATGCCCACGTGTAGTTGCACCAGCAACATCACCGTATAATCTTTTTACACATAATTGTTCTATTTTCATTTTTATAACTCTTTTATTTTTCAATTATTATTTATTTTTCATATATTCTTTTGACACTATGTTATGGAGTGTCTCGGCCATTTGTTTTCTGTCCATACCCGATAAATCGGGAACGGGCAATACATCTACTTCTACTAAAAATCCACCCAAAACCATAATATGAAATATCTGACCAAAAGCACTGCGTTCACGACAGCATAATGGCCCCATATCCATTTTATCATTGCAAAAATATGCAAAATGATTTGCCATATCTTCTTCGTTTATTTTTGTGCCGTCACGCAAACGATAATGAATAACAACCGGCTGGACAGTAATGCCAGTTTTTTCAACAATGTCAAACAGCGAACTTTTGAATTGCTTTACATATGCGCCATTTGTTGTTGTCCCTTCTGGAAAGATGAACATAGGGTGATCAGTTTTTTCCATTTCTGTTTTAATCGCGTCTAATGCTTCTGCTGCATGTGATGGACGACGGTCAATAAATATAACACCGAATTTTTTTGCAATCCATCCAACCAAAGGCCATTGTGATATTTCCTTTTTACCAAAGAAAGACGCACCAAAAGCGATTGGCATAGAAGCAAATTCAAACACAGAAATATGATTGCAGACGCAAAGCAATGGACGCTTGGTCGTCAGTTTTCCATGAACACGAAACTTTACCCCGGTCATAAATGCAAAACCACGCATGAAAAAGCGCAAGAATTTAACAGAATGATTACCAGTTGGAACAAACAATAATACGAACGCGCAAATGAATACCAGTATCCACCACATTATGAATTTGATAACTGCCCAAGTCGTATTAAAAATATTCTGTTTGCGAACTTTCATACTTATTCTTCTGTTTTTTCAGATTCTTCTTTATCAATATATTCAACATCATCTGCATCTTCACGCATAAACAATTCAGCAAAAGCGCGAACCAGTTTTGCGGTTCCTGTAAATGGTGACATCACAATTTTGCCCAGCATTGCCAGTGGTCCCATTTTTACACCCAATTCATCGAAAGCGTGTTCAGAACCAACGAAATGTTTTTGATATGTTCTGTCAATGTTTTTAGTCTGAACCAAAACGAACACGTCGTATGTTCCGAAAGGTTTATCAATAAAAACACCGCGGCCAAATGTTGCGCCCAATCTTAAATAACCCTTTATCAGCGGTGTCATTTGCTTTTTAGCCTCCGCCTCATCAACGAAAGCGCGTGGTAAAATGTTCATCTGGGTCATGCCTGGATTTACAGATGGGTCCAGATTTTCTTTCAACACAGTTGCACGCAAATGCAAAGGCGACAAATAATTATAATACAGATAAGACAATGCCTGGGCAGATTGTGCAGGATTTGTTCCAACAAAAGATGGTACACCGAACAACAGTGAAACTTTGCGTTTTACGACATATTCATACAGCCCCGCCCACAATAAACGCAATACCAAACCGTTTTCACGATATTCCTGTTTTACGCAAGCACGCGACATTTCTGCAATATTGCTTTTTACGCTTTTGATTTTTGATATATTAAATTCGCTTTCAGTATAAAATCCACCCATTTTATCAGCAGCAGCACGGTCAATAATACGATATGTTCCAACAATTTTATTGTTATGAAAAACCGCCATATAATCAGCATAAGTATCATATGCATCGTATTCTTCGCCCAGGTTTTTTTGCTCTTCAGTTGGGGTTGCATTTTCTTCCAAACAGAAAACTTCATAACGCAACTGGCGAACCTGCTTGCGTTCTTCTTTTGTTCTGGTTAATCGGACTTCATAGTCGCGAACTTTTATAGCCATAATATATTTCCTTTGTAGATATAGGGTAAATGGTACCAGAGAAATAACGCATAAGCAATATTTTTATTTTACATTGGTATTTTGTGCTTTTATTTCAATTTTTCAGATAATTCTGCAATCGCAATCGCATACCACGAAGAATTATTCCATTTTTTTATTCTGTAAAAATTCGGATATGTCAAATATGCAGAAATCACAGGCGCAGGTGCGACATCAGAATCAGATTCTTCGTTCGTTTTATACGGTTGATGTAAATCGCGTTTTGCCAGTTCTTTTGTATCTGTCACCAGACCAGCAATCAAATCTGTTCGGGGCAGGGGCGAACCATCTGGATTTGTCACACCCATCTTAGCCCAATCTGAGACAGATTTTTTTGTGTCTCCAGATAACATTGTCCGGTCAAAATCAGCAGGAACAACAACACGACGAACAATTTTTTCATCTTTGTTCCAACCCAGTTTGTTCAGATAATTTGCAGCGCTGTACATAGCATCGCCAATGCTGTTTATAATATCGATTGAACCATCGTTGTTTCCATCAACACCATATTGTGCTAATGTTGTTGGTATAAATTGAAAATGTCCCATTGCGCCAGCCCAACTGCCATAAATATTGTTTATAGCCAATTTGTTTTTGTCTGCGATTTTCATCAAGGCTAATAATTGTTTAGAAAAAAACTCTTCACGTCTGCCCTCGTAAATCAGCGTTAAAAAAGCGTCAACTAATTGATGTCTGGATTTTACCTTGCCATAATTTGATTCCATACCCCAGAAAGCCAAAATAACATTACCCGGCACCTGATATTTTTGTTCTGCACGATGCAGTAATGTTGGGTATTCAGACTTTTTAGCGTGTCCCTGCTTTATACGATCTGTGTTCACAGTTCTGTCCAAATATTGTTCCAAAGTCAAAGTGAATTCTGTTTGATTTTTATCTGATTTTACGATGCCTGGGACAAAGTGCGGATTTTTTAGTGTTTCATCAATAACAGATTTGCTGATTTTCTGCGCAGATGCTTTTGTCCGAACATCATTTAATACATTTTCCCAACGTTCAAAATCAAATGCGCCACGGTCAGCAAATGATGGCGCACAAATCGCACCACATAAAAACAATGCTGTGCAAAATATTGGTAATTTATGTTTCATAACACCAACTGTTTGTTAAAAAGAATATTTTAATCCCAGATACAGACCGAAAGACTGCCATGTCGCTTTGCGCAAGGAATCAGCCACATATTCAGTATATGCATCTTGGGTTGAAACAATCCAACTGCCTGGGTTTTCAGGATCTTCAATATAAATTGTCTGTTCTGCAACATAAAGTTCCCCAGGTATATTGCCAATGTGGAAATAATCTGTGTTTGCTTTCAATGACAATTGCAAACGGTCAGACAATTGATATGTGTATTCCATTTCAGCTTCATAAGCAAAAGCGCCATTTGAACCTTCGTCCAAGAAACTTGGGTTTTGCTGCCAATCGTCACGATTTGGCCATGTGCCTTCTGATGAATACTTTGGCATGCTAACCTGAACATAGAAACGCAACTTATCAGCCAATGTCATTTGTTTTTCAACTTCTAATCCCAGATAAAATCCTGTCCAAGTTGTATTGTAAATATGTGTTGTTCCGTCAACTTTTATAACACCATCACCACCAATTACAACACATTCACCTGCACCAACACCCCATGGTTGTACACCCAAACTGTCGTTCCAATCATTAGTCTGGAAAGACGTTCCCAATATTGTATAACCTGCATTTGAAGATGTAGTTGTATAAACAATCTTTATATCTTCTGGACTCATACAAACTTGATACCATTGTTCATCAGAATCATCGGGGACGTTTGTCGTCGGGACCGAATAATAATAAGTGTCTGCAGTATTATAAAACACATAATCACCAGAACTGGTCATCAATGGCAGATAAACACCAGGATTTGGATATAAATGGTTATCCATTTCCAGATTATGCTTGAATATTTCATAACCAATATGTGGTGTAATTTTCCAGCCACCCAAATTCCAAATATGGTGTGCGCCAACACCCAGTTTCAGACGGCTGGTATCACCGCTTTGTCCACCAACTGATATTGTGAAAATCCCTTCGGTTGGATATGAATAATCATATGGTTCCAAATCGTAATCCATAGACAAACCGCCACTGCTAAGTTTACCATATGAATAATCAACATATCCCAACAAATCAAAGCCATGCATATCAAACACATGTCGCAAACCAACGTTGATTTCATTGAATATCATATCGTCCCATTCCAGAATGGAATTAACGCCAGTTGTGAATTCGAAATCGGCAAATCTTCTGGCATACTGGGCATACACAGTAGATTTATAATCGTTGGTTGGCAAAGCAACCCCATTTGGCGTCATTGCGCCACGATTGTATTCATATTGTGGACGCGGGACCTGATAAGAATAAGATTGTGAAGAAACAACCTGTCTTTGACCAGAATTTCCGATGTAATCAGTATATCCATACTGTTTATATCTGGAATATGCGTTGCGATTTGCATTCATTGTTGGATTGTTTTTGTAAAATACGGGCACCCCTTCGTTGGACGCAAACCCACACAAAGGTGCCACAATTACGCATAAAATCGGCCAAAATCGTGTTTTCATCTTCCTTTCGTATAACTCATTATATCATAAAAAGTCGATTAAAAAAAGCATTTGTTTATGTTGAATTTTATTTTTCGTGATATATTATGTTTTGCATGAATTGTCCGCATAATATTTATATTCATGTCCCGTTTTGTACATCCAAGTGCAATTATTGCGCATTTTATTCCTTGGCTTGTGCATCGCCCGATTGGCAAAAATATTCAGATGACATTTGTGGTGAATTAAATTTTTGGGCGAAAAAGCTTGGACGAATAAAAGTCCCGACTATATTTTTTGGTGGCGGAACCCCATCTTTGATGCCAACACAGGTTTTTGGACAAATAATGAATTGTATAAACGAAAATTTTGATGTTGATAAAAATTGCGAAATAACTTTGGAATCCAACCCAAAAACTTTGGATAGAAATAAATTATCAAACTTTGTGTCAATGGGGGTAAATCGATTATCTGTCGGTGTGCAGTCACTGAATGATGAAGAACTGGAATTTTTAGGTCGCCGACACAATGTCAATGACGCTTTGATGCTGTTGGACAACGCGCAAAATATGGGACTACGGGTTTCGGCAGATTTTATTTATGGTTTGCCAAATCATAATGCTAAATCTGTTGAAAAATTATGCCAAGACATAAACAAATTAGAATTACGGCACATATCTATGTATGAATTGACGATTGAAAAGCATACACCGTTTGGCAAAATGAATCTGCAAATGCCAACAAACGAAGAAATGGCAGATATGTATATTGCGATAAATGACAATTTATCTTTGCCAAGATATGAAGTGTCTAATTATGCTACCCCAGCCGAGCATTGCAAACACAATGAAAATATTTGGGCAGGCGATGCATATATTGGTGTTGGACGTGCTGCTGCAGGTCGAATATTTATGGATAACGTTTGGTATGATGAATTGGGTGGGTATGAAAAGTTAGAAAAGATAGATAATAATACGCGCGCTGTGGAGAAAATAATTACTGGCATGCGAACAGTTCGTGGTGTATTGTTATCAGAAGATGTAATCAAACAAATAAATTTTGATTGGGTAAAAAATCATAAAGATTTGATTGTTCAATCGGATAAATATTTGTCTGTTTCGGCAAAAGGAATGTTGGTTCTGGATAACATAATGTTGGATTTAATAAAATGAAAAATAAATTATTAAACATCATCGGGATAATCGCTGTTATCTTAACAGCAATATGGGCGTTTTTTATGATAAAGGAGAAAACAATGCAAATCGGAATAAAGTCTGAAAATATGAATGTCAGTGTAAAACCCGGCAATGATTTTTATGATTATGCGACCCAGGGTTGGCGCGATAATAACCCAATCCCAGACGATTATACGCGTTATGGTTCGTTTGATGTTTTGGTGAATACTAATTTGGAACGTGTTCGTGAAATTGCTGAAAATGATTCTGGTAAAATCGGGCTATTATACAGCATAGCAATGGATGTTGAAAAATTAAATACAGATAAAACATCACCGGTAAGGGCTTATATTAACGAAATCAACAAGATAAATTCAGCGTCTGATTTACCAGCATATTTGGGTAAAATGCATAAATTTTCAGTTGCCTTTTGGGACGATGGTGTTGGACTGGACGAAAAAGACAGTGAACATTATCTGTTTAATATTGGCCAAGGTGGAATTGGCCTAACACGCGATTATTATTTTGATGATGATGCCAAATCAAAAGAAGTTCGCACTAAATATAAACAATATATAAAAAAGCAAATGGATAATTTTGGTGTACCTGTGGACGTTGAAAAATTATATGCGCTGGAAGAGCGTATGGCTAAATCTTTTTACAAGAAAGAATTGTTGCGTAATCCATTAGAAAATTATCACAAAAAATCATTATCAGAATTGAAAACTGAAATACCAAATTTTGATTGGGATACATATTTTGCATCACGTGGCATTAAACCTGAATATTTGAATGTTGCGCAAATCGAACCAATCAAAGAATCGATCGCGATAATAAATGATACAGATATAAACCTGATTAAAACATATCTGAAATTCAGAATTATAAATTCAGCGGTTTCGTTGTTGGATGATAACACCTATGATATCGCATTTGATTTTTATAATCGTGTGTTGTCTGGCCAGAAAGAAAAAAAGCCACGTTGGAAACGCGCTGTAGCGATGTTGGACGGATCGTTGGGCGAAGAAATAGGGCGTTTATATGTGAAAAAATATTTTCCAGAATCTGCAAAGAAACGTATGCAAGATTTGGTTAAAAATCTACAACGTGCTTATGAAATGCGAATCAAAGATTTAAATTGGATGGGGGACGAAACCAAAAAACAGGCGCTAAATAAATTACATTCATTCAAGGCAAAAATTGGATATCCAGATAAATGGCGTGATTATTCTAAATTAGAAATCAAAAAAGATTCTTTGTTTGCAAATATGATGCGTGTCGCAGAATTCGAAGATGAATTTTGGTTGAACAAGGTTGGCAAAGAAAAAGACCCTTATATTTGGTATATGAATGCACACGAAGTCAATGCGTATTATGACCCGTCTGCAAATGAAATTTGTTTCCCTGCGGGCATATTGCAATATCCGTTTTTTGATATGAATGCAGATGATGCATTCAATTATGGTGCTATCGGAGTGGTAATCGGACATGAAATGACTCACGGATTTGATGATCAAGGACGTCAGTATGATAAAGAAGGTAATTTGAAAGATTGGTGGACAGAGGAGGATGCCAAAAATTTCAAAGAACGGGCTCAAGTGTTGGTGGATTGGTTTAATGCAATTGAGATATTGCCAGGATTGCAGGCTGACGGACAGTTGACTTTGGGTGAAAATATAGCTGACCATGGCGGTTTGCAGATTGCTTTCCAGGCTTTCCACAATGCAACTAAAGCAGCTCCTTTGAAGGTGGAGAATGGTTTTACTCCGGAACAACGGTTTTATTTGGCTTATGCCAATGTTTGGGCTGGAAATATTCGGGAAGAGCAAATGCGTTTGCTGACTCGGATTGATGTTCACTCTTTGGGACGTTTACGCGTAAATGCTGCTTTACCACACATTAATGGTTGGAATGAAGCCTTTCAGATTAAAGAGGGTGATCCGATGTATCTGGCTCCTGAAAAACGTGCTTCTATTTGGTAATTTTTTTCTCAAAATGCTAAAAATATAGAAGAAAATAGCTATTTTTGAGGTGAATTAAATTTTTAACGATATGGCTAGTATTAAAAAATTAAAAAAGGAA
>JAZRBB010000009.1:0-20738 GCA_045634865.1 Candidatus Enterousia sp.
ATTCTCCCTTTGGAGGGAGTAGCGGCATAGCCGCGGAGGGAGGATTAGTGTCTCAGAATTAAAAAAATTTTTCCGTCCGCCTACGCTATGCTAGAGCGCGACACTCCTTCGCGTTACTACTCCGCTTGGGTGGCCTGCCACCCGAAGCGTCGCAGACGCAGAATTTCATAAATTTTTTATTTTTGCCGTTTTGTCACACTTCGTTTAAAACTTCGTGTGACACTCCTTCGCGTTAGCTACTCCGCTTGGGTGGCCTGCCACCCGAAGCGTCGCAGACGCGAAGGGTGGTGTGGCCAGGGGGACTTGAACCCCCATGGATTTCTCCACAGCATCCTTAGTGCTGTGCGTCTACCAATTTCGCCATGGCCACTTGATTTCCAAAAACATATTATAAAAATGTTTTTTTTTCAACTGTTTTGTGTTATAATAATTCATATTGAACAAAGGAAGGCCATAATGAAAAACTTGTTTCGTATTTTGTGGGGTGTGTCTGCGATGTCCATGATTCCTGCGGTTGCGGGTGCTGTGGGGACATATTATAATGGGAATTTATATCAAAATCCTCAGCAAAGATATTCGCGTGGCGGATACTATAATTCGTATGGTTATGGGTCTGGACGAAACAATTATGCCCAGGGTGCATATGGCAATCAATACAATAATCAATATGGTGTTGAAAGACAGTTGGGAATGCAAAAACAGCAAATGCAAAACAAAAAGCAAGCGCAACAAACAACTGTAAAGCAGGGGTTGGTCTTGGATGCTGGGATTTCACACGAAATAGGCAACTGGGAATTTGATATGAATAATGCAGGATCCAGGTTGCATTATGATAATCTGGCGTGGAATGTCTTTGATGCCAAGGGGGTATATTATTTCGGTGATAATACAAAAATGCAAATCAATGCAGGGTTTAGGTACGGTATGCAATACGGCGATTCGCCAATGATTGATGATGATATTTCCAGCAATAAAGCTGTTCAGGCAGTAAATTATGGTAATAATTATGCTGTTCCTGTAACGGTGGATGAGACTGGTACTGTTGAATTCGTTGGTGGAACTTTTTTAGAAGGAAATCCTGCCATGTCAATTGGGACCAGCAAAGATGGTAGCCAGTTGGGTTATAATATCGCGCTTGGTTTAACGGATTATTTTACATGGAACAAAATTAAGATAACACCGTCAATTGGTTATCGTTATTTCAGACATAAATTGACCACCCAAAATAACAAGGGTGCGGCGATTGGTGTGTTTTCTGCAACTGCGGATGCCGATGGCAATCCTGCAGATGTGATGGTGACGTGCTTGACAATGTCTGGTTCTGATGAGATGCAATGTGTTCCTTATATTATATCTGGTGACATTCTTGACCCAGAGAATGGGACCATTGGGTTGCCGTTTACTGTTGGAAGTAATACCGTTTATAGTCCGTTATATGGCGGTTTAGTTGAAGTTGCAGATGATGTTTATTATACCTTGAATGCGGGTGGACCATTTTTTGATACCCCAGGGACATATTATTATGAGCAACCGGGGACATCGCACGAATATGAAACAGAGTGGTATGGACCTTATTTGGCTTTGGATATGGAATACCAGATAAATCAAAATAATGTGTTTACTGGTGGAATTGAATTTGGATTGCCAATTTATGATTCCAGGGGTGATCAACCATATCGTTGGGATTGGGCGCATCCAACCAGCGTGGAAGACAAAGGTGATTTTGGTGATGCGTATCATTTAGGGCTGAATGCAAATTGGAAAACCGCGATAACAGATTCTGCATATTTGTCTTTTGGCTTCACATTTGATTATTACAAGGTTTCAGATGCAACTGCAACAACGTATCTGAATGGTTCTGTTTATCAAAAAGATTTAGATAAGATTAATGAAATACTGGAGACAGGCGGTTTAGACCCAGAATATGAGGAGTATTATGAAGGGTTGCAATCTGATTATAATGCTCTTCGTTCTGCAGGTTGGAAGATTGAAGAGAAAAAAGAAATCAATTCCATATATAAATCTATGGGAATTCGCGTTGGTATCAGTATGAGATTCTAGGGTTTATTTAATATGAAATTTGCATCGAAAGTTTTGTGTGCTTGGTTGTTAGGTTGTGTTTGTATACCAATGTTTGCAGATGGTGCGCAGTTGTCGGGATCGATAAATGTAAATCAGACCAGTGAAACCGCAGCCAAGGCAAAAAACAAAGCGATGAATGGGGCTGTGCGTCAGATTTTAACAAATGTTGTGTCAAAGTATGCAAATCCCGATGCTTTTATGAATTTATTAAATGAAACCAAAGATGAAGATTTGTTGAATTTCATTACTTCGTCCAGTGTTGCAAACGAACAAATTTCGACGACAGGGTATTCTGCAAAAATCACAATGAATTTGGATAATGACGCGATTAAAAATTGGCTGGTGCAAAATAATGTGCAGAATTGGATTCCGTCTGTTGAATCCGGTGAACAATTTATGATATCGGTTGTTTTGCCGAACGGAATTGTTGATTGGGCAGAATTAAAACGAATTGCTCGCGATAACGGTATTGAAATAGAAACCAAGACGATTTCTGGTAATAATATCATTGCGAAACTGCCTGTATCTTATCGGACCAAGTTTACAATTGCTGTGCGTGATGCAGGTTGGAGATATTCTGATAATGATGGAATCCTGCAAATATGGAAATAATGAAAATAGGGGTGGAATATGAAAAAACTGATGTTTGGGTTGCTGGCTTTGTTGCCTGTTGTCGCGTTTGCAGAAGAATCACCAAAAGAAACAAAATTTAATCTGAATGTTCGGCGTATTGGTTTCGATTGGTCGAATACATCTATTGGAAATGCTGGTGAATATCAAGATTCTACGGTTGCTGCATTAAAAGCAACCAGCCAGGAAAATATCAGGGGTGTTTTTGATGTTGCTTTGGAATATGGTTTCGAAAGGTTTAAATGGGATAATGCCGTATTTATGGAATATGGTAAACAAACATTGAAACCATATAACGAAGAAAAGGCTGTTGATGAAAGTGCTGATAAAATATTGTTTTCTACAGATTTAGCCTATGCATGGCTTGATTTTGAGGCTTTCAAGTTGGGACCAATAATGCGTGGACAATATGAAACTGAATTTGCAGGTAATCCGCGTCGAAAAATTATTCGTCCAAATGCTGGTTTTGCTTTGTTTGATAATGAAATTATAAAAAGTTTATATGTCGTTGGGGTGTATGAATATGACTTTACGTATGCCGAAGAAAAAGTCAGCAAGTCTGCGTTCGAAGCAGGTTGGCGTGTTGATTATGATATTCGTGATGGTGTGAAATTTACGTCTGATGGTTATTACAGAAAATATTTGTCTTATTCGCAATATGTGGATCAAGATTTAAGATACGATTTTATGGCTAATGTTCGCTTGGATACAAATTTGTGGGGTGATTTTACATTTGGACCGTATGTTCAATATCGTCAAATTCATTCAAGATGGGCAGAACGCAAAGGCTCTAATACATCTGTGGGTGTGTCTTTCAGTTATATTCACAATTTTGATTTGATGTATAAAGCCAAAGAAAAATCAGAATAATTAAAATGCAAATTTGGTTTTTGCCATAATGATAAATTCGTCTTGGTATCCGTTGTTATTTATATATGTTGCAGACAGTTTTTTATATTTTAATGTGTATTCAGCACTTGGGCGGGTTGCCAGATTCACAACTGCTTTGCTGTAAATAATGCGACCGTTGTTTGCGCGTGCCACAGGCAAATTCATATACGCGTTGCCATGCAAAATTGTGTCTGGAACTGCAAATTCAAATGCAAAGTTATTCCATTTAACACCCGTTGACAAAGACGAAGTATATATGTCTGAAAAACCAGATATAATTGAATTGTTTTCTGATTTTGGCGATGTTATACCGAAACGAATATTTTGATAGAAGTTGATGTCGCCCAAATTAAATTCGTTTTTATAGCCCATAAAATTAGTCAAATTATTATTTTTTGATGCCATAAATCCGTTTGATTCCAAGATGTTTGTCTTTTTCAACCCAAATTCTAGTCCATTGAATATGGTAATCGCATTATCGTCTTGTTCGCGCAATTTATCAAAGCCACGACCGTATGGCATAACTTTTATATTGTCAGACAATTTTGTTGTAAATGCACGACCAAAGTCATCAACAAAAGCAATTTCTAAACCAGCATTTTTAATTGCTGATGCAGCGATACCGCCAACACTTGTTCCAGACATTGGTTGAATATTTTCTTCTGAAACAACTATTTTTGGTGTGCCAACTGGTTTTGTTGCGGCTTCCATATTTAACAAGCCCCAACCATAGACAGCATCAACACCAGCATCGCCCAAATCAGTGGCCGTTGTAAACAACAGTTCGGTTATTTGTGTTGCTTGCATATATGGAAACGCTTCCTGGATAGTCGCTATTGCGCCCGATACGATTGGTGCTGCAAAACTTGTTCCACTTGCAGTTGATGTTTTTGCATCTGTTTGCAAATGAGAGCCTGGCGCAGTAATACAATAATTTTGTGTGACACCACATTGATTGCTGTAACTTGCCAGTTTGTTTGTTGTTTCATCAAATGATACAACGTTTACAAAATGACCGTTTAATTCAGGAAATGCCAAAGGCATAGCAGAAAATGCGCCACTTTCAGATTGTCTGTCATTACCCGCAGCCCAAACGAAAATGCTGTCGTTATCAATGGCTGTATTTATTATTTGAGTGACGAAGTTTTGGCTGGTAAGCGAATACATATATTGTTGCGCATTTGCGTATGTTTTTGGACCGTAATCGGTATAAACCACAGTTGCTGCGTTTTGGGTTGGCTTTGATTCGATTTGCCAACTGCTGTTATAAACTTTAGATGGGGTGGTAGATTTTATTATGTTTGCAATTGCATCAAAAGACACAAATGATTTCGCAGCATAAGTCAAATTATATTGTTCAATTTTTGCATCTGGGGCGACATATTTGGCTAAATCGTAAACCACTTCACCATGATAATAATTGAAGTCGTCTAAAATGGCTATGTTGACGTTTTTGCCAGTAAATCCACGAGCAGTTGCCCATGCTAATTTAATATCATCAAATTGCTTTTGATTTTTTTGATAATTGGCAGATTGACGAACAGATTGCAATGCGCTGGCTGATACATCTGAACCATTGGTTGCAGAGGCAACATAAGAAGAATACAGTCTGTTATTTGCGACTTTGTCTGTCAGGGCGTAATTCGCAATTGCGTTTGCAGAACGTGGAAAAGAATTTTGATTTGTGATTTCATTGGAAGAACCACCGCTGTATGCAGATTGTGATGCTAAAGCAACACCGACACCAACCAAAGCTGCGCCACCCAACAAAGATAAAAAGGCTGTTGGTGTTGTGTCAGATTGTTTTGCAATTTTGGCACATTGTGATGGGTGATTACGACGATATACCGCATTGTTGCAATTATAATTTGCAAAGCAAGCGGTTGTCGTAAAAACGACCCCTGTAATACCGGCAAAGATGTTATTTAATATTTTCATTTTCACCCCACACTTATAAATATAGACCAAAATACGAGTTTGTCAATGTTTTTAAGAGAATTTTTCCTTGTTCGTAAATTTGTTTGTTTTTGTCAGAAAATACTTGATTTTACAATATGTTTGGGTTATTATGGGGGCACGTGCCCTGCACGAAGAACACAGGTAATGGGTATAATTTCTGTCCAATTCATTTGGTTTTTTACACCCGTTGACCGAGGATAACAACAGAAACAAAGGATAAAATCATGGCATTGCCAACTTTTACTATGAAACAATTGATGGAAGCAGGCGTTCATTTTGGTCACCATACGCGTCGCTGGAATCCATTGATGACACCATATGTTTATGGCGTTAAAGATAAAATTCACATTATCAATTTGAATAAAACTGCACCTTTATTACATCGTGCTCTGGTTGCGTTGGAAACAATCGCTGCCGCTGGTGGCAAAATCTTGTTCGTTGCTACTAAACACCAGGCAAAAGACATTGTCAAAGATGCTGCGGAACGTTGCGGTCAATTTTATGTTAACAATCGCTGGTTGGGCGGTATGTTGACAAACTGGACAACAGTTTCACAAAGTATTCGTCGTTTGAAAAAAATGGAAAACGATATCGCTAATGCTGACAAATTGGGCCTGACCAAGAAAGAAGTTGGTGTTATGACCAAAGAAGTTGCTAAATTGCGCGATATTTTCGGCGGTATTTTGGAAATGCACGGAATTCCTCAGGCGATGATTGTTATTGATATTCCACGTGAAGCAAACGCTGTTCATGAAGCAAAAGTTTTGGATATTCCAACAGTTGCTATATGCGATACAAACTCTAACCCTGAATCAGTTGATTATCCAGTTCCGGGTAATGATGATGCATCACGCGCTACACAACTGTATTGTGATTTGTTTGTTGATGCAATCTTGTCTGGTATTGAAAAAAGATTGGGTGGCGCTGCTGGTAAAAAAGCAGAGGCTGATGTCGCAGAAAGCGAAGCTGATGATTTGGAACATGAAGTCAAAGTCAAAGAATCAAAACAAAAATCTAAAACATCAGAGGCTCGCGAAGCACGTCGCAGCAAAATTATGGACAAAGCAGATAAATAATTAAAAAGAAAGGAATAAACAATGGCAGAAGTAACAGCAAAATTGGTCCAAGAACTGCGTGAAAAAACATCTGCAGGTATGATGGACTGTAAAAAAGCATTGGTCGAAAACAATGGTGATATCGAAGCCGCTGCGGATTGGTTGCGTCAGAAAGGTATTGTCAAAGCCGCATCCAAAGCAGGTCGTGTTGCTGCATCTGGTTTGGTGACTGTTGTAAAATGCGACAAAATGGGTTGCGTTGTTGAATTAAACGCAGAAACAGATTTCGTTGCGAAAAATGATAAGTTCCAAACTTTGGTCGCAAATGTTGCTGAAAAAGCCTTGGAATTGCAGGGTGATTTTGATGCAACTTTGGCTGCTGTCAAAGATGATATCGCTGCAACTATTTCCACTATCGGTGAAAATATGAGTTTGCGTCGTATCGCCAAAGTAGATGGTGATCATATCTATACTTATGTTCATAACGCTTTGGTTCCAGGTATGGGACAAATCGGTGTTGTTGTTGCAATCAATGGCGATGATCCAAAAATCGATGAGATCGGTAATAAAATCGCTATGCACATTGCTGCAAATAAACCTGAATTTATGACAATTGCTGATGTTGATCCAAAAGCAGTTGAACGTGAAAAGAAAGTGTTTATTGAATCTGGCGCCACAGCGGGTAAACCTGAAAATATCGTTGAAAAAATGGTTGAAGGCCGTATTAAAAAATACTATGGCGAATCCGTTTTGGAAGAACAACCATTTGTTATGGACCCAAGCAAGACAGTCAAAGATGTTATCGCTGAACATGGTGGTAAATTGGCTGGCTATGCGTATTATGTATTGGGCGAAGGTATCCAAAAGCGCGAAGATAATTTGGCTGATGAAGTCGCAAAAATGTTGGGCTAAAATCAGAACAAATTGATAAAAATAAAGACCGCGCTTTTGGGCGCGGTTTTTTGATTTTACGGTTGAAAAAAAGCAGGTTTTCAGGTAATATATAATCGATATAAAAGGAATAAATATGCAAAAAGATGTATTACAAGAACTGGAACAACGTGGTTTTATAAATCAGTGCTCAAATATGGACGGATTAAAACAGGCATTGGCAAAGGGGAAAATTACTGTATATTGGGGAACTGACCCGACTGCAGATTCTTTGCATGTTGGACACGTGGCATCTTTGATGTTGTTGCGCTGGTTCCAAAAATATGGACACAAACCAATTGCTTTGGTTGGTGGTGCGACTGCACGTATTGGTGATCCGTCTGGTCGTGATAAAGGGCGCCCAATGATGACTGATGAACAGATTGCAATTAACAGTGCCGGATTAAAGAAATCTATATCTAAGTTTATTAATTTTGATGATTCAAAAAATGGTGCGATTATGGTCGATAATTATGATTGGATGAAAGACTATTCGCATCTTGATTTCTTGGCAAAATATGGAACAGATTTTACTGTCCCGCGTATGTTGTCTATGGAAAGCGTGAAAAAGCGTTTGGAAACAGGTATGACGTTTTTAGAGTTTAATTATATGACTTTCCAGGCGGTTGATTTCTTGACTTTATATAAAGAACATAATTGCGTTTTACAGTTGTGTGGTGCAGATCAATGGGGTAATTCTGTTATGGGGGTGGAGTTGGTTCGCAAAGAATCTGGCAAAGAAGTGTTTGTGTTATCCACTAATTTAATTACTGATTCAAATGGAAATAAAATTGGTAAATCTGCGGGTAATGCGGTTTGGGTAAATGAAGACAAGACATCACCGTATGAATATTATCAATATTTTCGCAATACACCGGACGATTTGGTAATAACTTTCTTGAAAATATTTACAGAAATTCCTGTTGAAGAAATCAACAAAATGTCGTCTTTGCAGGGCGCCGAATTGAACGATGTTAAAAAACGGTTGGCATTTGCTGCAACTGAAATCGCACATGGAACCAAGGCTGCACAAGAAGCAGAAGCCACAGCAGCATCTTTGTTCAGTGGTGGAAATTCTGCGGATGCACCAAGTTTCGATTTAGAAATGCGTGAACCAATGGGAATTGTTGATTTCTTGACTGCGGTTAAATTATTTGACTCTAAATCCGAAGCGCGTCGTATGGTGGAACAGGGCGGTATTCAAATTGACGGCGAAAAAATAACTGACAAAGAATACATTGTAAAACCTGCTGAATCAATAATGGTTCAACGTGGCAAAAAAATATTCTTGAAAGTGAATATCAAGAAATAAAAAAGACCGACCTGTTGGGTCGGTTTAATTTTGATGGCGCGCCCAGCAGGACTCGAACCTGCAACCCACAGATTAGAAATCGTCTGAACTCAAACCGATTGTTCGCCCAATTTCCGCCCCTTTCCGCCATTTTACCATTATCCCAACCCCCACATTATGTAGCAAATATGTAACATTTTTGTGAAAATATCGAGAATACTAATAAAAACAAGGGAAAGTTTGCGCTTCCCCTAATCGTTGCTACGAATAACAACGAGCTTACTGCACGGGATTTTGGTATAGAAACAGTCCTCTGTCAATATAAAATCGTGTTTTTAAACATATTGGCAAAACATGGTCGTTTGACCACGTTTTTTTTACATCATCTCGTAATCTTCGTGGGACAGGACGGTGTCGAATAATCCAACGCCTTCACCTTCGTGCTTGTTGATGCCGGAATATTCCAAACTTGCGTCTTCATATCGTTTGAATTTGTATACAGCATCGTTCATCAAGGCGTCGTTAAACACCCCAAGGCTTACCAACAATTCAAAATCTTTCACATCTAAACCGGTGACCTTTTTGAATAATCCTGGTTCCAATTGCGTAATAACGTCTTTTAACGTGCGTTCACGATAATCGGTCAGATACATAAAGATTGGTACGCGGGTCGCAAACTTTATCAATTTTTCCTGAATCTGTTTGCGTTTAGATTTGAATTCCTTTTCCTCTTCGGACAATTCTTTCTTTTCTTTTTCGGTCAGCTTACGTTCATTGGCCTTTTGTTTCTTTTCTTTGATTGCGTTGGATTTGTTGATAATGGTTTCAATATCTTGATTCAGGCTGCGGAAACCCTCAATACTCATCAATGCTTTCATGGCTTTTTCGTTGCTCATCAAACGCATCAGGGTGGCATTATCCACATTGACCAATAATGCACTTTCCCAACGGCGTGCCAACAATGTTGCGCTGGTGCCACTCATTGCCATATCCAGTATTTCACCGGCATTTACTTGACGCATAGCACTGCCGTCATATGCCAATACCGGTAAGAAGTTGATAAATTCGGCAACTTTCTTTTCAGGATCGCTTTCTTCAACATTCAAACGGCAACTGTAGTCCGTTATTTGTCGCAACGCACGATCCGGCGCAAAGTCGAAAATATAACATTCTTCTTTCATAATTTGTGTAGCATTTGGATGTTCGCCATCTGGGTTTTTGATAACCCATGGTGTTTGCACACGAAAAGCAGCTTGGAAATACGTTTCTGGGGTCTTTAAGTTTCTTAACATAAAGATACCCGACCAGGGCTTAACAGACACGCCAGTAGTCAATTTTCCACACGATAAAGTGATTGTTTTTGTTTCCAATGGATTATCCATTGTTTCAAACACAGGCAATAATGCTTTTTCACCAATACCGGCTTCGGTTCCGGCCGCAATTATTATCTTATAATCATGATAAAACACATTTTGACGGCGCTTCAGCAGGTTTGCCATGGCATAACATGCGGCAACAGACGGTAAGAACCAGAACGTGTGCGACAATATACCCAATAAACGGGTGTCGGCAAAAGGCATAGGTGGTTTCTTGGCCCCCATTTTCAGATTGTCAACGGTTGTTTCCATCAAATTGCCACGAATAAGATCCAACCATTTTTGCACTTCGTTTTCATATTTGAATTTGGCGTTTTTACCTTCACCTTCGGCTTCAAAGAACGTATTCAGGTCAAATTCATCAAATTCGCCCCCCAATGCAACATTACGGATAGATTCCGGCAATTGATAGGTCATCATAACCATACGCGGTAAAGCGGCATAAGGGTTTGTTTCCGGATCGGGCCATTCTTCTTTGGCGCGTTGTTCATCAGAATAAGTCCAGTTATAAATTTGTTCTTCGATGAATTCACCACTGTTTATCGCACGGAAAGGTGTGCCGGACAAATACAGATAATGCGATGTTGTAATAGGCATATTTGATTCATCAAAGTATTCAATCGCTTCGCCATTTGCAGCTTTCTGTTCTGCCTTGGATTCATTCTCAAACAAATCTTTCGCATTTTCACGCCACGCGCCATAGTGATATTCATCAAATATAACGCAATCCCAGTTTGTCCCATAAACCCATTCGTTTTGCGCCTTTATACCACCGACCTCATTTTTGCCCAAATAATCTTGGAATGACCCAAAACAAACAATAGGATGATTTAAATCCAAATGCTTTACAGATTCCATAAATTGGTCAGTTGTCTTGTCTTTTTTGGAAACAAATTGCCAACCTTCAAAATCTTTGTGTGTATTCAGGTCAGATTCCCACGCTTGCTGAACGGCCGGTTTGAAAGTTAAAACCAAAATCTTACTCCAGCCCATGCGTTTGGCCAATTGATATGCCGTGAAAGTTTTTCCAAAACGCATTTTGGCGTTCCACAAAAAGTGAGATGTTTTGCCAGGGTTTTCTTTCGCCCATGCCTTAAAATATGCGATGGTTTTATCAACCGCTTCTTGTTGTTCTGGTCGCATACCAAAATCTTCGGTGCGCTGGACCTCCAAAGAATCGCCATGTCGCAAAGCAACGATTGCCGCCATAACATCGGCTTCGGAACATTTGAACCATTCGGTCAATTTATTATCTTTGTCGTGCAATTGAATAAAGCCATGATTGCGTAACAAACGATGAACGTCTTTGTCGGTAAACACAGATCCATCTTCGCGAATGGCCGGTTCATCAATTACAATCTTGTATGGCTTTTCACCGGGTTTCAGTATTGGATATTGTTCGGCAACACGATCAACCGCGTTTTTGGTGGTATAACCAACCTTTAACATACCCGCATATTGCGGATTGTTGTCGCAATAAGCATAGATAGTCGGATTTAAATTCGGCCGTGCCGGAAATAATACTTTCTTTGCCATAACTTACTCCATTGGTCGAACCATAGATTCAATAAACGCAATTTCATCTTTGGTAAGTTTGTATTTCTTGTATAATTTTTCATCAGTCCATTCTTCGTTGAAATCTTGCATTGGAACAAATTGGTATACTTTCTTTGTAGCATTTTGTGTATTCTTGATCAATAAAACCAAAAAGCGGAAAAATTTAGTTTTAATGTATTTGATAACATTCTGCGCTATTTGTTCTGTCTCGAATGGACCTATAGCTAAATATGTTTCCGTGCAACAAGTGTTTTTTAAACCGATAAAAGGTTTATTGATAATTTGGTGTGGAAAATCTCCCATACCATATGCAAAAGAAATATATACCTTAAATTCGTCAATAAGGTCTTGGTTTGCTTCTATTTGTGATTTTTTTATCCATCCTTCAGTTTTGTTAGCATATATTTTTACTGCTCCACCAAAATATTTATCTGAAAAATTTCTATAATCAGAAGCTAACCCAAACGGTTTTCTGGAACTTATGATATCAGCAAAAGAATTTTCTTTCAGTGCTTTCACTTTGCGATATATACTAACAGCTTTGTTGTATCGTATAAAAACATCACAACCGTTTTCTAATAAAGGTCTTACACTAGAATTTTCTTCTTGGTGATTTATAGTTGTTATTTCGCAGTCTCCAGGGTTGTCTTTGTCCCACAAAAAATAACAAACGCCGCCCTGTATATCTACACCAGTAAAACAATCTGTTGATAGCGGAAAATCAACAATCTTTCTAAGTCTTGTATCATGTAACATTTCATCACGAAAGTCGTCTAGTCCTTTGCCACCACTAAACCAACGGCTTGGTATGATCATTGTTAAATAACGTGGTGTCATTTTTTTTGCTTGTTTTATAAATAAATGATATAAAGGTATAGCACTTGATCCTCCGCCGCCAGCACCATCGCTTAACTGATATGGCGGATTTCCGATTATTACATCAAACTTCATTTTAAATACCTCATCTACGTGGATAAATTGATATGCGTGGGTTTCCAATGCTTCGTCACGGTCATACTCTGCCTGAGATGCACCACAGAATTTGCATTTGCCATTTTCCCAAGTATGTTCTGTGCGATTAAAAACGATATTTCCACTTTCGTTTTTAAATTCGTCACAGATTGAATATTTTCCGTTGGCGTATTTAGAACAGTAAACAGAACGTCGTGACAACATTGATGTCAGTTCGGTAATCGCGATACCAAATAACTGCTTTGAATAAATGTGATTCAGTCGTTCCTGTAAATCCGGAATCTTTTCTGCCAATCCGTCAATCAGTCGTTTTGCAATTTCACGCAAAAAGACACCACTTTTGCAACACGGATCAAGGAACTTTGCATCTGGGTTTGACCATAATTCCGCCGGCAACATATCCAGCATTTGATTAGCAATGGTTGGTGGTGTAAACACTTCATCATTGCTAAGATTGGCCAAACAACTTAATACATCAGGATTATATTTATTCTGCATCTTTCAGCCTTTTGTAATCAGTTATTGGAAATTCACGTACGGGAACTGGCGACCACACAGAATCACCGGTATCAGATGTGTTAAATTGCCCATTAAATTCAGAATCAACCAGGTTGGAAAAATAATAGTCACGGCGCTTAAACTTATTTCCCGTGACCAATGACCATTCTGAAAAAACTATTGGTTTATCGCTGCCGTCTGCGTATTTAAGGGTTAATGCATCGCCCAAGACAATGTTTTTACTTAAAATGAAACGGATAGTTTCAACAAAGTCCGTTGGAATGCAATCGCATTTGCATTTACATGCGTTGGCATAATTTTCAATGCATATTCCCAATAACAGTGCACGACAATCGGCAACATTGTCTGGCAGCAGGTCAATGCCATAAATGCTGGCAACGGCTAATATCGCATAACGTTCATAATCGGTTGAATTACGGCGATATCGTTCGGAAACAATCGACAGTTTGCGGCGTAGTATTTCGGTTAGAAAAGCCCCTTTGCCACATGCGGGTTCTAAAAAGCGACTATCTATGCGCTGGGTTTCCTGTTTGACCAGGTCAAGCATAGCATTAACCTCACGCGGGGCGGTAAAAACCTCACCGTGATCTGCTACACGTTGTTTGGAAACAGTCTGTTTGGTTGAATCGCAATCCTTTTTGCCCGAATGAAACATTTATAGGAAGGAATTGCTGTTATAGGAATTTGTCTTTTGAAAACAGTTGATTTTGGGGCTTTTTTATTTTACAATTTTGGAACAATAAAGGGTTCCTTTTTGTGATTCAAGAAATCGCGAAATTGTAGGTGGACTGACCCGAATGGTTCTGGCAATTTTGCGTTTAGAAACCCCAGTTGAATACATATTCAATATTACATCTTCGTGGCCGTCAATAATATGACATGTGTTCTTTTGACCGCACGGTCGTCCCAATTTAATGCCCTGAATCCGTAATTTTGCCATTGCCTCTCTGGTGCGCTGGGCAATAAGGTTGCGTTCAATCTCGGCTGACAGGCCAAATGCAAATGCTAAAACCTTGGATTGTATTGTGTCGCCCAATTCATAGCCATCCTTGACTGTATAAAGCCGTGCGCCGATTTTCATACAATGTTCCAGTATTCGCATAATCATAAACATTTTTCGCCCCAGACGCGAAAGTTCGCTGCAAATTATAACATCGCCTTGGTTTAATTTGCGCAACATGCCACCCAATGCGCGTTGTTCCGGTTCTTTGGTGCCGGAAATGCCCGCATCTTCAATGTATTTATCGATGCACAACCCCAGTGCGCTGGCTTTGGATTCGATACCCAGTTTTTGATTTTCGCAGTCCTGTTTGTCGGTAGAAACCCGAATATAACCATATATCACAATAAACTCCTTTGGTTCGTTGTTCTATATGCCGTATATTTCGTGTTATTCAAGTAAATAAAGGTAGTTAGAGTGCTTGATTTTTTACTTAAAAAACCTATTTATTCTGTATGAAAACGAAACAAACGAATGATCATTATGTATCTCAAACATATTTGAGACGATTTTTAACTCCTGGAACAGGGACGCTTTTTGTATACCATAAAAACAAAGAAGGATCATTTAAAGCTGTGCCGGCATCGATTTGTGCAGAAAAGGGTTGGGACAATCTTGATGATGACGGCAAAATCCCACCGATGTTAAAAGAAGAGCTGCAAGCATTAGAACCTAACTTAGACAAATGCTTAAATATACTTATCAAACGTCCTCTTCATGACTTAGACAGGTTCGCATTATCTATGTGGTTGGCGATACTTCAGTCTTTGAATCCATACAATTTGTTAAATTTCGAGAACTTTGTGAAAGAAATGGGTGACTTAACATTGGAAATGTTAATGTCAAAACCATCAGAATATATGTCTGAAAAAGATATACAGTTTTACAATGAGCATAAAGATAAAATGGAGTTAACGGTTAATAAATATTACCCAAAAAATTTGGCTATGTCGAATGTATATCTTATTGCCATAAGTTTATATGTTTCCGATTGGATCATCACAGAAAACAAAACTGAGTTAAAATACCTAACTTGTGATAAACCATTTCACTTTATTTGTTGGCACGATAACCCAAATAATACATTTAACCCAAAAGGCATAGCGATAGACCCTGAACATTATTTAATGATAGCGCCGTTGGCACAAGAAAAACACCAACAAATAAAAAATAATAAAGATAAGGATTATACATATTTCGATGCCGGACAAATCAAGTATGCCCGGTTTGATGGTTTAACTAAGCATAATATGAAAGCCATAAAATTTATAAATCAACACACTGTATACAATGCAGACCGATTTATAATATCCCAAAATAGCAATAAAAATTTAGATAGTTTTATCAGGCACAATAAACCGTTTTGTACAAGAACAAAAGTGGATAGAATTGATATCGGTGGTGGACAACATCTCATTATGACCAGACTAGAAAACACTTTTCCGAATTTTGAACCCAATAAAAAATTGAAAAAGAAAATATAAATTGTTAGTCGTTTCCAACAAACACTATTCCAAACCATTTGCGTAAAATGGCAAGATGGGCGTTATAAGTTGTTGCGCTTGCTTGTTCTTGCTTAAATTCGGCGATTTCTTCGGTCGACAGGCCAAGTTCTCGTATAAGTCGATTAGCCAGCCCCATAAGGTAAAACACGTTCCCTTGGGGGCTTTTTAGGTCAATAACAATGCCTGTTGGATACTTTGCGTTGGGTATCGTGGGCATTTCGTTGCGCTGGTCGGCTTTGTGGCGGGCGACCATTTGAACAAACTTGTTTTGTATACGGCGGAGCAGCCATGCCTGGCGACAGGTCAAATTACCACCGTTTGTTCGGCGAATTGCGGCCTGTAACTCGCGTAAAGACCTGCAAGCGGCAAAGTATAGCATCACAAAATCTGTGCGATGGTTGGGGCGAATATCGTCAAAATGCGTATATTTCATAAACAATCCTTTTAAGGTTGTCGTATTTGTCCGTACTTTCTGCCAAAAGTCCAGTTTTTTCTTTTTACTGGCTATTTTAGGCGTATATGACTATACTTTTAGCAAAGGAAATGACGCGCGATGCAGAGGTTTGTTAATGCACGATATATGGAACCCTTGGCACGGTTGCACTAAAAAATCACCCGGGTGCGAACATTGCTATATGTATTTCTTAGATAAACAACGTGGGTACGATGGTGCCCATGTTTATCGTGTTAAAAATAACTTTGATTATCCGTTGCATAAAAATGCTGATGGAACATATAAAATCCAAAGTGGTGAAACTTTGCGTGTGTGTTTGACATCGGATTTTTTCCTGGATGCTGCAGACGATTGGCGCAATGAAGCATGGAGTATTATCAAACAACGCCCAGATGTAAAATTTCAATTATTGACCAAACGCCCAGAAAGAGTATCGGAACATTTGCCGGCCGATTGGGGTGATGGGTATGAAAATGTTATGCTATCTGTGACGGCTGAAAATCAAGAAATGGCGGATGAACGTATCCCGATTTTACTAAATCTGCCGTTCAAGCATATGGGTGTCATGGTTGCACCATTTATTGCACCTGTTGATATTACAAAATATTTACAGACTGGTAAAATAGAACAAGTTATCGCTGGTGGTGAAAATTATGATGGCGCACGCCCATTAAATTATGATTGGGTTAAATCACTATATGATTCTTGCGTTGCAAACAATACAACATTTTGTTTTATTGAAACAGGTAATAAATTTATCAAAAATGGTAAAGAATATGATATACCGTCAAAACGCCTGCAAAGTGAACAAGCGTATAAATCTGGTCTGCAATTTATAGGACGGGAAATTAAATGGAATTTGGTTGCCCCATCAGAATTGTTTGAAACAGAATGGTATAAACCATATTTTGGTAAAACTTGCGAAACTTGCGCATACAAAATGCTTTGTAATGGTTGTTCAAAATGTGGCAAGTGTGATATTTGATTCACTAGTTCAGTTGTTTCTCTTTACTGGCTTCTTTCGGCACATATCACATTAAAAATATTCTAAAAAATCATTGACTAGCAGTCAGCGAATTGTTATTATACTATTGTTTTAAGTAAGAGGAGAAAAATGAAATCCATATTAAAAACAATAGCAAGTTTGTCCATTGCGGGCCTGTGTGCCTGTGGTTCAGATTCATCCAACACAACAGATATAAAGGAGAAATGTATGAACAAAGATACCTGTGTAATTGAATTAAATAACGGTGTAAAAATGCCGGCTTTTGGGTTGGGTGTTTATAGTATCCCAGAAGGCGAAGTGACATATAATTCTGTTTTAACAGCTTTGCAAAACGGATATCGCCATATAGATACTGCACACGCATATCAAAATGAACGTAGTGTTGGTCGTGCAATCAAAGACAGTGGTATCGACCGCAAAGATATTTGGGTGACCAGTAAATTATGGCCAAATGAATATGGCGAAGGAAAAACATTACCTGCAATTGACAGAATGTTGGGACGTTTGGGATTAGATTATATTGACTTGGTATATTTTCATCAACCAGTCGGTGATTATATCGGCGGATGGAAAGAAATGGAGGCGGCATTAAAATCAGGAAAGGTTCGCGCAATTGGTATTTCGAATTTTGATGCTAGTGACGAAATCTTTGATTCTTTAGTTGATAGTGCGACAATAAAACCGCAAATGATGCAGATTGAATGTCATCCGTATGCACAACGTCATTATTGGCGTGACAAAGCAGAAAAGAATGGTATTCATATTGAATGCTGGTTTCCATTGGGTGGTCGTGACAGCAAAGGTGAAATTTTGCGTGACCCTGTATTGAATGAAATAGCAGCTGCACATAATAAAACAGCAGCCCAAGTTATAATTCGTTGGCATATTCAAATGGGAGCATCGGTAATTCCTGGTTCATCCAATCCAGAACACATCAAAGAAAATATAAATGTGTTTGATTTTGAATTAACCGACAGCGAGATGGCAAAAATAAAAGCACTGGATAAAGAACATCGTTATTTTGTAATGCCGTATGAAGAACAAGTTAAATGGTTTAGTCAATATAACCCAGAAGATTAAGGAAACAATAATGAAAGCGATGGTTTTATATTATTCGAAAGCGGGTCAAAATTATTCTGGTGGAAACATTGTAAATCTGACCAAAGGTAATACCGAAGTTGTTGCAGAATATATTCGTGATATTACAGGGGCAAACTTATTCAAAGTTGAACCAGTTAATGATTACCCGAATGATTATTACGAATGTACTGATGTGGCAAAAGATGAATTACATAAAAACGCACGTCCAGATGTTAAGGCGTTTGCTGGTGATTTGTCTGAATATGATACTGTATTTATTGGTGGACCAATTTGGTGGGGAACTTACCCAATGCCAATGTTTACTGTATTAGAACAAATAGATTGGAACGGTAAAACTGTTATGCCTTTTTCAACCCACGAAGGTTCGGGACTTGGTAATGTTGTAGCCGATATGCGACGTGTTTGCGCTGGTGCAAATGTAAAGTCAGGCTTGTCAATACGCGGTTCATCCGTAAATGAATCCAAATCACAGATAGAAAAATGGATAAAATCTAATGCGTAAAATATTATTCGCTTTAATAATATGTATAGGGGGAATTATGTCCGGATTTGCATCAGATGAATCTGAAATTATGGCTGTATATGAAAATCTACAAAACGCCATGATAAACAAAGATATTGAGTATATGGATTCAATAATCGATGATACAGCCACCTTTACCCATATAACTGGCAAAGTTCAAACGAAAGAAGAATACCTGGGTGAAATAAAAGACGGCATATTGAATTATTTTGAATACGAAATCTTAGAACCAGATTTGTCTGTGGATGGCGATACTGCGTATTTAAAAGCAATAACGAAATTAACCGCACGTGTTTATGGCGCGTCTGGAACATGGCCACTGCGTACAGGTGTTCATTTTCGAAAAGACGACAATGGTTGGCGCATATCTGGATTTGATGCCGCAGGATATTAAAATAAAAAAAGGAGAAAATAAATGAAAAAAACTTTAACAGCAATTATCGCAACACTGGCAATTATTGGGGTAGCAGATGCAAAAAATCTGACGGTATATTTTTCTGTATCTGGGAATACTGAAAGATTGGCAAATGTGATTCATGAAAATGCTGGTGGTGATATTGTGCGTATTACCCCAGTAAATGCTTATCCTGTGGATGATTATCATAATAAAGATTTTACAGAAATGGCCCAACGTGAAAAAAATGAACAAGCTCGTCCAGAAATTCAAGATATGAACGTAAATTGGGAAGAATATGATACAATTTATGTCGGCTATCCAATCTGGTGGGGCTCTATGCCGATGGCAGTTTATACTTTCTTTGATAAATATGATTTATCTGGAAAAACAATCGCACCATTTAATACGCACGAAGGTTCCGGTGCTGGTGATACACATGGTGAAATTGTACGTTTGGAACCAAATGCAACGGTTGTAGAAGGTTTGCCTGTATACGGCAGCAGTACATCAAACGACCAAACCGAAACCGTCAAATCATGGCTGGAACGCATAGGCAAATAAAATGACAAATCGTGAAAAAGCGGCATTAGAAACGCGGGCCAAATTATTAAAGACAGGTCAAAAACTGATCATAAAACATGGTCTGTCTAATATTTGTGTGGAAGACATCACGAATACCGCAGGTGTAGCAAAGGGCACTTTCTATACATATTTCAAACGTAAAGAAGACATAGTGTTTGAAATCTGTCGCGATTCTTTCGCACAAATTGCAGAACGTTTTTTGGCTGACAAAGAAAAAGACATTATCAAAAAATTGGAAAATTATTGTACCGATTTTATAAATGAAATTCAACGTTATGATGTTAATATTTGCCGTGAATGGTTACGCGATGTTATTACGCCGGCCACCGTGACGGATAACAAAGATACACAAAAATGGCAATATGATATTCAAACAATGCACAACGTTTTAAAAGCAGCCGTTGAAAACGGCGAATTAAAACCTGATGCACCAATCGAAACATTAACCTATATCGCCATATCGCAAATGTATGGAATGATGTTGGGATGGTGTATGTCTGATGAAGAGTTTAATCCACGTGATTGGGTGAAAAGATTTTGTGACGTTGAGATACGTTCAATTTTACAACCTTACATAAATTTGAAATAAAGACAGGTATAAAACAATGGCTAAGTATTCAAGCACATATACTATAATTGGGGATAATATGTATTCATATAATTACAGATTAACCCCAATTTCGCTATTGATGTTTATTCAAGATTCTTTTGCGAGACTCACGACTGTAAATAATGTGGCTGCTTTTCATATTATAAAAAATAATTTAATTTGGGTTATTACAGAGATAAATGTTGAGTTTATAAAAGAATTACCTTTTTGGTCCGAAGATATAAATGTAGAAATCTGGGTTTCTGAGGTTTCTGGACTAAAAGTTTATACTGATTACAAGGTTTATAACAGGGGTGAA
>JAZRBB010000010.1:0-5914 GCA_045634865.1 Candidatus Enterousia sp.
CATATTTTATATCTAAATCTATCAATTTCAAGAAAATCACGAGGAATTTGCAATATTTCTATTGACCGAGAGTCAATTTGAGTGTATAATAAATACATTAATGATACCACAGGAGTACTATATGAACGCACATGAAATAAATGCGTATTATGATCCATCAACAAATGAAATATGTTTCCCAGCCGGAATATTACAATATCCATTTTTTGATATGAATGCAGACGATGCGTTTAATTATGGCGCCATTGGTTCTGTGATTGGACACGAAATGACACATGGCTTTGATGACCAAGGGCGTCATTTCGACCAAGACGGCAACATGAAAGATTGGTGGAATGAAACAGACGCAAAACGATTTGAAGAACGTGCAAACGTTATGCGTAATTTCTTTGATGCGATAATTGTTGCACCAAACACCCATGCAAACGGAGAATTTACTTTGGGTGAAAATTTGGCTGATTATGGTGGGTTGACCATAGCATATAGTGCATATAAAAATTTTGGTGAAAAATCAGAAGATGCAATTGCTTTAACCCCTGACCAAAGATTCTTTATCGCCTATGCTATGGGTGAAGTCAGCAATATTCGTGATGAAGAAATTTTACGCAGAACAAAAACAGATGAACACTCATTGTCACGTTGGCGTGTGAACGGGATATTACCACACGTTGATGCTTGGTATGATGTGTTTAATATAACTGAATCTGATAAAATGTATGTTGCACCAGACAAGCGTGTAAAATTATGGTAATTGAAAACCGCCTTTGTGGCGGTTTTCATTTTTTTATTTGTTATCTGCAACAATTTTTCTGAATTCGTTGCTTGGGCGGAAACTTGTAACACGACGCGCAGAGATAACCGCAGGCACACCTGTACGTGGATTACGACCAATACGTGCAGATTTAGATAAAATCTTGAAGGTTCCAAAACCTGAAATCTTGACTTCTTCACCATGAATCAAAGATTGACCAATTTCATCAAAAATAACATCAATCATTTTGTATGCATCAGCATTTGTTAAACCAAAACGGTCGCGCAAAGAATCTGCCAAATCAACACGAGTTATAGTTGCCATATTTTTCACCTGTTTATTACGTTTTTATCCTGCATATTATAACCCAGGTTTTGCAGATTGCAATTACTAAATGTTGATTTATTTTTTTATAGGTGTAGAATGTGTCTCACAGGTTCCCATAGTTCAACAGGATAGAACAAATCCCTCCTAAGGATTAGATGCAGATTCGAATTCTGCTGGGAACGCCACCGATTTTCGTTATTGTGTGCGAAGCACATAATTAAGAAAATCGAGTGTCGCGCCGTAGCACAACAAATTCTTGGCAAACTTTTCACATTTTAAGAACAGCGAAGGCGGACGGAAAGCACAAAAGTTTGTTTCGTTATTGCGCGCAAAACATAAAACAATTTATTTTTATTTTTGTTTGTCTTGGTGTTCTTGGATTGCGTTTGCCACAGATTCTATTTGCAGCAACTGATTTTCCAATGCAGCACGTTCAGAAGATTTATAACCGGTTTCACCGTCTGGCTTTTGTTCTGAATTTTCCGTTTTTTGTTTGACGGTTGGATTAATCAGATTCTTGAAATCTCTGTTGTCGCCCATATCGCGTTTTAACAACTTATTATTACCAAAGAAAAACCATTCATCCAGTTTTACCGCGGTCAACTGCATAATAGGGCGTGTGCGTGCGTCTGCAACCCAATGTGGTAAACGTGGCGTGTCAGAATAATACCACAGTGCCCCCCAATAAACAAAGCCCATAACAACAATACTGCGAATTATGCCGAATATAACACCCAAGGTTTTATCAGATGCAGACAAAAAACTGGCCTGGACCTTTTCACGTAATTTTTGATTTATAAAACCAACAATTACCAAAATCACAAAGAAAACTATGAAGTAAGATGCTACCAACGTTCCAACTGTGGACCCAGATACATTAAACCAATTTTGCAATAGTTTGTCCAAGTATGGCGATACAAAACGTGCAGTAATAGCCGCCACGACCCACGACATAGTTGCGATTGTTTCGTATATGCCACCACGCACAGTTGCCCAGATTGTCGAAACAATCACAACCAAGACATAAACATAATCCATCAGCGTTAAGTCAAACATTATTCAGCCCGTTTTTGTTTTTTAGGTTTTAATAATACAATACCCAGACCAACTATCAACACAGCCAATATTCCGAACAACAGAATATCGGTCGTGTTGAATGAACTATTTATTTTTTTTTACCTTCGATAAAAACAATAGCCTGCTTTCTGTTTGCATTTTCAGAAACAAAAGCATCTTTGTTTTCTGCCATCTTTGCCTTGTTATCTTTTGCAGATTGTTTTTGTTCGTCGGTCAAGTCAACTTCGACAGCAGCGCGCAATGTATCTTGCATAGAATTTGCATAGCCTTGGAAACATTTTTCGCCAACAACAATCACTGGAACGCCACCGCTTTTGTATTCACATTTTGTTAATGTATCCATAAAAGCCTGACGATTATCCGGGTTCATCACATTGATTTCCGTCACTTTCAAATCACCATATTCGTATATCAAAGTGCTTTCAATAAACTCACGTGCATGGCGACAATGCGGGCAAGACGGTGAATGGAATATCGTGATATCCGCAGCGTTTGCAGTTGCCATAACAGCACAACCAAATATAACAGATGCAATTTTTAGTGTTTTCATTTTTTCTCCTTTTGTGATTAGATGCACAAATTATAGAAATAATTAAAACAATAATGCAAGTGTTTTATTTATGTTTATATGCTAAAACAAAAGGAACCATTTTATCACGATACTGTTCGGGTATTTTTGACATTGGTATTATCAAAGCATTATTTTGACCAGCAGACATCTTTGGTAATTCTTCACCATTTTTTGCATTGATAATCTTGTCTAAAACAACAGAAACTTTTTCATTTATATTCGGCAGAATAAATTTTATTTCATCGCCTGCCCTGATTTCATTACGCAATTCAAATGTTATATTGTTTGCATCAACATTGGTTATAACACCAGCAGCCTGATAATCAGATACAGAATGTGTAGAATCATAATCGTGCGCATCTGGTGTCACAGGACCATCAAAAAACGCAGTTGTATAGCCACGTGATTCTAATACATTTAAATCGTCCATAAATGGTTCTGGGTCAAAACCATCTGGGTCACGCGCATAAGCATCCAAAGCATTTCGATAAGCACGTGTCACAGAACCAACATAATATTCGCTGCGATTGCGTCCTTCGATTTTCAATGTGTCTGGATGCGCTTCGATTACTTCGCGCAATCTTGGCATCAAGCACAAATCTTTGGCGTTCATGATATATGCGCCGCGTTCATCTTCTTCGATTGGCATCTCAATACCGCTTTCACGTTCACGCAAAATCACATCGTATTTCCAGCGACACAACTGTGCACATGCCCCACGATTAGATGGGCGCCCCGTTATAAAGTTAGATAATAAACACCGCCCAGAATAAGACATACACATTGCACCATGAATAAATATTTCAAGCCCTATATCTGGACATTGTTCACGTATAGACTTGAATTCATTATGCGAAACTTCGCGCGCTAAAACACATTGAACTGCACCGGCATTTTGCCAGAATTTGACAGTAGATGCAGAACAAATATTCGCCTGGGTCGATATATGAATTGGTATATTCGGATGATTTTCACGAACCCACATAACAACACCTGCATCAGAAACAATCAAAGCGTCAGGGTTCAGATAATTTATTATTTCTGACACACGTGGCATATTTTCATAATCGCGGTCATGCGCAAATAAATTGAAAGCCAGATAAACTTTCTTGCCATGTGCATGCGCAAAATCGATACCTTGCTTGACTTCTTCTACTGTGATTTTAGCCCGCGCACGCATTGAAAATCCCGGCAAACCGGCATAAATAGCATCTGCGCCATATAAAATCGCAGTTTTGAACGCGTCCAGCGTGCCTGCTGGCGCCAACAATTCAGGTATTTTGACCATATTTTATCCCTGTGTTTTTTCTTTATATTTTTCATCTGTTTTTGATAAAAGCAAGCATTTTATAATTTTTTACTTGAATTTTTTCTGAAATACATATATTATATGGCTTGCGTCGCCGGTTTAGCTCAGCTGGTAGAGCATCTGATTTGTAATCAGAGGGTCGTTGGTTCAAGTCCGACAACCGGCACCACAGATTTTGATTGATAAAAACGGTGTCTTGGACGCCGTTTTTATTTATGCCGAAAAGTTCCCATCCAAAAGGGAGAATTAAAAAAGTTCCCCTCCTGCGGAGGGGTGCCGGAACGGCGGGGTGGTCTTTCAGATATTTGTATTATCTGGAATCAAAGACCACCTCCCCCTGCGGGTACTCCTCCGCAGGAGGAGAACGAAAACAAAAAGGAAACAAAATGAAAAACAAGGCAGTTAAAATCGGTGTAATTGCATCATTATTACCACATTTATTTTGTTGTGTGTTGCCGATTGTTTTGTCTTTGATTGGCTTGTTTGCGCCAGAGATGTCGCACACAACATTTATTTCCGAACGCGCAGAACCATGGTTATTTGTATTTTCAGGATTGATGTTGTGCCTGTCTTGGATATTGGTTGTTCGTGAATGCCCATGCAACGAATGCGGTGAAAAAAACATACATAAAAAACAAAAAATTATTCTAAGCGTGATAACAATTCTGTTTGTGCTCAGCGTGCTACTGCACATAATATCACATAATCATTAATTTATTCAGATTAATAGTTATAATAGCATTTGTCTGTTTCGTTTGTATTTCCTACTACTGTAAATGTCCCCTTGTTGTCTGAACCACTCTGGGTATAACAATCTGCAATTGTATTAAACGATATCCAATATGGGGTATCTGCTGCAGTATATTCGTCACCTGCATATGAATAATTTTCTTCTGTTTCACCTGTTTTAGCAGGTATCCACACACTTTCATCTGTAGTTCCGCCATTTGGACATTTTACACACGTAATTGTTGAGTTCAGACACGCGGTGAATATTTGTTTACGGAGCGTTTGAAACTTTTTAATATCACATGCTTCAACCTGGCTTTGAAACGGATTATTGGTATCATCATAGTCGGGGTATTCGTTTTGTTTTAAATGCAGTAAACGCCTCATGTCTGCATAATGATCGTCGTTTGGTGCCCAACATCCAGGGGCGTCCAAGCCACGCAATTTTACATATGCAAGTATTGTGTCCAAGTTCAGATATATATCACCACATTGTGCAATGTAGTATCCCTTGTCACAGGTTGGAAACAATATCGGGTCAAAGTCAGGTTCAAAAATAATGCCTGGATCGATGTAACTGTTGCCCCAGTTGTTTGGTCCAGTGACACCTGAAGGAAGTGTAACACAAAAACACGAATTTGTAATCGTGCAACCAATTAAAAATGATAAAAATTTATTGTGTAAACACATTATAATCTCCCGATAAAAATATTTTATATATTTTCAATTTTTATGGCAAGGGGAAAATAAAAAAGTTTCCATACACCGGAGGGGAACCCTCCCTCCCGGCTACGCCGGCACTCCCTCCAAAGGGAGAATTAGCTCTCGCACTAGACTGATACTGGTTCCCCGCCTGGGGCGGGGTGGCGCGAAGCGACGGGGAGGGTTGGTAAAAATATTCAAGTATAAAATAATGTTCACAAATATGTGTTGAAAAGTTCCCCTCCTGCGGACGGGGTGGTCTTTCAGATATTTGTATTATCTGGAATCAAAGACCACCTCCCCCTGCGGGTACTCCTCCACAGGAGGAGAACCAGTATCAACCTAGCTCAAGAGTAATTCCCCTCCACTGGAGGGGAACCCTCCCTCCCGGCTACGCCGGCACTCCCTCCAAAGGGAGAATTAGCTCTCGCACTAGACTGATACTGGT
>JAZRBB010000011.1:0-21151 GCA_045634865.1 Candidatus Enterousia sp.
ACCACCTCCCCCTGCGGGTACTCCTCCACAGGAGGAGAACCAGTATCAACCTAGCTCAAGAGTAATTCCCCTCCACTGGAGGGGAACCCTCCCTCCCGGCTACGCCGGCACTCCCTCCAAAGGGAGAATTAAAAAGTTCCCCTCCTGCGGAGGGGTGCCGGAACGGCGGGGTGGTCTTTCAGATATTTGTATTATCTGGAATCAAAGACCACCTCCCCCTTGCGGGTACTCCTCCACAGGAGGAGAACCAGTATCAACCTAGTTTGAGAGAAATTCCCCTCCACCGGAGGGGAGGGTCCGTAGGGCGGGGAGGGGTCAAATAAATTGTTGTTCCAGATGTTCGTTATTACGAACGCGCCAGACTACCCGCCCCGTCCTGCTTTCGCTGCGCTACAGCAAGGCCACCCCGCCACGGGCGGGGAATTGGTATCGACCTAGTTTGAGAGTAATTCCCCTCCACCGGAGGGGAGGGCCCGTAGGGCGGGGAGGGTTCTTTTTAATCTTGAATAAAATATATTTTATAAATAAAATTGGACTATGAATCCTTACAATAAAAAACTTAAACATTTGGCACGCGCAAATCGACATTCTGGTAATTTATCAGAAGCATTACTTTGGAATGAACTTAAACAATCTAAGATGGGTGTTCGTTTTACAAAGCAAAAACCAATTGGAAATTATATTGCAGACTTTTATTGTTCAGAAAAAAATATGGTTATCGAAATAGACGGTTGGACACATGATAATAAATATGAATATGATACAGAACGCGATGAATATATGAAATCTTTGGGAATACACGTATTAAGAATATCAGACAAAGATGTAAAACAAGACATGCAAAATATTCTGATATGGATAAAACATAATATAGATAATTTATAAAAAACGACCCTCCCTCCCGGCTACGCCGGCGCTCCCTCCAAAGGGAGAATTAAAAAGTTCCCCTCCTGCGGAGGGGTGCCGGAACGGCGGGGTGGTCTTTCAGATATTTGTATTATCTGGAATCAAAGACCACCTCCCCCTGCGGGTACTCCTCCGCAGGAGGAGAACCAGTACCAGCCTAGCTCGAGAGTAATTCCCCTCCACCGGAGGGGGGGGCCCGCAGGGCGGGGAGGGTTCAAATAAATTATTGTTCCAGACGTTCGTTATTACGAATACACCAGAATACCCGCCCCGTCTTGCTTTCGCTTCGCTACAGCGAGACACCCCGCCATGGGTGGGGAACTTTTTAATTCTCCCCTTGGGGGGGCGCAGGGGGAGGGAGGTTTTGTGTCATGCTGAGCGGACAATAGTCCGCGTGAGCATCCAGGTAAATAAAAAAGTAGTCTGGCAAAGCCAGACACATATTAAATAACCTAGATTGCCACGCTAGCGCTCGCAATGACCAGAAACTTGCGGTGTCTGTTGGTTGTGCATTATCAAAACAAACTGAACAATCTGGATAATAAATAGTATTTGACAAACATAACGTATTGTATTACTATAAAGAATAGCAAGGGTTGTAAACCCAAAAACAAATATAATACAGGAGAATAGATATGGTCCAAATAAAAGATGCCACAGATAAATTGAAAAAAATTGTTGCGGGTGCAACATTAATGGCAGGTATTGCAATGGGAACTGGCTGTGATAATGCCACACAAACACAAAAAAATCCAACCGAAGATGTTGTTAATGATACAGATAACGACTATATTGACGATGCAAATACCGACAAACCGGTTGAAAACAATGATACGGATAAGCCGACTGAAAACAACGATACGGATAAACCAATTGAAAATAATGATGCTGATAAACCGGTTGAAAACAATGATACGGATAAGCCAGCTGAACATGATGATTCTGATAAACCAATTGATGATGAAGATAAGCCGATTGAAAATAATGACAACGATGATATTATCAATGATGACGATACTGATATAAATAATCCCGATGAAACAAATGATGATGATGCAATACCGGATGAATGTGCAGATGGGTACCTGTTGTTCACTGCTGACCAGCTGGAAACTCATTCGCCATCAACAATACAAAATTCTATAACAGAAACACACAAAGGCGCTAAATCTTACTGTCCAAATGGCTCTTTCACAGAAAAAGAAATCTATACTACAAAAGGGGACCTTTGTATCAAGGATGAATGTATTGTTAATTTTTCACCGGATAAAACATTGTGGATTGATGACCTTATTCTAAAGACTTTTATTGGGGCACCTGCTGTTCCACCACCGCATCAGGTCTTGAATTACAAAAAAATTGAACGTTTAAACAACGGTAACCCAACAGATTTAACAATCAGATTAAGATCAATGACGGTTTACATCAAAGATGTTCCAACAACCAGTTGCTTCCTGCCTGATAAGGTTGTTGAAAATGCATCAATAAACACAATGATTGTTGGCGAAGCATGTTATTCGGGTGATCAACCGGTTTCAACATCAGGCATTGTTACGAAGAATATACAACCAAAATTTACAGATTCCGAATTCGAGACAGCCTGTAACAGGGTACCAAATTCGACATACAGCCAATATCACAAAAAATGTTATACAACCATAAACGAATTTGCATGGTTGGAAAATGTGATTCCTTATTTACATAATAAAGGTTATGCGCAGTGGGATCTAATCTCTCTCAACATCACTGAGATCGAAAAAGATTGGGATAACAATACCTTTTATGTGTATTTGTCTGCTGATAATAGACATGAATGGGTTGTTGAATTGCCAAATGCAAAAAGATGTTTGGATGAATGTTATGGAATCGAAGGATGCGAAGTTTCAATCAATCCGTCCGCCGATATTTCTAACGGTTGCAAGGTCAAAGAACCCGAAAATGCATCTTTGATACGTCCAAATACAAAAACCAAAACACCTTTGATGGCTAAACAAAAAAATCATGCACGTGTTGATATGAAAAAATTACCAAAACGCAATTTGACAGTATCCCGCGTTGCACAATCCTTAGCCCGTCGTTATACACGATAATTTATCTCCCCTCTGCAATTCTCCCCTTGGGGGGAGTACCCGCAGGGGGAGGGAGGTTTTCCCCACCGACGGTGGGGATTTTTTTAGTTCCCCTCCTGCGGAGGGGGGGCCATAGGGCAGGGAGGGTTCAAATAAATTTTTTGATTATTCTTGTCCGGTTGATTGTGGCATAGGCGCAATTTCTGCATAATCGTTATAAAGCGACAACAATCTTTTGCCTGTTTTGCAATAAAAGTTTGACAAGGAAGCCGAGTATTCATTTAATGCAACCATTAAACGTTCAGAAATTTCAGCTTGCGCGCCTTGGTATCCAACGAAACCACCCAAAGCACCACCAGCGGCAGCGCCAAGCATTGTTGCTTTTGCGCGCGCTTCGTTTGATAAATCAATTATGCTGCCATCTTCAGAACTGCGTGCAGAAGGTTTGAATATGGCATTACTATCATCACCCTTGGCCAGTAGGCTTCCGGCAGAATCTGTATTGTTATAACGTGCATAATAGCTTTTGACGTTGTTTTTCAGTTTGTCCCAATCTGAAACTTTGTAACCAAAGACTTTTGATTGTAAATTGTCAAACACAGCATATGCCATTTGACCACTGTTTGATGATTGTGCGCTTTCTATCAGGTAATATGCTTGTGATTCATTGGGTGTTGTTTCCATTTTACCGTCCACAAGCCAGTAGGCAGTAGCAGTCTTTCCAATTTCACCAGTTTTTGCAGAAGCTTGTGATATCGTCCCACCATTTTCATTCTTGAAATAAATATTATGTAATGGCTTGTTGTGTAGCTTACAGTTCATGGGTTCGGTATTCGCCTGTTCGCACACGTACGCAACGGCACCATTTTCTGTGGCAAAGTAGTTTGTTTCACCATTAGATGTAATTCTATCATTAGTATTTAATTGATAAAAATGCCCGATAACGCAATCTTTTTCGACCTCTTTACCGGTAGTGTCGTCTTTGACCTTGCACGTTGTTGTTGCCAGAACGCTATTGCCTGTATCAGTCATACCAGCGCCCATATTACCAACCAACATACCGGCTGTTGCATTCACAGCGGTTGATTTAATTGTTTCGCCCGCGACTTTGCCAGAATAACTACTGGCTGCCATCAAGCCACCCGCAGCCAATGCGCCAATCGCAGATCCAGCCAATTGTTTTTTACTGGTTCCCAATACTTTGGAATCACCAGACGCCTTTGGTGATAAAGCATTACCAGCCAAACCACCGATAATTGCTGCTGCGGCAATTTTGAATCCAGCATTTTGTTTTTGTTCTTTGTTTAATACTTTTTCAACGTCTTTTTCGGTTGGTGGATTGTCTGCCGGTAAAACGACTTTCGCCAATGCAGGATGATAACCGCTTTCAGGGAACATATCTATATTACATTTCATCATATCACCAGCAGCCAAAGTTGTCGTTGCCAATACTTCATCTGTTTCTGCTGATACTAAATCAACGACAGCCACACATTGTGGTTGCAATGTCTGACGCGTACCAGATTGAGGAACATCCCATTTGAATACACCGTTGATGTAAATCATAGAGCATTTTTCTAAATCATCTGTTGTAACAGAATTTGATGTATGGTTTTTGATGCTTTCTGCTAATCTTGCATCTTCTACTGCAACCGGTAAATCTTCAGTCGCACTGGCAGTTTGGACCAAAGGGGCTTCTTGACTTGCAGCATATTGTTGTTGAACAGCCATAACTTGGTTATATGCACCAGCATTTGTGGTCTTTACGCGCAGACTTGCAACCGATACAGACGGCATGCTTGCAACGCTTGCCAAAACAGCAGAAAACAAAGATATTCTACATAATTTGTCTGTCATAACTTATCCCTTTTGAACGAGATGCGCGCCCAGAGTCCTAGAATTCCAGTCTTAATCTTACACCAACATCCAGGTTTGATAATCTGCCACTTTCTGTCCAGTTTGTGTAATGCATAACACTGTCATATGGCGCTTCGTATTCGTCGCCTGCACCGTCACTCAGCCATTCTGTCTGGGATACAACCACAGAACCAGATGTTTTAACCTTTCCCAAATTAGCATAACGAACAAAGAAATCGATTTTCAATCCATCGTTCATATCTGTTGTCACACCAGCCTCTAAACTGAATGCCAGTTGTTCCATCGTTCCGCCGTTATGGTAAGCATAAATATCAGATACCGCAGTTAAAAAGCCAGGCTCAATACTGCCAGGACCAGCACCACCGGTTTCATCATAAAAATGATTATCAAATACAACATAATCGCCAATTGTGTTCAGAGACAATCCAACACCTGCACCAATATATGGACGCAAAGACCCACCAGCCATATATCCTGTCACAGAATCAATATTATAATACACGTTCAACATTGTTGCGTTTGATGTTATTGCACCACCGCTGACGGTCGCATCTGTGAAACCATCGCCAGTCGATGTCTGAACATTATCAGCATACGACGAACCCGAATAGCGCAAGAACGAGAAATCAACACGAATATCGCTATTTATCGCAGCGCCCACAGAAATCTGTAAAGGTATTACTGTATCATGTTGGATATCTGATTCGCGGAATGAACCAGGCGCCAAAAACGCATCTTTTGCACCAGCATAATCAGCACTCATCGCGCCCCTGACCATTGTGCTATATCCCGCAGACAAACCGACGTACAGACCGCTTTCTGCCAATCTGTCATAATCTGAAGATTGATAATATTGGCGACCTGCATTTGTTGCCGAAGAACCGACACGTGGCAAAGCGCCAGTAATACGGTTTGGCTGAACAGCAACGTTATTTAACATTGGACGACCGTTTACCGCAGACGCAGCAGCCAACTGATTTGGCATAACATTCGTGCGTTGTCCAGTTATAACCTGTAAATTAGGTTGTACAGCATATTGTTGTGTTGCATATTGTGGATTTATTACATACCCTTGGCGTGCCATTTGTGTTGGATTATACACAGGATAAGCAGCACCAGCCACCAACGGCATTGATGATAATATTCCCGCTAAAACCCCAAGAAACTTGGCTTTTTTCATCTTTCTCCACATTCCCTTTGCTTAGCATTATATCATAAAACGACCCCTAAAAAAAGCGTAAAAAACATATTTTTTACAATAAAATAAAATTGCGCACCAAAACGGTGCGCAAATTGTCCAATATAAGTTTGTTTTTCAGATTTTTTTTAGAATCTTGCGTTCAAACGAACACCCAATTCAATTTTAGCATCTGTTGCATTTTGAGACTGTACATGAGCGTCATCAAATGTGTATTCGCCGAACAAAGTCCATTGAATTGCATCTGACATTTTATAAGCCAAATTTGCCTTTAAAATATATTCATCCCAACCATCGTTCATGTCAGCCAAAGTTGTAACCAAACCGTTGGCGATTGCTTGACCCATAGCGTTAAGGTTTGGCATATTTGTATGAATACCTTTTACGCCATTATCTGCATGTTCAACGAATTCAAATCCAAAACCACATGACCAATCCATATCAATTTGATAAAAAGCATCGATACCAGCGGTCCATTCGTGTGTAGATTTCAAATCAACGCTGATTTCATCTTCGAATCCATTTGCCAACAATCCAGGATGTTCGATTTTAATTTTGTTGTTATGGTTTCCAAAGGTTTGCAAATATTCGACATGACCAGCCAATGTGAAATCATCCCATGTTTTACCGAATTTGGTTCCAGCAATTACACCCCAACGACCATTGGAATAATTTGCATAATCAAAACCAAAACCAGAGCCATATGGTTTAATCGTTCCTTTCATTGGCATAGCGCCGGATAAATATGCATCAGCATATAAATCCAAAACAAATGGGTCATCTTCTGTCAATGCGCGGAATGTCATGCCCAAGCGGCCACGATGCATACCTTTGCGGTCGATATCACCGTCTTTGGTATAACCAAAACGACCATGAATGTCCAGACGATCTGTGATACCATAACCCAAATCTTCTGTGAAACGCCACACTGGAAACTCATCTTTTCCGTCTGCGTTTTTAGCAATTAATGCAGCAGTATGATCTGTCTTTTTATACATAATCGCTGCGCCTGTTTTTGTATAAAATTCCCCTTCCACAGGCATATAAAGAGGATTTTCCATATTTGACGCCATCGCACCAGTTGATATAACAGATGCTGTGACAGCAATCAAACCTTTCAAAGTTTTTTTCATCGAATACTCCTTTTGTTTGATGAAATAACCAACCCCCATTCTTGGCAAGATTGGCGCTATACCCATACCACCCATTATTGGCAATAGTATGCTTTGTGGTATAACACTGACATTGTTATATAGATTAAGAAATAAGTCAAAAAATAAATTATCTTGACAAGTATCTTGAAATATGTCAGCGAACAATTATATAATAACACAGGTGGGGTGCAGAGGCGAATAACCAAAGGGGTACACTATGGAAAACAAGGCAAATTCTAATATAAACGAACAAGATTTGAAAGAACTTGAACGCAATTACAAAAGAATGTGGTTTTATTTGGCTTCGGCGATATATTATCGTGGCGGAACGCACGGTCATGCAGAGCAAAAGGCTTTGGAACAAATGGATACTTTTGTTCAGATAAAAACAAGTCGCGATAACCTAATGAATGAATCGTTGAAAAAAATAAATTCCGAATATCGCAAAGCGATTTCTGAAAATATAATGACAAACGAACAATCAAATCATGTATTTTCAGGTAATGAACTTGTTCGTGAACGTTGGGCCGCAGGTGCAGACAGAGAATACAAGTTGGCAATGCAAAAGTTTAATGAATTTTATGACAGATATCAATCACAACAAAATAATAATAAATCTGATATTGCTGCAAAAACACAACAGTTATCTGCGATGCTTATCCAGATGGTTGCAAAAAATAATGGTAAATAGAAAACAAACCAGAAGTAAAAAAACGCCAAACGGCGTTTTTTATTTTTGTTTTGGATATTTGTTTGGAAACAAAAAACTTCCAATATATTTTTTTATAAAAGGTGATACACATTCACCGTTGCGTAAACAGTGTGGACAATCGTAATTAGCAAACAATCCGCATTTGAATTTTGATAATGGAATCATCTCTATGACCAATTCGTTGTCAGCATTTTTCTTTTCAACTGGTTGCCATTCGCGTGCAGTATCATAAGGTGCAACACGAATAGTATTTGATGCATAATGCAGATTAAAACTGCATGTATAATTATGTCCAATATTTTCTTGCGGTTTATATTTGTTTACACGTTCCAAAAACTCTTTTTCATCTTGTTCTGATATTGTTCCAACCTTCAATGATGTTGGTTTATCAACACTATTTGGCATATTTGTTAATATTATATTTATATCTGACATCTTTTAACCTTTTTACTTTTGACACACAATTTCCAGGACCCGTTTTACAACATCATCAGACTTTATACGTTCCTGTTCCATTGAATCACGATGACGCAGTGTCACAGTGCCATCTTCCAAAGTTTGATGGTCAATTGTTATGCACACAGGCGTTCCAATTTCATCATGACGACGATAGTTCTTTCCGATATTTCCAGAATTTTCTAATTCAATTCTGCCAATACCCAATTTCCGTAAATCATCAACAATCTTGTTTGATAAATCTACGATTTCAGGGACATTACGAACCAGTGGGATTACCGCAGCCTTGACCGGTGATAACCAAGGTTTCAATTTTAACACTGTACGCGTTTTACCATCTCCTAAATCTTCATCTTCGTATGCTTCCAACATAGCAACCAGCATAGCACGATTTGTTCCCATCGCAGTTTCAATTACATATGGAATAAAGTTTTCGCCAGTCTGCGCATCTGAATAAGACAACTTTATTGTTGAATCTTTATTTTCCATTACTTTTGCAGACAACTTGAATTCGTTTTGCGATTTGGTATGCGAACCTAAATCAAAGTCTTGGCGGTTGTGAATACCTTCAACCTCATCAAAACCAGCATCTGGGAAATCGTATTCGATATCACCAGCAGCCTTGGCATAATGGGCCAACTTTTCGTGTGGTTGAAAACGTAATTTATTCGCAGGAATACCCATAACACTTATCCACCAATCCATGCGCAACTTTTTCCAATATTCGAAATATTTTTCATCTTCGCTTGGGTTCACAAAGTATTGCATTTCAGCCTGTTCGAATTCGCGCATACGAAATACAAAACCACGTGGGGATATTTCATTACGGAAAGATTTACCAATCTGGGCAATACCAAATGGCAATTTATGTGGTCGCGCGTCCAAAACGTTCTTGAAATTTACATATGTTGTTGTCGCAGTTTCAGGACGCAAATAAGCGTTTATCTCACCATCATTTGTTGCGCCAATAGACAGTCCCATCATCAATTGATACGCGCGTGGCTCAGTGATTTCGGTACTGCCACAATTATCGCATTTTGTGGGGTCTTTCATTTTATCCTGACGCATGCGGGCGCCACATTTTTTGCATTCAACCAATGGGTCTGAAAAACTGCCTTCGTGTCCAGAATACTTCCACATCAAACGGTTAGTGATAACAGACGCGTCCAGACCTTCGATATCATTTCTGGAATAAATCATCGTGTTCCACCAAGCATTTCTGATGTTTTTCATCATTTCAACACCGTATGGACCATAATCGTATGCGCCACCAAGTCCACCGTAAATTTCGGAACCTGTGAAGATAAAACCACGTCTTTTACAAAGCGCTATTACATCATTTATCGTTTTTGCTGGCATTTTTACTTACCCTTTTAGATTTTTTACCGCCAATATTTTATACCGTTTTTATTCGATTGCAACTTATAAATCAGGTTTAATCGCAGACATTGGGCAAATTGCAGCACATGTGCCACAACTCATACATTTGTTTTTATCTGTTGTGCATTTACCGTCCATGTCGATGCTGATAGCCATCGCAGGACATGCGCCCATACAAGTTTTACAACCAATACATTTACTTTTATCAATTTGATATGCCATTTTGTTTTCCTTTTGCTTGTCCCACGAAGCCTTGGCGAAGTGGGATTGTTTCATTTGTTTTTGTTTAATTTCTGCTGTTCAGCAGGCCCAATATGTATTCGAACAAAGCAATGAACGAAATGTACATATGCAAAGCCCCCAATACAGCCAGTTGATTTTTCTGTTCGCCATCACCAATCTGATAGTATGCATTTTTCAATGTCTGCATATCGTATGCTGCAAACAAAGCAAACACTAATACACCAATCAAGCATACGATAGTGTTAAATGTTGCACCCAATGGTATGAACAAAGAAACCACGCCGACCAAGATTAAACCAATCATGCCCATAAATAAAAACACACCCAAGAAAGATAAATCTTTGACTGTTTTATATCCAAACAAAGTCATACAGCCGAACATAACCGCGGCCAAAACAACTGCTAATAAAATTGAAATAGGGCTGGATACCAAAATCATAGGCGTAATTACAATCCCCATTAAAACTGAATATAAAAATAGCAATATTTTCGCAGTGGCTGGTTTCATAGAAAAAGCGCGTACCTGGGCCCAAATGGATAGACCAAGTCCACCGAACGCAATAATATAATATGCCGCAGACAATCCGCCATTATGAATCAGACCTGCCCATGCACCAGATATCATCATAACCAGTGTTGTCAAAGCAGTAATTCCGACCGCGCCAGTCATCAGGCCGAATATACGTTTCAAATATAATTCTATGCCACCAATTTTAGAAACAGATTTTTTTGCAACCATATATTTCTCCTTTTTGCTTAAAGTGAATATAATACAAAGCGTTCAATAATTCAAGACTAAACGCACATGTCATCTTTCGTTTTCGATGAGATCAAGTTCTCCTCCATTGGAGGAGTGCCCGTAGGGCGAGGTGGTAAGAGAATACGAATGCTTGAAAGACCACCCCGTCACTTCGTGCCACCCCTCCATAGAGGGGAACTTGGCTATGTTCCGAGAGCAAATTCTCCTCCGACGGAGGGTTGAAATAATTATGTCCAAATATTCTTTTTTTCATCCCTTTTTTGTGGTATAATATGTCCCAAGGAAATGAAGAAGATTACATCGCTTTTTTTCGTGGCTGTTTTGTATGCCGCCAATGCGTTGGCTGCGGCTGATACCACTATATCGCGTGTAATTCCTGGCAAATCAAACGGTTTGATTGAAAATACAGATTCTGAACGTGGGGAAAGCGCTGTTGTAAATCGTGCTGCGCGTCGTGTAAATGTTGCAAATAATAATGACACAAAATCTGTTGCAACGCGCGCAACAACACGCACAAACAACACAGCAACCAGAAGTCAGGGTAAAACAGTGAATGTTATTTCGCGTTCAGTAAATAATCAAAAATCAGATTCTTCGCGCGCCACTTTGGATGAAGGGGTGAATACGGTTGGTCGAAATGCGCGTGTAAATTCTGCCAGTATAAATAGTGTTGGTTCTGTTAGACGTGCTGGTTTAACCTTGCGTACAACTACGGCAGAGGTTGGTGGTCGTGCAAAAATCATCGGGACAGACAGGCAAACAGGGTCGAATATTGATGAACAAGTACGCAATGTTCATGGGCGTGCTTTGGCATTAAAGGGTTTGGCAAAAAGTAAAACGCAACCTGTGGTGACGGCAGAATCTATTTCCAATGCAAAAGATATTTTGGAAAAAACTGCAGATTTAAACAATACATGTCAACAGCAATATAACGAATGTATGGATCAATTCTGTGCAGTTGTTGATGCTAATCAAAAACGTTGCAGTTGTTCGGGAAATTTGTCGCGTTATGTCAAGGCGCAAGAGGCTGTGGAACAGGCAAATACCGAATTGAACGATGTTGCGCAACGCATACGTTATGTGGGGCTTTCTGCTGATGAAATTCGTGCCATTATGTCCGAGACTGAGGCCGAAGAAGCAATGAAGAAAAACAAAGATACCAGCAAAAACCGTTCTTTGCTTGACGACATTGCAGATATGATAAAAGACCCCAGTGCCAAATCTTCGAGCACAGACACCGGTTCTGTATTGGATATGGATTTTGATTTTACCGAAGATTCGTCTGAAATATTTGGGTTGGGAATCAGTTTGGGTGGTTCGTCCAACGATATTGCAAAAAAACGTGGCAGAGATTTGTATAACGAAGCAACAAAACGTTGTAAATCTGTTTTGGCTAATTGCAGAGAGGCAGGTGGCACAGAATCGCAAATAACAGGTAATTATGATTTAGCAATAGACAAAGATTGTATTGCATACGAATCTGGTCTTGATAAATTAAACAAGACTTTGGTTTCTAATGTGCGTAGTGCGAATTTAATGCTACAGAAAGCGCGCTTGGCTGTTTTGCAAAATAAAAATCAGTACGATGTTCGTGGGTGTATTGGTGCGCTAGAAAAATGCATGTTGGACGATATGGTCTGTGGCGAAGGGTATCTGAAATGTCTGGATCCAACTAAAAAATACATAGATGAAAATGGCGAAGTTGTTTTGGGACAAAAAATAACAACAATTACTGATTTTATGGCAGAGTATAACAACTCTAACATCAATACGGATTTTGTCAGAACATCTAATACAGATTGCACCAGTAGGAATGGGGCTTGTATTGTAAATTATTTAATATCCAAAATCGGCACAGGTGCAACAATCAAGGATGGTGGTTTGTGTCGTGCGGTATTGGATAAATGCCAAGATTACACGTATACAACAAACAATAATACATCAACATATAAGCCATACAATGATGTTGTTGTAAATTATATTCAACGCGCAATGGTTAATATCAAGGCTGCGCAGTCGAAAATAATATCTGATTATGCATCAAGCTGTTTGTCTGATATGTCAGATTGTTATAATCAGCAGATAACACAAATCAATTCTGTAACAGATGCTGCGAGCATAGACAGTGTGATTCGTGTTATGACTGGTGCGTGCTATAATGTTGCATTAACATGTGGCTATGCAGTGTTCGCCAAAGCCGATGATGTTCTTACAGCTAGCGAAGACGAAACCATTAAATCTATATCAAAGGTGTTTTATCAATCTTTATTATGTCCTGTAAATTCAACGTATAACGCAGATGCTTATACAACTGACAAGAACAGAAAAATCAATGGGTGGGTTAATGCGCATTGTCAGTGTGGTGCTAATTATACTGTTTGGAATGGCAGTTGTTTGCAAAAATGCGAAACTACTCAATATCGTAATGCGTTGGGTACTTGTGTGTCTGGGTGTGATAGTAATAAGTTGAAAAAAGATAATATTTCGGATGTTTCCGATGCTACAATAGAATATAGTAAATGTGAAGACTAGAGGTGTATTTCTATTGTCTGTGGTATGAAATTGATATTTGGTAATAGTGGTTTCTTATTTATTTTTATAAAAATGTATTTTTTGCTTGCTTGCGATTCGTAAATTGTTCTATGATTGGTTTAAGGAAGGAAAGGAATATGCAGCGTTTTTCTGTATCATTGTTGTCGTGTTTAATATGTGCCAAGGCCTTGGCTGGCGCGTATTTGCCGGTTGTTGATGTATCAAACGGAACAGTGTCCGCGCGGGCTGCTTTTGGTGAAGAAATCGCAGTTGAAAATCGTGTTTCTGTTGAGCCTGTTGCAAAAAAAGTTGTTGCACGAACTGCACGTAAACCTGCAACAAAAACAAACTCTGTTATCGCATCGAATACTAATGATGTTCTGAAACCAATGCGCCCCAGTTCTGATTTGTGGGCGCATAATGAATCTCCTTTGCGCATGCCACGTATGGATGAAATTGCAGTTGTTCGAACAGATGATTTGTTACCCGAAGAATCTTTGGATAATGAACCTGTGCGTGTCGCCGCTCGTTCTGTAAAAAATACACAAAGCGAAACAAAAGTTTCTAATCGTGAAATGATGGCAGAAATAAATTCTTTGCGTTCTGAAATTGCCCGATTAAATGAAGCGCAAAAACAAACTAGTGCAAAGATTGCTGCATCACGTGATGTCGTGCCCAGGGCTGATATTTTGGATAAATTTGAATCAAAGCCTGAAACAAAAATTGCGCAGAACACTAACGGTATAAATGTTCGACGTGAAGTTGTCCCAATGCAATCAAATCAAAACATTGTGGCACGCACTATTGATGAAAAGCCGGCAGAGCCAATAATTGCGCGCGTAAATGATATGACGAAAATGTCGCCAAGCGAATTGAAAAAGGCTTTCAAGAAAACGTATTTATCTGAAAACAAGCATCTTTCTACGTATCAGGTTGATAATCGTTATGATGTGGTCAGCGATATGACTACTTCGATTGAAGGATTTAATGCACAACGTGATTTGTCTGAAGCAAGTAGTGGTGTTCGTCCATTGGAAATTAAAATATCTTTTATGAACAATGATGCAGGTTTGTCGCGCGAAAATTATAACTTGTTAAGTGAATATGCAAAAATTGTTGTGAACAATCCAAAACGCGCAATTCAGGTTGCTATTCCAGAATCTGCAACGCGTGATAAAGACGGACGTAAATTGGCAGCGCGCAGATTGGCAATTGTAGAACAGGTTTTACGTGATACAGGTGTTGCAGAACAACGTGTTGTCCCTGTGTTGTCCCAACGCAGTGATGATTCTTTTGTATTGCGTATAATATCTGGTGATTTATACGAAAGTTTGACAGAGCAGAAGCGCAATATGTTCGGTGATAGCGTGTCAAAGAAAACGTACAAAAGTATGTCGTGGTAAAAATATTACACAAAATATTAGAGTTTCTGTTTCCGCCGGCGTGTCCATTGTGTGACACGCCGGTATCAACACATGGGGAACTGTGTGGCGCATGCTGGGCGGCAATAAATTGGATTTCATCGCCCATGTGTATAAAGTGCGGTTATCCCTTTCCTGCGGACTTGGATTTGGGTGGTATGCCGCTGTGTCCCGTATGTGCGGCCGGCAAATGCGAATTGGATTTGATACGCAGTGCGTGTGTTTACGATGAAGCTTCGCGTTCTGCGATGTTGCCGTTTAAACACGGCGGGCGCATAAAGTATGCACGTTTTATGTCGCGTGCAATGATTTGGGCTTTGCGTGATACAGATATTGATGCGGATGTTGTTATGCCTGTGTCGCTGGCATCACGTCGTTTGTTTAAACGTGGTTATAACCAGGCGACTTTACTGGCACGGCCAATCGCACGTGCCCTGGGCGTGCCAATGGATTTAGATTCCGTGCGCCGAAAATATCGTCCCGATATGGGACATAAAAACGCACGTCAGCGTATGGAAAATATTCGGGGGGTCTTATCGGTTATAAATCCTGATAGAATTCGTGGGCGAAAAATATTGTTGGTCGACGATGTTATGACGACCGGTGCAACATTTTCCGAAATGCGTCGCGTGTTGATACGTGCGGGCGCATCTGCGGTATATGGTGTGACGTTTTGTCGTGTTGTTCGTGCGATTTAAATTATTAACTTTGTTGCAAGATTTTTTTTATTGTTTTAAAATTTCCGTGTCCTGTATATGTGTTAACCAAGGGGTTAAAATATGAACAAAAGATTTTTATCTATATTGGTGGCATTGTGTTTGCCACACGTATCTAATGCTGCATTTCCATATGTTGGTTTTTATCAAACGATTGATGACGAAACAAATTCACCAAAATCCATTGTCGCGTTGTATGAATATACCGATGGGGACGACACAAATATTGCGGGCCGTATTGTTGCCCTTTATGGTCCGGATGGTGTTGTTTCTGAAACGTTATCAAATCCCACGCGTGTTGCAACCCAGGTGACGGGTGCACCAAAAATGGTTGGCATGGATATTCTTTGGGATATGGAATGGGATGCAGAAGATAAAAAATACGAAGATGGAAAAATTATGGACCCTAAGTCGGGCAAGATTTATTCCAGTCTAATGTGGCAGGATACCCCCGATGTTTTAAATGTTCGTGGTAAAATTGGTCCCTTTGGCCGGACCCAGCATTGGAACGTATTGAAAGAAACAGATTTGCCGTCTGATTTACAGGGGTTAAAAACATCTGATTGGAAGCCTGTTGTTATAAAAAAATAAAACAAAAACCGGCATTGCCGGTTTTTTTATTTTATTTTGTGTGTAACTAAACTGTCTTTCTTTCGCAGTAACTTTTTTATCGTATTTAATTGACCTTCTATTTGGGCGTTGGTCAGATTTTCAAAATATATCCTGATAGTCGCCGGCAGGCTGTTTGTGGACGGTAATTTTGCCAGCATTACCTTCATATCGTCTATTTCCCTGACGTTTTCATGGTATTTGCGATATTCGCGTTTTACCGTATCGTCATGAAAGAACTTGTAAAATACGCGTTCTGTGCATGGAATTTTTGACACGTCATAATAGGGATGATTTGCAATCGCCGCCTTGTATGCGCGTTTTATGTAAACCTTGTTATCGCCGTTCATAGAATCAATGGCACGCCGCAGCTGTTTGCGCATTGTGTAATTCCGATTGTTGTTTAAAGAATCGCTAATTCGTTTTTCCTTGGCGTTTTCTATTTGCTCGATTGTGTCATAGTGTTTGGCAATCGAATTGTCCAACTGTGCGATTTCGTCGCGCGCCATAACGTTTTGTTGATGTAACTTTTGCTCCAACGCGAACGCGTGAATTTCTGCGCTTTTTCGCGCGTCATCAATTTGTAATGCGCCAATTCCAATTAATATAATCGCCGCCGACGGTGCGACCACCGCCAAAAGACGCAAGGGTGTTTTTATCTTCTTCATGATGTTTTCTTTTTTTTTGTAAAACAGCAAAATAATGGCAGTCCCAACGGGAATCGAACCCGTGTTACCAGAATGAGAATCTGATGTCCTAACCGCTAGACGATGGGACCGTTTGCGACCATTTTATACTAAATAATATATTTTTCAAATGAAAGTTTTTCTTGCGCACCATGTTTTTTTCTCTTAGGATAAAATACGTTATGTTTGGCAAACTTAGACGTTTTTTTTCAAATATAATTTGTGGCTTTGTATATAACAAGGATACGCGTAAACGTTTACGTGTCGTGCTGAATTCCCCCATGACGTCTTATATTCGTTTTATTCGAAAAAATACGGGTGCGCCAATAAGAAAAATGAAAACCTTTGTCGGATACCAGGCGCGTAATTTATTGATTAGTGTAAATGACGAATATATATATAAATTTCCGTTGCGACGTGAAAATTCCGATGAACTTGCATTGCGTGAAAAGCGTATCGTTGATGCGTTGTCACCATTGTCGCCGATTTATATCCCGCCGGTTACCGTGTTTGAATACCGTGGTGTATTGGTTCGTCGATATCCGTTTATATCGGGGGTGCGCCTGCGTGAAATACCACTGGATGTTGCGATGAAAAACATAAAAAAATTGGCACCCCAGGTGGCGCGTTTTATATATGAAATTGGACGTTCGGACCCGGCGCAGATTCGCGATCTGAAACCGTCTAAAAATTCTGCACCTGCATATCAATACGGTTGGTTTCATGGCGACATAGGTGATAATTTTATGGTTGATATGAATACAATGAAAATAATCGCCTTTATCGATTGGGAAGATTGTTATTTTGGCAATTTTTCGGATACATTTACCGGCGATCGTCGTTCGCCCAATCGTGAATTAATGGATGCCGCATTGCATGAGTATGACAAGTTGTATAACAAGGGTTTAAAATGAGTTTTTGTCGTCTTGTATCAAATATAGTCTGTGGTTTTATCCCCAATCAAAAAACGCGCAGTCGCGTGCGTGTTGTTTTGAATAATCCATCTATAAAGGCGCATATAAAGTTTGTGCGTCGTTGGGCAAAAGAAAATTGTGGTGGTGTCCAAAAGTTAAAATTGGAATTTGGTGTTGGTTGTCATAACCTGGTTGTGTTGTTAAATGATAAATATGTATTCAAGTTTTTTTTGGTCCCGGGTCGCGAATCCCGTGCGTATCACGAAGAACGTGTTGTTGCCGCTTTGCGTGACATATCGCCAATCCGATTGCCGAAAATGGAATTGATAAGATATGGTGACACGGTGTTGCGTCTTTATGAATTTGTCCCGGGCAAGATGTTAACAGACTTTGATGCGTCGTATATAAATCAGAACCGTGACAAGATTGCGCGGCAACTTGCAAATTTTATGTATGTCATTGGCTGTGCTGATCCCGCCGCTTTGCGTGATTTAAAGCCCACGCCCGATACCATGCCCGACTTTATGTACGGTTGGTTTCACAATGACATTGGCAATAATTGTATTTTGGATGATGATTTGAATATTGTTGGTTTCATAGATTGTGAAAAGGCATGCTTTTGCGATTTTAAATCTTCCCTGGCCAACGCCGAACACTTTTGGGATAAAAAGGGATATTATGGCCTGATGGTTGCGGTATTGGCGGAATACGCAAAATTGTATTATGAACCCAAAAAATAAAACAAGAAATAGGTGAATTTTATGTTACCCATAATCGCTGATTATATGATATAATGATGGCAAATAACCAACAGGAGATATATCATGGCAGAAAAAATTGATATTGTAAATGAACGCGTTAATACCGCGCAAAGTGAATTGGATAAACGTGCAAAAAGATTGAATCGCATTGTTGCTTCTGCGCGTGGTAAAAAGACATCGGTCGGATTTGACCAGGGGGTTAAATTGGTGTCGGAAATGATACGCGGGCAATCTGAACTGATTGATGCGATGGTTTTTGATTCGCCTAAGACCGCGCTGGAACAGAACCGCAACCTGATGCTGATTACTGGTAATATGGGCCAGTCTGTCCAAGAAGGAATTAAACCCGCAACAGATGCGATTGATTCAATGTTGCATACGTTGGAACAGATGACTCGTTAAAAAAAAGCCCCATTTTGGGGCATTTTTTTATGAAAACGAACCTAGTTATTTTTATTCATTAATGTTTTATACATAAATCATCTAAACCAAAGGATGATTTATGAAACGCAATACAATTTTTGGAATTTCTGTTTTGCCGGCCTTGCTGATTATGCCGGCGATGGGCGATGTGGTAACCACGCGTACGGTTGTTTCATCTGATACAACATATACAAACCTTGTCGCAGAAAATATAGCATCAACAACCGCAAACAATGGTGGTGTTTTTTATATGCAGGATGTCCCAAATGTAGCCCTAATATTTGATGGTGACACATTGTTTTCGGGCAATTCATTAAACAATGGTGGCATGGGTGGTGCGATTGGCAATGGTTGGTTATCGTCCACAACGGGCGCGGGTTATACCGTTGGTGGAAAAATTGTTTTTAATGGCGCGTCTAACTTTGCGGGCAATACCACAAACAATCCGAACGGGGGTGGTGCAATATTTAACTATGGCGCGGGTAATGCGACCAACCCTGATATAATTTTTGTCGGCCCCGCCGTGTTCGGTGAAAATAAAGCAACCGGATCTATGACCAGTGTTTATGTCGGTGGTGGCGCCATTAATCACCGTGAAGGTATGATTGTATTTAATAACGCATCTTCCTTTGCCAATAATTAATCGGCGACCAAGGGCGGCGCAATAATGACGGCGGGCGATATAATTTTTAATAGGGCGGCGCAGTTTATTGGTAATTCTGCGGGTACGTCCGGTGGTGCACTTGCCATATTGGGGGGCGCGGTTGAATTTGAAGGCCCGACCACGTTTTCCAATAATACGGCTGCGGGCGCATCTGCAATTCTGATGGATCAATCTGGTTCCAGCCTGGTCTTTAAAGACACGGCAATCTTTTCTGGTAACACGGGGGTTGGAACATTATTAAATAATAATGCATCGGGCACGGTTTCTTTTGCGCGTGGCGCAGAATTTTCGGGTAATACGAACAATTATAATGGCGCATTGGTAAATGTGGGCACGGTATCCCTGACGGGTGGTGATTTTATCTTTTCTGCAAATACGGGCAGTAACGGTGGCGGTCTTAAAAATTCCGGCACACTGACCGCCAACACATCCGGCCAGGTTTTGTTTAATAACAACAGCACCAGCAGCACTGCCGGTGCCCTGGATAACGGTGGCACGATTGGTATAAACGCGCCAATGATTTCGTTTCAAAACAACTCGTCCGCTGCCGGATATGGTGGTGCAATATTCAACGCGGCCGATATGAATATTATTGGAACTGAAAATGTGTTCCGTGGCAATATTGCGCATGATACGGGTGCGACCAAAAGTGGCGGTGGTGCAATTCATAATCGTGGCAACACCGGCGCTGCTGATTTGGTGATTGGGGTTACAAACGGCACAAATTTATTTGATTCAAATACTTCCATGGCGCATGGTGGTGCGATTGTGTCGCGTGCATTTGATGGCGCAACCCAGGATTCGCACATTACCATTAACGGGACAACGCGATTTATCGGTAACCAATCAACGCTGAACGGTGGCGCAATTTGGAATTCGGTTGCCCAATCGGATGGTACGGTTGGTGCCGCAGAAATAGTGTTTAATGGCACCACATCCTTTATTAACAATCATGCCGGTGAAATGGGTGGCGCATTGTATAATAATGATACAATCACATTTAATGGGAACACGACGTTTCGTGGAAATACCGCAAATGGCATCGCAAATGATATCCATAACGATGGCACCATAAATTTTATGGGTAATACAACGATTGTTGGCGGTGTAACGGGAACGGGTACATTAAATATAGCGTCGGGCACAACGTTTGATATTGGCGCATCATCTGTAACCCAGGGGGCAATCGCATTAAATGGTACAATGTTGGCAACACTGCGTGGTGGCAATTCGGGACAAATCAATGTCACAAATGCAAATGGATTTACCGGAAACGGATTATTAAAATTGGCATTTGATTCCGCCGGTACATATCGGGTGTTTGGCGATCAGATTTTTGCCAATGTCGACATCAGCAGCCCTTTATACGACCTGACCTGGAACGGGGGTGATGTAACGGCGACAGTAAAATCCACATCTGACATAGTAACGCAAAATAATCTGTCGGAATCTGCGGCGCGCGCGGTCGCATCTGTTGCGGGGGCGTCATCTGTACCATTACATGATTTATCCGTTTTGATTCAGACGCATCTTGCATCCGACACTGATGCGGCGCGTTCGGCTGTGGAATCGGCGGTGGTTGCCATTAATCCCGAAACGGCGCCCGTATCGCGTTCGGTTGGTATGGGGGTTCAAAGCGCCCTGAATTCTGTAATATCCGACAGGTTAT